>NZ_JADGLL010000005.1 GCF_015235415.1 Microbacterium paludicola | reverse complement strand
CAGTACAACGCTCCCGGATCGTCCGAGCCCACGCCCGAGCAGCCCGAGGCCACTGCCGCGCAGGAGCCGGCCGCGCAGGAGCCGGCGACGCCGGAGCAGCCCGCCGCCCCGCAGGAGCCCGACGCGACCGTTCCCCCGGCACCCGCCGAGCCGACCTACGCCGCTCCCGCCGAGCCGACGTACTCCGCTCCCGGGGCACCGACGTTCCCGGGCGCCCAGGCTCCGTACTCGCCTCCGGCCCCCGGCCAGGGCTACCCGCAGAGCTCCGTGCCGCCGTACGCGCAGCCGACGCCGCCCGCGCAGGGCTACCCGGGCGCCCCCGGCGACTCCGGTGGCCCGGGCACTCCCTACGGCGGTGCGCCGTACAAAGGGGCCCCCATGGCGCCGCCGGCTCCCGGCAAGGGCCTGGCGATCACCGGCCTCGTGCTGGGCATCCTCGGCTTCCTCGGCGCGCTGATCCCGTTCGGGATCTTCGGTGCGGGCCTGCTCCTGCTTGCCGCGCTCGTCATCGGCATCATCGTCCTGGTCAAGAAGAAGCCCGGCAAGGGAATGGGTCTGACCGCCGTGATCCTCGGCGGCGTCGGCCTCATCGCCGGCATCGCCATCACCATCGCCGTCTCCAGCTTCATCGCCGACCAGGTGCGCAACGCGCCCAACGAGATCCTGGAGCAGGCGTGCGACGACGCCGGGCTGACGCAGGAGGAGTGCGACGAGATCTACGGGCAGGGAGACGGACCCGCGACCGACCCCGGCATCGATGAGGGTGGAACGACCGGCGGGGAGGACGGCGCCGGCGTCGTCGCCGGATCCGTGGAGTTCGGCGAGACCGCGTTCGGCACGCGCGGCCCCGACGACGACTACTACTGGTTCACCGTCGAGGTGACCAACACCGACGAGGCGAACGCGCTCGAGAACTTCTACGCGAGCGTCGAGGCGGTGGACGCCGGCGGCACGATCCTCGACAGCTCGTCGATCGGCGGCATGCTGCTGCCGGGCACGACGATCTACACGGGCATCTTCTCGCAGATCGGCGACAACGAGATCGCGAAGCTCGATGTCCTTCCGGAGGAGGGCTTCGGGTCGGAACAGGTCGAGATGAGCGGCGCGTTCGCCGTCGAGGGCCTCGAGGCCGTGACCGACGAGTACTCGACCACCGTCACGGGCACGATCAGGAGCACGTTCGCGGAGGACCACGACAGCCTCGACCTGACGCTCATCGCGCGCGACGCCTCGGGAAAGATCGTGCTCGCCGATCAGGGCTACACCGACCGGGTTCCCGCCGGCGGATCGGCGAACTTCGAGATCTACCTGATCGACCCGATGCCCGAGGGGATCACCTACGAGGTGTACCCGCACATCTGGTGACGGGTCACACCGCGCAGCGGATGCAGCGGGTCGCGGTGGGGCGCGCCAGCAGGCGCCCCGCCGCGATCGGCTCGCCGCACACCTCGCACACGCCGTAGGTTCCGGCGTCGATGCGGGCGAGCGCCGCGTCGATCTCCTGCAGCTCGCGTCGGGCGGCATCGCTCAGGCCGCTCAACCGCGACCACTCCCCCGACAGCGTCGCCCCCTCGGGGTCGTGCTCGTCGTCTGCGGTCGCGTCGCCTCGCGCCGCCGCCACTCCCGACAGGTCGCTCGCGCGCGCGGCGAGGCGCCGCAGCGCGTCGGATCGCCGCTCGAGCAGCCGCTCGCGCGCGGCGTCGGACCCCTCGGACATGCGTGTCAGCCTACGCCGGACCTCCCCCACGCCCGGCGGTCACCGGCGCGTAGTCGTCCAGCGTCAGCGGCCGCACGCCGTCGTCGTGCAGCAGGAACTGCGCGCGCAGGGGCACATCCTGCAGCCGGAGCGCCTCTGCCATCGCGGCCGCCCAGGCGAGCTCCTCGCGCTCGAAGTCGGCCGCGCCCTCGCGCTCCCACACCAGCACGAGCGCCGCGGCACCCACCGCCTCGAGCACGAGGGGCATCCGCGCCGCGATCAGGTGCGCCGCGGTGACGGGCCCCAGGTCGTCGACGATGTTCGGCTCGTGCGGATCGCGGGGGAAGTCATCCGTCGGCATGATCGCCTCGCTGAGGCGGTCGTCCTCGTCCAGGAACAGCAGCCACAGCTGGCGCCGGATCGCGCCGGTGAGCAGGAGACCGATCAGCTCCTCGAGGTGGGCATCATCCAGCGGCTCCTCACGGAGCTCGTTCATGCGGCGCTCGTCCGCTTTTGTGTACGTCATGGAGAGAGCCTGACGCGCGCAGGCGATCCGGATCCGGGATCCGCGCATCCGGGGACGCCTTCACCGGTGGATGTCCCCTGTGGACGAATGAGACGACCCCCGCACCTTGTGGGTGCGGGGGTCTTGTTCCTGCTCAGGTAGAGCGGTCTCGTCAGCGAGCGGCAGAGCCCTCGACGTAGTCCTCGTCGGTCTGCTTCCAGGCGAACAGGGCGCGGAGCTCCTTGCCCGTGGCCTCGATGGGGTGCCCCTGCTCCTTCTCGCGCAGCGCGAGGAACTCCTGCGCGCCGTTGTCCTGGTCCTCGATGAAGCGCTTGGCGAACGCACCCGACTGGATGTCCGCGAGGACCTCCTGCATGCGCGCCTTCGTGCCGGCGTCGATGACACGGGGGCCCGAGACGTAGTCGCCGAACTCGGCCGTGTCGGAGATCGACCAGCGCTGCTTGGCGATGCCGCCCTCCCACATCAGGTCGACGATGAGCTTGAGCTCGTGCAGCACCTCGAAGTACGCGATCTGCGGCTGGTAGCCGGCTTCGGTGAGCACCTCGAAGCCCGCCTGCACGAGGTGGCTCATGCCACCGCAGAGCACCGCCTGCTCGCCGAACAGGTCGGTCTCGGTCTCCTCCGTGAAGGTCGTCTTGATGACGCCCGCGCGGGTGCCGCCGATGGCCTTCGCGTACGACAGCGCCACATCCCAGGCCTGGCCGGAGGCGTCGCGCTCGACCGCGATGATGTCCGGGATGCCGCGGCCCGCGACGAACTCGCGGCGCACGGTGTGGCCCGGCGCCTTCGGCGCGACGAGGATCACGTCGACACCGTCGGGAGCCTCGATGTAGCCGAAGCGGATGTTGAAGCCGTGCGCGAAGGCGAGCGTCTTGCCCTCGGTCAGGTTCGGGGCGATCGACTCGGAGTAGATGCCGCGCTGGTGCTGGTCGGGGGCGAGGATCATGATCAGGTCGGCCCACGCGGTGGCGTCGGCGACGTTCTTGACCTCGAAGCCCTCCTCCTGCGCCTTGGCGGTCGACTTCGACCCGTCCTTCAGCGCGATGGCGACCTCGACACCCGAGTCGCGAAGGTTCTGCGCGTGGGCGTGGCCCTGCGAGCCGTAACCGACGATCGCGACCTTCTTGCCCTGGATGAGCGACAGGTCGGCGTCCGCGTCGTAGAAGATCTCGGTGCTCACGGTGGTGGTTCTCCTTGGGTTGGGGTGTGGGAAGTTCGTGACGGTCGCTTCGGCTCGCTTCGCTCGCTCAGCAACCGGAAGCGGGTCAGCCGCGCATCACGCGTTCGGTGATGGACTTCGAGCCGCGGCCGAGAGCCACGAGGCCCGACTGGGCGAGTTCGCGGATGCCGAACGGCTCGATCGCCTTGAGGAAGGCGTCGACCTTGCCCTTGTCGCCCGTGATCTCGATCACGAGGGCATCCGGCGCGTAGTCGACGACGCTGCCGCGGAACAGGTTCACGACCTCGAGCACGTTCGAGCGCGAGGCGTTGTCGGCGCGCACCTTCACGAGCATGTGCTCGCGCTGGACGCTCGACGACGGATCGAGCTCGACGATCTTGATCACGTTGATCAGCTTGTTCAGCTGCTTGGTGACCTGCTCGAGGGGAAGCTCGTCGACGTCGACGACCACGGTGATCCGGGACAGGCCCGGCACCTCGGTCACGCCCACGGCGAGGGACTCGATGTTGAAGCCGCGGCGCGCGAACAGGCCGGCGACGCGGGTCAGCAGACCGGGCTTGTCCTCGACGAGGAGGCTCAGCACGTGCGTCGTCATGTCAGTCGTCCTCCGAGAACGCCGGGGCGTGGTCGCGTGCGTACTGCACGTAGCTGTTGCTGACGCCCTGCGGCACCATCGGCCACACCATCGCGTCGGCGCTCACGACGAAGTCGATCACGACGGGGCGGTCGTTGGTCTCGAGGGCCTTCTGGATGGCGGCATCCACGTCCTCCGCCTTCTCGACGCGGATGGCCAGGCAGCCGTACGCCTCGGCGAGCTTCACGAAGTCGGGAACCCGGATCGACTCGTGCCCCGTGTTCAGGTCGGTGTTCGAGTAGCGGCCGTCGTAGAACAGCGTCTGCCACTGGCGCACCATGCCGAGCGACGAGTTGTTGATGATGGCGACCTTGATCGGGATGTTGTTGATCGCGCAGGTGGCGAGCTCCTGATTGGTCATCTGGAAGCAGCCGTCGCCGTCGATCGCCCACACCACGCGCTCGGGCTGGGCGACCTTCGCGCCCATGGCGGCGGGCACCGAGTAGCCCATCGTGCCGGCGCCGCCGGAGTTGAGCCACGAGTTCGGGCGCTCGTACTTGATGAACTGCGCCGACCACATCTGGTGCTGTCCGACGCCCGCGGCGTAGATGCCCTCGGGGCCGGTGAGCTCGCCGATGCGGCTGATCACGTACTGCGGTGCGAGCAGGCCGTCGGTGGTCGGCGCGTAGCCGAGCGGGTACTGGTTCTGCAGGCCCCGGAGGTACGCCCACCACTCGGACGTGTCGGCCTTGTCGCCGATCGCGTGGAGCGCGGCGTCGAGGTCGACGAGCACGTCCTTCAGGTCGCCGACGATCGGCACGTCGGCCGTGCGGATCTTCGAGATCTCCGCGGGGTCGATGTCGACGTGCACGACCTGCGCGTTCGGGGCGAACAGCGCGGCCTTGCCGGTCACGCGGTCGTCGAACCGCGCGCCGAGGGCGACGATGAGGTCGGCCTCCTGCAGCGCGAGCACCGCGGGCACCGTGCCGTGCATGCCGGGCATGCCGAGGTGCTGCGGGTGCGAGTCGGGGAACGCCCCGCGGGCCATCAGCGTGGTCACCACCGGGGCGCCGCTCGCCTCGGCGAGGGTCTTCAGCTCCTCCGCGGCCCGGGCGCGGATCACGCCGCCGCCGACGTAGAGCACCGGCTTCTGCGCCTGCGCGAGCAGCGCGGCCGCGGCCTGGATCTGCTTGCCGTGCGCCTTGAGCACCGGCCGGTAGCCCGGCAGGTCGATCTTCGGCGGCCACACGAACGGCGCCTCGTTCTGCTGGGCGTCCTTCGTGATGTCGACGAGCACGGGGCCGGGGCGGCCGGTCGAGGCGATCTCGTACGCCGCGGCGATCGCGGCGGGGATCTCCGCGGCGTTCTTCACGAGGAACGAGTGCTTGGTGATCGGCATGGTGATGCCGACGATGTCCGCCTCCTGGAACGCGTCGGTGCCCATGAGCGTCGAGAACACCTGGCCGGTGATCGCGAGCAGCGGCACGGAGTCCATGTAGGCGTCGGCGATGGCGGTGACGAGGTTCGTCGCGCCGGGACCGGAGGTCGCGATGCACACGCCGACCTTGCCGGTGGCGGCCGCGTACCCCTCGGCCGCGTGACCGGCACCCTGCTCGTGGCGGACCAGGATGTGGCGCAGCTTCTCGGCCGACATCAGCGGGTCGTAGACGGGCAGGATCGCGCCGCCGGGCAGGCCGAAGACGTCGGTGACGCCGAGCAGCTCGAGCGAGCGGACGACGGCCTCGGCACCCGTGATGACGGGGGCCGACGGAGCGGCGGGACGGGACGCGGGAGGCCGCGGGAGGACCTTCGCCGCGTCGCCGGATGTCACGGAATGGAACGTGGAATCGGACGGCATGGTGATGCTTCCTTGAAGTCGGGTCGATGGATCCGCGTGAAGGGACGCGGATCAGCCGGTCGTCGCGCCCTCCGCTGCGGAGCGCACGAGTCGCGAGTACTTCGCCAGAACGCCTCGGGTGTAGCGCGGGGGCAGGGGCTCCCAGCCGGAACGGCGGGATTCGAGCTCTGCGTCGTCGACGAGTAGGTCGAGAGAGCGAGCCGCGATATCGACCCTGATCAGATCACCATCGCGCACCAGGGCGATGGGACCACCGTCCACCGCCTCGGGTGCAACATGGCCGATGCACAGTCCGGTTGTGCCGCCTGAGAATCGACCGTCCGTCAAGAGTAGTACATCCTTGCCGAGCCCTGCGCCCTTGATGGCCGCCGTGATGGCGAGCATCTCGCGCATGCCGGGGCCGCCCTTGGGGCCCTCGTAGCGGATGACGACCACGTCGCCGGCCTTCACGGTTCCCTCGGCGAGGGCATCCATCGCGGCCCGCTCGCGCTCGAACACGCGAGCGGGGCCCTCGAACACCGAGGCGTCGAACCCGGCCGTCTTCACGACCGCGCCCTCGGGGGCGAGCGATCCGTGGAGGATCGTGATGCCGCCGGTCGCGTGGATCGGGTTGTCGAAGCCGTGGATGACCTCGCCGTCGATCGGGTCGGGGTTCAGGTCCTTCAGGTTCTCGGCGAGCGTCTTGCCGGTGACGGTGAGCGCGTCGCCGTGAAGCAGGCCCTCGTCGAGCATCGCCTTCATGATCACGGGGATGCCGCCGTGACGGTCGACGTCGTTCATGACGTACTTGCCGAAGGGCTTCATGTCGGCGACGTGCGGCGTCCTGTCGCCGATGCGGTTGAAGTCGTGGAGCGTGAGGTCGACCTCGGCCTCGCGGGCGATCGCCAGGAGGTGCAGGACGACGTTCGTCGAGCCGCCGAGCGCCATGGCGAGGGCGATCGCGTTCTCGAACGACTCCTTCGTCAGGATGTCCTTGGTCGTGATCCCCTGGCGCAGCAGGTTGACGACGGCCTCGCCGGAGCGGTGCGCGAAGTAGTCGCGGCGGCGGTCGGCGGCGGGCGGCGCGGCGGAGCCGGGGAGGCTGAGGCCCAGGGCCTCGGCGACCGACGCCATCGTGTTCGCCGTGTACATGCCGCCGCAGGCACCCTCGCCGGGCGCGAACGCGCACTCGATGCGCTTGAGGTCCTCCTCGCTCATGAGGCCCGCGCGGCACGCGCCGACGCCCTCGAACGAGTCGATGATCGTGATGTCCTTCTCGGTGCCGTCCGACAGCTTCACCCAGCCCGGCGCGATCGATCCGGCGTACAGGAAGACGCTGGACAGGCCGAGGCGGGCGCTCGCCATGAGCATGCCGGGGATCGACTTGTCGCACCCGGCGAGCAGCACGGTTCCGTCGAGGCGCTCGGCCTGGATGACGGTCTCCACGCTGTCGGCGATGACCTCACGCGAGACGAGCGAGAAGTGCATTCCCTCGTGGCCCATCGAGATGCCGTCCGAGACGGAGATGGTGCCGAACTGCAGCGGGTAGCCGCCGCCCGAGTGGACGCCCTCCTTGGCGCCCTGCGCCAGGCGGTCGAGGCTCAGGTTGCAGGGGGTGATCTCGTTCCAGCTGGAGGCGATGCCGATCTGCGGCTTCTCCCAGTCGGCGTCGCCCATCCCGACCGCGCGGAGCATTCCTCGCGAGGTGGTCGCCTCGATCCCGTCGGTGACGACGCGGCTGCGGGGCTTGATGTCGGGCGTAGAGGACGGTGTTGCGAGGTCGACCATGTCGGCAGTCTATGCCCGGTGCGGAGGCGCTCCCGTTCGCCCGGACAAAGCGCCCTACGACGCACCGACGGCGCCTTCAGGATGCTCGCGAGACGGCCAGAGCGGTGAGCAACTCGGCGAGTTCGAGCGGGTCGGCGACCCGCACCTTGGCGGCCGTCTCGCCCTCCCCGACGCGGATGCCGAGGTCGCCCTCGCCCAGGCTGCGGAGGGCGTCCTCATCCGTGACGTCGTCCCCAGCGAAGACCACAGCCGTCGCCTCGGACTCTGCGCGCAGGCGCGCGATCGCCGTGTCCTTGCCTTCATGCCGCCAGGCGTATTCGACGACGTTCTTGCCCGTGCGGCGGCGCCACTCGGGGGCGCGTTCGGCCACCAGCGCGTCGACGAGCGACTGCGCGCGGGCGGCGTCGTGCTCCTGGGCAAGGCGGGTGTGCAGCGCGAAGCCGTAGGCCTTCGGCTCGACCCAGGCGCCGTCGATTCCCTCGACGGCACGCTCGACGTCGGCGACGAGCGCGTCGGCGATGCCCGCGCGCTCCACGACGTCCGCCATGGGGACGTCGTCCGCGGCGATCTCGATCCCGGCCGGTCGCCAGTGCTCGGCCCCGTGCGAGCCGGCGAGCCACACGACCGAGTCGTCCGCGTGCTCGCCGATCACCCGCAGATCCGCGAGCTGGCGACCGGACACGAACGCGACGGTCGTGTCGGGCGCCGCCGCAAGCCGGCGCACCGCCTCCGCCGCCTCAGGCAGCGCCCGGACCGCCATCGGATCGTCGCCGAGGGGAGCCAGCGTGCCATCGAAGTCGAGGGCGACCAGCAGTCTCTCCGTACGCGCGATCTCCTCGACGGCGGACGTCCACGCGGGGGCCATGGGGTTTCTCCTTCGGCTCAGCGACGAGCGTTGCGCGCCGTGCGGATCTTGTCGATGTCGTTGAGGATGTCGTGCGACCAGTCCTCGACGTCGTGTTCGAGGACACGGCGGCGCAGCGCGCGCATCCTGCGGGACTGCTCCCCCGGCGACATCTCGACGGCGCGCATGATCAGGTCCTTGAGGCCGCCGATGTCGTGCGGATTCACGAGCAGGGCGCTCGTGAGCTCGTCCGCCGCTCCGGCGAACTCGCTCAGCAGCAGCACGCCGGTGTTGTCGGTGCGGGCGGCGACGTACTCTTTGGCGACGAGGTTCATGCCGTCGCGCAGCGCGGTGACGAGCATCACGTCGGCCGCGAGGTAGAGCGCCACCATCTCCTCGCGCGGGAAGCCCTGGTGCAGGTAGCGGATCGCCGTGTGGTGCATTGTGTCGTAGTCGCCGTTGATCCGGCCGACCGTCAGCTCGATCTCGTCGCGCAGCTCGGCGTAGGCATCGACCCGCTGCCGTGACGGGCTCGCGACCTGCACGAGCGTGGCGTCGCCGACGGTGAGCCGGCCGTCCTGCAGCAGCTCGCCGAACGCCTTGAGGCGGTGGCGGATGCCCTTCGTGTAGTCGAGGCGGTCGACGCCGAGCAGGATCGTCTTGGGGTTTCCCAGCTGTTCGCGGATCTCGACCGCGCGCGCCCGGACCTTCGGGTCCTGCGCGAGCTCGATGTAGGACTGGGCGTCGATCGAGATCGGATACGCCTTCGCGATCGCGACCCGCGAGTCCTCCTTGCCGTCCTGCGGCGAGGTCACCACGATCTCGTTGGAGCGCGTCGTGTGGTGGAGCACCCGGCGCACGCTGCGCTGGAAGTTCCCGGCGTCGGCCTGGCGCTGGAATCCGATGACGTCGGCACCGAGCAGGCCCTCGAGCACCTGACGGCGCCACGGGAGCTGCGAGTACAGGCCGTATGCGGGGAACGGAATGTGGTGGAAGTAGCCGATGGTGACATCGGGCCGGAGCTCGCGGAGCAGCTTCGGCACGAGCTGCAGCTGATAGTCCTGCACCCAGACGACGCCGCCCTGCTCGACCGCGTCGGCTGCGGCCTGCGCGAAGCGGCGGTTGACCTGCACGTACGATTCCCACCACGACCGGCGGTACACCGGAGCGGCGATGACGTCGTGGTAGAGCGGCCAGATGGTGCCGTTGGCGAACCCCTCGTAGTACGACTCGATCTCCGGAGCGCTCAGCGGCACGGGCACGAGGCGGGCGCCCTCGAAGTCGAACGGCTCGATGTCGAGGTCGGGCTGGCCGCCCCATCCCACCCACGCGCGATCGGGCTTGCGCATGACCGGCTCGAGGGCGGTGACCAGACCGCCGGGCGAACGCCGCCAGCTCTCCTCGCCGTCCGGCGCGATCACCCGGTCGACGGGAAGGCGGTTGGCGACGACGACGAGATCTGCGCGAGACATATCGGCTCCTCCTAGGGGCTCCTTTTCACGGTATCAGCGGGGCCTTTCCGCGGCGGGCCCGGCCGCCGGGGCTTGACGGCGCATGCCCCGGCGGTTATGGCCGCGTGCCATGGGCACCGTCTCGCGCGCAAGCCCCTGCGCCCGGATGGTCCGGCCGCTAGCGTGGTGCCATGGCACTGCGCAAATACCTCAGCGGCACCGGACTGATCGGCACGCTCACGAGCGGCTACGCGCTGCTGCGCGGCGCGAACGCCCAGAAGTTCACCTGGCGCACCGGTCTCGGCTGGGTGAGCTGGGGCATCACCCTCGCGCTCACGATCGGCACGATCATCGACATCCGCAACGCCAGCCGCGGCCGCACCGTGTCGGAGGACTCCCCCATCCACGGCAAGGAGGCGAAGTACTACTCGCCCCGGGATGCCGAGAAGGAGCTCGCCAAGCGCCGTCGCTGAGGCCCCGCACCCGCGCGATCCGCGAATCAGGTGATGCCGCGGGTGAATTTCACCTTGGTAAGACCGAACGCGGCGCCCACTCGCACCAGGATCCACGACGTGCGGCATATCTTTGCCTCACCGCAGAGAGATTCGAGCAAAAGGAACCCCCCGTCCCTGGTCGCCCCCGACCCGCCCGACTGCGCACACTCGACGAAAGTGTCCGCGGATGCTGCCGACCGACAGGTCCGCGACCCTCGGCTGCGCCGAGGCCACCGTGCTCGAGGTATCGACGGGCGTGCGGCGTGGGCCGCGGAGGAGTAGACGATGATCGAAAGCCTCGAGATCACATCCGTAAGGCTCAGTGACCAGGTCGCGCGGCGCATCGCCGCTGCGATCATCGACGGCACGATCCCCGCGGGCGCCCGAGTGAGGGACAACGAACTCGCGCAGCAGCTCGGCGTGTCACGCATGCCCGTGCGGGAGGCGTTGCAGCGACTGCAGCGCGTGGGCTTGATCGAGACGGCGGCGAGCCGTTACACGCGTGTCACCGACGTGACGCCCGGACTGGTGCGTTCGACGCTCGAGTTCACCGCGCACTACACCACCTCGCTCCTGCGAATGGCGCTCCTGCGCATGGACCAGGCGCAGCGCGAGGAGGCGTCGACGCGTATCGACGAGATCATCACGCGCATGATCGCCTCCGATGCGGGGCTCGTCGCCCAACGCGAACTGCAGGAACTGCTGCTCGCCTACCCCGACAACAGTTTCATGGAGATCGTGTCGGGCGACCTGGGCATGGCGATCCAGCGCAATCTCACCGCTGCGGGACCCGTCGGCTCGGTCGCCGCGACTCTGGCCTACCTCACCGGCCTGCGGGACGCCGTGCGCGCGGGCGACGCCGACGAGGGCGAGCGGATCATCCGGGAGCACCACGGCGTGCAGGACTGACGTCAGAGCAGACCCTGCTCGCGCGCGACGCGCAGCATGTCGTGGCGCCGGGAGACGCCCAGCTTCCGGTAGATCGCCTGCAGCTGACTCTTCACCGTGTTGGCCGACACCTCCAACTGAGCGGCCGTCGCGGCGATCGACCTCACCGCGTCGATTGTTTCGAGAACGCGCCGCTCTCGTGGCGTCAGCGAGGCCAGCGTGACGGCAGGCTCCGGTCTTCGCATGTGCTGCCGGGCCAGGGAGACGAGGCTCGCGCTGTCATGCGAACGCTCGACGAAACCACGCAGATCTGCGAAATCGGTGCTTCCGATCAGGCCGAGCGCGACCGGCAGCGTGTCACGGTCCGCGAGCGCAACCGCGCGACCGAACGACTCGCGCGCCGCTTCCCTGGCTCCGCCACGCAGCTGCACGACCGCGAGCACCGCCCACGCCTCGATCACGAATCTCGGCATCGCACCGCCCTCCTCGATCGCGGCCATGGCCGACATCTCTGCGGCGTGGAGGTCACCCGCCTGAAGCAGCGCTGAGGCGCGGCGCGCTTCGGCGTAGAGGGGCAACCGAACGCCGGCCGGCGCCTGCAGCAGCCGCAGGGCGCGCGCCGGGGAGCCTTCGAGCAGCAGGCGGTACGACTCTGCGTATGCGAGCGCGCCGGCGTTGAGGGGCGCGGCGAGCAGACCGGGCGGCGATGTCTCGCAGGTGCGAGCGAGCTCGCTCTTGGCTCTCCCGATCTCGATTGGTCCGAGGTGCACCGCGTACATCACGGCCGCGGTCGCCGCGAGGATCCGGTGGTCGTACAGGTGATCCCCCGACAGCGCGACCAGCGAGGCGAGCGCGCCGCGGAAGTCGAGAGCGTCAGAGCGGCGCATCGACTCAGCGAGGCGCGCAGCAGACGACAGGCCGGCAGCCGTTCCCGGCCTCGCATGATGCACGGCGGACGCGCGCTCGATCCACTGCGCCGTGGCGTCGGCTCGCCCCGCAAAGGAGTTGAGCCAGGCCATCTCGGCTGCGGCCCCCGACGCGATGTCGTAGTCCGCTCGGGCGAACGCGGACGAGTACGTCTCCTCGAGCTGCGCTTCCGGCTGCGTGTCCCATCCGGTGCGCTCCATCGGCCCACCGACGACGAAGGCGAGCGCCCACTCGAACATCAGCCGCGGAGCAGAGGGAGGTGGCTCCTCACGCGCCGCCGCTCGGCGGTATTCGTCGCGCGCTTCGAAGGCGCACTCGACCGCCATCCCGACGTCGCCGGCCAGTCGTGCCGAGCGGCTCCGTGCGGTCAACTCGGCGACGCGGCGCCAGGCCGGGTCGGTGGACAGGCTCGTTCACCGAGCCGACGGTGGTGACGCACGGTAGGGGATCTGGAGATGAAGCTTCTTCCAGAGCGGCCGGCCCTCCAGCATCTCAGCGGGAACAGCCTCGGCTATGGCCCTGAGTGCCGTCGGATGCTCGCGGAGCATCACGTCCCAGTTCGCGTCCGCGAGCGCCATGGCATCCTCCCACTCGGCGTCGGCGAGGGCACGGAACGCCTGCGCCACGAGCGGTGGGACGCTCACACGAGCCCCCGTCGTCGTGCCGCCACGAGCAGTTCGCGTCGGTCATGCACTCCGAGCTTGCGGTAGAGCATTCGCAGCTGCGTCTTGACAGTGTTCGCCGAGACCATGAGGCGCGCGGCGGTCTCGGCGACCGTGTGCCCTTCGGTGAGCACCCCGAGCACGGTGCTCTCGCGTGTGCTCAGCCGCGGGCCTTCGGGGCCGGGTGTCAACGCGATGGGGGCCTCTGCCACCGCGAGCGCCAGGTGGGCGTGCGGATGCCGCCGAGGCAGAAGCGCGGTGAGCTCCCGCAGGTCGTCGGCAGGCAGCACTGCGAGTGCCACGAGCAGCCGGTGCTCGGCGGCAAGTTCCAGCGCCTCGCCGAACGCCTCCGCGGCCGCGCCATCCTCGCCGCGTCGCCGCAGCAGAATCGCATGCACGGCCAGCGCATCGATGCGCATCCGCGGCCAGCTGGCCCCTTCCGACAGGAAGCGGGTGGTCATCGCGTACGCGCGCTCGTCGTCGCCGAGCTGACGCAGGGCGGCGGCCGCGCGGCCCGACCCGATGGCGCCAGGAGCCCGCTCAGCCGTGCCGACGGCCTGCACCGCGAGCGCCGCCTGTCCGGAGAGCAGGTGCAGGCGCGCCTGCGCCACTCCCACCATCGCCTCGTTCAGATGAGCGGTCGCCCAGCCGTCGTGGAAGGTATCCAACTCGGCGCGCAGCTGCGCGAGCGTGGTGGCCGGGTCGAGCTGAGGATCGTGGGCGTCGATCAACGCGCGTACAGCGCACAGGAGGAGCGCGTGATCCCGCGCGTCGCCGACGGCGGCCAGTTCGGCGCGCGCCCCCGCGAGGTCGAGCTCATCGAGCAGCAGCTGCGCCCGAGCGATGCGGTCGGTGCGACGCGTGTGGTGCACGGTCGGGTGCTCCGCGCGGAGGCGGTCGATCCGGCCCAGTCAGGCCAGCGCCTGCGCTCTCTCCCCCGTGAGCGTCATGAGCCATGCGAGCTCGGCCGCGGCGTTGATCGCCGCACCCGGATACTCCTCCTGCTCGGCCGCCTCGTAGGAGCGCGTGAACAGCACGATGGCGTCGGCCCCTCGCCCGGCGAAGAGGGCGACGAGGGCCCACTCGTGATAGAGCTCGGCGCGGATGAACCTCGCTGCGGCGCGCTCTGCCTCCGGCGCCCGGGCGAGTTCGGACTGGGCACGCGCGGCCCACAACGCGGCATCGCCGAGCCGACCGCGTGTGCGCGCGGCCGCGGCGTACCCGGTATGCACGGCAAGGCGATCCACCAGGCTGTCGCTCGGGCGCAACGGAGGGAGCAGCCCACCCCACAGGCTCGGGCGCACGCGACCGAAGAAGGCGTGCGCGAGCGCCTGCCTGGTGACCACCCATAGCGGCCGCGCCCGCAGGACGTCGTCGGGCAGCGAGTCGGCCACCGTGCGCTTTACCTCGAGGCGGAAGCTGGAGAGGTATGACCAATGCTGCTCGCTGAGGGCGATCGCCTGGAGATGGTCGCCGTCCGCGAGCGCGCGGAAGATCGCGCTGACCCGGGGATCCTCCCCCTGGCTGCTCGGCATCCGATCTTCTTTCCTTCACTCGACGGATCGACGCGTCGAGACCGACGACACGCCCGAGGATTCTACGGTGCACCCCTGAGGGGCGAACCCCCGCATCCCCGTCCTTAAGCTCCCTGGGTGCTCACCATCGACGTCACCCAGCCCGGCACCCTCACTGCCGACTCGCGCGGAGCTGCGCGAGGCGTGCGCGCTCTACGAGCGCTGGCCGCGTGACCCGCGCCGAGAACGGAAGAAGCCCCGACGCGTCGTGACCGATACGTCGGGGCTTCTTGCTTGTGCACCCCCAGGGACTTGAACCCTGAACCCACTGATTAAGAGTCAGTTGCTCTGCCGATTGAGCTAGAGGTGCATGTTCCAGAGGCTGACTTTCGCGCTCCCGAACCGAGGGACTACGTTACCAGCCGGGATCGCTTCGCGCGAATCGGGGCGGCAGCTCCCGCTCTCCGGGCGTGTCACCGCGTCGTCGACAGGCGGAGATAGGATGGCCGCCCTGGCATACACGCCTCTCCTGCCCCCGAAGGAGTCAAGTGGCCGCTCTCATCCACATCCTCGTGAGGCAGGGTGCCCTGGCGCGGGAACGCGCTCTGGAGCTCGCCGGCTCCGATCGCGACGAACTGCAGCGGCTGCGCGAGCTGCTCGAGTCGGGCGAGCTTGACGGAGGCCCTCGACGGGATCACCTCGATCGAGGAGATCCTGCGCGTCGTCGCCTGATCAGAACGGCGCGTCCCGGCCCATCCTGAGATCGGGCATGGGCACCTCGGCGAGGGCTTCGAAGCGCACCATCGGGGTGGGCTTGTACGCGTAGGCGCGGCCGGCGGGTGAGACGTACTCGAGCAGTCCGTCGGGCCCTTGCCGCGTGCGCCAGGGCGAGTGATGCTTCAGGCGGTGATGCGCTTCGCAGAGGTGGGCGAGGTTCGTGACCTCGGTCGGGCCGCCCTCCGAGTACGGAACCGTGTGGTCGACGTCGGATCGTCGTGCGGGCTGTCGACAGCCGGGGAAGCGGCAGTGCTCATCTCTCGCCGTGAGGAACCGGCGCTGCGCGGCGGTCGGGGTGTACGCGTCGACGGAGAGCAACGCCCCGGTCTCGCAGTGCTGCCACAGGCGGGACCAGGTGGGCGCGCTCGCGGCGAGACGGCGGGCGGTGTCGGGGTCGATCGGGCCGTACCCGGCGAGGAACGCCGCACCGTCGCCGATGCCGTCGTCGTCGGTGAGGGTGTCGGTGGGGATGGTGACCTGGATGACGGCGCGGATGGCATCCACCCCCTCGCCTGCCGTGGGCGTGCCGGTGAGGACCATGTCGATGAGCAGGTCGGCGCGGTGGTGGTCGAGGGTGCGACCGTCGACGTCGCCGGCGGCGCGGGCGATGGCCTTGTTCTTGGTTCCCATCTGGGTGACCCGGTCGTGCATCGCGTAGATGAACGCGGCAGGGCCGACGATCAGCAGCTGCGCCATGCCGCCCTCAAGCGGGGAGGCCCACACGCCACGCGTGGCCATGGCTTCCTCGTGCCGCGCGGCGATCGGCAGCGGGTCGATCCGTTCGGCCACCACCTTCACCAGTGCGCGCAGCTGACCGACGGTCATGACCTCCGCGCGGGGAAGGACGATGCTCTCGTATTCGGCACGGGAGTCGTCATCCAGCCGCTCGCCCGCGGCGAGGATCACCTTCGCATGGGCCTCGGTGATGCACCCGTCGCGCAGCGCGGTGAAGGTGGCGGGGAACTCTGTGACCAGGGTGAGCGCGTCGGACATCCGGTTGCGGATCGTTCCGTCCGGGATCCGCGCCGCCGCACCGAGTTCTGCCGCCATGGACCGGGTGGCGAAGTCGTACTCCGACTCCGATCCGCTGCGCCGCGCCTGGGCCGCGGCGATCTGGGCGAGGCCCACCAGTGCGGATGCCTGGCGCGCACGCAGGCGTGCGATCTGCGCCTCGGCGTCGACGTATTCGTCGACCAGCGCCGACGTGCGGGCGTTCTCTTCGTCCGTGGGGATCCACGGAGCCGGAGCGATCGCCTGGGAGGTCATGAGGTGATTCTTCCAGGGGCCACCGACATTCCAGGTGAGGAAAAGGGCTGATCCGGGGTGTGAATCTGATCGCCTGGCACACAGGTTGTGGACGACAGATCCGAACGGCGGAGAGTGGCGGCGCCGTCGGCTGACACGAGTGTTTCGACTCGCTGCGCTCGCTCAACGCGACGTCCTCCGCGTCTCCGCCACGGCGCTGCTCGACGGATTCGTGTGGGCGCTGCCCGAGTGACGATCGCCGGATGACACGCCGGATGACGCACCGTGTTCCGCCGTCCGGACCCGGTGGGAGGCGCCGTTATCCTGAGAGCGTGACTCCCCCGGCGTCGGCCACCTCCCTTCCGCACGGCGATCCCGACGCCGACCTGCAGCTCGCGCTGCGGCTCGCCGACGCGGCCGATGCCGAGACCCTGCCGCGGTTCGACGCCGCCGACCTCGACGTGTCGCTCAAGGCCGACAGGTCGCACGTGACCGACGCCGACCTCGCGGCCGAGCGCGCGGTGCGCGCCCTGCTCGCGGAGCACCGCCCCGGCGACGGCGTGTTCGGTGAGGAGTACGGCTCGGACGCGCCGACGTCGCGCCGCTGGATCATCGACCCGATCGACGGCACCGCCAACTTCCTGCGCGGCGTCCCGGTGTGGGGCACGATGATCGGGCTGCAGATCGACGGCGTCGTGCGCCTCGGCGTGGTCAGCTCCCCCGCGTTCGGGCGCCGTTGGTGGGGTGCCGAGGGTCTCGGCGCCTGGACGAACACCCCCGAGGGTGAGCCGCGTCCGATCCGGGTGTCGACGGTGTCGACGCTCGACGAGGCGAGCGTGAGCTTCCAGAGCATCGCGCAGTGGGACCGCGCCGGACACCTCGACGCGCTCATCGCGCTCACCCGCGGCGTGTGGCGCGACCGCGCCTACGGCGACATCTGGTCGTACATGCTGCTCGCCGAGGGCCGGCTCGAGATGGTGGGCGAGTTCGACGTCAAGGAGTACGACCTCGCCGCCGCCGCCGCGATCGTCACGGCCGCCGGCGGCCGGTTCTCGTCGTTCGACGGTGAGCCCACGATCGCCGCGGGCTCCGCGGTCGCGACCAACGGGATACTGCACGACGCGATCCTCGACATCCTGCACGGCCGTTCGGGGCCCTCATGACCCTCGCTCGCCGCGCCACGGCGCTCGTGCTGGCGGTCGCGGCGACGCTCGCCCTCGCCGCATGCGCGCCGACCTCGCCCGCCGATCCGCAGGCGAGCGCTCCGGCAGGCGGCGAGCAGCAGTCGGATCCGACCATGCCGCCGACGTGCAAGACGATCCTGCCCGAGACCCTCGTCGCCGACTTCGAGAGCTACGGCCTGGTGCCGGTCGAGGAGCCGTTCAGCTTCGGCGATCCGGCGACCACGAGCATCCCCGACGGCGTCGAGTGCAAGTGGGGAAACGCCGACATCGCGACGGATCACGGCGTGCAGCTCTTCGGCTGGGCGCCGATCGACGCCGCCGGCACGGAGAAGTGGCTCACCTACCTCACCGAGCAGGGCTGGACGCGCACCGAGGGCGACGGCCTGATCTACCTGAGCGACCCGTTCGAGGGCGTCGAGGGCGTGACCTACGCCTTCGCCGATGGCTACGTGGTGCTCGCCGACAGCAAGGAGTTCGTCCAGCTCGTCAGCCCGCGCTGACGCGCCTCTGCCACGCGCAGGCGCTCCGGTCAAGCCGGATGCACAATCCTCTCGGGCCGCGTTACATGGTCATCCCAAGACCACGAGCGGTAACGGAGAGGAAGACCGATGTCGCAGAACTATGGTGCGGTGCCGCCGTCCACGCCGACGGGATACGGATCCGAGTCGGACACCACGGCATATGGATCGGACGCGTCCGGCCACGACTCGTCGGGCAAGACCGAGGCGGCGAAGCAGGAAGCCGCGGAGGTGAAGGACACGGCCAAGGCCGAGGCGGGGCACGTCGTCGACACCGCGAAGGAGGAGGCCTCGACGGTCGCGCACGAGGCCAAGACCCAGGCGAAGCAGGTCTATGCGCAGACGCGGCAGGAGCTGAGCGAGCAGGCGGCGACGCAGCAGCAGCGGGTCGCCGAGGGGCTTCGCTCCATCGGGGACGAGCTGCAGGCGATGGCCCGCGGATCCGAGAACCGCGGTATGGCGACCGAGTTCGTCGAGCAGGCCTCCGCCCGCCTGACGGATGCGTCGTCCTGGCTGTCCGACCGCGATCCGGGCTCGCTGCTGAACGAGGTCAAGTCGTTCGCACGTCGCAAGCCGGGCGTCTTCATCGCCGGCGCGCTCATCGCCGGCCTCGCCGCTGGACGCCTCACACGCGCCCTGGCGGAGAACGCCAAGGACGAGCAGGGCTCCACCGGCACCGGGACGGGCGCCGCGAACCCCACGCCGGGTGGCGAGGGCGCGCGCGGGGCCTTCGGCTCCGGCACGCCGAGCCCGGCGGGCATGGCGACGGCGGTGGATCAGTCGGGCACCGGAGCCGCGTACGGTGCGGGGGCTGCGGGTGTCGCAGCGACGGCCGGCACCGGGTATGGCGAGGCCGCGGGCAGCGGCTACGACGGCACGTCCGGCACCGGCTACGGCCAGGCCGACACCGCCGGCACCGGCTACGGCGAGGGCACCGGCTACACCCAGAGCACGGGCTACGGCTCGAGCGCGGAGACGGCGGAGTACCCGGCGGCCGGGCTCGACGACCCCGCGGCGTACCCGACGGAGGGCGCCGAGGGCGAGCCCACGCCGATGTACGACGAGTCGCGTGCCGCGAACCCCGCCGGTGAGCCGGGCTTCACGCCCCCTGGGGAGGCGAACGATGGTCGATGAGCACACTCCCTCCGAGCAGAAGGCGGCCTCGACGTCGCTCGGCGATCTGCTCGGCGAGGTGACGCAGGATCTCTCGGTGCTGATGCGCCAGGAGATCGCGCTGGCGAAGGCCGAGCTGAAGGAGTCCGCCACCAAGGCGGGCACCGGCGCGGGGATGATGGGCGGCGCCGGATACGCGGCGATGATGGCCGTCTTCTTCCTGTCGGTCGCCGTCTGGTGGGGAATCGGACAGCTCACCGGCCTGGGCTGGTCGGCCGTGATCGTCGCCCTCCTGTGGGCGGTGATCGGCGCGGTCCTGTTCCTCGTGGGCCGCAACAAGATCAAGGAAGTGAAGGGCGCTCCGCGCACCGCGGAGACGCTCGGGAAGATCCCGGACGCCCTGAAGAGAAATGAGGAGAACCGATGACCGATTCGCCTGAGGCGATCCGCGCCGAGATCGAGCGCACTCGCCGTGAACTCAGCTACGACGCCGACGCCCTCGTCGACAAGGTGACGCCCTCGAAGGTCGTCCACCGCCAGACCGACAAGATCAAGGGTGCCTTCGGCTCGGTCCGCGAGCGCATCATGGGAAGCGCCGACGACGCGGGCTCCTCGCTCCAGGACGCGGGCTCCTCCGTGAAGGACGCGACGCACCGGGTCGCCGCGAAGGCGGAGGGCAACCCCCTCGCGGTGGGAGTCATGGCCTTCGCCGCCGGTCTGCTCGTGTCGTCGCTGATCCCCGCCTCCGAGAAGGAGAAGCAGCTCGCCGACGACGTCAAGGACCAGGCGCAGCCGCTCGTCGACGAGGCGAAGCAGGTGGCTCAGCAGGTCGGGCAGGACCTGAAGGAGCCGGTGCAGGATGCCGCGACCGCCGTCAAGGACACCGCGACGGATGCCGCATCCCACGTCCGCGACGACGCGCAGGATGCCGCCGGCACCGTCCGCGAACGCGCGGACGAGGCGCGCGGAAACGTCAGCGGGGCCTGAGCCGCGACGACCACGGGAGGGGCGACGAGCGATCGTCGCCCCTCCTTCTGCGTGCGGGGTGGGGACCGCGCCGCGTCAGGGCGCGACGGGATAGTGCGACGAGACGGCGATGCGGTTCCACGCGTTGATCTCGACCACGAGCCAGATGATCGCCGAGATCTGCACGTCGTCGAGGAACGCGGCGGGGTCGACGCCGCGACCGGGATGAACACCACCCGCTCGGCGGGCGTCATCGACTCGAGCACCACAAGCAGCGCCGTGCTGACGCTGTCGTCCAGCGTGACACGATCCAGCGGATCCGGTGTGGGCTGTGCGAAGGCCGACGCGGGCACCGGCTCGGGAAGCCACGGGGCGACGTAGCGCTCCCGTCGCGCGCGGGCCGAGGTCAGCATGTCGAGGCACACGCGGCTCGCGACGCGGGTGAGCCAGGCCCGTGGCACCTCGATCGCGGCACGGTCGACCTCGCTCATCCGGTACCAGCGCGCGTACGTCTCCTGCACGGCGTCCTCGGCCTCGGCCACCGTGCCGAGCATCCGGAAGGCGAGCGAGACGAGGTGACGCCGCTCGCCGAGCACCTGCTCGTCGACCGTCGCCGCCGGATCCGTCACCTGGTCGTCCATTGGTTCATCCTCCTCGTCCTCAGGACGTCGCGACGCACGGATGTGTGAGGTGTCGCCGGATCGCGGGCCCGCGGATGGTCGCCCCGTCCTCCTGCCATGCCCGCCGCGTGGCGTCAAGCCGGAGGCGCGAGGCGGCCCGCTCGGGTTGCATTGGTGCATGAGCCCCGCGACCGATCATTCAGTGAACGACCAGAAGACCGCGCCGGATCCCGAGCACCCCGCGAAGCCCGACTCGATCGGCGAGATCGAGAAGCCGTCGTGGAAGTACGTGCTCAAGAAGACGTTCGCGGAGTTCAAGGACGACGAGTGCCAGGACCAGGCGGCAGGCCTCACCTACTACACGGTGCTGTCGGTGTTCCCCGCGCTCATCGCCGTGTTCTCGCTGCTCGGTGTCGTCGGCCAGGGCAAGGAGGCCGCGAACGCCGTGCTCGGCATCGTGGAGCAGGTCGCGCCGGATGCCGCGCAGGGCCTGAAGGGCCCGATCGAGGAGCTGGCGGGATCGGGGGCCGCCGGGTTCGCTCTCGTCATCGGTGTGCTCGTGGCCATCTGGTCGGCCTCCTCCTACGTCGGCGCGTTCGCCCGGGCCATGAACCGCGTGTGGGAGATCGACGAGGGGCGTCCCTTCTGGAAGCTGAAGCCCGCGCAGCTGGGCGTCACGCTGCTGGCGATCGCGCTCGTCGTCGTCGCGCTCATCCTGCTGATCGTGTCGGGACCGGTCGCGAAGGCGGTGGGCGAGGCGATCGGCATCGGCGAGGTCGGCCTGATGATCTGGCAGATCGCGAAGTGGCCCGTGCTCGCCTTCATCGTCGTGTTCTTCGTGGCCGTGCTCTACTACTTCACGCCCAACGCGAAGCAGCCGAAGTTCCGGTGGGTGAGCACCGGCGCGGTGATCGCCATCGTGGTGCTGGTGCTCGCCTCCCTCGGCTTCGGGATCTACGTCGCCAACTTCTCGAACTACGACCGCACCTACGGGTCGCTCGCGGGCGTCATCATCTTCCTGCTGTGGCTGTGGATCGCGAACCTCGCCCTGCTGTTCGGCGCCGAGTTCGACGCCGAACTCGAGCGAGGGCGCCAGCTGCAGGGCGGAATCGAGGCGGAGGAGCGCATCCAGCTGCCGCCGCGCGACACCTCGCGGATCGACAAGAAGGCCGAGCGCGAGGAGAAGGAGCTCGCCGAGGCGCGGGAGATCCGCGAGAACGCCGGCGACCCTGACGACCGCGACCGCCGCTGAACCGACGCGGCGCGTCAGGCGCTCGCGCAGCCGAAGGTGATGGCCCCGAACGCGGCCTCATCCGCCATCCGCGCGATCCGCGCGGGGTCGAGTTCGGGGTCGCCCGCGGAATCGAAGTCGAAGCGGACCTGCATGTTCGGATGGATCCAGAGGGTGCTGCGCCCGGATCCGTCCGGGTGGCGCCACGACAGCGAGAAGCACTCCGCGCGGCGCAGCTTGGTCGTCATCACGAGCTTCAGGTGAGCGAGCTCGAGGTCGTCGACGACGATCGGCGTGCCGAATCCGTCATAGGTGAGGCGCCCCATGGCGCCCACGGTACGCGGTGCGACCGGAATTCCGCAGGCCCGCGGTGGCGGGATCCGATCAGACGATCGATGCCGATCAGCGCGGCGCCCAGGGCATCCGCTCCGACCGCACGGTCTCCCCCGTTTCGGCGGCTTGCCGGATGAGCAGCCCGAGGTGGTGATCCTGCGCGGCCTCGGCGAGGTCGTAGATGGGAGGGCCGCCGTGCACGTGCGCCAGCATTCCGAGCAGGGCGCGGGCGATGCCGATCTCGTCCTCGGCGAGCCGCGCCGGCGCGAGGTCGTTGCGGAACAGCCACTGCCCGTGGAGCTGGTATCCCCGCAGGTACATCCCCTCGTGGTTCCCGGGGCCGCCGGCGTCGAGGCGCGTGATCTCGGAGCGGACAGGAGTGCGGTGATCCAGCACCCGACGCACCGTCGTGTCGCGAAGTTCGCCGTGCGAGCCGCGCAGCTGCAGCCGCGGGGTGCGGATCCACGAGCGGTACTGCTGCTCGTCGAAGTCGTACACACCCAGCCGTCCGTCGAAGTCGAGCCAGGCGAGCGTGCGCGTCGACGGCGCGATCCGCTCGTCCACCGGGTCGCCGGCGCGCTCGGGCCCCCACATCACCGGCGCCGCGGTGCGCATCGCGCGGATGGTGACGGGGTCGAAGCCGACTCCGAGCGCCCGCCGGATCACGCTCACGCCGTGGTACTCGTGGGCGATGGCGACGTCCGCCTGTGTCACCTCGCCGAGGAGACCCGCCTGGGCCACGGCAAGCTGCGCCGTGACGAGCGGCTCGAGGTGGTACTGCTCGGCGACCTGGATCACGGACCCGCCCTCGACGAGCCGGTGCAGGTCGACGAGCCCCGTGACATCGGGGGCGGGCGGCGTCTCGACGAGCACGGCGCGGCCGGCGGCCGCGAGCGCGGCGACGACGGCCGGTGCCCTGTCCCCCTGCACGGCGACGAACACGAAGTCGGCCTCCACCTCGCCGGCGAGGGCGGCGGCATCGGTCCAGACCGGTACGCCGTGTTCCCGCTCGAGGCCTTCACGCCGTTCGGGACGCCGAGTGGCGATGCCCGTCAGCCGCAGGCGTCCCTCGAGCCGCCGCGCGACGCGGGCGATCAGCCCCGCCCGGTATCCGTCTCCGACGATGGCGAAGGTCCCGGGCGTCGTCGGCTGCATCCCGCCACCGTATTGAGTGCACGAGTGTCGCGGCAACCGACGAGCCGGGAACGACGAAGCCCTCGCGATCCGGCGGGATCGCGAGGGCTTCGTTCAGTGCGACAACGTCCGTGGAGATGGGGGGAATCGAACCCCCGTCCATCGCTGAGTCTCTGGGGCTTCTCCGGGCGCAGTCTGTGAAAGCGTTCTGCTCGGCCCCGACCTTTGTCACAGACACCTAAGTCGACGGGCCCAGTCGAGAAAGAGTCCCGCGTGACGTCCCGACACCGTCACGCAGCAAGATCCCTAGATGACGCCAGAATCCGTGTCGGGATCACCCACGGTCTGACGGACTATCGGGCTCGCTTACGCAGCGAGGGCGAAGTCAGTGCGCTTGGAGTTGGCACTTATTGGTTTGCAGGGAGCGTTAACGAGATAACCCCGCATCCTCGGCCCGCTTCTCGCAGATTCGCAAGCAATGTCGAAACCGATCATCCCCGTGAATCCTTCGCGTGAAGGAGGCGCTGTCGCACTGTTGAGTTACCAGGCCCGCCTCACGGAGGGCCACCCTCGGTGAAGAACACCGAGCATCACAGACTACAACGGATCGCCGCGCCGCGCCATTCCCGCTCCCCGCCGACCGGCGCCGTCGGCCCGGGATCCCGCGGCACGGGGGTGTTCTTCGCGACGGGCGCCACCCACTACTGTGAGCGCATGGCAGACCCGAGCCACGCCGCGTCGACGCGCCCCGACGCCGATGTCCCCCGCCGCGAGGGCTACGCCGAGCGCCTGGCGCAGATGATCCGGATCCCGACGGTCAGCGCCGAGTACGCCGTGCGCGGCGCGGCCCCGTTCGAGGAGTTCGTCGCGCTGCTCGCCGAGCTGTATCCGCGCGTGCACGATTCGCTGGAACTCGAGCGGATCACCGACCTCGGGCTGCTGTACCGGTGGCGCGGCAGGAGCGATGCCTCCCCCGTTGTGCTCATGGCCCACTATGACGTGGTGCCCGCCGACGAGGCCGACGGATGGGCGCGTCGCCCGTTCGACGGCGTCGTCGCCGACGGCTGGGTGCACGGGCGCGGCGCCCTCGACGACAAGGGGCCGCTGCTCGTCATCCTCGAAGCGGTCGAGGATCTGCTCGCGACCGGCTTCACGCCCGCGCGCGACGTGCACCTCTCGTTCGGCGGCAACGAGGAGACGTTCGGCGACGCGGCGCGCGCGATCGCGCTGACCCTGCGCGAGCGCGGAATCGTGCCGTGGCTGGTCGTCGACGAGGGCGGTGCCGTCGTCGACTCTCCCCTGCCGTTTGTGAAGGGGCGTGCGGCGATGATCGGCGTCGGCGAGAAGGGCGTCGCGACGTTCCGGATCGAGGCGCAGGGCGACGGCGGTCACGCGTCCGCGCCGCGCGGCACGACGGCCATCGGGCGGATCGCCGCGGCCGTCGACCGCCTCGGCCCCGCGACGTTCCCGCCGCGGGTGACGACCGCGATCGCCCGGATGCTCGAGACCTTCGCGGGCAGGGCCACGGGCGCCTCTCGCCTGCTGCTGCGGATCCTCGCCGTCGCGAGGCCGCTCACCGCCCGGGTGTTCGCCCGCCTGGGCGGCGAGCCCGCGGCACTCGTCCGCACCACGATCGCGGCCACCCTGCTCGACGGCGGATCGGCCGCGAACGTCCTGCCCGCGCGCGCGTCGGCGACGCTGAACGTCCGAATCCTCCCCGGCGAGACCGTCGCGGGGACGCTCGCGCGCATCCGCCGGCGCATCCGGGATCCGAAGGTGAGCGTCGAGGTGCTGGAGGGAAGCGATCCCTCGCCCGAGTCACCCGTCGACGGGCCCGCGTTCGCCGCCGTGGCGGCCGCCGCGCGCGTCGCGTACCCGGATGCGCTGCCCGCGCCGTACCTGATGATGCAGGCGAGCGACGCGCGCCACTTCCACCGCTTCAGCCCCGCCGTATACCGCTTCGCGCCGCTCGAGATGTCGGCGGCGCAGCGGGCATCCATCCACGGCGTGGACGAGCGGGTCGAGGTCGCCTCGCTCGAGCGCGGCCGAGACTTCCACGTCGCCCTCATCACGAACCTGACGGAGCACTCATGAGCACCGCTGTCGTCGCCTCGAAGCCCCGGCTCGGCGCCCTCGCCGGCGTCGTCGGCTTCCTCGCGTTCGTCGAGTTCACGAGCGGCGTGCTGCCGGGGGTACTACACCCCGATGCTCACCGACATCGCGCGGCACGTGGGCATCCACGACGCCGACGTGAACTGGCTCGAGGGCTCGCAGCTGATGCTCTCGGCGCTGGTCGTGCCGATCTTCGCGAAGCTCGGCGACATGGTCGGCCACAAGCGCATGCTGCTCGTGTCCACCGCGCTCACCGCCGCCGCCTCGTTCGCCCTGCCGTTCACCGACTCGTTCGCGGTGTTCCTCGTCGCCTGGGCGCTGCAGGGCTTCTACGTCGTCTGGCTGCCCCTGGAGATCGCGCTGATCTGGTCGCGATCCCGCGCGAGCGGGGCCGGATCGATCCTGACCGCGCGCGCCGCGGGACTGCTCGTGGCGGCCCTCGAAGCCGGGGCGATCACCGGCGCCCTCGCCGGCGGGGCGCTCGTCGACGCACTGCCGCTGTGGATCGTGCTGCTCGTCCCGGCCCTCGCGGTCGCCGCGTGCTTCGTCGTCATCCTGTTCGGCGTCACCGAGTCGCCCGCGGTCAGCGGCGGCAGGCTCGACACCACGGGAATCGTGCTGCTGACGCTCGCGCTGCTCGCGTTCACGGGCGGTCTGAGCCTGCTTCGCCTCGACGGCGGACCGCTCGCCTGGGCGCTGGTGCTCGGCGGCGCGCTGCTGATCGTGCCGTTCGCGCTCTGGGAACGGCGGACGAAGGATCCGCTCATCGACGTGCGCATGTTCGTCGATCCTGCCCTCTGGCCGGTGTTCCTGACCGCAGGGCTGTTCGGCGTGAGCGTCCTCGGCGCGCAGGCGCCGCTGTCGACGTTCGCCCGCACGGATCCGGCCGTGCACGGATACGGGCTCGGCACGGCGGGCTTCGCGACGTCGGTGATCATCGGGCTGTACCTGATCGCGATGATCGGCGGTGCCCTGCTCTACCCCGTCGCCGCTCGCCTCGCGTCGCCGCGCGTGGCGCTGATCGGCGCGAGCGCGCTCGTCGGCGTCGGTTACCTGCTGTTCCTGCCGTTCCACGACGCGTACGCGCAGCTCGTGACGAACATGGCCGTCGCAGGCGTCGGCTCGGGCGCGCTCGTCGCCGCGCTTCCCGCCGCGGCGGCGTCCGCGGCGCCCGCCTGGGCGACGGGACAGGCGACCGGCCTCACGAACGCCGTCAAGACCGTCGGCGGCGCCATCGCGTCCTGCGTGTTCGGCATCGCCCTGCTGCAGGGTGCGGGGGCCGCGGCCGAGAGCACCGCGGGGTCGTTCGCGGGCTATGTCACGGTCTGGATCGTGTGCGGCGCGACGGGCCTCGCCGCCGCGGCCGCACTCACGGTCGTGCCGAACGGCGCGTTCACCGATCCGCGCGCGGAGGCGCCGATGCCTGTGGCGCCTCCCGGCTGATCTCCAGCGGTCGGCGCAGGATGATCCCGGGCAGGCCCCGGCGATCGGCCGTCGTGAAGACGAGCACGAGGCTCACGAAGGCGAACAGGATGTCGAGCGGGCTCAGCAGACCGAGCAGCTGGAAGCCGCTCGAATCCCCGCTCACTCGCGCATCACGTTTGCGCGTTCGTTCATGATCGCTTATCGTTCACGCATGCTGACGAACGAACGACACCGCCGGATCCTGGCGCGCGTGCAGGAGGACGGCGCCGTCGCCGTCGCCGATCTCGCCGCAGAGCTCGGGGCATCCGAGGCGACCCTGCGGCGCGACCTCGCCGACCTCGACGCGCAGGGCCTGCTGCGCCGCGTCCACGGTGGGGCACGCCGGGCCGAGCTGCGCGGACTCGAGCAGCCCTTCGGCGCGCGTGCCGGCAGCAATCCCGACGGCAAGCGCCGAATCGGCCAGGCGGCCGCCGCTCTGCTCGCACCCGGCGAAGCCGTCGTGCTCGACAGCGGCACGACGGCCGTCGAGGTCGCGCACGCGATGCGAGAGCTCTCCCTGCGCGTCGTTCCCCTGTCGCTGCCCGCCATGAACGCGCTCGCAGAGGGCGCTCGCGTCCGCATCACCGCCCCTGGTGGTGAGCTGCGACCCGGCGAGCACTCCTTCACCGGACCGCTGACCCAGCGCACCCTCTCGGGCCTGCGCTTCGACACGGCCGTGATCTCCCCGTGCGCGCTCAGCCTCGAGGGCGGCGCCACCGCGTACGACACCGACGACGCCGCGGTCAAGCAGGCCGCGATGGCATCGGCCGAGCGCCGCATCCTGCTGTGCGACGCCACCAAGTGGGGACGGTCAGCCTTCGCCGCGATCGCCGATCTCTCCTCGTTCGACATCCTTGTCACCGACCATCAGCCCACCCCCGAGGAGAGCGCCCTCCTCGAGGAGAGCCGCGTCGACGTGGTGATCGCGTGAGCGCCCGCGACCGGCGCGCACGCCGCGCCGTGATCGGCGCCTTCCTCGTCAACGGATTCCTGCTCGCGACCTGGGTCGTGAACATCCCGGCGATCCAACAGCAGTCGGGGGTCTCGCATGGTGTTCTCGGCGGGCTGCTGCTGCTCCTGGGGCTCGGCTCGTTCGTGGCGATGCAGGCGACCGGATGGATCGTCGACCGCGTCGGCAGTCGCGTCGCCACCATCACGGGCGCCGCCATGCTGATCCTCGCGACGCTGACACCGCCGCTCGCGACCGACCCCGTGACGCTCGCCGTCGCCGTGTTCGCGATCGGGCTCGGAAACGGCACGCTCGACGTCGCGATGAACGCGCACGCGGTCGTCGTCGAGCGGCGCTACCAGCGGCCGATCATGGCCAGCTTCCACGCCTGGTTCTCGGTCGGCGGCGCGATCGGCGCCGGCTTCGGCGCGCTGGGCCATGCGCTCGGCTGGGACCTTCCGGTGCTGTTCCTCGTCGCGGCGGCGATCGCCGCCACGGCCGCCGCGATCGCCCTTCCGGGCCTGCTGGGCGACGCGGACATCTCCCCGGCGACGCCCCACATCGACGGACCGGAGGGCGGCCCGGTTCCGGGGCTCGCCCGACGAGCGATCCTGCTCGGCACCCTCGCGTTCATGCTGATGCTCGCCGAGGGCGTCGCCGCCGACTGGAGCGCGCTGCACACGCGCGAGCACCTCGGCGCGTCCGAGTCGACCGCCGCCCTCGCCTATGCGGCCTTCGCGGTCGCCATGACCGCCGGGCGCTTCGCCGCCGACGGCGTCGCGGCCCGGGTCGGGCCGGTGGCGATCGTCCGCTACGGCGCCGCGGTGGCGGCCGTGGGCCTGCTCGTCGTCACGCTGTCGACGGCCGTGCCCGTCGCGCTCGGCGGCTGGATCCTGTTCGGCCTCGGCCTGTCGGGAGCGGTGCCGCAGATCTTCACCGCCGCCGGCGGCCTCGGCGCCGCCAACGCGGGTGTGGTGATGTCGCGGATCGTCGGCGCCGGCTACGTCGGCCTGCTCGCCGGACCGGCGCTGATCGGGTGGCTCGCCGAGGGGATGACGCTCAGCGTCGCGATCGCGGTGCCCATTCTCCTGTGCGGCGCCGCCGTGGCGCTCGCCTCGTCCGTGGCCGTGCCCCAGCCCGCGCAACCGGTGGCCGCATGACCCCGCGCCCCACGATCCGCGACGTCGGTCGCGCGGCCGGGGTGTCGCACCAGACGGTGTCGCGCGTACTCAACGGCTCAGAGGCCGTGCATCCCGCGACGCGGGAACGGGTGGTCGCCGCGATCGAGGCGCTCGGATACACGCGCAACGATTCGGCCGCGGAGCTTGCCCGGTCACGCCGGGGAGCCTGAACGACGGACGGCGAAGTTCAGCGCTGCGAAGCGCGCTCGCTCCACTCGTCCCACTTCGCCATGAGCTGCTCGATCGCGGCGTGGAAGCGCGCGGTGGCGGCGCCGGGAGTGGTGTCGCCGAAGTAGTGCGAGACCCAGTGGTGAAGACGTGCGGCTGCCTCGGGGTCTGCCTGGACGCGCTCGACCTCCTCCACGATGCGCGACGCGTCCTCGGCGCGCAGCCACTCGCACGCCGACAGGTAGCCGCCCTCGTCGACCTCGGCCGCCGGATCGACCGGACGCGTGATCAGCAGCGGCTTGCCCGCGGCGAGGCGGTCGTAGACCATCGCCGAGATGTCGACGATCGCGACATCCGCCGCGGCGAGCTGCCAGCCGAGATCCGGTCCGTCGTCGTACACATGGTGTGCATCCGGATCCGACGTGTTCGCCGCCTGCAATGCCGCGATGATCCGCTGGTTCGCCGCTCCGAACTCCGCGTCCACCACCCCGCTGCGCGGGTGGGGCCGGTAGATCACGCGGTGGCGCCCCGTGGCGAGCAGCGCCGAGACCAGCGCCTCCCCGTGTGAACGGATCGAGCCGTAGTGCGCCGACGGACGGTCGCCCTCCCACGTCGGGGCGTAGAGCACGACCGTGCGGTCATCCGGCATGTACGGCAGAGTTCCCGAGTAGTGATCCGCCTGCGGGCGACCGATCTCGATCGTGCGCCGGTCGAGATCGAAGTCCCACAGCGTGCGGCCGAGGCGCTCGCGCGCCGCCTGCCCCGCGATCAGCGCATAGTCGTACGCCTTGTACTGATTCGTGGTCATGTACATCTTGTCGGACTCGCCGTGGTTGATGAACACGTGCCAGCGCTCGCCGTACCGGAACATCTGGAAGTTGCGGGTGTTCTGGTTCACGTACAGGACGATCCGGATGTCCTGCTCAGCGAGGAAGCGCTCGATGTCGCGCACGGCCGGCACGTAGGCGACCGGAAGCGCATCGTCCTTCAGGATGGCCGCCGCGCCCGTTGCGTTGCGGGCCATAACGATGACCGGGTGCGCCTGCGCGAGCTCGGCCAGCGGGCGGTACCACTGGCGCAGCTGGTACATGTTGACATCGCCGTCGGCGAAGTACACGGCGATGCGGAACTGGCGCTGCCGGAACGGCGCGCGGGCCGCGATCGCGTGGCGGATCTCCTGCTTCGCGTGCCGTGCATCGAGGGCCTTCCTGACGAGTTCTGCGGCCTTCTTCACGTCACTCGCAATGCCCATCCGACAAGCCTAACCAGGGGTCTCCCGGCCTCCCCGTGGGATGATCGTCGAATGCGTAACGATCCCGCCGAGCGGCCGTCGCCGTCCCCGCGGGAGCGGTCTCGGCGCCAGGCGCCGCCCGTGCCGGCGGGCTCCGGCGTCTCGTTCGTCATGCCCGTTCTGAACGAGCACGACTACCTGCGCCGCGCCGTCGAGACGGTGCTCGAGCAGCAGGTCTACGGGCCCGTGGAGATCGTCCTCGCGCTCGGCCCGTCGAGTGACGGCACGACCGAGCTCGCGCAGCAGCTGGCCACGGAGGACGACCGCATCCTCCTCGTCGACAACCCCGCCGCCGACATCCCCGTGGGACTGAACGCCGCGATCCGGGCGAGCTCGCATCCCACCATCGTGCGCGTCGACGCGCACTCCGAGCTCGCCCCGGGCTACACGGAGCGGGCGCTGCGCACGCTCGAGCGCACCCGCGCCGGCAACGTCGGCGGTGTGATGCGCGCCGACGGACGCTCGCCCTTCCAGCGCGCGGTGGCCCGCGCGTACAACTCGCGCATCGGCCTCGGCGGCGGCGCCTATCACGGCGGCGCGCAGGAGGGCGAGGCGGAGTCGGCGTACCTCGGCGTGATGCGCCGCGCCGTGCTCGACGAGGTCGGGTTGTTCGACGAGTCGATCCGCCGCGGCGAGGACTGGGAGCTGAACCTCCGCATCCGCTCGGCCGGCTACCGCGTCTGGTTCGACCCGGCCTTGTCTGTGACCTACTGGCCCCGCGAGAGCTGGCACCGCCTCGCCCGCCAGTTCCTCGCCACCGGCACGTGGCGCGGCGAGCTCGTGCGCCGGTACGGCCTGCGCAACTCGCTGCGCTTCTTCGCCCCGCCCGCGCTCGTGCTCTCGGTCATCCTGAGCCTCGTCGTGGGCATCCTGCAGCTCACCGGCGCGATCGGCCCCGTCTGGTCGATCCTGCATGTGCCGGTGCTCGCGTACGTGCTGCTCGTCCTCGCCGTGGCGATCGGTCCGGGCGGCGGATCGGGGCTGCGCGACAAGCTCTGGACGCTCGCCGTGCTGCCGACGATGCACCTCGCGTGGGGCACCGGGTTCCTCGGCGGCTTGCTCCGCGGCGCGCACGACACGGTCGACACCTCCCGCCTCGCCGGTCGCAACACGCCTCTGCCGTAGGTGCCTCCCGGTCGTTGAGCGGAGTGAGCGCCAGCGAACGCAGTCGAAACCGCCGGCCGATCATCCGTTACGCCGGCTTCGACTCGCGGAGACCCGCACTGAGCGAGCGAAGCGAGTCGAAGTGTCGCTCAGCCCGTTTCGACTCCGCTTCGCTCCGCTCAACGACCGGTGGGGGTCGATCGACTGCAGGGGGTCACTGTTCCTGGTCGTTGAGCGGAGTGAGCGCCAGCGAACGCAGTCGAAACGGGGTGAGCGACGAGCGCCAGCGAGGAGTCGAAGCCATCGGCCGAGCGCCCGTTGCGCCGGCTTCGACTCCGCTGCGCTCCGCTCAACGACCGGTTGCCTTGACGAAGCCGCGGTCGAGGATGCGGGCGACGACGCGCTCGGCCGCGCGGCCGTCGTCGCGGGCGTTGAAGCGCGCGGTCCACGCGGCGTAGCGCTCGGCGTGGGCGGCGGGATCCGCCGCGAGCGCCGCGACGAGCTCGTCCTGCGTGCGGACGACCGGGCCGGGCGCGTGCGCCGTGAGGTCGAAGTAGAACCCGCGCAGCTGGCCCCGGTAGTGCTCGATGTCGGGCACGAGGAAGTACATCGGCTTCCCGGTCACGCCGAAGTCGAACATCACCGAGGAGTAGTCGGTGATGAGCGCATCGGCCGCGAGCAGCAGCGGCGCGGTGTCGGGATAGCCGGTGACGTCGATCACCCGGGCGCCCTCGAGGTCGTGCCCCGGCAGCAGGGTGCGCGAGTGCCCGCGGACCAGGACGACCGATCCGGTCTCGGATGCCAGCGCGACCGGATCCAGGAAGTCGACGATCTCCTGCCGGTCGTCGCGCCAGGTGGGAGCGTACAGCAGCACCCGCTCCCCCGGCGCGATGCCGAGCTCGGCGCGCACCGCGGCCGCGTCGCCCGTGGTGAGCACGTCGTTGCGCGGATAGCCCTCGACCCACAGCGGGCGGCCGAGGAAGGCATAGGCCTTGCGCAGGATGCGGGCCGCGTACGGGTTCTGGGCGAGCAGCACGTCCCAGCGCAGCGATTCCTTGACCACCGCTCCCGCGCGCCGCGGGTCGAAGCCGGGTCGGTGCAGCGCCAGGCGCTTGAGCGGGGTGCCGTGCCACGTCTGCAGCACCGTCTGGCCCTTGCGCCGCGAGTACCGCCGGCGCAGCCAGTCGTTGACCACGAGCAGCCGCGCCACGCTGCGTGCGCGCCACCACTCGGGGCTGCCCTCGACCACGGCGATCGCTCCCTCGGGAACGCGCACCGACAGGTCGACGACGCTCCAGTACCGGATGACGCCCGGCGCCGTGCGGGCGAGCTCACGGTCGATCGCGAGCGGATTGCACCCGGCCCCGCGTCCGTAGAAGCTCTCGAAGAACACCGCGTTCTCGAGCGGCGCCGTGTGGTCGACGTAGCGGCGCTCGAGGGCGGCCTGCGCCTCGGCGCCGTCGTAGATCGGGTCGATCGGCGGCCCCACGACGAGCATGTCGCCGCGGAGCATCGCGCGAAGCCCCGGAAGGACGCGCAGCGGCAGCTCGGCATCGGGCTCGACGCCGTCGATCCGCAGCGCGTACTCGCCGGCGGGAAGCGGAAGCTCGGGACCGCCCCAGCGCGCCGCGCGCAGGGGGAAGCGCGCCGTCCAGGTCTTGCCGCCCCCGGTGATCCGGCCGGTCACGTGCGCCCGGCGGCCGGTGAGCGTCGCGCTCGCGGGACGCGCCCCCGTCCCCTGGACGACGAGCTGCGGATCGGCCGGGTCGAACCGTGCCGTGGTCGTGGATGTCACTTCGACTCGCTCTCAGTGCGTTGCGGAAGCCGGGAGGCGATCGCCGCGTACACCCGCTCGGTGCTGCGGCCGTCACGGAACGCGTGCACGCGGTCGCTGAGCTCGCGCGAGCGTCGGGTGTGCGCGGCGGCGATCTCGGGGTCGCCAAGCAGGGTGTCGAGCTGCGGCAGGAGCTCGGCCCAGGTGGTCGCCACGTCGTCACCGGCGACGTCGCGGTAGGCGCCGTAGAAGCCGCGCCGCCGCGCGTACGCGGTGACATCCGGGGCGAGGAACAGCACCGGAAGAGGCACGAGCGCGACGTCGTACACGAGCGACGAGTAGTCGGTCACGAGGGCGTCGAGGCCGGGAAGCGCGGGAGTGATGTCGGCGAGAACGTCGGCGCCGAGCCGCCGCACGCGTCGCACGCCGGCCGGGGGCGCGTACTCCCCCGCGCCAAGGCGGTGGGAGCGCACGAGCAGCACGGCGTCGTGGCGCTCGAGCGTCTCGTCGATCGCGCGCCAGTCGGCCTCGCTCGGAACGGCGGGGTCGGTCTCGCCGTCGCGCCACGTCGGCGCGTACAGCACGAGCCGCGGGTCGCCCTCGGGAAGGTCCGGGATGACGTCCCGCAGCAGCGCACGCGCGTTCTCGCGACGCTCGTCGGCGGATCCGCGCGAGAGGACGTCGACGCGCGGCTCGCCGGTGACGACGATCCGGTCCTCGGGAAGGCCGAAGGCCGTCTCGAGGCGTCCGCGCACGAGGTGCGAGGCGGCGGGCAGGATGTCGATGCGCCGCGCCGACGCGCGATACAGGATGCCGATCGCGCGGCTGACGAGCGGGGCGGCCACGGGCACGGGGCTGCGCGTCGTCTCGGGAGCGTCGAGCCCGATGCGCTTGAGCGGGATGCCGTGCCACAGCTGCGCGATCACGGGCCGGCCGAACAGGCCGCCGCTGAGGGCGTACGGGTTGACGTCGCCGAGCCCGTAGGCGACGACGATGACGCCCGCGCGGGCGGTCGCCCAGAACCCCGCGAGCGACGACTTCGGCACCACCGTCATCCCGAGGGCCGATGCCGTGCGCGCCTCATCCGGGTCGTCGGTCAGCCAGAGGGCGTCGCGGTCGTGCTCGGCGGCGACATGCCACAGCTGCAGCGGGCCGTCTCCCACGCCGGCGCCGCAGCCGAAGACCCAGACCTGGTCGCGCGGCACGATCAGCGTGACGAGCCGCCCGAGGACGTACAGCGGGAGCCGCGCGATCTTCCGGGCGTTACCCGCACCGAAAGAGAAGGAGGCCACCCCGTCAGCCTAACGGGGTGGCCTCCTCACTTCCGGGTTCGCGCGCTACTGCGTCAGCTCGCCGAGCGTGACGTCGACCGTGTGCGATTCGCCGCCGCGCACATAGGTCAGGGTCGCGTCGCTACCCGCGGCGACGGCGCGCACCTGGGCGGTGAGGTCGGTGGCGGTGCCGATGCGGACGCCGTTGAACTCGGTGACGATGTCGCCCTTGCGAAGGCCGGCCTCCGCGGCGGCGCCACCCGGCGTCACCTGGGCGATCAGCGCGCCCGACGTCGTGGCATTCTCGTCGACGCTCGCCGGCTGCACGGTCGCGCCGAGCAGGCCGTGCGTCGCCTCGCCGTCGGCGATGAGCTCGTCGCTGATGCGCTGGACGATGTTGGACGGGATCGCGAATCCGACGCCGATGGATCCGGATTCCTCGCTGCCGCCGGACGACGCGATCGCGACGTTGATGCCGATCAGCCGCCCCTGCGAGTCGACGAGCGCACCGCCGGAGTTTCCGTGGTTGATCGCCGCGTCGGTCTGGATCACGGAGATCGAGATCGACTGGTTGGGCACCGTCTCCTCGGGCTGGCCGTTGTCGAACCGGAACGGACTCTCGGGCTCCTCCTCCTCGGGGGCGGGCTGCGTCTCGTCGCCCGAGTCGGGCGCCGCGGCCGAGGCGATCTCGATGCTGCGGTTGAGGGCGCTGACGATGCCGGTCGTGACCGTGTTGGGCAGGCCGAGCGGCGCCCCGAGGGCGACCGTCGTGTCGCCCACGTTCAGCTTCGACGAGTCGGCGAACTCCACGGGGGTGAGGTTCTCGGCGTCGACGAGCTTGATCACCGCGAGGTCGTACGTCGGGTCGGTGCCGACGACCTCCGCCTGGTAGATGCGGCCGTCCGACGTCGTGACGCGGATGCTCGGCGAGGCCGTCGCGCCGCCGAGGGTGACGACGTGCGTGTTCGTGACGACGTAGCCGTCCTCGCTCAGGATGACGCCCGATCCGCTGCCTGCCTGCGACTGATCCTGGACGTCGATGGTGACGACGCTCGGCAGCACCTCGGTCGCGACCGCGGTCGCCTCGTTGACCGAGCCGGGGTTGTTGACCGTGATGTTCGACGGGCCCGTCTGCGAGCTGGCCGAGACGCCGCCGCCGGCGAGCTCGTCCTGCAGCGCCCCGCCGCCGACGCCCGCGGCGCCGCCGATGAGGGCCGCCGCGACGAGGATGCCGGCCACGCGCCCGGCACCGCTCTTGCGGCGGGGCTTGTCCGTCTGCTCCGCCGCGCCCGCGGCGGCCATCCGGAACTGGGGCGGGAGCGGCTCGGTCGCCTGCGTCTGCGCGTGGGCGGCCTGCCCGAAGGCCTGGCCGCCGCCCTGCGGGTGGCCGTGCCCGGGCTGCTGGCCCGGCGCGGCGAACTGCGGCGGCTGCGGAATCGAGCCGTGAGGCGCCGCCCAGCCTCCCTGCGGGGCCGGAGGCCGCGGCGGCACGTGGAGGTCGTGGGGCGCGCGGTACTCACCGCCCTGCGGGGCCGGGGGCACCTGGGCCCCTGGCTGCTGCGGGTTCATCTCGGACGTGTTCTCGTCGGAGGGGTTCACATCGGAACGCTGGTCGTCCATGGCTGCTCCTTCTTCCAAAGCCCTTACAGCGTCGCGCCGGATGCTTTGGACTTCCTATGACGACCGTAAGCCGGATGTGTGACTTCCGGGGCCCGATCCGCGCAGGCCGCGCCGGTAGCCTGACGGGATGCACGACATCGACGCCTCTCCCGTTCCCGGTGCGTGGCGCCGCACGGCCGCCGGTGCGGGCCTCCTTCGCGCCGACGGATCGGTGGCGAGCACGATCTTCGCGGAGATGACCGCGCTGGCAGCCGCCACGGGCGCGATCAACCTCGGCCAGGGCTTTCCGGACGAGGACGGTCCCGTCGAGGTGCTGGAGGCCGCGCGCGAGGCGATCTCGCGGGGCGCGAATCAGTACCCGCCGGGGCTCGGCGTGCTCGAGCTGCGCGAGGCGATCAGCGAGCATCAGCGCCGCTTCTACGGCCTGGAGGTGGATCCGGCCACCGAGGTGATCGTCACCGCGGGCGCCACCGAGGCGCTCGCCGCCGCACTGCTGGCGTTGGTGGACGGTCCGGAGGACGAGGTCGTCGTCTTCGAGCCGTTCTACGACTCGTATGCCGCCTGCGTCGCGCTCTCCGGTGCGACCCTGCGCACGGTTCCGCTGCGGTGGCCACAGTTCCAGCCCGACCTCGACGAGCTCGCGGCCGTCGTGAACGATCGCACCCGGATCATCCTTGTCAACGATCCGCACAACCCGACCGGCGCCGTGTTCGGGCGGGAGGTGCTCGAGCAGATCGTGCGTCTGGCCGAGCGTCACGATGCGGTGATCCTGACCGACGAGGTGTACGAGCACCTCACCTTCGGGGTTCCGCACACCCCCATCGCGACGCTTCCCGGCGCGTGGGAGCGGACCCTGACGATCTCGTCGGGCGGGAAGACCTTCCGCACGACCGGCTGGAAGATCGGCTGGATCACCGGCCCCGCGCGGCTCCTGACCGCGGTGCTCACGGTGAAGCAGTATCTGACCTACACGAACGGGGCGCCGCTGCAGCCGGCGATCGCCGTCGGCCTGCGCCTTCCCGACGCGTTCTTCACCGGGATCGCCGATGACATGCGGATCAAGCGGGACATCCTGGGCACCGGCCTGCGTGCCGCGGGGCTCGCGGTGTCCGAACCGGAGGGGTCGTACTTCACCGTCGCGGATGCGGCATCGCTCGGTGCGACCGAGGCGGACGCGTTCTGCCGCGGGCCGCTCGCCGAAGCCGGGGTCGTCGGCATCCCCGTCACGGCGTTCGTCACGCCGGAGCGTCGCGCCGAGTACGCGACGCTGATCCGGTTCGCCGCCTGCAAGCGCGTCGAGGTGCTCGAAGAGGCGGCGACGCGGCTGGCGTCCCTCGCGGGGCGCTAGCGCGGAACCACCCGGTACCGGCGCAGCGCGAGCGCGGGGTTGACCCGCCGGACGTTGCGGATGGTGTCGGGATCGGCCCAGCCGATCGCCACATCCGTCGCGGTGCCGATGCCCGCGATCGTCACGCCGAGCGGATCGATCACCGCCGAGTGCCCGACGCCGAGCGTCGGCGGATGATCGGCGGCGGCGACGTACATCGTGTTCTCGATCGCGCGGGCGGTGAGCAGCGTCGTCCAGTGATGTTCCTTGAGCGGACCGCGCACCCACTCCGCGGGCACCAGCGCGACGTCCGCCCCGGCATCCGCCAGGGTGCGGGCGACCTCCGGGAAGCGCAGGTCGTAGCAGGTCATCAGGCCGAATCGCAGGCCGCCGGCCTCGAACGTCTGCGGCTCGTCCAGCGCGCCCGCCTCGATCCAGTCGGACTCGCGCTGCCCGAACGCGTCGTAGAGGTGCTGCTTGCGGTACCGCGCGACGAGGCCGGATCCGTCGACCGCGACGACCGTGTTGCGCACGCGCCCGTCATCCGCGCGCTCGGTGAGCCCGGCGACGACGTGCACCCCGAGGCGCCCCGCGGTCGCCGTGAGCGCCTGGACGAAGGGGCCGTCGAGGTCCTCGGCGTTCGCGGCGAGGGTGGCGTCGAAGGGATCGGTGAAGTAGCTGGAGTACTCCGGGAAGAGCACGACGGATGCGCCGCGGGACGCGGCCCGCTCGGCGAGCGCCTGGATCGAGGCGCGGTTCGCCTCCGCATCCGCTGTCGGCGCGAACTGCGCGACGGCGATCCCGACGGATCCGGTCACGGCGTCCTCCTCTCGCGCCGCGCCCGCAGCACCGAGGGCATGACGAGCCACAGCAGGATGACGAACACGGCGAGCGCCCCGCCGGTCACCCACGCGGCGAGAGGCCCGACGACGACGTCGAAGACGAACCCGACGACGCCGACCAGCATCGCCGAGACGATGATCAGCGCCGACACCATCGCGATGTGCCCGTAGGCGACGGTGGTGCCCTTCGCGCCCTCCCCGAACAGCGCGCGGTGAAGGGCGACCGGTGCCAGGGCGATCACGGCACTGACGGCCGAGAGCACAACGAGGATCAGATAGAACACCCGCTGCCCGTCGCTCAGGTCGAGGAACGCCGGCTGGAACGCGAGGGCGAGGAGGAAACCGGTGAGGATCTGCGTGCCGGTCTGCAGGACGCGCAGCTCCTGGAGCAGCTCGTTCCAGTTGCGGTCGTAGCGCTCGGCGGGCGTCTCGTCGCGGTGCGCAGGATCAAGCTGCACGGCATCGGGCTGCGCTCGGTCGCGGGGGTCGCCGGTCATGGGTCCATCCTCCCGGTGGCGAAGCGCCCCGGGCAAACCCCTTGCGGACTCGGACGCCGTAGGAAGCGGCGAAGCCCGGGTCCGACCGGGACGTGATGTCCGCGGTGGGCCCGGGCTGAGGATCGCTTGCTCCCCCCGGAGTAACGATCCGAACGGCCGATGGCCGGCCCGCCCGCATCCCCCCGGATGCCGACGTGCCCCTCCAGGGTCGCACCGTCCGCTGATCCCCGACAGGGGGTGAACTACCCATGCAGCCCCGGAGCTCGGATCATTCGCGCTCGATCGGCACCCAGAGCTCGAAGGTCGCGGTGCGGAAATCGTCGGCGCGATCGAGGATCGCGACGATCTCGGGCCCGAGGCGCAGCCGCCAGGGGTTCGACGGGAACCACTCGGTGGCGGTCGCCGCCCAGGTGCTCTGCAGCGTCTCCGGGTAGGCGCCACTGCCGCGGAACACCGCCCACATGCCGGCGCGGACCTCGACGACATCCAGGTCATCGGGCACGGCCGTCCCTGCGGTGACGGCGACTCCGTGCAGGTAGGTGAGCTCGCTCCCCTCGGCGCGGTCGTCGTCGATGTCGGCAGTCACCTGCAGCAGTCCCGACGGCTCGGTGTCGCTCAGGGCCTTCAGGCGCAGGTGCTCCTCCATCGGGATCGCCGCGACGTGGGCCTGGATGTGCGGGTTCACGCCCTCGTGGATGAGCGGCACGCGCGTGGCGTGGCCGATCAGCCGGAAGGCAGGTCGTTCGGTCAGTCGTGCATCCATGGGTGTCGTCCCTTCTACGGTCAGGCGGAACCTGAGCTGCGGTTGTGCGCGAAGGGGACCGCCGTCGCGGCGCACGTCGGACGGCCCGGCGCCGTGGACGGCGCGGAACGCCCGGCCGAACGCGTCGCTCGAGCCGTAGCCATAGCGAATGGCCAGGTCGAGCAGCTCGTCGCCCGCGACCACGTCGGACGCGGCGAGCGTCATGCGGCGGCGCCGGATGTACTCCGACAGCGGCATTCCCGCCAGCGCCGAGAACATCCGGCGCAGGTGGTACTCGGTCGTGCCCTCGGTGCGTGCGAACGCGGAGACATCGAGCTGGTCGTCGAGCGTCTCCTCGATCAGTGCCGAGAGCCGGTTCAGAGTCGCGATCATGCGGTCCCCCTTCTGCGTCAACTCTTCTCGTCCGCGCGGGCTCGCACCCGATCATCCTGGTCCGATCCTGTCGTGTGAATGCGCGGGCTTGGGTCCGCGGCTGCTGACTTCGTCCGTGGCCCCTTGTAACGTCAACCGCGAGAGAAACGAGGACGCCATGGACTTCCGGATCGAACTCATCTTCGTGCCCGTCTCCGACACGGATCGCGCGGTCACGTTCTACGGCGACACGCTCGGCTGGAACGTGGACCACGACCATCGAGTGGACGATTCGCTGCGATTCGTGCAGGTGACGCCGCCCGGTTCGGCCTGCTCGATCAGCTTCGGCGACGGCATCACTGACGATGCTCCCGGAAGCATGCGAAACGTGCAGGTCGTGGTCGAGGACGCCGACGAGGCTCTCGCATATCTGCGCGATCGCGGCGTCGAGGCTGAGGGCGTCGACGATCAGCCCTGGGGTCGATTCGTGCGCTTCGCCGATCCCGACGGCAACGCCTGGGTGCTACAGCAACTCGTGCGACCCGGCGGATAGACGCGTGCCGATACCCCGCCGCACAGGTCGGCACCTCCGCCCGCACCGTGCAGCCTGCGCGCCCAAAGGGATGTCGCCGACGGCACGTCGCGCGCGTAGCTCGGGTCGTATACGAGGCCAGGAACACGAGCGCGCACAGCACAGGGCTCAGCACGAGCGCCTGGCTTCACTCGCCGGCGGCGATGTCGCCGGGGGCTCCTGTGTGCGTTGCCTTGAGGGGCGAGCTGCTTTCGGCCCAGCTGAGAAGGATCCGCAGTTTCTCCTCGGATGGCGATCCGAAGTCGGCGGCGTATACCGACATGAAGTCGCCCTCTGATCCGGGAATGTCGAGAGTCTCGAAGTTGAGGGTCATGATGCCGACGGACTCGTGGTGGATCCGCTTGGCGCCGTGGCCGTGCTTGTAAAGGCGGTATCCCGCCCACAGTCGGGCGAAGTCCTCGGAGGCAACCGACAGCTCACCGACCAGACGCTCGAGGGACTCGTCGGGACGCCGCGGATCGCGCGCGGCACGGAGAGCGGCGACGGTCGGGCCGGCCACGTCTTCCCAGTCGGGATACCTGGTCCGCGTTGTCGGATCGAGGAAGAGCCACCGAAGGATGTTTCGCTCGCGCGCCGGCAGAGCGTCGAAGTCGGTGAGGAGGACCTTCGCCGCGCGGTTCCATGCGAGGACGTCCATGCGCCGGTTCTGCACGATCACCGGAAGTGGGTCCATAGCCCTCACGAGATTGGCGATGCCCTTGCGCACGTGCACCGTTCGGTGCTCGTTCGGGCGCGGAAGCGGGGGCGACCCGACGCCGACGAGGGAACGCAGATGTGTCTGCTCCAGGGCATCGAGCCCGAGGAGGGCGGCACCGCGCTCGTCGTCGCCGCGGACTTGACCGATGCGGATGCGGCTGAGCGGGCCGTTCAGAACATCGTGTCGGAGCTCGGCCGCATCGACACTCTCGTCAACGCAGCCGGCGTCATGCTCAACGGCCCGTCCGACGAGTCGCCGCTCGAGGAGTGGGACCGCATGGTCGACATCAACCTGCGCGGGCTCATGTACGTGACCAAGGCTGCGCTGCCTCTCCCGACTTGGGCGGTGAAGCCTCCGGGGTTCTTTCTTGCGCCGGGACAGGCCCGAGCACGGCTGCGCTGTCGAGATCAGAGGTGCCAGGCGAGCCCGTCGGACTCGAGCGCATCAAGGTGTGCCAGGAAGCCGTCACCGTTCTCGTGGACGGTGACACGACCTGCCGCAACGTGCTCGTCGATCTCGCGCTCGCGCTGCTGCCAGCGCGCAGCCCAGAACCAAGCCTGATCGGCGGGGACGGGCAGCGAGGGGCGCAGTTCAATGACGCCGTTGAGCAGGTATATCGCCACACCTCTGATCTGGCTCCGGCGCGGAACCCATGGTGGGATCTCGGATGCACTGCTCCGCAAGTCATTCATCGCCGGGATCGGTTGCCAGGGTGCAGGACTCGCCTGCGGCTGGTGGACGACCTCGGACATCACGAAATTCTCACGAGCCGGACGACCAACCCGGCGTGATGTCGCTCAGTCATGACTTCCCCGTTCGGTGGTTGGCTCGCCGCTCATGCGACGAGCACGGTGTTCAGGGCGATCCATGCGACGGTCGTGGTCAACGCAGTCCATAGCACAATCGATACGGCCTGCCACAGCAGCACCCACCCTCGAGCGGCACCGGAGGCCACGAGCATGGCCGCGGTGAAATGCGTCGGGATGGCGAGCGGCGCGAGGATGCTCGCGCCCGGCACGCCGAACCTGACCATCCATCTGCGCACGCGCATGCGCGCCTTGGATTCGGGCTTGGCCGCCCGTTGCTCGATCTCGGCGATGGTCATGACCGCGCCGTTCTCCGCTCCCTGGGACACCGTGCTGACTGACGCGCGTGCGGATCGACGTGTCGTTACTGCGGATCGCGCCCGCGAGCTCACTAGGACGACGACGAGCACGGCCAGAAAGTTGCCGATCGCGGCCGCGATGCCCGCGACGATCGGGCTGATCCCACCCACGACGCCGATAGGAGATGCGCCCTCGCCCTCGATGAAGGGGATCGCTGCCGCGAGCAGCACAATGAACGGCTGGACGAGCTCAGGCACCTGGGCGACAAGCGCCTGGAAGCCGGCAATCAGATCCTCGATAGGATTCACGCTGTTCCTCACTCTGTGATCGCCGACTTCTGTCGGCCTGATCCCAGCTGAGGGCCTGTTCTCAGAACATTGTCAAGCGCTGGGAGGCACGGGCCCATCGTCCGTATCACTCGAAGTGCTCAGGAACTCGCTGGCGATCAGGCTCGCGCGGGCGAGCACGTCGAGCTGCGCATGGTGATACAGCTCGACCAGCGCTTCGACGAAGGTCTCGGCGGTCACATCCATGCTCTTGCGGAGGTTCCCGACCGGGTCGCGCAGCCACGGAAACTCATGCAAGCTCCGGGCCAGGTCCGGAGCGAGCCTCTCCGCCAGCTCCTGGCGCATCATCTCGTCGGCGTCAACGGCGAGCGCGTTTAACTCGTCATCGATGTCCTTCGGCGACTGCTCGACCATAGTCCGCACGTCCGCCAGTGCCGCTTCGTCGTACGGCTGCGTGTACAGGTGGATCATCGAGCTGTCCGCTTGCGAGAGTCGGAAAGCCACCGACTCGAATCCCGCGGGCACGTCCGCGGGGGCTCGCGCGCGGACGATCGCGGCGATGTCGGCCCGCGCCTTCTCCAGCCGGTCGATGTTCGCCGCGAGTTCGTCATCCAACTCCCGCAACGCAAGGAGCGTCGTCTCACCGCCGGCTCCCACTTCGCCGATCTGCCCGAGCGGCACGCCGAGGCCGCTCAACCGGCGGATGCGCAGCAGGCGCACCAGGTGACGGACCTCGTACTGCTTGTAGCCGTTGTTCTCTCGGGCGGGCTCTTCCAGCAGGCCCAGCCTGTGGTAATGACGGACGGTGTTCACCGTCGTCCCAGCAAGCTTGGCCAGTTCGCGCGTGCTCCAGGCCACGTCATCTTCCTCTCAAACGCAGATGCTCGTATCTGGCACTCAGCTCCCAGCACACGGTCAAGCCGCTCAGGCCGCGTCACCGGTTCGCGATGAGCCGACCGGCTCTCGCACGTGAACTATGCCAACCGGTACAGAATTCCCGGGGCGTATCCCGTTCGGTCGATGATCGCCGCGGCTCCGATCTGGACGAGGAGCTCCGGTGCGAGGACGGGAACGCCGGTGATCGTAGTCGGCGGGTCGGACCCAGTCGACGATGTAGAAGGTTAGCCGCGCGATGGCCGCGCCCCCGCCTCGCGTCACCTTTGACACCGATGACGCTGTTCTACAGCGCGGCATAGACGTGACCGAGGTCAGGAGTGGCTGACTCGGAGTCCGGTGTGACACCGTGAGCAGGACCAGGCGAGATCCCGTGGCGATGGCCACCACCGCATCGTCGGTCTGCTCGAGCAGCCGTCGGGGTGCGAACGCCCAGCGGTCACGTCTCGCTCCCCCTGTCGACGTGCGAGGGACCGTCCAGAGATGTCGGGGGAACTCGACGTCTTCGAGCGTGTTGTTCCGGACGTAGCGACGGTCATCGCGTGGCTCTTCGGGAGGCATCTGGCGGGGAACGCTCCGCTGCGAGCGGGCGGTCATCCATCCCGGCCACAACGCATGGTGCCGCTCCTGGCGTACCTGGCTGAACCCCGCCTGCGTCTCGCCATCCTCACGAATGACGGGCCATCACCGCGGAGCACCCCTACTCCTCGTCCCTTCGTTGGATTTTGACCCGGTTGTAGGAACACCGCCTTGACTGATCCGGGCGGCACCCACGGACGCCACGTTTGTGTACCATTCGATACAGAACGCGGCGGATGAAGGATCGTGTCGAGAGACGGATGGATGAACGAAATGAAGACAGCGCACCTCGGGCCGCTCGAAGTACCGCGGCTGGGCCTCGGCGTGATGGGCATGTCAGCCTTCTACACCGGCGCAGGTGGCTCAGAAGCACAGCATGTGAGCACGATCCACCGCGCGATGGATCTCGGCGTCACGATGTTCGACACCGCTGAGGTGTACGGCCCCTTCGTGAACGAGGAGCTGCTCGGCAAAGCACTGCAGGGACGCCGCGAGCGCGCGGTAATCGCGACTAAGTTCGGGCTGATCTCGCACACCGGCCGACCGGCTCCCGACAGCTCGCCGCAGAACGTGCGGATCGCCGTAGAAGGCTCATTGCGTCGGCTGCGCACCGACGTCATCGACCTGTACTACCAGCATCGCGTCGACCCGAACACGCCGATCGAGGAGACGTTCGGCGCGCTCTCAGAGCTCGTCGCGGAGGGCAAGGTCCGCCATCTCGGCCTCTCGGAGGCCAGTGCCGACACGGTGCGGCGAGCGCACGGGGTGCACCCCGTGACCGCTGTACAGACCGAGTACTCGCTTTGGACGAGGGATGTGGAGGACGAGCTGCTGCCCACCCTCAAGGAGCTGGGCGCGGGACTCGTCCCGTACTCACCGCTCGGCCACGGCTTCCTGGCGGGCGGCATCCGCACGCTCGACGGCCTGGCACCTGACGACTGGCGCAGGAGCAACCCCCGCTTCACCGGCGATAACCTGAAGAGAAATCTCGCGATCCTCGATGAGGTGCAAGCAGTCGCACTCGAATCGCACGCTACTCCGGCTCAGGTGGCTCTCGCGTGGTTGCTGGCCCGCGGCCCTATGCTCGCACCAATTCCAGGCACCACCAGAATCGCCCGGCTCGAGGAGAACCTCGCCGCGGATGCCCTCGAGCTCTCACCCGGTCAACTCGCCCGGCTCGACGCGCTCCCCCGACCCGAGGGTGAGCGTCATTCGGCGGCCGACATGGCCGCGATCGATCGCTGACCATCGAGCTCCGTATCGGGTCGGCGCCCCGTCCGCTCATCGGCCCGCACGATGACCGGCGGCGGCAGACGCACCCGTTTTGGACTAAACGAAACATAATCCTGACCACGCATCGAATGGAAGATCATGAGCAAAAACACCATCAGAGTCGGAATCATCGGCGCCGACACCGCGGCGAGCTGGGCCGGGGCGTCGCACATCCCCGCCATCGCGGCCCAGCCGCGGTTCGTGTTGGAGGCCGTGGCGACACGACGCGAGGAATCGGCGAAGCGCGCCGCGGAGGTATTTGGCGCACGGCGGTGGTTCGCTGACCCCTACGCCCTCATCGCCGACCCCGATGTCGACCTCGTCACGGTCGCCGTGAAGGTGCCTGCCCACCGAGATCTCGTGATGGCGGCCCTCGCCGCGGGAAAGGCCGTCTACTCGGAATCTCCCCTCGGCGCGAACCTCCGTGAGACGGAGGAGATGGCCGCGGCCGTGGGGACTCAGCACACGGCGATCGGTCTGCAGGGCAGCCTGAACCCCTCGGTGCGACGTGCGGCGGAGATCATCGCCAAGGGTGCCGTCGGGCGTGTTCTCTCGGCCCGTGTTCACGCCACGACGTTCGGCTATGGCCCGAAGTCTATCTCGACCTACGACTACTTCAACAAGCAGCAAGCAGGGGCCAGTTTCCTCACGATCACGACCGCGCACGTGCTGGACGTCATCGAGACCGTCCTCGGACACATCACCGAGGTGGATGCGCGGACGGAGAGGCTCTGGCCGCAGGTAGCGCTCACCGACTCCGGTGAGACGTCAGAACGTGAGGTCGACGATCACATCGATCTCATCGCCAAGACGAGTTCCGGCGCTCCCGTGTCGGTGCAGGTGCTCGCGGGTGTGGCGATGGAGGACTCCCGGTTCACGCTGGAGGTGCGTGGTGCAGAAGGGTGGGTGAAGCTCGAGGGCAACCATCCCGGCGGTGTCCAGGTCGGCGATCTCATCCTTTCGGCAAGCGTTGCGTTCGACGCACCCGATGCGCCGGCTTCGTCCGGTGTCGGTCCCACCGCCGCGGAGTTCTGGACGGGTGCCGCGATCAACGTGGGAGAGGTGTACGCGAGTCTCGCGCGAGATATCGACGAGGGCACCTTTGTGACGCCGGGCTTCGCTCACGCGCTGCACAACAGGCAGCTCGTCGCGCGGGTGGAGGAAGCGGCCCGTAGCGGGCAGCGACAGTAGAACACTTCGGCAGGGTGCGGGCGGCCACGGCGGCGGCCCGCACACTGTTGTCGAGCCGACTCGGTGGTGACACCTAACGCACCGATGAAGACGGTCGTGAAGTTCGCTGTGTCAGTCGTGGGACCAGGACGCCGCTTTCATCGCCAGATCAGCCACCCGGCGCAGTTCCGCCTCGCTCATTCCCGTCGCCGCTTGAACGGCGATGCCGTACGCGACCGTCGTGATGTAGCTCGCCAGCGTGCGTGGGTCCTCGGTCTCCGGCAGGTCGCCCTCGGCCTGCGCACGCAGAAATCGGGACTCGAGGCGCGCAGTGGCATCCTGGCGCCAGTCGATGAGGACCTTCTGGGCAGTGAGTCCGTTGTCGCCGGCCGACAGCGCAGCCTGGACGCCCAGGCATCCGTGGGGCGTCTCGCGACGTGTGCTGGCAGCGGCAGCGCCGCGAAGAATGGACTGGGCCACTTGGCGTGCGGTCGGCTCGGAAAGTGCACGGATTCCGTAGGAGGCTGGGCCTTCTGTGTACCGCTCGACCACTCGCTGGAACAGCTCGTCCTTGTTCCCGAACGCCGCATACATGCTGCTGCGAGTGATGCCCATCGCCTCAGTCAGGTCCGTCAGGCTCGCCCCTTCATATCCCTTGGCCCAGAACACCCTCATGGCTTGTTCCAGGGCATAGTCGGGATCGAACTCGCGAGGTCGCCCCAGCTTGGTCTGCGATACGGGCATGGTAGTAATTATGCCCCGTTACGGACCAGACAGTCCGGATGACGCGGATTTTCCAGACGTTCATGCCGCCGTTGGTGAGCACAGCTGAGGTGACGAATGCCGCCGAGCCGCCCGCGACGAAACCGAAAGCGACGGGTGCGTCGATGACCTGCGTCGACGAGCCCCAGGCGTCGACGCAGGTGCACGCGACTCCGGGCTCCAACTACACGAGCCCGCCCAGCAGGAAGCTGAGGGAGTACGCCTCCCAGAGGGCGCCGATGATGAGGAGCACGAGCGCGGGGAGCGCCAGAAGTCCAAGCTTCTGCAGGCCGCGGAGGTACCCTCGGCGCCGGGTTTCTACCCCGGCAGTGCGCGGGAAGAGCCAGTGCTTGCCGATCAGGAAGGCGCCGAGAAGGAACAGGATGTATGCCTGCAGCTCGATCACGAGGGTGAGGGAGTGCGGGATGAAGAGGATCCATTCGCCCTCCGATTGGGGGGCGATGGTGATCCCGGTCGTCACGGCCCAGTAGCCGAAGAAGGCGAGCCCCGCGAACGGCACGATGAGCGAGGGTAGGACGATGGTCAGGGCACTGAGGCCGAACAGGTTCACGCCGAGGATTGCCAGCGCGAACAGCGCGGGGTTGGTGACGAGCCCGCGGACGAGCTCGCCAGTTCCGTCTGCTTCCAAGCCGGCGGCCTCCTGTGCGACGAGATCGGGGAAGATCAGCCCGAGGACCAACCCGATGAGCGTCAGTCCGTATGCAGCCGCGTTGAGAATGAGGTAGACGCGCAGATTCTCACGCACCACCCGGAAGGGACGACGCAAGAGACGCACGCGCGGAGGAAGATCGTTTATGGGCACTGAAGTGGTCATGCATCCAGTGCACTCCGGCTGCTCGGTGCGAGGTAGTGCGCCGGTGTCACCAGGACGAGTGACACCGTGTCACATGCCATCTCAGAGCCAGCCGCGCGACCGGGCATGACGCGCGGCGTCCTGTCGCGTTGCGCTGTGCGTCTTCTGCATGGCGCTCGAAAGGTAGTTGCGCACGGTGCCGGGAGCCAGATGCAGTCGCGCAGCGATCTCCCTTACCGAGTACCCCTCCAGCGTCACCCGGAGCGCATCGAGCTCCCGATCCGAGAGTGGTGAGTCATCGATCATGGACGCCTCGAGGACGTCGTGGTCGACCCATCGGCCGCCCTCGTGCAACCGGTGAATGACGTCGCCGATGAGTTCAGGATCGGCAGATTTGCTCATGAAGCCGCGCACCCCCGCTTTCAGCGCTCGCCGAAGGACCCCCGGTCGCGCGTGTCGCGTCAGCATCAGGATCTTCTGTTCCGGCACCTGGCGCCGAATCGACTCGACCGCGTGCAGACCGTCAGTACCGGGCATCTCGAGATCGATCACCAGCACGTCAGGCCGCTCGCGGACGGCGACGGTCACTGCCTCGGCGCCGTCCGACGCCTGACCGACGATGGCGATCGAGCCGTCGAGCGTCAGGAGCGCGCCCAGCGTGTATCGCAGAAGCTGCTCGTCGTCGGCGAGGACCACACGGATACTGTCGCCGCTGCTCATCGTCGTTCTCCAACCCGGCCCTCGTATGCGATCGATGCGGCCCTGCCGCGCGCAGGGATTCGCGCACGGACGGTGAAGATGTCGTCCTGCCGCGAGAAGTCGAGCGCGCCGCCGACGGCTTGGATCCGCCGTTGGAGTCGCGCGAGTCCTCGTGCACGGATCTCGCTCGCGGCAAGAGCGCCGTCGTTCTTGATCTCGACGTCGGCGGCGCTGGCGGTGATGGTCACCCACGACGGCTCCGCGTGACGCAGGAGGTTGGTCGTGGCCTCACGGAGCGTGTGTGCCAGGAGCGAGTGGGGACGGGAGGAACGGTCCAGCTCGGTGCGGATCGACACGCTCATACCGGATGCCTCGGCGAGGGCCCGCGTGTTCTCGAGCTCGGCAACGAGGTCAATCTCGTAGCGGGCATGAGTGAGTTCGCGCGTCTTGGCGACGGTGTCATCGACCAGCCGACGGATCTCGGCGAGCTCTCCCGCCGCGCGGTGCGGATCGTCCTCCAACAATCGACGGGCGAGCGTCGCCTTCAGTTTGATGACATGCAGCGACTGCCCTTGGATATCGTGCAGGTCGCCCGCGAAGCGCACCCGCTCCTCCGCCACAGCAAGCGCCGATTCGATCACTTTGGCGCGCTCGGCCTCGCGCACGAGCTGCCAGGCGAGTTCGCCGACGAAGACCACCGCGACGATGTAGAGCGTCCCAGCCGCCGGCACGACGACGAACTGGATGACGAGGGTAGGTGTCGGCATATGCGTCAGAAGGGACACCGCACCGAACCCCGCCACGACCAGCGCCAGCAGGAGGGAGGCGATCAGGCGGTGCCTTCTAGCCTTCATGACGAGCAGGGCGCCCACCAGGGCGAAGGGCATGAAGCTGATGGGACTGTTCGCCATAAACGCCCCGTATAGATAAGTCGCTCCGGCGAAGACGAAGAGGAACACGGCGCGCGGGGCGTACCCGTCGAGCCGCCACTCCTTCAGCAGCGTCGTGGTGAACGCCAGGGTGAGTCCGACGAACAGCGCCTCCCACCAGGATGTGCTGGTGAGGACGACGCCGATCACCGACAGCGGGGCGATCGCGAGGATGGCGGAACCGACCACCATCCGCCGCATCCTTGCGATCGCCCGCGAATCGGTCGGCCTTTCGCTTTCGATCACCAGGGCTCCTCTCCCAGATGCTGCCGTCGGATCGCCGTCCTAACGGGGATCTTCGCGACCATCGCGCCGATGAGCGCGCCCAGGGCAACGTACTGCAGCACCGGAAGATCCAGGAACGGGCGTGTGATCCATTCCGGGAGCGTGGTGAAGAGGCCGAAATCATAGAGCAGTCCTAGATACGCGAGGAACACGGTCGCGGAGAGGACGATGAGCGCGTTGAGCACCAGATCGAGAGCTTTCATCTATCGAGCCTCCGGGGCAGGCAGTCCCTCCCGGTAGTGACACCGTGTCACCACCCGTCCGAACGGAGGCGGGAGGGGCGGCATTCCCGGCGGTATGCACGGTCCGACCGGCTCGCGACGACAGCGAACTCCGCCGTATCGCGCCTCAGGGGCGCGGGGGCAGGCAGCGAGAGCGGTCATCTCGCGGTCACCCGGCTGCGTGCGGAGGGGCGCAAGTCGTCACGCCCGACCTAGTCGAAACAGCTCCCGGGGGTCGCCGTGGATTCGGTGACTAGGAACAGGCGCGGCGTTCTTCGCGCGCGGGAGCGCGAGCATGGGAGCCTCGACGTGCGATTCAACTACATGGGTCGGACGGGAACCTGCGCTGACATCGTCCTCTAGACGGGGATGGTGCCCCGTCACAGCAGCAGTTGACGCGAGGGGGAGATCCGCTTGACCCTGTGGCGAAGACAGGGTGTGGTCTGGACGTCATGAGCGAACACTCCCCTCGCCGAGCGTCTCGGCGCCGCCTGTACGGGATACTCGCCGCCGTGGTGTCGGTTGTCTTCGTCGCCACTGCGTGCGCCCCGGCGGCCCCACCCCCGTCGGAAGCGTCGGAGGGTGGCGGGCTCGAGCGGTTCTACGAACAGCGGCTGGATCTCGAACCCTGCGAGTTGCCCGGACACGTCCCCGAGAACGTCATCGTGGGCGAGTGCGGACATGTCGAGGTGCCGCTGGACTACGAAGACCCTGATGCGGCATTGGCGCAGATCGCGGTATTTCGAGTGCCTGCGCGCGGCGACGCCCGGATCGGTTCACTCGTGGTTAACCCGGGCGGGCCGGGCTTCCCGGGCGTGGGCTACGCAGCTCAGCTCGCTGATGTCTGGGTCGATAACGCGCTGACCGAGCGGTTCGACATCGTCGGCTTCGATCCACGCGGCACCGGGGCGACCGTGCCCGCGCTCGATTGCTACAGTGACGCCGAACGCGATGCCGGGGCGGGCAGCGCGAGCCAGTTGTCGTACTCGGGTGTGCGCCCACTCGTGGAGGCGTGCGCCGAGAGCGTAGGCGGCGAGGAGGCGTTGGCGCACCTCGGCACCCGCGACGTGGCGCGGGACATGGACGTCATCCGCGCGGTACTCGGTGACACGTCACTGTCCTTCGCGGGTTCGAGCTACGGCACGAGGCTGGGCGCGGTGTACGCCGAGATGTATCCCGAGAACGTGCGCGCCCTCGTGTTGGATGGCGCGCTCGATCCGCACGCGACCACTCTGGAGCGCCGCGTGCAGCAGTGGGCGGGCTTCCAAGAGTCGTTCGAACAGTTCGCAGCCTTCTGCGCCCAGCAAGGCGCCTGCGTAATCGGCGACGACCCCGCAACGGCGACCGAGGAGTATCAGCAACTGACGCGCCCGCTCGTCGACTCCCCGCTCCTGACGACCTCCGGCCGCGAACTCACCTTCGCCGATGTGAGCGACGCGATGGTGACAGGTCTCTACAGCTCCGCGACCTGGCCGGTGATGAGCCAGGGACTTTTCGAGCTCGCCCAAGGAGACGGCACCATCATGCTCGGGCTCAGGGACTTCTACCTCGGTCGAACCCCGGAAGGCACCTACGACAACAGCACTGAAGCGACCCTGGCGATCAACTGCCTGGACGAGGACCGCTTCACCCCGGCGGAGCTCGCCGAGCTGGAGCGTGCCGCCCTCGACGCCGCTCCTTTCCTGGACCCCGGGACCCCGATCCTTGAGACGTCGGACCTCTGCGAAGGGTGGCCCGTCGAACCAACGCTGGGCTTCCCGTACGCCGACGGGATTCGCGGTCTTCCCCCGACGCTCACGGTGTCGGTGACCGGTGACCCCGCGACACCGCACGCCGGCGGCATCCGACTCGCGGAAACTCTCGGCGGATCGCTGCTGACCGTCGAGGGGGACCAGCACGGGGCACTGCTGGCAGCCAACAACTGCGTGGAAGCGGCGGTCGCTGCCTACCTGATAGACCTGGAGGTACCAGCTCGCGACGCCGAGTGTGCACTGGCAGGGGCCGACGGATGATCCAGATCGCGCCCCGCGAGCGGGGAACCCACGATAATCGGGTCATGCCGTGGAGCACGACCGAGCTCGCCACGCTCGCGGGAACGACCGTCAACACCATCCGCCACTATCACCGCCTTGGGCTGCTGGAGCACCCCGAGCGTCGCTCCAACGGATACAAGAGCTACGAAGCGACGCATCTGCTGCGACTGCTGCAGATCCGGCGGTTGCGCGATATCGGCGTGCCCCTGGACCGAATCGAACAAGTGGCGTCGGATGAGCGACCGCCGGAAACCTTGAGAGCGATCGACGCAGGGCTCGACATCCAGATCCAGCGACTGCAGAGGATGCGTTCGGATATCAGCGTGATTCTCAAGGGTGACTTCGCCGCGTGGCTCCCCCTCCAGTTCGAAGACGTCGCTGACCGACTGTCATCTGCCGAGAAAGCGGCGATCCTCCTGTCGACAACACTGTATGACAGTCGTGCCTTGGCGGATATGCGGCAGATGCTCCTCGACGAGCCGGACCACTCGGATGGGGCGAGTGAGGAATTCGACGCTCTCCCACCAGACGCGGACGAGGCCACCCGAGTCCGCCTGGCAGTGCGTTTCGCCCCCGAACTGGCGCTGGTGTTCCGCCAGTACCCGTGGCTTACAGATCCTTCCGAGCGCGTAAGCGTGCCGCTGGACGCCGCGCAGGCTGCGATGGCCGAGGCGATGGTCGCGCTGTACAACCCCGCACAGCGCGATGTCATGGCTCGGGCAATCGAGATCGCGCGAGCCGACAGCCGCGCAGCTACGCAGGACTGACATCCCAGGCTGTCGCGCCGGGCAGCACACTCGAGGGCTTGCGAATAAAACTCTGCCCGCGCATGTTAGATGTGTACCGAACGGTCCTGAATGCCCGTTCTATACGCCGCCGTTTCGATGCATGAAAGAGAAGAATCGTCATGAAAGCTGCCGTCATCACCTCGTTCGGGGATCCCTCGGTGCTGCGCGTCGCGGAGGCGCCGCAGCCGACGCCAGGTCGCGCTCAGGTACTGGTGAGGGTCCACGCTGCCGGGGTGAACCCGGCAGAGATTCTCGCGCGTGCCGGCGCATTCCGCCTGCGCGCTCCCGCCATCATCGGATTCGAGTTCGCCGGCGTCGTCGAGGGCGTCGGCCCGGGCGTGGATGAGAGCCTGGTCGGCGAGCGCGTCGCTGGGTGGCCGGACTCCGCCACCCAGGGCTCCTACGCCGAATACACGGTGAGCAGCAACTATGCGACCATACCCGACGGGGTCTCCTTCGAGCAGGCCGCGGCGACGGTCATCGGTGCCGACAACGCGGCGCGGGCGCTCGGGCTGCTGAACCTCCACCCGGGCGACACGCTCGTCGTCACTGGTGCGAGCGGCGCGTTGGGCAGCGCCGCCGTACAGTTCGCGAGACACCGCGGTGTGACGGTGATCGGTGTCGCCGGCACCTCGAACGCCGACTTCGTCGAGAGTCTCGGTGCGATCCCGGTCGCTCACGGGCCAGGCCTCGTCGCCCGCATCCGTGCCGCCGCTCCGGACGGAGTCGACGCCGCACTGGACACGGCCGGGAAGGGGCTCCTGCCCGCTCTCATCGAAGTCCTCGGCAGCCCCGAGCGGGTCGTGACTCTCGCCGACCGCGATGCCGCAAAGCACGACGTTGCGTTCAGTCCCGGAGGCAGCGGCAACCGCGACCACCGCCCTGTCCAGGAGGCGCTGGACCTGATCGCCGCGGGTGCATGGACCGCGCGGGTCGGCCGGAGCTTCCCACTCGCCAAGGCCGCGGACGCCCACCGTCTCGTCGCCACGGGCCACACCCACGGCAAAGTCATCATCCTTCCCTGACCCGGCCGACCGGCCATCCGACCACGACAACAATCAATTGGAGAATCCGAAATGCCTGCAGTTCTCGTCCACGGTGTACCCGACACTCACCGGCTCTGGGACACCGTCCGTTCCCACCTTCGACGCGAAGACATCGTGACGATCGATCTCCCCGGGTTCGGCGTACCCCTCCCCGCAGGATTCACGTCGACGAAAGAGGAGTATCTCGATTGGCTCATCAAGAAGATCGAAGAGATCGGCGAACCCGTCGACCTCGTCGGTCATGACTGGGGGTCTCTGCTCACGGGCCGTCTCGCATCTGTCCGGCCGGATCTGGTGCGGACCTGGACAGGCATCAGCGGGCCCATCGATCCCGAGTACCCGTGGCACTATCTCGCCAAGATCTGGCAAACGCCGGGCGAAGGCGAGCAGTGGATGGCGGACCTCGACCTCGCGGAGTTCGCCGCCAGCCTCCACGAAGCGCAGATGCCGCGCGACGCGGCAGAAGAATCGGTCCGGCATCTCGATGCCACGATGAGGGCGAGCATCCTCGCCCTCTACCGTTCCGCGATCGAGGTCGGGGCAGAGTGGAAGCCCGGCTTGAGCGATGTGACCGCGCCGGCGCTGGTGATCTGGGGTCTGGATGATCCCTTCCTTCCTCACCGTTTCGCCGATGAGCTCGGAAATGCCACACGCGCACGTGCCGTCTTCAAGCTGCGCAGCTCGCACTGGCCGATGATCGAGCGTCCCGCCGATGTCGCGCGCGAACTCGAGGCGCACTGGGCTCAGGCGTAACACCTCCACCTCGGGCACTCGGGTTCACACCCCCACGGCCTCCGTGCGAACGACGAAGTCGGCCGCCTGCGTCTGTGAGCCCGGGTGCCCATTCATTCATCAGCACCAGGCAGGAGTATCGATATGACGAATTCAGCAGGGACCCGGATCGGCGTCGGCCTCGTCGGGGCCAGTGCCGACCGGGGCTGGGGTGGAATCGCTCACGTGCCGGCGCTGCGAGCGCTCGATGCGTTCCAGATCCGCGCCGTCAGCACGACGCGTATGGAGAGTGCGAGTGCGACCGCTCGTCGGCTCGGCGCCGATCTCGCCTTCGACACGCACGAGGCTCTAGTCGTGCGGCCGGAGGTCGACCTGGTGGTGGTGGCGGTCAAGGTGCCCGACCACAGGCGGATCGTCACCGACGCGCTGGCCGCGGGCAAGATGGTCTACGCCGAATGGCCGCTCGCGCGAAACCTGGCGGAAGCGGAAGAGCTCGAGCGGCTCGCCCGCCAGAAGGGGCTGCGGACGGTCGTCGGGCTGCAGGGCGGCCTGCACCCGCCGATCCGCTTCCTTCGCGACCTGATCGCGCAGGGCGTGATCGGCAAACCACTAAGCACGAGCATCCGAGCGCACCTGACCGACGACATGTGGTTCGGCCGATACGACCCGTCGCTCGAGTACATGGCTCAGGCGGAGCACGGCGCGACGCTTCTGAGCATCATGCTCGGCCACGGACTCGAACCGCTCGCGCGCGTGCTCGGCACGTTCGAGAGTGTGTCCGCCGTCGTCGCCAATCAGCGCGGTGACGGCGTCCGTCTCTCCGATGGTGCGCCGTTGCCGAAGGACGCGCCCGACGAGATCGTCGTCGCCGGCGTTCTCGAAGGCGGGGTCGTCACGTCGCTGCATTACAGTGCCGGGCACCCTGCCGGCACGGCGACGGTGTGGGAAGTCCAAGGGACCGAGGGCAGCCTGCGTGTGGAGTCGGCGTCGGGCTACATCCATTTCACCGATCTCACCATCACACTGCGCCGCGGCAGCGAGCCCGCCCGAGTGCTTCAGGCGCCGCCTGGTTACGCGGCTCCCGACCTCCAACTCGACGCACCCGCGGCGGGGGTTGCTCGCCTCTATGCTCAGTTCGCTGTCGGCCTTCGCGACGGAACCGCCGAGGCCCCGGATTTCGCGGTCGCGCTCGAACGCCACCGGGTGCTCGATGCGATCACACAAGCCGCGGAAACCGGTCGTCGGCAGGATCTGGCCCGCCCCGACCGAATGAACTCCAATCTCTAAACCCGGGAGAGGCTCGGCAGCCGGACCCGAGGAGATGGCCGTACGCGGCGCCGACAGCGTCGCTCGCCCACCGCTTGCCCGCGCCCTGCAGCGCTCATCTACATCGCCTACTCGTGCCGATGTGCGCCCCACGACGCGGGCTCTGCGATGAGATCTTCCAGGCACTCGCACGGGGGGCGGAACTCAGCCTCCGCCGCGGCGATCGCGTTCGGGCGCAGCGCCTTCCTCGGTGCGTCACGTCCATCCAGGTCGGGGTGCAGCGAGGTCGTCCGTCCACGCGCGCGTCAGCCCGTGAAACAGCATTGATTCACGCGCGCTACGGTCCACCGGTTGCCTCCGGAGCGTAAACGTCGGTCGCTCCCGCGCAGGCAAAGCAGAAGGCCCGGAACCATGCGATTCCGGGCCTTCATTTTGTTGCGGGGGCAGGATTTGAACCTACGACCTCTGGGTTATGAGCCCAGCGAGCTACCGAGCTGCTCCACCCCGCGGCACAAGAGATAACTCTAGCACGGCATAGAACGGCTGGCCAATCGGGGCCGACACCCGCGCGTCCCGGGCGTGTCATCCGACGTTCATCCGGCATTCGCCTGGGCACGCGAAGGGGACAGGACGATCCTCGCGGATCCATCCTGCCCCGTCGCTGAGACGCGTCGCAGACTTACTGCTGCTGCTCGAGCTCCAGCAGCCGCTCGACCGCGTCGGTGAGCGCGTTGTCGGCCTCGGCGTAGGCGACCAGGTCGTCGGCTTCGAGGGCCGCCCGCTTCTCGTCGAGCGCCGTCTGCACTGCCTCGAGGGCCTGCGCGTAGGCGTCGCCCTCGGCCGGCGGCGTGGTGCCCGGCTGCTCCGTCGGCGGCGTGGTGGCGCCCGGGGTGGGCTCCTCCCCCGGCTCCACCGGCGTCACGCCGTCGTCGCCGGTCGGCGCGCCCGAGTCGCCCTCGAACAGCGAGTCGAGCGCCTCGGCAAGCGTGTCCTCGAAGGCGAGCTGGTCACCGAACGCGACCAGCACCTTGCGCAGCAGCGGGAAGCTCGTGCCACCGCCGGTCGACTGGACGAAGACCGGCTGCACGTAGAGCAGACCGCCGCCGACCGGAAGGGTCAGCAGGTTGCCCAGGCGGACATCCGAGTTTCCGATCTTGAGCACGTTCAGTTGATCGGCGATCACGGTATCCGTGTTGAACGAGTTCTGCACCTGGCCCGGTCCGGGCACCGTCGTGTCGGCCGAGATCTCCAGCAGCCGCAGCTTGCCGTAGTCCTCGCGCTTCGTCCCCGCCTCGGCACCGGCATCCGAATCCACGGACAGGTATCCCATCAGCACGTCGCGCTGGCCGCCTCCCGGGATGAAGGTCGTGAACATCGAGAAGGTCGGCTCGTCCTGCCCTGGCATCCGCATCGACAGGTAGTACGGCGGCTGCAGCACCTCGTTGTTCGCCGGATCGGCGGGCGTCGTCCAGGCGTTGTCACGCTGGTAGAACTGGCTCGCCGTGTCGACGTGGTACGTGCCGAGCATCGCCCGCTGCACCTTGAACAGGTCGGTCGGGTAGCGCACGTGGCTCATCAGCTCGCCTGACATCTCGCTGATCGGCTCAACCGTGGAGGGGTAGACCTTCTGCCAGGCCTGCAGCACCGGATCCTGCTCATCCCAGGCGTACAGCGTCACCTTGCCGTCGTACGCATCGACGGTGGCCTTGACCGAGTTGCGGATGTAGTTGATGTCGTCGATCCGCAGGTTCGGCTGCGGGTTGGTCGAGTCGCTGATCGCGCTCGACAGGCTCACGCCCGACGAGTACGGGTACGTCGCGCTCGTCGTGTACGCGTCGACGATCCACACGATCCGGCCGTCCACGACGCTCGGGTACGGGTCGCTGTCGACCGTGAGGTACGGGGCGACCTTCTGCACGCGCGTCTTGGGGTCGCGGTCGTAGAGGATCTGCGACTCCGAGTTCACGTTGTCCGAGAACAGGATCTGCTCCGACTGGAACTTCATCGCGTACAGCAGCTTGTGGAAGAAGTTGCCGATGTTCGGCCCGCCGTCGCCCTCGAAGGTCGTGCGCGTCTCCGTCGCGCCGTCCTGGCCGCGCGGGTAGTCGAGCTCGAGGGGGTCGGTGCCCTCCGGCGCGCCCACGATCGAGTAGAGCGGCGAGTTCTCGCCGAAGTACACCCGCGGCTCGTAGTCGAGCTCCGTCAGGAAGCCCGCCGAGGGGATGCTCCCCTCGATGAACACGGGCTCGCCCTCGTTTGTGCGCTCGTTGCCCTTCGCCGCGACGAGACCATAGCCGTGGGTGTAGACCATGGTGGTGTTCTGCCAGGTCTGCGCGCCGGCATCCAGGCCCGCCTGATCCAGTTCGCGCACGGTGACAACCGTGTCCTGCGTCTCACCGTCGATCTCGTACCGGTCGACGTCGAGCGAGTCGGCGAAGCCGTAGTACGGCCGGTACTGCTGAAGCTGGCGCACCGTCGGGCTGATGATCGCCGGGTCCATCAGGCGCAGCGACGCGGTGGTGTCGGCGTCGTCGCGCAGCTGCCCCGCCTCGACCTCGGTCTCGGCGCTGAACTCGGTCTTCTCGATCCCGTCGAGCGCGTACGCCGCGCGGGTGCCGTCGACGTTGCGCTGGAAGTAGTCCATCTCGAGCTCGCGCTCGTTCGGTCGCACCTGGAACGTCTGCACCGCCCACGGGTAGCCGACGCCCACGACGAGCGAGGTCACCACGAGCAGCGCGGTCGCGATGAGCGGGTAGCGCCAGCGCCCGATGACGGCGGTGACGAAGAACAGGATGGCCACGAGCGCGGCCACGACGGCCATGATCGTCTGACCGGGGATGACCGCGTTGACGCCGGTGTACGCGGGGCCGGTGATGCGCCCGTCGACCTCGACGAGGGTCTTGAAGCGGTCGAGGAACAGGCTGGCCGACTGCACAAGCAGGTAGACGCCCGCGATGACGGCGAGCTGGATGCGCGCGGCCTTGGAGATGCGCAGCTCGCCCTGACCGATCCGCACCGACCCGTAGAGGTAGGTCACGAGCGCGGTCATCAGGAGGCTGATCAGCACGACGGCCGAGAGGTAGCCGGCCAGCGCCGAGTAGAACGGCATCGCGAACATGTAGAAGCCGGTGTCGAGGCCGAACTCGGGGTCGGTCTGGCCCGTGGGAACGCCGCTGATCCAGAGCCAGGTCGTCTCCCACTGGGCGGACGCGGCGAAGCCGGCGAAGAAGCCGAAGAAGACCGGGATGCCCCACATCGCCAGGCGGCGCAGCGGCTCGACGACCTCCTGGTAGCGGTCGAGCTGCGAGCTCAGCCGCGCGTAAACGGGACGCAGCCGGTACGCGAGGAAGATCGCGAGCCAGACCGGCACAGCCATGCCGACGAAGCCGATGACGAACATCACCACTCGTGCGAGCCACTGCGTCGTCAGCACGCTCTCGAAGCCGAGCTGGTCGAACCAGAGGTACTCGGCGTAGAGGTTCGAGAACGCGAAGAACGCGACGACGAGAGCGGCGATCACCGCCAGCGTGATCGTGACGATACGTCGGAAGGGGGACGGCGCGGCCGCCCTGGGCGCGGAGGTCGTGGTCACCCTTGTGAGCCTACCCAGTGACTCTTATGGGCCAGCCGGGAGCGGCCGCCTGTTCGCGCAGGGAGGAACCGGCGCGGACCTCAGCCGCTGCAGGTGGGGAGGTCGGCCGTGTCGCCCGAGGAGATGCCCTCCAGCGCCTTCAGCGAGTCGTCGAGCGTCGCCACCGAGAACACGTGAAGCCCGTCGGGCACGTGGCCCACGACCTCGTTGCAGTTCGCCGCGGGGGCGAGGAACCACTCCGCGCCCGCATCCCGCGCGCCGTACAGCTTCTGCCGGATGCCGCCGATCGGGCCGACGGTGCCGTCCGCGGCGATCGTGCCGGTGCCGGCGATCTGCTCGCCGCCGTTGAGTGCCCCGGGCGTGAGCACATCCACGATCCCGAGCGCGAACATCATGCCGGCGCTCGGTCCGCCGACGTTGTCGAGCTGGATCTTCACGTCGAACGGGAAGTCGAATGCGGTGGTCAGCGTGATCCCGATGATCCACGCCTGCTCCCCCGCGATCTGCCCGTCCTCGGGGGTGACCTCGACGGAGCCGCGCTCGCCGTCGCGCTCGTACTCGATCTCGACGGGAGCGCCGCCGCCCTCCTGGATCAGCTCGCGCAGCTGCGTCGCCTCGGTGATCGCGGTGCCGTTCGCAGCCAGGATGCGGTCGCCTGGCTCGATGAGGCCGGCCGCCGGAGCGTCGTCGCTCGCGAGCCCCGCGACCTCGACGACCGCGCCGACGTCGTGCCCGAGCTCGCTGAGCGCCGCCGCCGTGGCCTCGGCCTGCGAGTCGACCATCAGCACCGCGTTCTGCTCCTCGCGCTGCTCGGTCGTCACCCCCTGCGGGAACACCGCGTCGAGCGGCACGACCGCGCGCGCGGGGTCGAGCCACGCGACCGCGAGCTCGAACCACGACGGGGTCCGCTCGCGGTTCCCCACCACCTGCACGGTGGTGAGATCGAGCGTGCCCTCCGTGGGGTACGTCTCGGCGCCGTCGATCTCGATGAGCGGCATCTCCTCGCCATCGGCCGACTCGGCCGTCCCGATCGTGTCGTAGACCGGGCCGGGACGCTGGATGACGTACGCCGTCGGCAGGAACGTCAGGACGACGAGCACGGCCACGGCGACGACGATCGCCCACATCCCCACGAGCGTGCGGCGCGGCAGCGACCGGCTGCGACTCGGGGTGGCGTCATCGAACAGCGTCACGTCATCTCCCTCAGGTCCCCGGGCAACGGCCCCGCGCCGTCGTTCGCGGGCGGCGTAAGAGTGCTGCGGCGAAGCCCCGGGTGGGCGAAGACGGGTGAGACTAGCGTAGTTCTCAATCGTGTGACCGGCTGAAAGGCGGCTGACGTGGCGGATGACGATCGCTCCCCCGAAGAGGAGTTCCAGGAGCTGATGCGCCAGCTGTTCGGGGCCTCCGGCAGCCAGGTGGATCCAGAGCAGCTGTCCCGGATGGACTTCTCGAAGATGGATCCCGAGCAGCTCGCCCGGCTGACGGGCATGCCGATCGACCCGGCGACCCTGTCGCAGGTGATGCAGAACCTGCAGAGCGCGTTCCGGACGTCCGGAAACGGCATCGACTGGGATGTCACCAAGCGCCAGGCGCTGCACATCGCGAACCAGGACGGCCAGAGCGTCACGGCCGGACAGCGCGCCGACCTCGACCAGGCGTTCCACCTCGCCGATCTCTGGCTGTCGGAGGCGACGACCATCGCCGACCTCGCCGAGGCGCCGCGCGCGATCACCCGCGGCGAGTGGGTCGAGAAGACGCTCGCCGTCTGGCAGGAGCTCGCCGAGCCGGTCGCCACCAGCGTCGCCGACGCCCTCACCGAGAGCCTCAGCCAGCAGGTGCCCGAGGAGATGCAGGGCCTCGTCGCGAACGCCGGCCAGATGATGCGCGGGATCGGCGGCTCGCTGTTCGCCACGCAGCTCGGGCAGGTCGTCGGCAAGCTCGCGCTCGAGGTCGTCTCGGGCGGCGACGTCGGCATCCCCGCCCTGCCCGCCGGCACCGCCGCGATCCTGCCGCAGAACTTCGCCGACCTCGGGCGCGGACTCGAGGTCCCGGACGACCAGCTCGCCCTGTACGTCGCGGCGCGCGAGCTCGCCCACGCGCGCCTGTTCCGGCACGCCAAGTGGCTGCGCCTCCACGTGCTCTCCCAGGTGACCGAGTACGCCCGCGGCGTGCACATCGACACCGAGCGCCTCGAGGAGATGGCGTCGCGGTTCGACCCGTCCGACCTCGACGAGCTGCGGGCCGCGCTCGAGAGCGGCGCCCTGCTGCCGCAGCAGACCGAGGCGCAGAAGACCGCCCTCCACCGCCTCGAGAACATGCTCGCCCTCATCGAGGGTTGGGTCGACGTCGTGACCGCCGACGCGACGAGCCGCATCCCGAACCTCGACCGCATCGCCGAGGCGATCCGCCGCCGGCGTGCGGTGGGCGGGCCTGCGGAGGACGCGCTCGGTGCGCTCGTGGGGCTCAAGCTGCGCCCCCGGCGCCTGCGCGAGGCCGCGGCGATGTGGCGCGCGGTGACCGACGCCGTCGGCATCGAGGCGCGCGACGCGCTGTGGGACTCCCCCGACTTCGTGCCCGAGGCCGCCGACATCGACGACCCCTCGCGCCTCATCGCCCGTCTCGAGGCCACCGCGCGCGGCGAGGCGCCGGCACGGGACGAGATGGACGACGCGCTCGAGCGCCTGCTTGCCGAAGCCGAGGGTGGAACTCCGGGACCGGATGGCGGGGCGGGCGAAGCGGACGACGGAGCCAGCGGATCCGAGGACGAGAACCCCGGCGAGGGCGACGACGCTCCCGAGGGTCCGAAGCCGGTCTGACCCGTCCACAGGCCGCCCCGCGTCCGCGGACCGGACCCGCCTGTGGAGAGCGGCCGCGCCGGGCGCGCCGGGCGCGCACCATAAACGCATGACGTTCCTTCGGCTGGATCCGGCACATCCCGCGCTGTGGCGCGACGCGACAACGCTGCAGCTGGGCGCGCATCCGGTCGTGACCGTGCGCGATCCGGCGCCCTGGCAGGAGCGGGTGCTCGACGCGATGGAGCACGGCGTCGACTCCGGCACGCTCGAGCGGCTGACCGCGGCGCTGGATGTCCCCGCCTCGGAACTCGAGCGCTTCCTTGTACTTCTCGAGGGCGCTCTGCACCGCCCGGCGGCCGCCCGATCCGTGCAGCTCCGTGCCGCCGACGGCGTCGACGCGACGACGTGCAGCGATGTCGCCGAGGCGCTCGGCGCCGCCGGGATCGCCGCCACCTGGGCGGCATCCGGCTCCCCGTCCGCGGGCGATGCGGTGGTGCTGATCGCGCAGCATCATGTTCCCCCGCACGTTCCAGCTCAGCTGATGGCCGGCGACGTGACGCACGTGCCCGTTGTGTTCGACGGCGGCGGCGTGACGGTGGGTCCGGTCGTCGAGCCGGGGCGCACCGCGTGCCTGGCGTGCCTCGCGGCGCACGAGCGCGATCGAGATCCCGCGTGGCCGGCGCTTGTCGCTCAGCTCGTGGCGCGGCGGCCCGTCGCCGTGCCGCGGGCCCGAGCGATGGAGGCGGGAATGCTGGTCGCCCGTCTCCTGCGCGACCGGACGGGCGACCGCGTCAGCGCGTCGACGTCCGTGCACTCGAGCGGGGACGCCCGGCGGGCGTGGCGCTCGCATCGTCCGCACCCGGAGTGCCTCTGCTGCCCGGCGACGGCCGTCCCTGAGCGAGCTGCGGGCCGATCTCGGCGAGGAACCTCGACGGCGCCCGCTCCCCTCGTCCCGCTGCCGACTGCCGAGCCCACGAGATCGACAGGGTTCGCGCGGCGCGCGTGATGCCGACGTAGGCGAGGCGCCGTTCCTCGTCGACGCCCTCGAGCGTCGAGGCGTAGGAGATCGGCAGGAGCCCTTCCGAGAAGCCGATGATGTGCACGTGCGGCCATTCGAGGCCCTTCGCCGCGTGCAGGGTGGACAGCGTGACGGTGCGCATCGACAGCTCGTGCTGATCCTTCGCCCGCGCCATGAGGTCGTCGGCGAACGAGCGGAGCGTGGTTCCCTCGGGCGCCTCCTCTGCCAGGCGCAGGATGGCGCTGCGCGCCTCCCACGCGTCGCGCACCGCACCGCCCGCGGCCGGCGCCTCGTCCTGATGCCCGAGGCCGCGCAGCGCCGTGCGCACCTCGTCGACGAACCCGTTGCCGTGCGGCGCCACCGCGGCCGCGCGGATCGCGAGCACCGCCTGACGCACCTCCGGCATGTCGAAGAAGCGCCTGCCGCCGAGCACCGTCGTCGCGATCCCCCGTGCCGCCAGCGCCTGCTGGATTCCCGCCGACTGCGCGTGCGAGCGGTACAGCACCGCGATCTCGTCGGCGCGGGCGTTCTGCATCCGGCGCGCGATGGTGTCGGCGACGCCCTCCGCCTCTGCCTGGTCGTCGGCGTAGGCGACGACCTCCGGCTTCGGCGCGGTCGACTCTCCCGCGCCCGACACGAGCGTCAGGGCTCCAGGGCGGCCGCGCATCAGCGCGTTCGCGACATCCAGCACGGCGGCATCCGAGCGGTAGTTGCGCTCGAGGCGCACGACCGTGGCGTCGGGGTAGCGGGTCGGGAACTCCAGCAGATACCGCGAGTCGGCGCCGATGAACGAGTAGATCGTCTGGCTCGCGTCGCCTACCACGCACAGGTCACGCCGGTCGCCGAGCCACAGCTCGAGCAGGCGGTTCTGCAGGGGCGAGACATCCTGGAACTCGTCGACCGTGAAGTGGCGGTACTGCTCCCGCACCGCGACGGCGACGCGCGGCTCCGCCTCGAGCATTCCCGCGCAGGCGAGCAGGATGTCCTCGAAGTCGAGCTGCCTCCGCTCGTCCTTGAGCTTCTCGTACTGCGTCATGAGCTCGACGAGCGCCTCGGTCCTGATGGTGCCCACGCTGCGGCCGAGGCGCCCGTACTGCTCGATCGAGCGCATGGTGACCTTGCGCCACTCGATCTGCGCGGCGACGTCGCGCAGGGTCGCGCGATCGGGACGCAGGCGCAGCGCGTCGGCCGCGTGGGCGAGCAGCTTGACCTTGTTGTCGACGATGCGGGGCGCCTCGTCGCCCGCGACCTGAGGCCAGAAGTAGTTCAGCTGCGCGAGAGCGGCGGCGTGGAACGTCTTCGCCGAGACCCCCTCGATGCCGAGCGCTCGCAGCCGTCCCCGCAGCTCGCCCGCGGCCTTCGTCGTGAACGTCACGGCCATCACCCGCTGCGGCGAGTAGGCGCCCGTGTCGACACCGTGCGCGATCCGGTGCGTGATCACGCGCGTCTTGCCGGCGCCGGCTCCGGCGAGCACGACGACGGGGCCGCGCAGCGTCGCGGCGGCCTCGCGCTGATACTCGTCGAGCCCGTCCAGCGCGCTCATCGCTCCTCCTCGTACCACCCGCGGATCAGCCCGTGGGCGATCGACGCGGGGCCGGGAAGGCCGACCTCGCCGTCGCCCGCGAGCGCGGCGCCGACCTCCTCACGGGTCAGCCAGCGGACATCCACGATCTCCGTGCCGTCGGGCCGCGCCTCGGCCGGATCGATCGCGGTCGCCTCGAACCCGAGCATCAGCGAGTGCGGGTACGGCCAGGGCTGGGAGCTCACGTAGCGGAGATCCGTCAGGCGGACGCCCGCCTCCTCGAAGAGCTCGCGGTGGATCGCCGTCTCGAGCGACTCCCCCGCCTCGACGAACCCGGCGAACGCCGAGTGCATCCGGCCGCCCCAGTTCGCGTTCGCCCCGAGCAGCAGACGACGGCGCTGCGGATCGGTGATCGCGACGATCACGGCGGGGTCGTTGCGCGGGAAGTGCTCGCGGCCGCACACCGTACAGCGCCGCGACCAGCCGGCCTGGCGCAGGGCGGCGGGCCCGCCGCACGTCGGGCAGAAGCGGTGCCCGGTCAGCCACCGGCCGAGGCTCACCGCCGCGACGAGGGTGTCTGCCTCCTCGGGAGAGAGCAGGGCGCCGAGGTCGCGCGGGCCGCCCCAGCCGCCCGGGGCCGCGACGGGCGCCGGCGCATCCGCGTCGAACGCCGCCACGAGCACGGCGGCGCCGAGGGACGTGCGACCGAGGAAGCCCCACTCCGCACCCTCGGGCACCTGGGCGGGGGCGAGGGCGTGAAGGCGGGCGGGCTCGCCCTCTGCCCGCGCCGCGACGGCGCCGTGGACGACGAGCACGCGCGTCGGGGCCTCCGAGCGGAGGTGCTCGAGCAGGCGCGGATCGTCGCGCTCGGCCGGGGCGCGATCGATCGCGGCGACCAAATCGGCGGCGGCGACGGCGGAATCCGAGCGGCCTGTCTCGTCTCGCTCCGCTGGCTCACTACGGCGCATCGAGGCTCCTGAACTTCATCGGAGGGAAGCGCGGCGTGCGCTCTCGCGGGCGTGGCGCGGGTGGTTCGCCCGTGCCTGCGACCTACCCTGAGGGCATGGCACGCTCTCCTCTCACTCTAGCGGCGGCCGCCACGGCGGCCGTCCCGGATGCCGAGGTGGTCGGCGCTCGACGGCTCACGGCCGGCGGTGGCGGACGGTTCGACTCCGCCGTCGCGACGCTCGTCGACGGCCGCGAGATCGTCGTCCGCGTGGCGAACGAGGACGACGTGGACCAGGAGCTCGCCGCCGAGGTCGTCGCGCTGCGGGCCCTCACGCCCGGCGTGCGGGAGATGCTGCCCTTCCAGGCGCCGGAGTACATCGGCGCGACCGGCATCACCGGCGGGCGCGCCATCGTGACGAGCTTCGTTCCCGGCTACCTCATCGACGCCGTCGAGCTGCCCCCGGGCGAGGGAGCCGCGACCTCGATCGGCCACGCCCTCGCCGCGCTTCACGCACTGCCGCCCTCCGTGGTCCGCTCGGCCGGGCTGCGCGAGCGCACCCCCGAGCAATCCCGCGCCGAGGTCCGCCGCGTCGTCGAGGCGGCCTCGCACAGCGGTCGGCTTCCCGTGCGGCTGACGGTGCGCTGGCGCGACGCCCTCGACGACGACCGCCTCTGGGCGTTCGAGCCGTCCGTGTGCCTCGGCGGCACCCAGGCCGCGTCGTTCCTGTTCACCGACGACGAGCGCCGCGCGCCCCGCGTCTCCGGCGTGCTCGACTGGCACGGCCTCTCGATCGACGACCCCGCGGTCGACCTGCGCTGGGTCGCCTCGGCTCCGGACGCGGCGCGGGACATCTTCCGCGCGTACGGCGAGGCCGCGCACCGCGCCCCCGACGCCGCCGTGCGCGTGCGCGCGCGCCTGCACGCCGAGCTCGAGTTCGCGCGCTGGCTCGTGCACGGGCTCGAGGCGCATCGCTCCGACGTCGTCGACGATGCCGCCGCGCTGCTCGAGTCGCTGGCGGAGGGTGTGAAGGACGACGTGCTGCTCGCCGACATCGACGACGAGGGCCGCACCGACATCGACGACGCGCTCACCGTGCTGGCCAACGTGCCGCAGCGCGCCGAGGCCCCGGCCGTCGACACGTCGATGCAGACCGACGCGTTCGATCCGGATGAGCTCACGCTCGGCCCCGACGCGTCGTGGAGCGACGAGAAGCGGGCGCGCTCGACGGCGGCGGCCCACGAGACGCAGCCGATCGACCCGTCCGAGTTCGTCGGGATCGCGACGACGCCGGACGGCTCCGCACACGACGGGACCGACACGGATGCGATCGCCGTCGCGAAAACCGACGACGCCGGCGACGATCAGACCGCCGAGACCCGCCGTTCGGCCCGCGCGGCGTTCCAGCGCTGGACCAGCTCATCCTCCGAGTAGACCCGGTCGCCGCGGATGACGAGGTCGTCCGCCACGTAGTACAGCGCGACGTCGATCCGCTCCAGGGGCACCCCGTGCCGCCGGTGGTAGGCGACGCGGTACAGCGCGAGCTGGAGCATCCGCTCCTCCTTCTCGGCCGCGGTGCGCGGGGCCTTGCCAGTCTTCCAGTCAACGATCTCGATCCGGCCCTCCCGCTCGTAGACCGCGTCGAGCTTGCAGATCACGATGTGCCCCGGTTCGCCGTCGGCGGCGGGCATCGCGAAGTCGATCTCGGTCTCGACCTCGAGCGGCTTCAGGTGTGCCCACTCGCTGCGCAGGAACGTCTCACGCAGCCGAGAGAGCGCCACCTCGTCCTCGGCCGACACCTCGGTCTCGGGGCCGATTTCGGCGAACGCGTCCTCGCCCCACAGCTCCTCGTCGCTCTCCCAGAGCGCGTCGTCGGTGGACGAGCCGGGGCCGACGATGCCGGAACGCTGCTCGACCCACTGGTGGAACAGCGTGCCGATGCGGGTCTGCGTGTACGGACGTTCGGGCAGCGGCCTGTCGATCTGGGACACCGTGCCGGCGAAGTCGGTCACGTAGTCCTTGAACCGCGACGCCGGGATGCGGGTCGGTGCGGCGAGCAGGCGCCCGCGACCGCGCTCCTCCCGCTCGGCGAGCAGGCGCGCCGCCTGCAGCGTGGGCTCGGCGGGCGCGGTCTCGCGCACAAGCTCGGCGGCCGCGGCGACCGGATCGCGCCGGTGCCCGAGGGGATCGAGCGGCCACTGCCGGGTGAGCGCCGTCCCCTCGTACGGGTTGTCGTCCTTGTCCACCTCGCGGATCGGCTCGAGGCCGAGCTCGTCGATCACGTCGAGCAGGTATGGGCTGGGCTTGCGGGGCGACTTCTGGCCGGCCCAGTGCGCGCCGGTCAGCAGCAGGTCGCCGCGCGCGCGGGTGACCGCGACGTAGGCGAGGCGGCGCTCCTCCTCCTGCTGATACGCGCGGTAGGCGTCCTTGAAGCGCATGAGCGCGCCGCCGTGAGGGTAGGCCTTGGTCTTGCCGGCGGCGAGCGAATCGAGCGCCGCCTTGTGACGCTTGACGGGGTCCTCCCCCGCCTCGACCATCGCCCCGGCGGGGTCCCAGGTGAACCGCGGGAGGGCGGCCGCATCCCCGCGCAGGGAGAAGGGGGCGACGCCGAAGCCGAACCAGCCGGACGTGTCGCTGACGCGGCTCGGCAGTTCGTCGTCGACCATGCGCACGACCGCGACTGCATCCCACTCGAGGCCCTTCGATCCGTGGATCGTCAGCAGCTGCACAACGCCGGGCTCGGGCGGCTCGGTGCGCGGCATGAGCTCGTCGGTCGACTCGGCCTTGTCGAGCCAGGCGAGCAGGCTGCCGATCGTGCCGCGCTCGTCGGCGGAGAGGAAGGCGCGCACCTCGTCGACGAACGCCCGCAGCTGCGTCGACGCGACGCGGGCGGGACCGCGCGTCTCGTTGGCGGCGAGCTCGATGTCGAGGCGCAGCTCGAGCTCGATCAGCCGGATCAGCTCGGGGATCGGCTGCCCCACCGCGCGGCGCAGGCGGGTGAGCATCTCGCCCGCCAGGCGCAGGCGGCGGCGTCCCTCCGGCGTGATGTCCTGCAGCAGCCGGTAGTCGTCGCGGGCCGTGCGGACGAAGTCGACCGCGTCGACGATCGACACCGCCTCATCCGCGCCCGCGGAGCCGCGCAGGCGCGCCTCGAGCTCGTCCGACAGCGGCGTCAGGCCGCCGTCCCGGCGGGCGAGCTCGGTCGCCAGGTCGTACAGGGCCGCCATGTCGGCGACGCCGATACGGAATCGGGGGCCGACGAGCAGCCGGATGAGCGCCGATCCGGCCGTCGGATCGTGAAGCACCCGCAGCATCGCCACCACGTCGGTGACCTCGGGCGTCGTCAGCAGACCGCCGAGTCCCAGGATGCGATGCGGGATGCCCCGGTCGCCGAGGGCCTTGGCGAAGGTCTGCATGTGCTTCTTCGAGCGGAACAGGATCGCGCCGGTGTGGGGCCGTCCCGCGCTGTGCGCCGCGCGCACCTCGGCGAACCATTCGGCCACGGCGGCGGCCTCGTCGTCGACCGTGAGCTCGAACCGGGACGACACCCGCCCCTCGCCCGCCCCGGGGCGCGGCTCGAGTTCGGGCACCGTGAAGCTCCCCCGCCCCTGGAGGGGACGCAGGATGCGGTTCGCGGTGGCGAGGATGCGCTCGTCGTTGCGCCAGCTCGTCATGAGGCTGAAGTGCACGGCGGGAAGCTCGCGGGCGAAGGCCGCGTCGAACGCGTAGAGGTTGTCGGCGCTGGCGCCACGCCAGCCGTAGATCGACTGGTGCGGATCACCGACGGCCATCACTGTCGTGTCGCGGAACAGCTCGGCGAGGAAGCGCGTCTGGATGACCGACGTGTCCTGGTACTCGTCGAGGAGGACGACCCGGTACTGCTCGCGCAGGTCGGCCCGCACCTGAGGAGCCCGCTCGACGATGTCGTAGGCGCCGTTCACCTGGTCGGCGAAGTCGAGCACGCCGCGACGCTCCTTCTCGGCGATGTAGTCGCGAACGAGCTGGACGAGGATGGGCATCGCCAGCAGGTTCGCGGCGGCCTTGTCGACGTCGCCCTTCTCGCGGTACGGCTCGAATGCGGCGGCCTGGTCGAGCGCGACCCGCTGCAGCTCGTCGAGGTCGATGCGGTGATCGAGCACCTCCGCCGCGAGACGCTGCACCGCGTCGACCACGCCGTTGAGGGCGCGGTCGACCTCCTCGAGCCCGGGGATGTCGGCGCGCAGCACCACGTGCCGGGCGATCAGCCACGAGGCCGACTGGCTGAGCATCGCGGCATCCGGGTCGCGTCCGATCCGCGCGGCGTGCTCGCGCACGATCGAGTCGGCGAACGCGTTGTAGGTGCCGACCCGGGGGCGGATCATGAGGTCGTCGACCGTGCGCGGAGCGGCCGGATCCCAGCCGGTGCCGAGCGACGCGGCGAGCCCGTCCAGCACCTCGCGGCGCACCGCCTCACGCTGCGCGGGCGTCGCCGCGGCGGCGACGCGGGCGAGGGCGCCGTCGCGCACGATCTCGTGAACGTGCGGAAGCAGCCCGCGACGCCCGAACTCGTCGATCAGGGCGAGGCGCGCGCCGATGCGCTCGGCGAGCTCGCCCGCCGCCTTGCGGGTGAAGGTGAGGCCGAGGATCTCGTCGCGCCGCACATGCTCGTTGGCGACGAGCCAGACGACGCGTCCCGCCATGGTCTCGGTCTTGCCGCTGCCCGCGCCCGCCACGACGAGCGCGGGGCTCGGCGGCGCCTCGATCACGCGCTGCTGCGCGGGCGTGGGCGTCGGCAGCCCCAGGGCCGCGGCGATGTCCGTCGCCGTGATGCCGTGGCCGCCGTCCCATCCGGAGGCGGGCAGGATCCGCTCGGTCTGCGTCTGCATGCTCATGCGCTCACCGACTCCCCTACGCGCTCACGGAATCGATGGTGTGGATCCGGCACGGCTTCACGAACATCCCCTCGGTGCAGTGGGCGTCGACCTGCGCGATGAAGCTGCTCGCCGACATCCCGCGCGCGGCGTCTGCGACCCGCCGCAGGAACTGCGCGCGCGACTCGTCGACGAGCCGGTGCTGGTGCGCGACGCGGTAGTCGCTCTTGGCGAGCGTCTGCGACACGATCACGAGCCGGGCACCGGCGAGGCCGCCCGCGGGAGCACCCTCGACGAGGCCCTGCTGGACGGCGACCTGATAGGCGGACAGCTGGCCGTGCTGCAGCACGTCGTTGTCGCCGGGCTTCTCGTAGCGGCCGCTCTTCAGGTCGACGACGACCACATGCTCGGCCGCCTCGGTGTCGGCGCAGTCCATCGCCACCCAGCCGCGCGAGCGCCCGGGGCCGTGCTCGCCGGCGCCGACGGGGTACGTCTCGACCCGGTCGATCACGCCGCTGACGATCGCCCGGCGCGGGCCCTCGACCTCGTCGCCGACGTAGACGGGGGGCGGCGAGTCGGGGTCGTCGTCGTCGATCCCGACGGCGAAGCGGAAGGGTGCCTCGGACACCACGTGCGCTCCCCCGTCCGCGCGCACCGCGCGGAGGTACGAATGAAGCCGCTCGACGTAGAGGTCGGCGCGGGCGCGCTCCTTCGTCGCGATCCAGGGCGTCTCGAAGTCGAGCTCGGGCCAGCGCTCGTCGACCACCGAGCGGAGCCCCTCCAGGTCGCCGTCGGGGAAGCGCTCGAGGGCGGCGTGCAGGATCGTGCCGATGCCGGCGCTCGGCGGCGTGACGGTGCTGCCACCGAGGCCGTCGATCACCCAGCCGAGGCCGCACTCCTCGAATGCCTCCATGCGCGAGGGCGACACGCGTGCCGGGCCGGCATCGAGGTCGCGCAGCGGCCGGTCCGTCGACGGTGCGAGCACTCCGTACCACTCGTCGGGGGCTGCACCCGGCACCTGCGCGGTCGCCAGCATGCTGAGCTGTCCCGCGGCCTCGACGCGCTCGCGCGCGTCCGCCGACTCGGTCAGCGTGCGACGGTGCCGGGCGACGAGGCCCCGCAGCGTGAGCGGGTGCGCGGCGCGGTTGTCGTCGTGAGGCGGATCGGGAAGGAACGAGAAGAGCGCGCTCGGCCCGGTGTCGTCGTCGTCGACCGCCGTGACGAGCAGCCGCGCACGGGCGCGGGACACGGCCCGCACGAACAGGCGCAGCTCGTCGTGCATGGCGGCGCGGCGGCGGTCGAGCACCCCGGCGGGCTCGGCGCCGGGCAGCCCCGCGCGGTGCGCGGCGACGGTCTCGGCGAGGCGCCACGACTCGAGCAGCCCGCCGCGCAGGCGGACGTTCGGCCACACGCCGTCCTGGACGCCCGCGATCACGACGGCGTCGAACTCGACGCCCAGCGCGTTCGCCGGCGTCAGCAGCGTCACCGAGCCCGGCCGATCCGGTGCCGAGAGGGTGTCCTCGGGCACGTCGCTGTCGAGGATCTCGCGGATGAACGGGAGCGGCCCCTCCTCGGGGTTGCGCTCCACCGCGCGCTTCGCCGCGGCGAACAGCGCCACGAGGCCGTCGAGGGCGCGGCCCGTCTCGGCGGCGATGGGCCCCTCGCCCTGAGCGGTCTCATGCCACGCGCGCTCGAGCTTGCGGCCGTCGGCGGTGCGCGCCCGGTCCCACACGAGCCAGAGCAGCTCGTGGACCGTGGCACCCCGGGCTCCCTCCTCGTGCAGCAGGCGCAGCGTCTCGGCGAGACGCCGACCGGTGCGGGCCTCGGGGGTGTCGATCAGGTCGAACGCCGCGGGATGCCCGAGGGCCTCGTGCAGCAGCTCGCGGGCCGGCCGGTTGCCGCCGTCCGCGAGTTCCGCGTGGCGCATGTGCGCGCGAAGGCGCCGCAGTCCGACGCCGTCGAGGCCGCCGAACGGCGAGCGCAGCGCCTCGATCAGCAGCTCGGGCTGCCGCTCCGCGTGATCCTGCAGGCCCAGACGCACGATCTCCACGATGTCGTGGACCACCGCTTCACTGCCCAGAGGCCGCTGCACGCCGGCGGCGCGGGTGGGGACCTCCCGGGCCGCGAGCTCGGCCTCGAGCATCGTCAGCTGCCGGGTGTCGTGCGCGATCACCGCCATCCGCGACCAGGGGACGCCGCCCAGCAGGTGCCAGTCGCGCAGCGCCCACGCGATCTGGTCGACCTCCTCGTACGGGGAGGCGGCGAGCCGGGTCTCGACGACCCCGTGCTCCTGCACCTCGGGGCCGGGGGCGCGTCGGTGCGCGACGACGCCGGCCGCGCCGATAGCCTGCGTCACCGAGCGGGTCAGGCGGGTGAGGGCCGGGGCGGCGCGGTGAGCGCCGTCGAGGACGTGTCGCTCGCCGAGCACCGCCGACAGGCGCAGGAACAGCTCGGGCGTGACGCCGCGGAAGGCTCCCGATCCGATGTCGGGGTCGCCGAACGAGAGCACCGCGATGCCGCGCTGTCGCAGTGCCTCGACAACAGCGATGCCGCCGCGGGTGAGCTCCTGCGCGTCGTCGATCAGCACAACCCGCAGGCGCTCGAGCCCGGCGATGACCGCGCCGTCGCGCAGCGCGACGGCGGCCTCGGCGTACAGCTCGGCGACATCGCGATGCGGCGAGCGCATGCCGTCGAGCACGCCGCGGTACTCGCGCATGAAGCGGGCGACAGCGGTCCACGCCGGCACGTCGAGCGAGGTGAGCTCGGCCGGGCCGACGCCGAGCTCGGTCAGCTCGCTCAGGAAGGCGCGCAGCTCGGAGCGGAAGCCCTTGGACGCCCGCACGGGCGCGCCGAGCTCATCCGGCCAGAGCGACAGGCCCTCGCGCTCGTCCTCCTCGTGACCTGCGAGCAGGTCGGCGACGATCCGGTCCTGATCCGCTCCCGTGAGCAGCTTGGGGGGCTCCTCGCCACGGCGCACCGCTTCGGCCCGCACGACCTGGAACGCGAAGGACCCGATCGACCGCGCCAGCGGCCCCGGGGTCGCCACCCGCACCCGGACGCCGAGCTCGTCGCGGAGCCGCGTGGCCGAGACGCGCGTCGGGGTCAGCACCACGAGCTCGTCGGCCGCGACGCCCTCGTCGATGAGGCGCGCGACGCGCTCGACGAGCACCGCCGTCTTGCCCGTGCCGGGCGCCCCGACCACGGTGCCGGAGGCGTCCGCCGGCAGGCTCAGCACCGCGCGCTGAGGCTCGTCCCATTCCGTGACACCCATGCGCTCAACGCTAACCGCGGCCTCCGACACCCGGCCGCTCACGCGAGCGCCAGGGTCGCGCGCGCCGCCCGTGCGAGCTGCACCCCGTAGCCGCGTCCGTGGCCGGCGGCGTGCACCGCGAGCGGGTGCAGCTGGTGCACCGGCACCCGCTCGCGCCAGCCGTCGTGCAGCGGATGCTCCGACGCGTAGCCGGCGAGCATCTCCTCCAGGAACGGTGCCCCGAACAGGGCGAGCATCGCGAGGTCGGTCTCCCGGTGCCCGCCGTGCGCGGCCGGGTCGATCAGCACAACACCGTCCGGCGAGAACAGCACGTTCCCGGCCCACAGGTCGCCGTGGATCCGAGCCGGCGGATCCGCGTCATCGAAGGCGCCCCCGGCGATCAGCGCGCAGGCATCCTCGACGGTGCGACGCTCATCCGCCGTCAGGTTGCCGGCTTCCACCGCGATGCCGAGGAACGGCAGCACGCGGGTGCGGGCGTAGAAGCCGCCCCACCGCTGCTCGCGCGCGTACGCCTGGGGCCGCTTGCCGATGAACCCCGGACCGTTCCAGCCGTCCGGGGCGGCGCCGAAAGCGTCCGCGCCCGCCGCGTGCGTGCGGGCGAGAGCGACCCCGAACCCGCGCGCCGCGCCGGGCGTCGGCGCCGCCTCGCGAATGCGCTCCAGCTCGATCCGTCCCACGTCCACCGAGACGACGCGCGCGATCCGCGCTCCCCCGTCCGTCTCCGCCTCGGCGAGCCAGCGCAGACCGGCCGCCTCCGACTCGAAGAATCCGGCCGGCGCGTCCGCGTTCTCCTTCAGGATGGTCTCGGTCACGCCTCCAGTGTCGCCGCCGTTTCGCTGTCAGCGTTCAGCCGCCTGCCGTGTCGACCCCCTGCCATAGAGTTGTGACACGGCCCCGCTGATCCACCCGAGCGGGCTTCTGGCGCGACGAAAGGCAGTCACCCGTGGACATCCGCATCGGCATCACCAACACCGGCCGCGAGCTCAGCTTCGAGTCGTCGGAGAGCGCCGAGGACGTCAAGACGACCGTCGCCGCGGCCCTCGACAGCGGCCAGAGCCACCTCTCGTTCACGGACGTGAAGGGGAACTCCTACATCGTCCCGACCGCGAACCTCGCGTTCGTCGAGGTCGGCAGCGAGGAGACCCGCCGCGTCGGCTTCGTCGCCTGACGCCGATGTACATCGTCCTCGCGCTCGTGGCCGCCGTCGCGATCGGCGTCGGCATCCACTTCGCCCTGCCGCGCCGCGGCCTGCGGGGCGTGGCGCTCGCTCCCGCCATCGCGGGCGCGACCGCCGCGGTCGTCTACGCGATCTGCACGTGGACCGGCCTCGGCGAGGGGAACCCCGTGACGTGGCTCGTCACGCTCGCGGTCTCGTTCCTGCTCTGCTGGGTCGGCACCGATGCGCTCAGCCGCCTGCGCGCGTCCCGCGATGCCGCGACCGAGAAGCGCCTCGGCCTGGCCTGAACCGATTCGCCCGCTGCGCTCTCAGCCGACGCAGGATCCGGTCGAGACCGGCTCGGTCGCGCCGTCGAGCTGTGCGAGCACCGGCCGCAGCTCGGCGGTCGTCATCGCGTAGCCGACGTTCTGCTGCACCTCGTCCCGCGCGAAGATCACGCCGGCGACGGCGCCTTCGGGCGTGAGCAGCGGGCCGCCGGAGTTGCCCGGGTGCACCGCGGCCGACAGGGCGTAGACCTCGCGCGGCGCGACGGAGCCGCCGTGGATGTCCGTGATGGGAGCGGAGCCCGTCGCCGCGACCGTGGCGGGCACCGTCTTGAACGGTCCCCCGTACGGGAAGCCCTGCACCGCCGCGGGGGCGCCGGGGCTCAGCGTCTCGGCGATCGGCAGGGCGGCCGCCGCGACATCCACGGCGATGACCGCGAGGTCGTCCACCGGATCGAAGTACACGACCCGGCCGTCACGCGCGGGCTCGCCGGGCAGCTCGACGATCGGCGTCTCCACGCCGGCGACCACGTGCGCGTTGGTGACGATGCGGTCCTCGGCGGCCACGAAGCCGGTGCCCGTGAGGCTACGGCTGCAGGAGCTGGCGATGCCTCGGATGCGCGCAACCGACTGCGCCGACGTCCGCAGCGCCGGCAGGCTCGTGTCGACGGACTCGGCGCCGGCGGGCGCCTCCACGTCGCCGAGCAGCCCGTCGATCGTGGGAAGCACGGTCTCGCCAAGCGTCGCGGCGTGAAGGCGCGCCATCGCCTCCGACACCGGAGCCGGCGTCACGCGGTCGATCGTGCGCAGCACGCTCGAGGATGCCACCGAGGACGACACCACGGGGATGCCGGCAGTGGCGATTCCCGAGCCGGTGAGGACGAGGGCCAGGCCCGCGGCGACGACGGCGACGACGCCGCCGAGGAGTCGCTCGACGGCCTTGAGCTTCAGCAGATCCGCGCCGTGGCGGATGACGCGGCCGATCGCCGATCCGAGCGCGGCGCCCAGCGCGAGCAGCGCGACCGCGCTGCCGATCACGGCGAGCGGCCGCCAGCCGGCATCGGTGACCGCACGCGCCACGATCGGCAGGACCCACGGCGCGGCGAGACCGCCGGCGACGAGGCCCGCGAGGGCGCCGAGGGCCGAGAACAGCCCGACGCGCAGGCCGGTGATGAGCGCGGCGATGAGCAGCACCACGATCACGATGTCGACGATGGGGAGCACGCGTTCCTCTCCGGGCGAACGAGCACTCACCGCCCGCCGCTCAGGGTACGGCGCGCGTCTGCGCCGACGCCGTGAGCCGCGCGGATCAGGCGGCCGAGGCCGTGACGGGAGCCCCGCGGTCGAGCTGCGGGAACGCGCGCAGCACCATGTCGACGAGGCGGCCGAGAGGGCGCGTCAGCGGGTCGGTCGCCGGGAGTCCGTGCGCGAGTTCGATCTCGTCGATCGCGTCGCCGATCTCGGCGTCCGTCATCCGCTCGTGGTTGACCGTGATGCCGATCACGCGGGTGTCGGCGAAGGCCTCGATCAGCGCCACCTCGCTCGCCAGGGTCGGCATCGCGACCATCGGGAAGTCGCCGAGCACCTCGCGACGCGGCGCGTGCTGCACGATGACGCCGGCCGGGCGGCTGCCGCGGAGGATGTGCGCCGAGGTGAGGTAGGCCGGGTGGCTGAGGGCGCCCTGCCCCTCCACGATGATGACGTCGGGGTCCTCGCCCTCGAACGCGGCGACGACCTGGTTCTCGACCTCGCCCGAGCAGAACTGCGGCACGAGCGCGTCGAGCGCGACGCCGTAGCGTCCGCCCTGGATGATCGTCGTCTGGCCCGTCCCGACCATCACGGCGTGGATCCCGCGATCGTTCAGTGCCTTCACGAGCAGCGTGGCCGTCGTCCTCTTGCCGATCGCGCCATCCGTGCCGAGCACCGCGATCCGGGGGCAGGTGACGTCGAAGATCCGGCCCGAGAAGAGGTGCAGGTCCTTCTTCTCCCGGGGGCGGCGGATGTCGGTGATCGTCACGTCCGCCAGGATGCTCGCGGCGGCGAACTCCGCGTCGTCGCTGAGGAACTCGTGCAGGCCGTTGATGATGTGCATGCCCCGGGCGATGCCGTCGAGCAGCACAACGCGCTGAGCCGAGGACAGCAGCCCGTCGGCGGGGGCGACGCCGCAGATCAGGTAGTCGGGCACCGTGCCGGCGTGCGCGATAGCCTCGGCGAGATCCGCCAGGATCGGGATGCCCGCGGGCTCGCCGTCGAGGAACGTGCCCGCATCGGCGCCGGCGTGACGGCTGTCGATCACGCTGAGGATCTCGTACTTCTCGGAGTGGCGGACGAGACCGTTGGCGGTCTTTCCGTCCTGCTCGCCGAACTGGCCTTCGCAGTACACGATCGCGGTCGACCCGGTCGGAAGGGCGACGAGCGGCGCCGGAACGACCTCGGGATGGGCGGATGCGGCGTGGATGTCTCGGTCGGCGGGCACGGGTGCCTCCTTGCAGTCACTCACAGAGCGGGCGACTGAAAAACGACGAGGCCCGTGGGGCTGCCGGCAGACGAGAAGTCTTCCCTGATCGCCGGCGAGCTGCCGGCCCTGGCGACGGTACCAGCCGGACATGGGCATCCGCCGGTCTCGGGTGGACGGTCCGCACGCGGGCCCGGTGCGCCCCTCTAGGAGGCGAGACCGAGGGCGTCCATGCGGCGCGCGTGCGCGGCCATCAGGGCCGTGAAGACCGGCTCGACCTTCTTCTCGTCGTCGATGCCGAGGCGCTGCGGGCGCAGCGCCGCCCTTGCCACGAGCAGCGTGTCGCCGACGAGGCGGCGGGCCCACATCGACAGCAGCGAGCGCATCTCGTCGTCGGCGTCGATCGTGGCGCGGATCAGGTCGACGATCAGTTCGCGGTCGCTGTCGACGTTCAGAATGCGCGCGATGCGGCGGCCGGTGTCGCCGTAGCTGGCGGCGAGGGCGCGGTAGAAGTCGTCGAGCATCCCGGCGGTGATGTGCACCGAGAGCATCGTCTCGCGCGGGCGGGCGCCGATCGTCGCGCGACGGAACGTGTCGAGCTGCTCCTGGAACGGGCGCATGATCTCGGCGGGGTCGTCGCCGCGGTCGCGGATCACGTCGATGATCGCGCGGTGCTTGACGAGCGCGGCGCCGGCGGCGAGCGACAGCGCCTCCTTCTCCTCGAGCTCCGGCGTGGCGCGGATGAGGCGGCTGAGGGTCTCGAAGTACCCGAGCTGGAGGTACGCCGCCTGCCCCAGGAACGTCTCGACGGCGGGAGCGAGCTCCTCGAAGTCGACGCGCGTCGCATCGCCCATGTCGCCGCGCGATCGCAGGCGCAGGATCCGCGCGGGCGGACGCTGCTGCCAGAACTTCCAGTTCACCACGCGCTACAGCCTACGGGCCCGGCACGACCGCGTCCGTGAAGGATCATCGCGGGTGCAAGGGCCGTGTCAGGAGGCTCCGGTAGGCTGGTGCGGTCCCCGGCGTCGGATCGGGGCCGCCGCGCCTGGAGCAGACCGAAGGCGTGGACCGCATCTCCCAGGCAGCGCTGGCTGCCGGACAGGCTCGAGCACACATCGTGACCACTTTCACCGACCTCGGCGTCGACCAGGACATCGTCGACGCCCTCGCCGCGAAGGGGATCGTCGACGCGTTCCCCATCCAGGAGCAGACGATCCCGCTCGCCCTCCCGGGCCAGGACCTCATCGGCCAGGCGAAGACCGGCACCGGCAAGACCTTCGGCTTCGGCATCCCCGTGGTGCAGCGCCTCGGCCAGAACCCCGAGCCGGGCGTCAAGGCGCTCATCGTCGTGCCCACCCGAGAGCTCGCCGTGCAGGTGTACGAGGACCTCGACCTGCTGACGTCGAACCGCGCGACGAGCGTCGTCGCGATCTACGGCGGCAAGGCCTACGAGGGCCAGATCGACCAGCTCAAGGCGGGCGCGCAGATCGTCGTCGGCACGCCCGGACGTCTGATCGACCTCGCCGGCCAGCGCCTGCTCGACCTGTCGAACGCGACCGAGGTCGTGCTCGACGAGGCCGACAAGATGCTGGATCTCGGCTTCCTCGCCGACATCGAGAAGATCTTCCAGAAGGTCGCGCAGGTGCGTCACACGCAGCTCTTCAGCGCGACGATGCCCGGCCCGATCGTGGCCCTCGCGCGCCGCTTCATGTCGAACCCGATCCACATCCGCGCGACGGATCCGGACGAGGGCCTGACGCAGGCGAACATCAAGCACATCGTCTACCGCGCGCACTCGCTCGACAAGGACGAGATCATCGCCCGCATCCTGCAGGCGGAGGGCGCGGGAAAGACCGTGATCTTCACCCGCACGAAGCGCGCGGCGCAGCGCCTCGTCGACGAGCTCGGCGACCGCGGATTCAGCGTCGGCGGCGTGCACGGCGACATGGGCCAGGAGCAGCGCGAGCGCTCGATGGCGGCCTTCAAGGCCGGCAAGGTCCAGGTCCTCGTCGCCACGGACGTCGCGGCCCGCGGCATCGACGTCGACGACATCACGCACGTGATCAACCACACGATCCCGGATGACGACAAGACGTACCTCCACCGTGCGGGCCGCACCGGCCGCGCCGGCAAGACGGGCATCGCCGTGACGTTCGTCGACTGGGACGACCTGCACAAGTGGGCGCTCATCAACCGCGCCCTCGAGTTCGGTCAGCCCGAGCCGACCGAGACCTACTCCTCGAGCCCGCACCTGTACACCGACCTGAACATCCCGGCCGGCACGAAGGGCCGTCTCACGACCGCCCCGAAGTCGGAGCGCCCGCGCCCCGAGCGTCGCTCGCAGGGCGGCGAGGGCCGAGGAGGCGACCGCGGCGGACGCACGCGCACGCGCCGCCCCGCAGGCGCGACCGGCACCGCGACCGAGCCGGTGGCCGAACACGGCCAGCCCGCCACGCCGACCGAGCAGGTCGAGGGCTCCGGCACGCACGACGGCGAAGGCAAGGAGCACCACGACGGCAAGCCCGCCCCGGCGCGCCGCCGCCGTCGTCGTCGCCCCTCGGGTCAGAGCCCGCAGGGAGCTTGATCTTCTCCCGCTTCGCGGGGTAGTCAGCGCACGTCATCGATCGCTCGCCCGGCACAGTGCTTTTTCGGGCCGCGCGCTGATCGATCGCTCACCCGACGCCGTGCTTTCCGGGCCGCGCGCTGATCGATCACTCGCCCGACGCCGTGCTTTCCGGGCCGCGCGCTGATCGATCACTCGCCCGACGCCGTGCTTTCCGGGCCGCGCGCTGATCGATCGCTCACCCGACGCTCCGCGCCGGGACTCGTGCTCGATGGACGTCGCTGACGCTCCGTCCGGGCGCGCTGGTTGGTCGCTCCGCTCCACGCTCGCTTCGCTCGCAGAGGGGGCACAGCCGCGCCCGCCCGACGGGCGCTCTACGCCGGGTAGACCGGCGGGGTGCCCGTCGCGCGGGCGATGATGCGCGCGACCATGGCGTCGCTCGTCGTGTTCTCGCCCGGGAGGTTCGGCTTGCCCCGGCCGTGGTAGTCGCTCGACCCCGTGACGATGAGGTCGCGGTCGGCCGCGATGCGGCGCAGGATCCGCTTTCCGTCCGCGGTGTTCTCGCGGTGGTCGATCTCGAACCCGGCGAGCCCCGCGTCGATCAGCGCGTGCAGCACCGACTCCGGCATCATCCGCGACCGACCGTGGGGCGTGGGGTGCGCGATGATCACGACTCCCCCGGCCGCCGTGACCAGCTCGACGACGCGGAACGGGTCGGGGGCGTAATGGGGCTCGTAGTAGCCCTCGCGGGGATGCAGGATGCCGTCGAAGGCCTCTCCGCGATCGCGGGCGAGCCCACGCGCAACGAGGGCGTCGGCGATGTGCGGGCGTCCCACGGTCGCATCCAGCGTCGTCTGGGCGAGCACGTCCTCCCACGTGAGGTCGTAGTCGCGGGCGATGTTCGCCACGATCCGCTCGGCACGGCCCATCCGATCGCCGCGGATACGCTCCGTCTCGGCCCGCAGCTCCGGATCGTCCGGATCGAACAGGTACGAGAGCAGGTGGACGCTGCGCCACTCGTGCTTCGCCGAGAACTCCATGCCGGGAAGCAGCGTCATGCCGAGCGACGTCGCCGCCTCCGCCGCCTCCGCCCATCCGGCCGTCGTGTCGTGGTCGGTGAGCGCGACGGTGCGCAGCCCGTGACGGTGCGCCGCGGCCATCACGTCCGCCGGCGGCTCGGTGCCGTCCGAGCGCGTGGAGTGGAGGTGCAGGTCGCTGGGGCCCCTGAACCGCTCGCCTCCGACATCGCCCACAGGCCGATCGTAGTCCGGATGGCGACGGGCCCCCACACACGCGATACACGCGTCGGTTTCGCCGGTTTCTCAGCGGAGCAACTTAGGGTCGAAGGCGTGCTGCGCGTGTTGGGGATCCTCGTGACGGTGCTGTTCGCCATCGCGACGGCACTGGTGTCATGGCCGCAGTTCTTCCGCCTCGAGCAGACGATGCCGTTCGCTCACATCGTGTCGATGCGCGGCATCCTGGTGGCGGCGTTCGCGATCCTGACCGTCCTCTTCCTGCTGATGGCGCTCGCCCGCCCGATGCGCGGCTTCGCCATGTCGATGGCCCTCGTCGCGGCCCTCGGGGCGACCGCCGGCGGCGTCACGCTGGGCGTGCGCGGCTACGGCGACACGCTTCCGGAGGCGACGGAGACCAGCGTGCGCGTCATGACCTGGAACACCGCGGGCGATGCGACCGGCGCCTATCAGATCGCGCAGTCGGCGGTCGCGATGGACGCCGACATCATCGCGCTGCCCGAAACGGCGCAGAACGTGGGCGAGGACGTCGCGATCGAGATGCGCGAGCTCGGGCGCCCGATGTGGGTGCATCACGTGCAGTACAACGAGGAGATCGAGCGCGGTCCGCAGTCGTGGGTGACGACCATCCTGATCTCCCCCGATCTCGGCGACTACGCGGTCATCGAGTCATCCGACGACGGCTCGAGCAACACCGCCCTGCTGCCGAGCGCGGTCGTCATGCCGGTCGACGGCACCGGCCCGACGGTGGTCGCGGTGCACGCGATCGCTCCGCGGCCGGCGTACATGGACGTCTGGCGCAACGATCTCCGCTGGATCGCGGATCAGTGCCCCGAGGGCGAGAACGTGATCATCGCGGGCGACTTCAACGCCACGCTCGACCACATGGCCTCGCTCGCCGCGGGCGGCGCCGACCTCGGCTACTGCCACGACGCGGCGGCGGAGACGGGCAACGGCGGCGTGGGGACATGGCCCACGGACGTGCCCGCGCTGCTGTCGGCGCCGATCGACCACGTGATGCACTCCGACGCGTGGCGCGCGACCGGATCCATCGTGCTCACCAACCTCGACGGCGCCGGTGGCGACCACCGGCCGCTCGTCGTGCAGCTCGAGCCGGTCGGCTAGCTAGGCGCGGCGCACGAGGCGGGCGATCAGGCGCCAGCCGATCAGGAACACCGCCAGGTTGATCGCCGCGACGATGATGAACGCCACGGCCGCCGTCCCGCCCGCGGCGACCCGCAGCACCATCCCGATGACGAGGGTCGCGAACCACACCATCCCGCCGGCCAGGATGCCCGTCGCAGGAGTGCGCGTCAGCAGGATCACGGCCCAGCCGATGAGCATCCCGACCGCGAACGGCCACGCGGTGACGAGGGACGCGGGATCGAACACCGGCTCGGCGTGCGTCGCCCGCCCGATCGCCAGGAACACCAGCACGAGCACGAGGTCGATCGCGAAGGCGAGGGCGGGATGCGGGGCACGGGCGGGAGCGCTGGTCACTCCCCCAGGGTAGGTCGGCTGCCTGTGCCGGGTGAGAGACTGGAAGGCATGAGCGACGCCACCGAGACCACCGAGACCGCGGCCGAGAAGCAGCCCCAGGGCGTGACGAACCGCCGCCAGCCGTACCCGCAGGGGTTCCTCGACACGATCTCGCAGGGCTGGGCCGAGCGCCCCGAGCAGCGTCCGGCGCTGCGCGAGCAGGCCCTGTTCGCCGCCGCCCGCCGCGCCGCGGTGTCGGCCGCGTTCCCGGGCCAGCGCCTCGTCGTCCCGGCGGGCCCGCTCAAGCAGCGCAGCAACGACACCGATTACCCGTTCCGCGTTCACTCCGCCTTCGCGCATCTGACCGGATGGGCCTCCGACTCCGAGCCCGAATCGCTGCTCGTGTTCGAGCCGACCGACGGCGGCCACGAGATCACGCTGTACTTCCGCGAGCGCGCCGACCGCACGACGGCCGAGTTCTACTCCGACGCCACGATCGGCGAGTTCTGGATCGGCCCGCGCCCCGCGCTTCCCGGCGTCGCCGGGGAGCTCGGCGTGGCGACCGCGCATGTCGACACGTTCGAATCGCGAGAGGGCGACCTCGTCGTCGACCAGGACGAGGAGCTGACCCGCTTCGTGTCCGAGCTGCGGCTGCGCAAGGACGAGTACGAGGTCGCGCAGATGCGCCTCGCGGTCAAGGTCACGGCCGACGGCTTCGACGACATCGTCCGCGAGCTGCCGCGCGTCATCGAGCACCCCCGCGGCGAGCGGATCGTCGAGGGAGTGTTCCACCAGCGCGCCCGCAGCGACGGCAACTGGGAGGGCTACGACACGATCGCCGCCTCGGGCCCGCACGCGTGCTACCTGCACTGGACCCGCAACGACGGGGCCGTGCTTCCCGGCGACCTCATCCTGGTCGACGCCGGCGCCGAGGTCGACAGCCTGTACACGGCCGACATCACGCGCACGCTCCCCGTCAGCGGCACCTTCACGCCGATCCAGCGCAAGATCTACGAGACCGTCCGCGAGGCGGCCGACGCCGCGTTCGCCGCGGCGAAGCCCGGGGTGAAGTTCCGCGAGGTGCACGAGGCCGCCATGCAGGTGCTCGCCCGCCGCACGGCGGAGTGGGGCCTGCTGCCGGTCACGGCCGAGGAGGCCCTCGACGCCGACAAGGGCGGCCACCACCGCCGGTACATGGTGCACGGCACGAGCCACCACCTCGGCATCGACGTCCACGACTGCGCGCAGGCGCGCCGCGAGATGTACTACGACGGCCTGCTTGAGCCCGGCATGGTGTTCACGATCGAGCCCGGCCTGTACTTCCAGATCGACGACGTGACGGTGCCCGAGGAGTATCGCGGCATCGGCGTGCGCATCGAGGACGACATCCTGATGACCGAGGACGGCCCCGTCAACCTGTCGGCGGACATCCCGCGCACGGCCGACGAGGTCGAGGCCTGGATCGCACGGCTGCGCGCCTGACCCGCCCGCGTCTCAGCGGACGAAGGCCGACAGGATGGGCGCGAGCTCGGCGCCGATCCTGTCGGCCGGACGCTTGCGCCCCTTCACCTCGAACGAGTGATTGCCGCCCTCGATCCACTCGACGCGCGCGTCGCGGCACGTCGCGACCACCTCGCGGAACTGATCGAGCGGCTGGATGAACGGGTCGAGGTCGCCCTCGACGAACAGCTGCGGCTGCGCGACCTGCGGCAGGTGCTCGGCACGCGGCTTCTCGGGCTTTCCCGGCGCGTGCAGCGGGTAGCCGAGGTAGATCAGCCCCGCGACGGGGAGGTCTCCCTCCGCGGCGGCCATCGAGGCCATCCGTCCGCCGTAGGACTTGCCCGCCGCCCAGACCGGCAGTCCCTCGCTCTCGGCGTGGGCGGCCACCGCCCGCCACGTCGCGATCGCGTCGGCCGGGCGCCCCGGCATCCGCCGGCCCGCCTCGACGTACGGGAAGTTGAACCGCATCACGGTGACGCCGCCATCGGCGAGCGCGGCCGCGAGGCCGGCGAGGAACGGATGCCGCATGCCGGCGCCGGCGCCGTGCGCGAGCACAAGCACCGCCCGGGCGTCGGCGGCCGGGTCTACCGCGAGCGTCACGTCTACCGGCCCGGACGCGAGCGGCACCTCGAGGGTCGACTCGGTCGCGCTCACGCGCGGTCGGGATCCTTCGGGGCGTCGCCGTCGTCGCGGCGCGAGCCCGACGCGTCGCCCTCGGGCGTCCAGGCCTGCGGCTCGGGCTCGGGCGCCGGAGCGACGTGCGGCTCGGGGGCGACGTGCGATTCCGGCGTCGGCCGCTGCGCGGGCGCGGCGGGATCGATCCGCACCCCGTAGCGCGGGGGCTCCTGCGACACGGGCGGGGCGACGACGGCGGCCTCGGGGGCGGGACGCGGCGCGGCGGTCGCGCCCATCACCTGGCGCGCCTTGGCGACGCTGCGCGGAAGCACCGTGACCTCGTAGTGATCGGCGGAGACCTGCATCACGCTCGCGAAGTCACGACGACGGCGCAAGATCGAGTACGCGATGAGGCGGAACAGCATGCCGAGGGCGATGCCGACGAGCAGGTAGCCCGCGAACATCGAGATCGGGACCCCGGGCGTCCAGATCGCGAGCATCGCCGCGAACAGCAGGCCGAGGAGCACGCCGTTGACCGCGCCCGACCAGGCGGCCTGCGCGTAGCCGAGCCGGCCCGTGACCTTCTCCACCGAGCGCAGCGCCGTGCCGACGATCGCGATGTCAGCGGCGGGGATGTCCGACGAGATCAGCTTCGACACCGCCTTCTGCGCCGCGTCGTAGTCCTTGAAGCTCGCCACCGTCTGCCCGACCTCGAACGGCTTGTTCAGCCCGCTCACCATGCTCACTTCGACTCACTCCGTTCGCTCAGTGCATCGCACCGCGACTCGTTCCGTCCGCTCATGCATCGCACCGCGCCATTCTCGCACGCGGCCTCCCCACGACACGGCGCGTTCGCTCGCGGCGCGATCGGCCCGTGCCGAGGCGGCTCGTGCCGCCGGGGGCGCGGACTACGCTGGGAGGCATGAGCACGCAGAGGGTTTTCGCGGCGCGGCTGGCCGGCTGCCCCGTCTTCGACCCCGCGGGCGACCGGCTCGGCAAGGTCCGGGACGTCGTCGTCGTGTATCGAAGTAAGGCCGCGCCCCGCGTGATCGGCCTCGTGTGCGAGATCCCCGGCCGTCGGCAGGTGTTCGTGAACATCGGCCGGGTCACCTCCATCTCCTCGGGACAGGTCATCACCACCGGCCTGATCAACGTGCGCCGGTTCCAGCCGCGCGCCGATGAGGTGCGCGTGCTCGCCGAGGTCGTCGGCCGCCGCGTGCACTTCGTGGACGGCAGCGGCTCGGCCGTGATCGAGGACGTCGGGATCGAGCCGAACCGCGTCGGCGAGTGGGCGATCGGGCAGCTGTTCCTGCGCAAGCCGAAGACCAGCGCGTCTCCGTTCGCGAAGGGACCCACGACGTTCGCGACGTGGCACGAGGTGCGAGAGCACCACGCCCCCGGCGAGGCGCAGTCGGCCGAGGCCCTCGCGGCGAGCTATGCCGAGCTGCGTCCCGCCGACCTGGCGAACACGCTGCTCGACCTGCCGGAGGAGCGCATGCTCGAGGTCGCCGAGGAGCTCTCGGACGAGCGCCTCGCCGACGCGCTCGAGGAGATGCCCGAGGAGGAGCAGGCGCACATCCTGGAGAAGCTCGGCGACGAGCGCGCCGCCGACGTCCTCGACGCGATGGATCCGGATGATGCGGCCGACCTGCTCGCCGAGCTCGAGCCGGAGCGCTCCGAGGAGCTGCTGCAGCTCATGGAGCCGGAGGAGGCCGAAGACGTCCGCATGCTGCTGCGCTACGGCGCGGACACCGCGGGCGGTCTGATGACCCCCGAGCCGATCATCATGTCGGCCGACGCGACCATCGCGGAGGCCCTCGCGACGATCCGCCGTCACGAACTGCATCCGGCCCTCGCGGCGAGTGTGTTCGTGACCCTGCCGCCGTACGAGACGCCCACCGGCCGCTTCCTGGGCGCGGTGCACTTCCAGCGCATGCTGCGCTACCCGCCGCACGAGCGGATCGGCGCGATCCTCGACGACACGATCGAGCCCGTGCTGGTGACGTCGAGCGCGGCCGAGGTCGCGCGCCACCTGGCGAGCTACGACCTCGTGTCGCTCCCCGTCGTCGACCAGGCGCGGCGCCTCGTGGGCGCGATCAGCGTCGACGACATGCTCGACTACCTGCTTCCCGACGACTGGCGCTCGCACGACACCGACGCGCCGCTGCCTCCCGCGCCCGGGACCGGCACGATCCCGACGGTGGGGCTCGGATGATGGCCGGGCGCGACATGTCGCGGCCGGACGTGGTGCGCGGGCGCACGCCGATGCTCGCTCCGTCGACCACACGCGACCGCGACCGCTTCGGCCGCGCGACCGAGTGGATCGCCCGTGCGATGGGCACGCCGGCGTTCCTGATCGGACTGACGCTGTTCGTGCTGCTCTGGATGGTGTGGAACTCGGTGACCCCCGAAGGGCTGCGGTTCGACTCCGCCGACCTCGGTTTCACCGCCCTGACGCTCGCCCTCTCGCTGCAGGCGTCGTACGCGGCTCCGCTCATCCTGCTCGCCCAGAACCGGCAGGATGACCGCGACCGCGTGCAGATCGAGCAGGATCGTCAGCGCGCCGAGCGCAACCTCGCCGACACCGAGTACCTCGCGCGCGAGATCGTCGCGCTGCGCCTGGCGCTGGACGACATCGAGGACCGCGTCGTGAACCGCGAGGTGCTGCGGGAGGAGCTGAAGGCGATGCTCGAGCAGCTCGACTCCCGCGACGCCCGGCGCCGCGACGACGCCGACGCCCCGGCGCCCGAGGGATCGTGACGGACGCGACGCTCGTCGAGCGGGTTCGTGAGGCGGTCGGCCGGGTCTCCGATCCCGAGCTGCGCCGCCCGCTGTCCGAGCTCGACATGGTGCGGGGCGTCGAGGCCGAGGGCGCGGATGTGCGCGTCGGCATCGCTCTGACGATCGTCGGATGCCCCGCCGCCGACCGCATCGAGTCGGACGTCCGGCGGGCGGCCGAGTCGGTCGAGGGCGTCGGCGCGGTGACGATCGACGTCGGCGTGATGACCCCGGCCGAGCGCACGGCGCTGACGTCGCGCCTGCGGCCGGTGCGCGGGATGCCGTTCGGCCCGGAGTCGCTCACCCGCGTCATCGCGGTCACCAGCGGCAAGGGCGGGGTCGGCAAGTCGACCGTCACGGCGAACCTCGCCGTGGCGCTCGCGCAGCGCGGCCTGGCGGTCGGCCTGATCGACGCAGACGTGCACGGGTTCTCGATCCCTCCCCTGCTCGGACTGGCGAAGGACGGCGAGATCGCGCAGCCCACACGCGTCGACCAGCTGATGCTGCCCCCCGTCGCCCACGGTGTGAAGGCGATCTCGATCGGGATGTTCCTGCAGGACGACGGCACCGGATCCGGCGCGCGCACCGGCGCCGTGGCGTGGCGCGGACCCATGCTCCACCGCACCGTCCAGCAGTTCCTGACCGACGTGTACTTCGGCGACCTCGACGTGCTGCTGCTCGACATGCCCCCTGGGACGGGAGACGTGGCGATCTCGGTCGGTCAGCTGCTGCCCCACGCGGACGTCCTGGTCGTGACCACGCCGCAGGCGGCGGCCTCCGACGTCGCCGTCCGCAGCGGTCTCGTCGCGCGGCAGACCGGCCAGCGGGTGATCGGCGTCGTCGAGAACATGGCGGCGATGACGCTTCCCGACGGCACCGTGATGGACCTATTCGGCTCGGGTGGCGGCGCCGAAGTGGCCGCAGCCCTGTCCGCGGACGGCGACCACAACGTGCCCGTGCTGGCGTCGATCCCGCTCAGCCCCGCCCTGCGCGCCTCGGGCGACGCCGGCGATCCGATCGTCGTCGCGCATCCGGATGACCCCGCCGCCATGGAGGTCGCGCGCCTCGCGGAGCGCATCGCCTCCCAGCCCCGCCGCCTCGCTGGCCGCCTGCTGCCTTTCGCCCCCGCGCGCTGATTCTTCGCTCACGCCTCCCATCTCGACTCGCTTCGCTCGCTCGATAACCGTCCCCGGTTGCTGAGCGAGCGAAGCGAGTCGAAGCGACGCAGCGACCGCAGCGTCTGCAGCTGTGTCTCCGTGCGAGCGAAGCGAGCGTGCGGGCGCTCGTGCGCCCGCCACCTCACGCCCCGATGGAGCGAAGCGACAGCGCGAGAACGGCGAGCGGCGCCGCGAAGCGGTGCCCGAGCCGGTCGAGAGGCGTGAGAAAAGAAACTACGTGGCTTCAGCGTCGAAGGGCGGGGGCGTCTCGGCCGTGAACGTGTGCCGGATCATCGGGCCAGACGGGCGCGGCGGCGCGATGACCGTGGGATTCGGGGCGGGCGCCGGGGTCTCGTCCTCGAGCAGCGCCTCGCGGATGATGCGCCGCGGGTCGTACTGCCGGGGGTCGAGCTTGCGCCAGTCGACCTCGTCGAACTCTGGCCCCATCTCCTCGCGCACGCGGTTCTGGGCGCCCTGCGCGAAGTCCCGTGCGCGCTTCACGAGTCGCGCGAGCATCTCGGCGTAACGAGGGAGTCGCTCGGGCCCGATGAGGAAGGCGGCGACCGCGGCGATCACCAGAACCTTCTCGAAGGTGAGCCCGAGATTCATGGCTTACAGCCTACCGGCCGTGCCTGCGCGGTCCGTCCGGCCGGGAACCGTACGCTGGAGGGGAATCCATGGAGGTGTCATGAGCGAGCACGACGCGATCGCGCGTTTCGCGCGGGAGACGGTGGTGGAGCCGGAGCACATCTCGCGGGCCCGCCAGCATGCCCTCGAACTCGGCGCGGCTCCCATCAGCGCCGGTGTCGGCGCGCAGTGCGCCCTGATCGCTGCGGCCACCGGAGCGCGCTCGATCATCGAGATCGGCACGGGTGCGGGCGTCTCGGGCCTCTGGCTGCTGCACGGCGCACCGAAGGCTGTGCTCACCACGATCGACCACGAGCCCGAGCACCTCGCCGTCGCGCGTCAGGCGTTCACGCAGTCGCGCATCCCGGCGGCGCGCGTGCGCCTGATCACGGGCAGGGCCGCCGACGTGCTCCCTCGCATGAACGAGGCGTCATACGACATCGTCCTCGTCGATGCCGACCCCGAGAACGTCATCGACTACGTCGAGCACGGCCTGCGACTGGCGCGCGCGGGCGGCACGGTCCTCGTGCCGCGGGTGCTCAACGGCAGGGTCGCGGATCCGGTCGCCCGCGATGCCGTGACGACGGCGTACCGCACGCTCCTGCAGGAGACGCAGGCATCTCCGGCGGTCATCCCCGCGATCTCGACGATCGGCGAGGGCCTGCTGCAGCTCACCACCGTCGCGGAGTAGTTCTCCCCGACACAGAGAAGAGGTCCGGATCCCGTGGGATCCGGACCTCTTTCGAGTTCGTATGGCTCAGGCGCCGACGACCTCGCCGAGGACGCCGTGCAGCTCCTTGGCCTCGTCGTCGTTCACCGAGACGACCAGACGGCCGCCGCCCTCGAGCGGCACGCGCACGATGATCAGGCGCCCCTCCTTCACGGCCTCCATCGGTCCGTCACCGGTTCTGGGCTTCATGGCTGCCATCGTGGCTTCCTTTCGTCGAGGTCTCCCTCATCGAGTTTACCGGTCGCGCCGACGCTGGCCCACTTCCGAGACATTCCTCGACGCGATATTCCAGCAGATCAGTCAGCAATCGCGGTGGGAATCACGGCACCTGCCAGTAGGTATTCCCACTGCCGTACATGGTGGCGATCCACCACCACTGCCCGGCCAGGCACAGGACGAGCGCGAGCCCCCTCCCGACCCGCGAGCGCGGCGCGGCTCCCCACAGCGGGGACAGCGGCACCAGCAGCCGGAACGTGCTCGACTGCGGGAAGAACACCGCCAGCAGGTAGAGGATGTAGCTCGCCGACCACAGCCGCACCTCCGGGCCGAGCCGGCGCGCGGGTGCCGAGAACAAGGCGGCCGCCGCACCGAGGACGAGCACGACGAGCGCCACGATGCCGAGCCATTCGGGCAGGCCCCACAGCGAGAACCAGAACGGCGCCGCCCTGATCCATCCCTCGAAGGGGACGAACGCCTCGATCCCGGGGATCCAGCCCCGGCGCCAGGCGAGCTCGGTCTCGAGATAGGCATCGGGGACGCCGGTCGCGAGCGCCGCGAAGAGCTGCCACGAGAAGCCGACGGCCACTGCCAGGGCGCCGAGCACCACGATGTGGATCACCTCGCGGGCGGGAAGCGGATCGTCTCGTCGACGGAACCAGCGGAAGATGCCGTAGAGGCCCAGCAGCAGGGCGAACGCCAGCACGCCGGGGCGCGTGTACCCCATCAGCGGGATCAGCAGGTACAGCCACCACCACCGGCGCGCGCTCAGGGCGAGCAGCGCGCACATCAGGAACGCGAGGAAGAGCGCCTCGGCGTAGCCGACCTGGAACAGCGCCGCCAGCGGCGCGTTGGCGAACAGGACGACGGCCCAGGTCGCGGCGCCCTCGCCGATCCGGCGACGCAGCAGCGCGTGAAGCGCGAGGCACGCGACGTATCCACCGAGGAGCGAGACGATCAGCGCGCCGACGCCCCACGTGCCGAAGCCGAGGATGTTCGCGAGGTGCGCGTAGACGGGCATGAACGCCCAGGCGTTCTCCGTCGCGGTGCCGGCCTCATCCAGCGGCAGCTCGCTCGGGTACCCAGAGAACGCGACGGTCCAGTACCACTGCGCATCCCAGCCGAGCACGTAGTCGGCGAGGTCGGGGTCGGCGCCGAAGCGGGAATCGACCGGCGAGTTCGCGGCGACGGCGAGCATGATCGCCGTGGTGGCGAGTCGGGCGACGACGTAGACGACAAGGATGCGCAGGGCGACGGGCCAGGAGCGCCACACGGTGCCGGCGCCCTCCGCCTGCTGTGTCAGAGCGTCGTGAGCCACGCCCGGAGCCCTCGCTCGACCTCCTCGATCTGCGAGACGGCCACCCGCTCCTCGTCGTGATGGGCGAGAAGAGGGTCGCCGGGTCCGTAGTTCACCGCCGGCACGCCGAGCTTCGAGAACCGCGCGACATCCGTCCAGCCGTACTTGGGCTTCGGGGTGCCGCCGACGGCGCGCACGAAGTCCTGGGCCAGCGGGGCATCGAGGCCGGGCCTCGCGCCCCCGGAGAGGTCGGTGATCTCGACCTCGAAGCCCGAGAACAGCGCGCGCACATGCGCGACGGCGTCGTCCTCCGAGCGGCTCGGCGCGAAGCGGAAGTTGACCTCGACCTCGCACAGGTCGGGGATGACGTTGCCCGCCACGCCGCCCGTGATCGCCACCGCGTTGAGGCCCTCGCGGTACTCGAGGCCGTCGACCGCGATGGTGCGCGGGCGGTACTCGGCGAGCCGGGCCAGGATCGGCGCCGCCGCGTGGATCGCGTTCTCGCCGATCCATGCGCGGGCGCTGTGGGAGCGCACCCCATGGGTGCGCACCATCGCGCGGAGCGTGCCGTTGCAGCCGCCCTCGACGACGCCCGCCGTGGGCTCCCCGAGGATGGCGAAGTCGCCCGCGAACAGGTCGGGGCGGGTCGCCGCGAGGCGCGTGAGCCCGCTCAGCTCGGCCGCGACCTCCTCGTGGTCGTACCAGATCCAGGTGATGTCGACCGCGGGGTTCGTGAGCTCGGCCGCGAGCTTCAGCTGCACCGCAACGCCGGCCTTCATGTCGACCGTGCCGCGACCCCAGATGAACGCCTCGCCGTCGATCTCGATGTCGCGCGTCGGCACGTTGGCGTTGATCGGCACCGTGTCGATGTGGCCGGCGATCACCACGCGCTGCGCACGACCGAGGTTCGTGCGGGCGACGATGGTGTCGCCGTCCCGGTGCAGCTCGAGGTGGGCGAGCGGCGCGATCGCCGCCTCGACCGCGTCCGCCAGCGTCCGCTCGTCGTCCGACACGCTCGGGATGTCGCAGATCGCGCGCGTGATGTCCGGCGAGGAGGCGGTCAGATCGAGGGGCATGCCTCAACCCTATTTCGTTCGCGCCGCCTCGCCCGAGCCGGGACGATCCCGAGCGATCGTGACGTCACCCGAGCGCGCGAGCGGCGGGCCCTCCCTAGAATCGAGACATGGATGCTGAGCGCTGGGTGTCAGGAGTCGGACTCGCCACGGTCGCCGCGGACGGAACCGTGCTCGACACCTGGTTCCCGTCGCCGCACGCGGGCCGCGGAGGCGACCTGAGCGATGACGTCGAGCGCCTCGACCGGCTCGCGGCGCCCGACGACCGCCGCAACGTGACGGTCGAGGTGGTGACCCTCGAGATCGACCTCGACGTCGCCCCCGCATCGACGCCGGACGCGTACCTTCGTCTCCACGCGCTGTCGCACCGCCTGGTGCGGCCCAACGAGCTGAACCTCGACGGGATCTTCGCGCACCTGCCGACCGTCGCCTGGACCAACGCGGGCCCGATGCACCCCGACGACGCGGTGCGCCTGCGCCCCTACCTCCAGCGCGACGGCGTGCAGATCGTCTCGCTCGACAAGTTCCCGCGCCTGACCGACTACGTCGCGCCCGAGGGCGTGCGCATCGCCGACGCGTCGCGCGTGCGGCTCGGCGCCTACCTCTCCCCCGGCACCGTCGTGATGCACGAGGGCTTCGTCAACTTCAACGCCGGCACGCTCGGCGTCTCGATGATCGAGGGACGCATCTCGCAGGGCGTCGTCATCGGCGACGGCTCCGACATCGGCGGCGGCTCGTCGATCATGGGAACCCTCTCGGGCGGCGGCAAGCACCGCGTCTCGTTCGGCGAGCGCTCGCTGCTCGGCGCCAACGCGGGCGTCGGCATCTCGATCGGCGACGACTGCGTCGTCGAGGCGGGCCTCTACATCACGGCCGGCACGAAGATCCTCCTCGTCGACGAGCCCCCGCTGGAGGACGGATCCGTCCGCGTCGCCAAGGGCGCGCAGCTCTCGGGATCGAGCGGCCTCCTCTACATCCGCAACTCGCTCACCGGCGCGATCGAGGCCCGCCGCCGCTCCGGCGTCGGCGTGACGCTGAACCCGGCGCTGCACTGATTTTCTTTGGCCGCGCGCGATCGATCGCTCGGCCGGCCGCTTCGCGGCGGCACTCGCGCTCGATGTGACGTCGCTTCGCTCCGTCCGGGCGCGCTGGTTGGCCGCATCCGCGGCACGCTCCCTTCGGTCGCACGTGGGGCGCTTCGGTAGGTGCTTGCTGCCCCACCATTGCTGGTTGAGCGAGCGAAGCGAGTCGAAACCGCCCGGACCCAGCCAGGGGCGAAGCCGAGGAGCGGCTCTACCGTTTCGACTCCCTCGCTGGCGCTCGGTCGCTCAACGACCGGAGGGGGTCGATGCGGGTGCTCCCCCATTGCTGGTTGAGCGAGCGGAGCGAGTCGAAACCGACCGGACCCCACCAGGGGCGAAGCCGCGGGCCGGCTCTACCGTTTCGACTCCCTCGCTGGCGCTCGGTCGCTCAACGACCGGAGGGGGTCGATGCGGGTGCTGCCCCCATTGCTGGTTGAGCGAGCGAAGCGAGTCGAAACCGCCCGGACCCCACCAGGGCCGAAGCCGAGGAGCGGCTCTACCGTTTCGACTCCCTCGCTGGCGCTCGGTCGCTCAACGACCGGAGGGGGTCGATGCGGGTGCTCCCCCATTGCTGGTTGAGCGAGCGGAGCGAGTCGAAACCGCCCGGACCCCACCAGGGGCGAAGCCGCGGGCCGGCTCTACCGTTTCGACTCCCTCGCTGGCGCTCGGTCGCTCAACGACCGGACGGGGCACAGAAGAACGGCCGCAGCCCCGAGGGGTTGCGGCCGTTCTCATCACCGTTTCAGGCGCCGGGGTACGAGCGCTCCGGCGAGCCCGTGTAGAGCTGCTGCGGGCGACCGATCTTGGTCTTGGGGTCCTGGTGAAGCTCGCGCCAGTGCGCGAGCCAGCCGGGAAGGCGGCCGATCGCGAAGAGCACGGTGAACATCCGGGTCGGGAAGCCCATCGCCTTGTAAATGACGCCCGTGTAGAAGTCGACGTTCGGGTAGAGGCGACGCTCCTTGAAGTAGTCGTCCTCCAGCGCGATCGTCTCGAGCTCCTTGGCGAGGTCGAGCAGCGGGTCGTGCACACCGAGCTGCTCGAGCACCTCGTCGGCCGACTGCTTCACGATCGTGGCGCGCGGGTCGTAGTTCTTGTAGACGCGGTGCCCGAAGCCCATGAGCTTCACGCCGTCTTCCTTGTTCTTGACCTTCTCGACGAAGCGCTTGACGCCGCCGCCCGACTCCTGGATCTGCGCGAGCATCGTCAGCACGGCCTCGTTGGCGCCGCCGTGCAGCGGGCCGGAGAGAGCGTGGATGCCGGCCGAGATCGACGCGAACTGGTCAGCACCGGTCGAGCCGACGAGGCGCACGGTCGAGGTCGAGGCGTTCTGCTCGTGGTCCTCGTGAAGGATGAGCAGGCGCTCGAGCGCGCGCGACATGACCGGGTCGACCTGGTAGTCCTCGCTGCGGACGCCGAAGTTCAGCTTCAGGAAGTTGTCGACGAAGCTCAGCGAGTTGTCCGGGTAGAGGAACGCCTGACCGACACTCTTCTTGTGGGCATACGCGGCGATGACCGGCAGCTTCGCGAGCAGGCGGATCATGTTGAGCTCGACGTGCTCGGGGTTGTTCGGGTCGGACTCGTTCTCGTAGTAGGTCGAGAGAGCCGAGACGCCCGAGGAGAGCACCGCCATCGGGTGCGCGGTGTGCGGCAGCGCCGTGAAGAACCGGTCCTTCAGGTCCTCGTGGAGCAGCGTGTGGTGGCGGATCTTGTCGTCGAACTCCGCCAGCTGGTCGGCGGTGGGAAGCTCGCCGTAGATCAGCAGCCAGGCGACCTCGAGGTAGCTCGAGTGCGTGGCGAGGTGGTCGATCGGATAGCCGCGGTAGCGCAGGATGCCCTTGTCGCCGTCGATGTAGGTGATGTCCGACTTCGTCGCCGCGGTGTTCACGAACCCGTAGTCGAGGGTCGTGAACCCGGTCTGACGGGTCAGGGTGGAGACGTCGATGCTCGACGCCCCGTTGGTCGCCGGCAGCACCGGGAATTCGGCGGTCTTGTCACCGATGGTCAGGGTGGCCTTGTCGGGCAGCTGTCCCGCGTCGCTCACGGCGCCTCCTTGCGATATGCAGTCGCGAATCGTGTCGCTGTCAAGGGAGTCTCGGCCCGCCGCCGTCGTTCACGACAGCGCGCCTTGTCGGCCCCCGGTCTGCCGGATGGCCTCGTACAGCCTATCCGCCGCGAACCACACCTGTGACACCCGCCGAACTCCGGGCGGATCCGTTGACGGATCCGACGAAATCCGGCGCTCGGCGGCCGAGAAAAGGTCAGCGGGCGGCGCGAAGACGCGCGGCTGCCGCGGCGATCCGCTCGTCGCTCGCCGTGAGCGACAGGCGCACATGCTGCGGGAAGAACGGGCCGTAGAAGACCCCGGGGCCGGCCAGGATGCCGAGGTCGGCGAGGCGTCCCATCGACTCCCAGGCGTCGCGTCCCTCGGTCGCCCAGAGGTACAGCCCCGCCTCGCTGCGGTCGATCGTGAAGCCCGCGGCTTCCAGCGCCGGCCGCAGGATGTCGCGCCGCGCGCGGTAGCGCTCCTTCTGCTCGGCGACGTGCGCGTCGTCGCCGAGCGCCGCGGCCATCGCGTGCTGCACGGGACCGGGAGGCATGAGACCGAGGTGCTTGCGGGCCGTGAGCAGGTCGCCGACGATGCGCGCGCATCCGGCGACGAACGCCGCGCGGTAGCCCGCGAGGTTCGATTGCTTGCTCAGGGAGTACACGCTCAGCACGTTCGCGCGGCTGTCGCCGATGACACGCGGATCCAGGATGCTCGGCACCGGCTCGACATCCCAGGGCGCGTCCCAGCCGAGTTCGGCGTAGCACTCGTCGCCGGCGATCACCGCGCCGAGCTCGCGTGCCCGCGCCACCGCACGGCGCAGCTCGTCGACGCTCCAGACGCGGCCGTCGGGGTTGCCGGGCGAGTTGATCCAGATCAGCTTCGTGCCCTCGGGCCACTCGTCGGGCTCATCCGACGCGAGAGGCGTCGCGCCGGCGACCCGGGCGCCCACCTCGTAGGTCGGGTACGCCGCGCGGGGATACACGACGATGTCACCCTCGCCGAGGCCCAGCAGCGTCGGCAGCAGCGCCACCAGCTCCTTCGAGCCGATGGTCGGCAGCACGTTGCGCGGCTCGAGGCCCGGCACTCCCCGGCGTCGGTCGAACCAGGCGGCGATCGCCTCGCGCAGCTGCGGCGTGCCGACCGTCTGCGGGTAGGCGTGCGCGTCGGTCGCCTCGGCGAGGGCGCGGCGCACGACGTCGGGGGTGGGGTCGACCGGCGAGCCGATCGACAGGTCGCAGATCCCGTCGGCGTGCGCGCGGGCGCGCTCGGCGTAGGGGGCGACGGCGTCCCAGGGGTAGTCGGCGAGGTCCTTGACGCTCACGACGCCGCGCTCAGTGGGCGTCGGCCTGCGGGGGCAGGGCGGCGATGATCGGGTGGTCCTTGGGGATCACGCCGACCTTCGCGGCGCCGCCCGGGGAGCCGATCTCGTCGAAGAACTCGACGTTCGCCTTGTAGTAGTCCTGCCACTCGTCGGGGAGGTCGTCCTCGTAGTAGATCGCCTCGACCGGGCACACCGGCTCGCACGCGCCGCAGTCGACGCACTCGTCCGGGTGGATGTAGAGGCTGCGCTCACCCTCGTAGATGCAGTCGACCGGACACTCGTCGATGCACGCGCGATCCTTGACATCCACACACGGCAACGCGATCACATAAGTCACGGATCGATTCTACGCGTCCCCGGAGACCCGTCCTCGGCACCACCGGTCGTCGCGCCCGGCGGCGCCATCCGCAGACGCGACATGTCGGGCCACGCGCCGGCGAGCAGCACCACCCCGGTCAGCGCGTAGGTCCACACGATGCCGATCGGGAAGGCGCCCTCGGCGGGCTCCGGAACCACAACGGATCCGCCCGGTCCCCTTCCCGAGTACACGAGCAGCATCGCGAGCATGCCGAGCCCGGCGATCCAGGTGATCCAGCGGTCCTCCAGCAGCAGGCGCAGGCCGATCAGCAGGGCGGCGCAGCCGAGCAGCGCCAGGATGAGCCCGACCGGGATCACACCGAGCACGTATGCGTGCGCGATCGTCCCCGCCACCCCGAAGATCCCGCCCGTGACGAGGGCGAGGACGGCGAGGGCGAGGCGATTCAGCCAGGGACGGCGCATCGTTCCAGGCTACGCGGCCCAGCCGACAAGACGCAGGAGGGCGGCGACCAGCGCCGCGGCGACGACCACGACGAGGAAGGGGGCACGCAGCCAGAGCAGGATGCCCGCGACGAGGACGGCCGGCACGCGCGCGTCGACGACGACGGCCATCCCCGACCCGAGGGTCTGCACGGCCACGAGCGAGGCGAGCAGCGCGACGGTCAGGAGGTCGGTGATGCGCGCCGGCCGCTCGCGCTCGAGCCAGTCGGTCGGCACGAGGTATCCCGCGAGCTTCAGGACGACGCAGGCGATCGCGGCGATCAGGACGGCGGTCCACATCGTCATCGCCTCTCCTCCCCCGCCGGGCCGCCGCTCACATCTCGGGCGCCGAGCCAGTTGAACCAGCCGACGACGAGCGCGACCAGCGCGGCGATCATCACGGGCAGGCCCGGCATGAGCCAGGGTGTCAGCGACGCGGCGACGATCGCGGCGGCGACCCCGACGGCGACCGCCTGTCGCGACCGCAGGCGCGGCCACAGCAGCGCGAGGAATGCGGCGGCCGCCGCGGCGTCGAGCCCGTACGCGCGGACGTCGCCCAGCACGTCGCCGAGGAGCGCTCCGGCGAGGGTGGTGGCGTTCCAGCCGAGATAGATGCCGATGCCGGTCACCCAGAACCCGATGCGGCGGGCGCGGGGCTCGGTGTGCGCGAGTGCGACGGCGGTGGACTCGTCGATCGTGAACTGCGCCGCGGCGAGCCGGTGCCACCACGACAGGCCGACGATCGGGTTCATCCGCACGGCGTACGCCACGTTGCGAAGGCCCAGCAGCACGGCCGAGCCGATCGCGGCGGGCGCGGCGGCGAGGCCGCCGGAGGCGATCACGCCCACGAACGCGAACTGCGATCCGCCGGTGAACATCAGCAGGCTCAGCACGCACGTCTGCCAGACGTCGAGCCCGGCGAGGACCGACAGCGCGCCGAACGAGACGCCGTAGGCGCCGGTCGCCACCGCAACCGCGACGCCCTGGCGCCACGCGCCCCGCTCCTCGGGGGTCGCGACCCGCTGTACGGGTCGCGTTCGCTGAACTGAACGCACATCCATCATTCTGAACACCCCGTCCATGTCCGTCAAACCGAACGAGCGTTTGGCATGATGAACGGCATGGAGGATCTCCGACCGCGAATCGCCCGCACGCTGCGCCGTGAGCGCGAGGCCGCCGGGCTGTCCGTCTCCGAGCTCGCCCGTCGCGCCGGCATCTCGAAGGCGACGGTTTCGCAGCTCGAGAACGGCGCGGGGAACCCGAGCGTCGAGACGCTCTGGGCGCTCGGCGTCGCGCTCGGCGTGCCGTTCGCGGTGCTTGTCGACCAGCAGGCGAGCGCGCCGACGCTGATCCGCGCGTCGGACCACTCCGGCGTCCCCTCGGCGGCCGCGGCGTACAGCGCGACGCTGCTCGCTGCCTCTCCCCCCGGCGCGCGGCGTGACGTGTACCTGATCCACGCCGACCCGGGCGAGCCGCGGCGCTCCGACCCCCACCATCAGGGGACGACCGAGCACGTCATCCTGGTCTCCGGCCGGGCGGCGGTCGGCCCCGCCGACGCCCCCATCGAGCTCGAGCCCGGCGACTACCTCGCCTACGCCGGCGACGTTCCCCACGTCTTCGAGGCCCTCGCGCCGGGCACCAGCGCCGTGCTCATCTCCGAGCTGCGCTAACGCTCGAAGCGGGCCGCGCCCGGGTTCGAGGCGGCGAGCAGGATGCGCTCGCGCATCTCGGCGCTCACATCGGCCAGGTCATCCAGCCTCCGCCACAGCGCCTCGGAGTTCTCGCCGTCCGCCGGGTGAGGCTCCCCCGAGACGTACCGGCAGCGGAACACGATGTCGAGGTACTGCGCCTGGTCGCCGTTGTCGTACTCCATCGGCGGCAGGGTGTGCACCCACACGAGCGACTCGGCCTCGGCGACGACACCCGCCTCCTCGAGCACCTCGCGCTCGGCGGCGACCGCCGGCTCCTCACCGGGGTCGATGATCCCCGTCACGGGCGTGAGGTGCCCGTTGTCCGCGCGGCGGACGAGCAGCACCTCGTCGCCGCGCAGCACGACCGCGGTCACCCCGCTCAGCCACAGCGGATCCGTCCCGATCTTCGCGCGCAGGGACAGGACGAACTCGGGAGTCGGCATATCCCGATCCTACGGACGCCGGAGACGCCGAACGGCCGGACGGAGAACCGTCCGGCCGTTCGCGATGCGGGTCAGGCGTTGGCGTCCTGGCGCTTCAGGCGCGAGGCGGCGCGGCCGCGCTCGGTCGCGTCGAGGACCACCTTGCGGATGCGCACTGCCTCCGGCGTGACCTCGACGCACTCGTCCTCGCGGGCGAACTCGAGCGACTCCTCCAGCGAGAGCAGGCGCGGCGGCGTCATCGACTCGAAGGAGTCGGCCGTCGCGGAGCGCATGTTGGTGAGCTTCTTCTCCTTGGTGATGTTCACGTCCATGTCGTCGGCGCGCGAGTTCTCGCCCACGACCATGCCCTCGTAGACCTCTTCGGTCGGGCGGACGAAGAACGACATGCGCTCCTGCAGGCCGATGATGGCGAATGGCGTCACGACGCCGGCGCGGTCGGCGACGATCGAGCCGTTCTGGCGCGCGACGATCTGGCCCGCCCAGTCGTCGTAGCCGTGCGAGATGGCGTTGGCGATGCCCGTGCCGCGCGTGATCGAGAGGAACTCGGTGCGGAAGCCGATGAGACCGCGCGACGGAACGATGAACTCCATGCGGATCCAGCCGGTGCCGTGGTTGACCATGTTCTCCATGCGGCCCTTGCGGTTCGCCATGAGCTGGGTCACGGCGCCGAGGTGCTCCTCGGGGACGTCGATCGTCAGGTGCTCGAAGGGCTCTTGGACCTTGCCGTTCTCGCCCTTGCGGGTGACAACCTGGGGCTTGCCCACGGTGAGCTCGAAGCCCTCGCGGCGCATGTTCTCGACCAGGATGGCGAGCTGCAGCTCGCCGCGGCCCTGCACCTCCCACGCGTCGGGGCGGCCGATGTCCTTCACGCGGATGGACACGTTTCCGATGAGCTCGCGGTCGAGGCGCTCCTTGACCATGCGGGCGGTGAGCTTATGGCCCTTCACCTTGCCGACGAGCGGCGAGGTGTTGGTGCCGATCGTCATCGAGATCGACGGCTCGTCGACCTCGATGCGCGGCAGCGGGCGCACGTCGTTGGGGTCGGCGATGGTCTCGCCGATCATGATGTCCTCGAAGCCCGCGATCACGGCGATGTCGCCGGGGCCGGCCTTCTCGGCCGGGTAGCGGTCGAGCGCCTTGGTCATCAGCAGCTCGGTGATGCGGGCGTTCTGCACGGTGCCGTCGGCGCGCACCCAGGCGACGGTCTGGCCCTTCTTCAGCTCGCCGTTGAAGACGCGCAGCAGCGCGAGGCGGCCGAGGAACGACGAGGAGTCGAGGTTCGTGACCCAGGCCTGCAGGGGCGCCTCGTCGTCGTACGACGGGGCCGGCACGTGCTGGAGGATCGCCTCGAACAGCGGCTCGAGGTCGTCGTTGTCGGGAAGCGAGCCGTCGGCCGGGCGGTTGCGGGAGGCGGCTCCCGCGCGGCCCGAGGCGTAGACGACCGGGACGTCGAGCAGCGCGTCGACGTCGAGGTCGGGCACGTCGTCCTGGAGGTCGCTGGCAAGGCCCAGCAGCAGGTCGTGGGCCTCCTCCTCGACGGCGGCGATGCGCGCGTCGGGGCGGTCGGTCTTGTTCACGAGCAGGATGACCGGCAGCTTCGCCTCGAGCGCCTTGCGCAGCACGAAGCGGGTCTGCGGGAGGGGGCCCTCCGACGCGTCGACGAGCAGCACGACGCCGTCGACCATCGACAGGCCGCGCTCGACCTCGCCGCCGAAGTCGGCGTGGCCCGGGGTGTCGATCACGTTGATGGTGATCGGGGCGTCGGTGTGCTTGCCCTTGTACGTGATCGCCGTGTTCTTGGCGAGGATCGTGATGCCCTTCTCACGCTCGAGGTCGTTCGAGTCCATCGCGCGCTCTTCGAGGTGCTCGTGCGATCCGAACGATCCGGTCTGGCGCAGCATGGCGTCGACGAGGGTCGTCTTGCCGTGGTCGACGTGCGCGACGATCGCGACGTTGCGGAGGTCGGAACGGAGGGCGCGCGCCATGGATGATCCTTAGCTGGAGAGGAAGTGTGTGGCTCAGAAATGAGGATGGCCCGGAACCGAGCACCTCAATAGTACCGCGCGACGGCATCCGGGCCCTGAACGGACGCCGGTGACAGGGCGGGCGAGGCTGCGATCAGCCGGCGATGAGCATCGCGGCGACGCACGCGACGACGATCGCGGCCCCGATGGCGATCGTCCGCAGGTCCCAGGTCACCGTGGGACGCGCACCGGGCTGACGGCCCGCCGATGCGTGGAGGCCGCGGATCACGTCGAGCGTGACGGCGGTGTCGTCGGTGCGCTTCGCGCCCGCTCCGCGCCAGCGGCGGGAGAACGACCAGGCCTCCACGATCCCCTTGCGCCCGCCGACGCCGGTCGCGGCCGCGTCGGCGGAGAGGTGAAGCTCGAGCTGCCAGCGCATCACGACGTCGTCGACCGTCGACCAGGGAAGGTCGATCGTGCGCAGGATGTTGTGCACCCGGATCCGCTCCTCGTCGACCGCGATGTGCGGGGCGTAGAGGAACGCGTAGACGGCCCACACCGGGATGAGCAGCCACGGCGCGATCAGCAGCGCCTGCAGCCAGCCCCCCCGCACGACGACGTCGCCGAGCAGGAACAGCACGACCGCCGCCACGGCCACGAGCCAGATGAGGCCCGTGGCCGAGCGGAGGATGCGGGTGCCGGTCACGCTCAGCGGCCGGCGAGGTCGACCGAGGCGCCGGGGATCGCGTCGAGCAGGCGCTGCGTGTACGCCTCCTTGGGCGACGCGAAGATCTCGTCGACGGTTCCCTGCTCGACGACGCGCCCCTGCTCCATGACGCAGACCAGGTCGGCCGCGACGCGCACGACCGCGAGGTCGTGCGTGATGAACAGGTACGTCAGGCCCAGTTCGGCCTGCAGCTCCGCGAGGAGCTTCAGGATCTGGTCCTGCACGAGCACGTCGAGCGCCGAGACGGCCTCGTCGAGCACGACGATCGAGGGCTTCAGCGCGAGGGCGCGCGCGATCGCGATGCGCTGGCGCTGTCCGCCCGAGAGCTCGTTCGGGTAGCGCCAGGCGAGCTCACGCGGGAGCGACACCTGCTCGAGCAGCTCGAACACGCGCGCCTGGCGGGACTTCTCGTCGCCGACGCCGTGCACCTTGAGGGGCTCGGCGATCAGGTGGCCGATGCTGCGCAGCGGATCCAGGGAGCCGTACGGGTCCTGGAACACCGGCTGCATGCGGCTGCGGAGCGCGAAGACGTCCTTCGCCCCCATCGTCGTTGTGTCCTTGCCGTCGAACAGGATCTCGCCGCTCGTGACCGACTCGAGCTGGAGCACCATCTTCGCGACCGTCGACTTGCCCGATCCCGACTCGCCGACGAGGGCGAGGGTCTTGCCGCGCGGGATCTTGAACGAGACGCCGTCGACCGCGCGGAAGGGCTCGCTGCGGAAGCCGCCCTTGCGGATCCGGTAGTCCTTCACGAGGTCGCGCACCTCGACGACGGGGTGGGCGTCGGTGACCTCCTCGAGCGTCTCCACGCCGCGCTCCTGGACGTCGGCCTGGATGCGCTGCGAGGCGAGGCTCGGCGCGGCCGCCACGAGGCGCTGCGTGTAGGGGTGCTGCGGGTTCTCGAGGATGAGCCGGCTCGGGCCCGCCTCGACGATCTCGCCCTGGTTCATCACGATGATCCGGTCGGCGCGGTCTGCCGCGAGTCCCAGGTCGTGCGTGATGAACAGCACCGCGGTGCCCTTCTCACGCGTGAGCGAGGCGAGGTGATCCAGGATCACGCGCTGGACGGTCACATCCAGGGCGCTCGTCGGCTCGTCCGCGATGAGCAGCTTCGGGTCGGCCGCGAGGCCGATGCCGATGAGCGCGCGCTGGCGCATGCCGCCCGAGAACTGGTGCGGGAACTGGTGAAGGCGCCGCTCGGCGTCGGCGAGGCCGGCCTGCTTCAGCACCTCGATCGCACGGGCGCGGACCTCCTTGCGGCCGGTGGCGAGCCCGTTCGCACGGACCGCCTCCTCCACCTGGAAGCCGATCGACCACACGGGGTTGAGGTTCGACATCGGGTCCTGCGGCACGTAGCCGATCTCGCGGCCACGGATCGATTCCATCTCGCGGCGGCTCGCCGTCGTCAGCTCGACGCCGTCGAGCATGATGCTGCCGCCCGTCACCTGTCCGGTGCCGGGGAGCAGGTCGATGACCGCGGCGGCCGTCGTCGACTTACCGGAGCCCGACTCGCCGACGATCGCGACGGTCTCGCCCGGGTGGATCTCCAGGTCGACGCCGTGCAGGACCTCGCGGGCCTTCTTTCCGGTGCCGAACGAGACCTTCAGGTCCCGGATCTTCAGAAGCGGCTCGGACACGGTGCCTCCCGACACAGGGTTCTCCTTGGTGGCCGCGCGCACGCCGGCGCGCGTCATCGGGACATCGGATGCGCTCATCGCTGGGCCCTCGCCTTCGGGTCGAGCGCGTCGCGCATCAGCTCACCGAGCGTGACGAACGCGAGCACGGTGACGGTCAGGGCGAGCGACGGCCAGAACAGCGCCATGGGAGAGGTGCGGATCGAGCTCTGCGCGTTCGCGATGTCGGCGCCCCACGAGACGCCGCCGAGGCCGACGCCGAGGAACGACAGGGTCGCCTCCGCCACGATCGCCTGGCCGAGGCCGACGGTCGCCACGACGATGATCGGCGCGAGGGCGTTGGGCATGACGTGGACGAGCAGCGTCTTGAAGCGGGTCAGGCCGAGCGAGATCGACGCCATCACGAAGTCCGACTGCTTCACGCGCAGCACCTCGGCGCGCATCAGGCGGGCGGTCGACGCCCACGAGAAGCCGCCGATCGCGAAGGCGAGGACGAGCTCGCTGCGGTGCTCCTTCAGCACCGTCATGACCACGATCGCCGCGACGATGTAGGGGATCGTGAAGAAGATGTCGCCGACGCGCGAGAGCAGCGAGTCGAGGAAGCCGCCGTAGAAGCCGGCGAGGGCGCCCATGATCACGCCGATGACGGTGCCGATGATGGTCGCCATCACGCCGACGGCGATCGACACGCTGGCGCCGTGCACGAGGCGCGACCAGACGTCGCAGCCCTGGAAGGTGTAGCCGAGCGGGTGCCCGGCCGTCGGGCCGCCGTTGCTGTTGCTGAGGTCGCACGCCTGCGGCCCGGAGGGCGGGAAGGCGGTGAACATGCTCGGCAGGGTCGCCACGATGATGACCAGGACGCACACGACGACCGAGAGCCAGAACAGCGGGCGGTGACGCAGGTCGCGCCATGCGTCGAGCCAGAGGTTGCTCTTCTTGTCGCTGAGCCGGACGGCGTCGACGACGACGTCGGCCTTGACGGGGGCGACGTAGTGGGTGCTGTTACTTGACATAGCGGATCCTCGGGTCGAGCAGGCCGTAGAGAAGATCGACGAGCAGGTTGACGAGCACGTACACGACGACGAACACGGTGACGAACGACACCACGGTCGGGGTCTCGTGCTTCGTGACGGCCATAAAGAGCTGGTTGCCGACGCCGGGGACGTTGAAGATTCCCTCGGTCACGGTCGCGCCGACCATCAGGATGCCGAAGTTCGTGGCGGTGTCGGTGACCATCGGGATGAGCGAGTTGCGCAGCACGTGAACGGGGATGACCCGGCGGCGGGGCAGGCCCTTCGAGTACGCGGTGCGCACCCAGTCCTGGCCGAGCGACTCGATCATCGACGAGCGCGTGAGGCGCATGCTCGCCGCGTAGACGCTGAAGCCGAGCACGAGGGCCGGCAGCCAGAGGTCGCCCCACCCGTTCTGCGCGCCCACCGTGGGACGGAACCACTCGAGCCGGACGGCGAGGAAGTACTGCGCGAGGAAGGCGAGCACGAAGATCGGCACGGCGATGAAGATCAGCGCGATGACAAGCTGGAAGTGGTCGTACCACGTGCCCTTCAGGAGCGCCGACGTGGCGCCGATCACGATCGAGAGCACGAAGGCGATCACGATGGCCAGCGTCGCGAGGCGCAGCGTCACCGGGAACGTGCGACCGAGGATCTCGATCACGCTCTGACCGGAGAACGTCGTGCCGAAGTCGAGGCGCAGGATGCCCATCAGGTAGTGGAAGTACTGCACGATCAGCGGCTGGTCGAGCATGTACCGCGCGCGGATCTGCTCGAGCACCGCGGGCGGCGGCTGCTTGTCGCCGAACAGTGCGGCGACCGGGTCGCCGGGCATGCCGAAGACCATGAAGTAGATCAGCGCGGTGGCGCCGATGAAAACGGGGATCAGCTGCAGGATCCGTCTGAGGATGTAGGTGGCCATCCTCCCCCTCCTTCCGGGGAAAGCTCAGCGCGTCGTTCGGGTTGGTCGACGCACGGAAAAGGGGCCCGGCATCCGGGCGCCCTCAGCGGCCAATCCTCTGCCCGCGATCCTGGGAACGCGGTGTGAGAGGCCGACCGCACATGGGGCGAGGCGGTGACGCGAACGCCACCGCCTCGCGGGTGGGATTGCTCCCGGCCTGTCTTACTCGGCCTTGGTGATCTCGTGGAAGAGCGGCACCGAGTTCCAGCCGAACTCGACGTTCTCGACGCCCTCAGCCCAGCCGCCGTTGACGTTCGAGTACCACAGCGGGATGGCGGGCAGGTCGGTGAACAGCACGGTCTGCGCCTCCTGGAACTTGGCGTTGGCGACCTCGGGGTCCGTCGCGCTGATGCCCTCGGCGATCAGCGAGTCGAACTCCTCGCTCGAGTACTTGCCGTCGTTCGAGCCGGCACCCGTTGCGTACAGCGGGCCGAGGAAGTTGTACAGACCCGGGTAGTCGGCCTGCCAACCGGCGCGGAAGGCGCCGACCTGCTCGTTGTCACGAGCGTCGAGGTACGAGGCGAAGTCCGGGAACGGCTCGCCCGAGGCCTCGATGCCCAGCGTGTTCGAGATCGACTGCGCGACCGCGTCGACCCAGGTCTGGTGACCGCCGTCGGCGTTGTACGCGATGGTGAACTCGCCCTCGTAGGGCTTGATGGCGTCGGCCTGGGCCCACAGCTCCTTGGCGAGCTCCGGGTCGTACTCGAGGACCTCGCTGCCCGGGACCTCGTCGCTCCAGCCGTCGATGACGGGCGAGGTGTAGTCGGTCGCGGGCGTGCGGGTGCCCTTGAAGACGACCTCGGTGATCTGCGCGCGGTCGATCGAGTGCGAGATCGCCGCACGACGCAGACGACCCTCCTCGTCGGTGGCGAAGCCGGGCAGCCACTCGGGGATGGTCATCGACTGGAAGATCGCGGCCGGCTGGTTGACCGAGCGGTCACCCAGGTCGGACTCGTAGGTCTCCAGGCTCGCGTCCGGGATGCCGTCGATCACGTCGACGTTGCCCGAGAGCAGGTCGGCGTACGCCGCGTCCTGCGTGGCGTAGAAGACGATGTCGAGGCCGCCGTTCTGCGGCTCGCGCGGACCGTCGTAGTCGGGGTTGACCGCCAGGTCGATGCGGACGTCGTGCTGCCACGCGCCCTCGCCGTCGAGCATGTAGGGGCCGTTGCCGATCGGGTTCTGACCGAACGCCTCCATGTCCTCGAACGCGACGTCCGGGAGCGGGAAGAAGGCCGAGTAGCCGAGACGCTGTGCGAAGTCGGAGGCCGGCTTGTTCAGCGTGATCGTGAAGGTGTAGTCGTCGACCTGCTTGAGGCCGGACATGTCGCCCTCGGCGCCGTACACGTCGCCCTCGGCGACGAAGCCCTCGATGTCCTCGAAGAAGTAGCCCGCGTTGTGCGCGCTCTCCGCCTGGGCGGCGAAGTTCCACGCCTTGATGAAGTTGTCGGCCGTGACCTCTTCACCGTCGGTGAACTTCAGGCCCTCGCGGATCTTGACGGTCAGCTGCGTCGGGGAGTCGGTCGTGATCTCCTCGGCGACGTCGTTGACGACCGAGCCGTCGGCCTCGTACGTGATCAGGCCGGCGAAGATCGAGTCGAGGATCTTGCCGCCGCCGGTCTCGTTGGTCATGGCGGGCAGCAGCGGGTTCTGCGGCTCCGAGCCGTTGGTCGTGATGACGGCGGTCGACGAGCCCTCGGCCGGGCTCTCGGAGCCGGCGGGCTCGCCGTTGCCGCCAGTCGCGCAGCCGGCGAGAAGCAGGCTGCTCGCACCGAGCAGCGTGATGCCCGCCAGGGCGATCTTGTTGCGCTTCAAAGGTTCCTCCTGGGGAAGGTGTGGGTAGTGCCCGGCGCCGAAGCGACGCGTGAGCGATAGCGAAGACTCTAAGCGGCTTGACGGACTGACCCAAATGTTGCGCACAACCGTTACATAGCCTTTACCGCGGCGTGCCTTCACTGGGCAATCTGACCGGTCCCGAGCACGAGCGTGCGGAATATCCCGATCCGCCCCTGTGGCAGGCTTGCCAGGTGAGTGCCGTCGAACCGTTCCCGCCCGCCGCTCCGCCTCACGCACGCGCCCGGCTGCGGGTCGAACTCGCGCTCATCCTGGCGATCACCGTCGGCCAGTCGGCGCTGTACGCGGTGCTCTCGCTCGTGCGCCGCCTGCTCGACCCGCTGCCCCTGTCGGAGCAGACGGCGAAGCTCAACACGCCGTTCGACGCGGCCGTCGCGTGGGACATCCTGTATCGGCTCCTCGACGTGCTGTTCGACCTCGCGCTCGTGGGGCTCGTCCTCTACCTGCTGTGGGAGCCCGGCCGCAGCGCGCTGCGGCGCCTCGGCCTCGACTTCGCGCGCTTCGGCGGCGACGCGCTGCGGGGGCTCGCGCTCGTCGCGGCGATCGGCGTCCCGGGGCTCGCGCTGTACGCGGCCGGGCGGTCGCTCGGCGTGACGGTCGCCGTCGAGGCGTCCCCCGCGGGCCTCGACTGGTGGACGGTGCCGCTCCTCGTGCTGTCGGCCCTGCGTGCCGGCCTCATCGAGGAGGTCATCGTGATCGGCTACCTCGGCGACCGCCTGTCTCGCCTCGGCTGGGGAACCTGGCGGATCATCGTCGCCGCGGCGCTGCTGCGTGGCGCGTACCACGCGTACCAGGGCTTCGGCGCGATCGTCGGGAACGTCGCGATGGGCATCGTCTTCGGCTGGTGCTACCGGCGCTGGGGGCGGCTCATGCCGCTCGTCGTCGCGCACACGGTGATCGACGTGATCGCCTTCGTCGGGTATCCGCTCGCGGCGGCGGCGTTCCCCGATCTGTTCTGATCGGTCGTCCACAGCCGCCGAGAGTGGTCATTTGAGCCCTTGCTCCCGCGTGGCGCGTGCGTTTCGCGCCCGCGTAGGCGAATCTGACCTCATGTTCCTGCTTGCTCGTCGCTCCGGACACGCGTTCGGACTCCTGGTGGCCGAGGAAGCCCGCCAGAACGGCTGGCTCCCGAGGCTCGAGCGCGCCGTCGGCAAGGGTGCCGCGGTCGCCGTGCGCCCCGGCGTGTACCTCTCGGCGCGGCGGTGGCGCACGCTCTCGCGCACCGACCGCACGCTCGCGCGGATCTACGCCGTCTCGCTGACCCAGCCCGACCTCGTGTTCGCCGCGCACTCGGCCGCCGCCCTGTACCGCCTGCCGCTCCCGGAGGACGACCTCGAGGACGTCCACGTGCTGGAGGCGCCGGAGGGCGTGGCCGGGCTCGTCGCGCATCCGGATTCGGCGGCCGGCGAGGTCGTCACCGTGTTCGGGCTGCCGGCCACCTCGCCCGTGCAGACGGTGCTCGACATGGCTGTGCTGCTCGACTACGACGATGCGCTGGCGCTGCTGCGCGCGGCGATCCATCTCCCGTCGGCGCTTCACGACGAGCCGGCTCTGTGCACGAAGGCCGAGCTGCTCGAGGCCGCCGAGGCAGAGGCCGCCCGCACGGGCGATGGCGCCATCGTCGAGCTCGCCCGCGCGATCGGGCCCGAGCGCCTCTCTGCCGCCGCCTGACGCGGATCCGCTCGCTCAGCGCCCCGCGAGGCGGTGGAGCAGGCCTGCGCGCACGGCGGGCCACTCGGTGTTCAGGATGGAGAACACCACGGTGTCGCGGACGATGCCGTCGGGCATGATCGTGTGGCTACGCAGCACGCCGTCCTGCTTCGCCCCGAGCCGCGCGATCGCCGCGCGCGACTGGTGGTTGTGCCAGTGCGTGCGCAGCTCGACGCCGAGGCAGTCGAGCGCCTGGAACGCCCGCTCGAGCAGCAGCAGCTTCGCGGCGGGGTTGATCCCCGTCCCCTGCGCGGCTTGTCCGAGCCAGGTGGATCCGATCTCGAGGCGCCGGTGCGCCGGCTCGAGGTGCAGGTAGGTCGTCATGCCGACGGCGCGCCCGGTGCGGGCGTCGACCACGGCCCAGGGTGCCACCCGGCCCGCCTCGTGCTCCTCGAGCCGACGGTCGATCTCGGCGGCCATCGTGTCGGGCGACGGGATGCGCGTGTACCAGGTGCCGCCGAGGTCGCCGACGGCCTCGGCGAGGTCGTCGCGGTGGTCCTGCGACAGCGGCTCCAGCCGCACGATGTGGTTCTCGAGGACGGGGGTCGCGCTGTAGGTCACCGGCTCAATCTATCGGCGGGGTCCGGGCGGCTTCGACTCGCTCGTCCCTCGCTCGCTCAGCCCGTTTCGACGTCCGTTCGCTGGCGCTCACTCCCGCTCAACGACCGGAGGGCCTGACCGTTTCGACTCGCTTCGCTCGCTCAACGACCGGAGGGGGAACAGCTCCCCTCCGGTCGGGTCCCGGCGCTTCGCTTCCCCGCATGTACGGCCCATGTGGGAGCGAAGCGACCGTGGAGCGCAGCGACTGCCGACCACCTCGTGAACCCGACGTCCATCGTCGGATGGAGCGTCAGCGACGTTGATACTGATAACGCCCCGCTCGGGTCTGACCCTGCCAGCGACTGACGCGATGTCTACCGGCTGATCCGTCGGCCCGGGCGGGGTGTCCTCCATGTGGCCGGCCAGGCGGACATGACC
>NZ_JADGLL010000059.1 GCF_015235415.1 Microbacterium paludicola | reverse complement strand
GCGTGACGTCACGATCACCATCGACGGACACGAACTCACCGCGACCACCCCGCCAACGGGGGAAGCCGCCGACATCATCGCCGCACTCCGGCCGGGCGTGGGGCACTAAACTGACACGATCCAGGTCTTGGCGGCGTAGTAGGTGCTCGGGGCGATCTTCAGGCCCGCGTCACGCAGGACGTGGCAGATCGGCTCGACCCCGAACCGGTCGCGGTGCTCATCGATGTAGTCGACGAGCACCGCGGTGGGCACCTCGGTTACTTCAGCTTGCGGTCGAGCTCCGCGGCCGCGAAAAAAGCCGACGCGGTCTTCAGGATCTCGTTCGCCCGCCGCAGCTCGCGGACCTCCCGCTCGAGGTCGGCGATCTTCTGCGTGTCCGCGGTCGTCGTGCCGGGCGCTTCACCGGCGTCGATCTCGGCCTGCCTGACCCAAGTGCGCAGGGCCTCGGGATGGATATCGAGCTGGTCGGCGATCCGCTTGATCGCTCCGGTCTTCGTCGCGGGATCTCGTCGCGCGTCGAGCGCCATCCGCGTCGCGCGCTCCTTGAGCTCCTCGCTGTACTTCCGTGGTGCTGCCATGACTCTCATCCTTCACTGGTTTGAGAGCCTCCATCAGACCCGGGGCGCTTCACATCGTCTCCGAATGGGGTCCACATGAGCTGAGGGCCATGAACGGGGCAGTCGAGGCGGACGGCGACATGCTTGCCCGCCTGATCCGACGTCATAACCAGCACTGCGCCGCAATGGCCGCAAGTGGGCGGCGCGTCGTCCTCAGAGCCGACACCCATCTATGCCACCCGCTTAAGCCCACGTCGCGCCTTCAGGAGACCAACGTCTCTCCCGTTGCGCTTAGGGTCGAGCTGGCTCATGACCTTCTTCTGCGTCTCGGGCGTCCAATAGATCTTGAGCGCCTCACGCGCCCGCGTGATCGCCGTATAGAAGATGCCGTGCGAGATATCATCCTCATTCGCATCAGTGATGACGACCTTGACCGAGTCATACTCCAGACCTTGCGATCGATGGATCGAAACAGCGTAGGCAACTTGGAACGGCACGGTGCTGCGGTCGTCCTCGTTATCAGTGTCGGTGCTCTGTGGGAGATAGACATTGAAGCGCACCGTCGATTCCCCGACGTACTCGAGGCCCTCGATACCCCACACGCTCAGCTCCGAGAAGTTGCGCTCAAGCCAGACATCGAACTGGATGTGATCGGCTGCGGCCTGGATATCGACGATCCTGCCCTTGAGGTTGTTGTAGATGAGCGGCTGGAAGCGCCCGGAGTTGCCGAACACCACCGGATCACCAACCTTGTAGGTACTCGCACCCCAGGTCACCGCCTTGCCCGAATTCTCCGCTTGGAGGAAGCGATTGATGTTGTTGATGCCGTATAGCCCGTCGTAGTTCAGGCACAGGATGATCTCGTCCTCGCGCTGGCGGGTGAAGAGCGATTCGTCGAGTACGCCCGAATACCCGTGGTGGGCGATGGCCTCCTCGATGCCGTCTTCAAGGTTGCGCACCTTGGCCCAGAAGTCGAGTAGCGCCTTGTCGCTCGTCCGCCAGGGCTTGGTCAGCTGGAACACCGCCTGCTTCGGCAGGAAGTCCGGCGCGATACTGAACCAGTTGCCGAATTGGATGGCCTCGATCTGGAACACGTCTCCCACCAGAACCAGCAGCTGGAAGCTGGTGTTGTCGAGCACCTTGAGCATGTCGGCGTTACTGACGACGCTGCACTCGTCGATGACGAGCACGTCATAGCTCATGTCGGAGCCACGGGCCAGGTGACTCGCGATCGTTCTGAACTCGGCGTGCTGAGCCGCGACCTTGCGCTCCAGGTTCGCCTTGGCCGGGTTGGTATGCGCGAGGAACAGCTTCGAGTTCTCGCTGAAGTAGTTGGCGATGTAGTTCACCATTGTGGACTTGCCGGTGCCTGCCGCTCCGTAGATCAGCGCGACGCGAGACCGGGAGAACAGCGACTTGAGCGCGTCTTTCTTGGAGTCGTCATCGACCTTGAGGGTGGTCTCATCGAGCCAGCGATCAACCGCTTGCTCGTGGCCGCTGACGCCGTCTCCCGCCAGTGTCTGCAATCGCTCAATGATGGAGACGGTGTCGTTCTCGTACTCATGCATGAAGACGTGGCCCTTGTCTTTCTCAAGGGTTCGTCCAGCGTGGCTTGCTGTCGGCGGGAGCGTCTGGTTGTGCTTCGCAATCAGGCCATCGAGGTCTTCGAAGCCCGCGAGGTCGTCCTCAGGCGTGTAAAGCATGCCTTGCTGCTCAACGTTCGTCTTGATCCGGCGACCAAGCAGCTCATGCTCGCGACCCGTCGTGTCGAGGCACTCGAATAGGTCTCGCAACCGGGGCACGTGGCCCGCCGGGCTCGCCGCGAATGGCATGGTGTCGAATGGTCGGGCACGGGATGTCAGCCGAAGGTTGGAGAGGGCGCGATAGGGCCGAGGATCTTGCTGCAGCTTGATGAGTCGGTTGTTCATCTCAAGCATCAAGTAGCGAACGATGTTGGTGCCTGGTGCATTCGAGCGAACCAGTGCGCGAACCCGATCGAGCATCGGAAAGATGCGTGGCGGCTTCGCCGAAACCGTAGCGACGGACTTGATGTGTTCGTACTGCGGGGCGCTCATGTCCATCAGGTCGAGCAGGCTGGCGCCGGTGTCTGTTAGGTACTGCATGAGCGCGTTGTACTCGACAGTGCGGCTCGACGAGGTCTCCATACCGAAGATCTCCGCGAGGTGCTGGATCTCACACGGACGGATTGCCACCTTCCACCCACGGATGATCGTGATCGGCATCTTCCGTCCCAGCACCTCGATCTCGTCGTTGACCAGCAGCAGGTGCGCCGCATAACGCGCGGTCATGTCGATATCGGTGAAGGCGATGATGCGGTCGAATTTGCTCGGGTTGTCCGTGATGTTGGTGAAGGTCACCTCGTAGAAGATCCGCCCACCTGTGACGAACGGCCGAACGGACTGGACGTAGTAGTGATCGTCTTTGCCCTGGCCAGGGGCCAGGAGCGACGCCGCATCGATCCGTTCCGCGATCTTCTGGTGGTACTCCCGTAGGGACGGGTCGAGGTCGACCGGGAACTCTTCGAGATTCCCGAGCACCTCAAGCCCGCACTCGTCTCGGAGCAGGTTCCGGATTCGCAGCAGGTACTCGTAGTACTTGAGCATGAGTCGCTCCGACACATCGCCGTCGAAGGTGTAGTGCGACTCGCTCTGCTGGAGCAGCTTATGGAAGCGATGGAGGAAGTTGAACTGCTTGCCCGACGACCCGATCCAGGCCGTGCCGGCCTTGATCGCATCGTGATCGTAGGCAGTAGACCCTGATTTCGTGTGGACGCGGACGATGACGCCCTCGGTTAGGTCACGGAGCTGCTTGATGATGTTCTTCGACATCAGCTTGCGGTTGCCCGCCAGCTCCGTGATGTTCTCAGAGATAGTCGTCGCTGCGGACGTAATCTGACTGTCGACGGTAGCCATACTTACGCAGCCTCGACCTTGGGTAGTACCGCGAAAAGCACAGCAAGTTGGATCTCACGCTCGGAGTCCTCGGGGTGCCCCAGGATGAAGTTGCGCCTCTTAGTCCTGTCAGCAGCCGCTTTGCCCGCGCGCTTGAAGGCGCCGTGCGCTTTGACAGCCTCCTCAACTTTGTCGAACACCGCAGAGGCATCCTTATTGTCGATGAAGACGATCAGGGCAGCCTTCTCATCACGCCAGGGCAGGTAACCGAGCAGCTGGTCGACCGCCGCGCCAAGCGCCTTCGCCCCCTTCCACCACTTACACTCCCCAACGAACACGTGACGATCCTCGACGCGAACCAAGATGTCGGTCTTGCCATTCTTGACGAAGGTTTCTCCCGTAGCAGTTCCCTGGAAGGTGCCATTGAGCATGACCAAGATGTAGTCCCGAAGTTCCTCCTCGTCCTTGCCGACGACGACCGAGGGTGTGCGCTCCATCGAGAGCATCGCGGAAGTGATGACCTGTATGGCATCTTCGTACTGCGCTTCGGTCAGTGCCCACTCGTCCTTGTACGGCTGCCGAACCGGTTTGCTCGCAGTTCGCTGAACGCCTACGGCTTTTCGTTTGAGTGGTACCGGGGCAGGTGCGTCAGTGCGCTTCTTGAGCGGGAAGCCAAGAGCCCCAGCGAGGTCGCGCCGTTCCTGTAGGAACTTCTTCCGTCGCTCAACGGCTGGTCGGAACTGTCCATCAAGTGAACGGTGGAACCGTTCAACATCAGTGCGAACATGACCTGCCATCGTTCGAATACTGCCGATCTCGCGATCGATCGCCTGCTTTGTTGCGGCCGCGTTGGGCGTCGAGCCAGTCTGCGTCACGTGAACCGTGATGGTTCCGTTCCGTACCTCCGCTTCGAAGCTCGTCAGGAGCCGGGTCGAGGGCGTGTAGTACAGCAGATCGGCATCACCCGAGTACTCGAATACCGCGTGAATCCGCAGTCCGGGGACCTTGTACACGGTGCGATCGAAGACGTCGTAGTGGTCTACCTTCGTCTCAACCACGCCACCATCGATGGCTTCGTCGCCAATCCTCAAGGGCTCCATTTGAGCAGCCTGAACCAGCTGCGAGACGATGTCATCCGTAGATCGCGCGAGCACCTCGTCCTCTGGCATGTTCTCGAGCAGGTTCAGACACGATCGAACCCGATTCTCGAGATAGACGCGTAGCTCGCCGCGAGAGAAGAGGCCGGTCATGCCTCCCCCTTAGCAAACAGCTCGGCCTGCTCGAGCACCAGTTCAATGGCTTTCGCTTCGGCGTCGGGCGGGTAGTCGTAGCGTGCCAACAGGCGGCGCACCTTGGTGCGCATGGTGGCGCGGACGGAGTCCTTGAGGTTCCAGTCGATGGTTGCGGACTCGCGAACGGCCTTGACAAGCTTCTGAGCGATCTCCTTGAGTACCTCGTCGCCAAGCTCCAGTACGGCCGCATCGTTCTGCACGATGGCGTCGTAGAAGGCAATCTCGTCCTCGCGTAGCCCGAGACTCTCGTGCCGCTTCTGGTCGTCACGCATCTGCTTGGCGAGCTTGACCAGCTCCGCGATGATCTCCGCCGTCGTCAGCGACCGGTTCGTGTACCGATTGATCGCCTCGTCGAGCAGCTCGGAGAACTTCCGCGCCTGCACAAGGTTGGTGCGCTGCACAGTACGGATCTGGTCGTTGAGGAGCCGACGCAGCAACCCCATCTGCAGGTTGGGCTTGTCCTTCTCCGCGAGCGAGTCAAGGAACTCATCGCTCAGGATCGACAGCTCAGGCGTCTCGACACCAGCAAGCTTGTAAATGTCGACCACCTGGTCGGCAGCGACCGCCTCGTTGAGCAGCTGCCCGAGCGCCGTGTCGATCTCGACCGCACCGGATCCGCCACGCCCAGAATCCGGGTTCTGGATCTTCAAGATGGCGGCACGCACGTCAGTGAACAAGCGCACGTCGTTGCGGATCGCTGCCGCCTCGTCGCGCGCTCCAGCCAGAGCGAACGCCTTAGCCAGTGCGAGCACCTGGTCGTTGAAGCGCTTGGTGCGGTCGGGGTCGGCCATGACGAAGTCGAGCACCTTGGCGTACTCTGCCAGGCGCTGGGGGGCGGTGAGAGCTGGCGAGGAGTTGTAATCGACGCCGTGCAGCAGTCCCCGGATGATGTCGTGCTTCTCCAGCATGACGGCGACCATGTCGTCGATCGGTACGCCTGCCTGGTCACGGTCGGAGGGTGAGTACTCCTGGAGGGCCGCCTGAAGGTTCGCGAACACGCCGATGTAGTCGACGATGAGCCCGCCGGGCTTGTCCCGGAAGGTGCGGTTGACTCGAGCGATGGCCTGCATGAGCCCTGCACCCTGCATGGTCTTGTCGACGTACATCGTGTGCATGCTGGGCGCATCGAAGCCGGTCAGCCACATGTCGCGGACGATCACCAGTTCAAGTTCGTCGTCGGGGTTCTTGGCCCGGAGCTTGAGGTCTTTGCGGACGTCCTTGGAGTGGATGTGCGGCTGGAACTCGGCCGGGTCCGCGGCCGAGCCGGTCATGACGACCTTGATCTTTCCCTTAGCGGGATCGTCCGAATGCCAGTCGGGGCGAAGCGCGACGATCTTCTCGTAGAGGCGCACCGCGATGCGGCGGCTCATCGTCACGATCATGCCCTTACCGAACAGCGCTTCTCGCCGCTTCTCCCAGTGCTCGACGATGTCCCGAGCAATGAGATCGAGCCGCGAGTCAGCACCGACGATGGCCTCCAGGCGCGACCAGCGGGACTTCGCCGCCGTGGCGGCATCCTCTTCGACGGTCTCCGTGATCTCGTCCGCCAACTCGTCGAGCGCGGCGAGGTCATCGTCGGACAGGTCGATCTTCGCCAGGCGCGATTCGTAGAAGATCTTCACCGTCGCGCCGTCCTCGACCGCACGCGTGAGGTCGTAGACGTCGATGTAGTCGCCGAACACCGAGCGCGTGGACTTGTCGTTCGATTCGATCGGTGTACCAGTGAAGCCGATGTAGGTAGCACCAGGCAACGCATCTCGCATGTGCTTCGCCAGACCTGAGCGCAAGCGCCCGTGACGATCCAGCGTCTCACCGAAGCCGTACTGGCTACGATGCGCCTCGTCCGCCACAACCACCACGTTGCGACGATCCGTCAGCACCGGGTTGGCATCGCCATCCTCACCCGGAGCGAACTTCTGCAGTGTCGTGAAGACGATGCCACCCGACGCGCGCTTCAGCTTCGTCCGCAGATCAGTACGAGTCGCGGCCTGCACAGGGGTCTCCGGGAGGATACGAGCAGGGGCGAACGTCTCGCCGAACAGCTGGTCGTCCAAGTCGTTGCGATCCGTGATGAACACCAGCGTCGGATTCGCCATCCGAGGATCGCGCATGATCTTCGCGGCATAGAACACCATCTCGAAGCTCTTGCCCGACCCCTGGGTGTGCCAGACCACGCCTCCACGACGATCACCATCAGGCCGGGACGCCTGCACGGTCGACTCGACCGCCGCGTTCACCGCCCAGTACTGGTGGTACTTCGCCACCCGCTTCACCAGCACCCGTGTCGGCTGCCCAGTGGCCTTGTCGGTGGCGGTCTCGTCGCTGAAGACGATGAAGTTTTGCAGCAAATCAAGGAACCGCTTCGGCTCGAACACTCCCTTGATCAGCACTTCAAGAGCCGGGCGGTCACTGACCACCTCGCGGCCCTCGATGGTCTTCCACGGCGCATAGTGTTCGAACGCTCCGGCGTAGCTGCTCATCGCCGCCGACGTGCCATCCGAGATGACCGTCACGGCATTGGGCACGAACACGGACGGGATGTCCTGCCGGTACGTCTGTACCTGGTTCCACGCCGACTTCAGCGTGGCGTGCTCGGCAGTCGGGTTCTTCAACTCCAGCAGCGCCAACGGCATACCATTGACGAGCACCAGCACGTCAGGCCGGCGGTTCTTGCCGTTCTCGACGATCGTGAACTGGTTAATCGCCACCCAGTCGTTGTTCTCCGGCTGCTCGAAGTCGACCAGCCACAACCTGGTCGTCCGCAGCGCACCGTCAGCATCCCGACGCTCAACAGGCACGCCCTCCGTGATGAGCTGATGCAGTCGATAGTTCTCATCGATTGGGCTCTGCGACTCCGCACGCCGCACGCGCTTGATCGCCTCGTCGATCAGGGCAGGGGAAGTACTGAGGTTGATACGACGGATCGCATCACGCAGCCGCCCCCAGAGGAACACGTCCTCGTAGGAGTCGCGCTCCGCGCCCGGCTCACCAGGAGCGATGTCCGGGCCGTGCAGGGTGCGGTATCCCAGCTCCGAGAAGTACTCCAACGCAGCCAGCTCGACAGTGTTCTCGTTGAACGCGCTCACGATGCAACCTCCACCGTCGATTCATCCACCCAGCGCGCCAGCACACTGAGCGCCGCCAAGTACTCAAGGGCTTGCTGCTCCGGCATCTCCTGGTCAGCCTCATGCGCAAGCGGGTTACGGATACCAGCGAACACGCCCTCGGCAAACATGCGAGCACCACGCTGCACCGACTTGAAGGTCTTACTACCGTCATCCGGCATACGGTGCAGACGCGGATTCTTCACAGCGGCGGGCTGCTCACTAAACGCCTGGTTGAAAAGATCCGTCTCGCTCACACCGCGACGACCGAGCTTGTTCTGCGTCTCGGCGTTCAGCTTGCGAATCGCACCCTCGACAGCCTCACGGAAGTGGCCGGACTGCCAGAGTGACGAGGCGCCGCTCCAGACCCAGGGGTGCAGGTCAGCAGCCGAGATTCGCGGGGCATTGTTGCCAAGCTTCTCCTGAAGCTCTTCCTCGCGCTCCAGCGCTGCAATGCCTCGACCTGCCCAATCGCGCAGGTGTTTCCAACGAGACTTCTGTTTCGCCTCGGGAGTCCGGTCGTCGGCAGAACGCCACTGAGGAAGCACGCGATCAAGAATCTGCTCGGCAACGTAGGCAAGTTCAGCAGCGACACTGTCTGGCTTCCTCTGGTGAGTTCCGAGCATGATAACGCCCGAGTTCCCGGAGTTGTCGTAGGCGATCTGGTCGGTCGCGTGGATGAACTCCTTCAGAGACTTGATCGCCCAGGTGGTGTCGAGCCCGTTCATGCTGCGACCCCTTCAGCTGGGACGCGGATGCGCCCGGCGAGCAGCTCGGGGAGGAGGGCGTCGCGGAGCGCGGTCAGACGATCCGATTCCATGCGCAGACTCTCAGCGCGCATCAGCAACGCGAGCGCCGAATGCTTTACTTCCGGTGCGGCGCTTCTGAAATCAGGAACTTCGATCGTGAGCACATCATCGGGCCTCACTCTCTGATGGCTGCCCGACGTGCCCGTCACACGCTTCGGTAGTTCTTCGCGGAAGAACGGATCTCGCACCGCCAGCCACACGCCCGCCAACTCCAAGTCATCCTCAGACGCCAACACGAGGAACTCAGTCGATGCAAGTGCCGACGCCTCAGCCCCCGCGGAAGCCCACCACGTGCGATTGAAGCGCGGGTTGAGTCGCGAGAGGAGAACCGCACTCCGCGGCACCTTGAACTTGTTGCTCTTGATTGTCGCTGCAGCAACGCGTTCAGGCCGAGCCCCGGCGTCGAACGCGGGAAGGCTGAAATGGTCGACTACCGCGTCGCCAAGTTTGGACGGATTCACTGTGTCCTTGACAGACGTTGCGATAACACCAAGTGGAACAGTCGGGAGATCTGCTCCGGACTTCTCTGATTGCGCATCGAGCAGGTCGGATATCGATACGACCGCCCGCCGGTTCGACTCGATCTTGTCGTCGAGCGCGCCGAGCGTCGCGGCGATGGCGCGCTGCTCGGCGAGCGGGGGCAACGGAATCGGGAAAGACTGAAGATGGCCCTTGGTGATCGCTTTACGAGTCCCACCGGACGAGTGCCCAAGCATATATTCTTTCATCAATGGCAGGGACAGCCACTTCTGCAGGAAGCCCGGATCAACCCTTCCGTTTGATCGCACGATTGCTACGTGCTGATTGACTCTTGCAGGCAGCACTGATTCGGGGACTACAGCAGTTCGAAGAATTGAGTCTCCGGTGATATTTATCAGGACATCACCAGTCTCAACAGTTACACCACGAAGCACTGCGGCCGCCTCCTGACTCAGGAATGCCAGCCCTTCAGGCTTGAACTCATGGTCATGAATATTCTGGCTACGAATCAACGCGGGCCCGGATGCCACATAAACAGAGCTTCCTCCTCGGGGCGTGGCACCACTACCAATCTTTGACGTGACCTCGGCCAGTGTCGCTACACCCCAAGACGCTGGCAGCTCAAGCCCCAATCCAGGCAAAGTCGTCACGACATCGCCTCCAGCCGTCGCCGAACCTCATCCTCCAGCCCGCGCCCGCGATCGAACTCCGCGAACAGTTCCTTGGTGAGGCGCTCGATCTTCTCTTCGATCGGTTCGTCGTCGACCTCAGCCTCGGCAGCGCCGACGTAGCGGCCCGGGGTAAGTACGAAGTCGTGCTTGGCGATCTCTTCCAGCGAGGCCGCTTTCGCGAAGCCGGGGACGTCCTCGTACCCGCCGTCGTGGTTGCGCCAGGCGTGGTAGGTGCCGGCAATCTTTGCGATGTCGTCGTCGGTGAGCACGCGCAGGCGGCGTGACTCCATCGTGCCCAGCTTTCGTGCGTCGATGAAGAGCACTTCGCCGCGGCGCTCCCTGTGCCCGTTGCCGTGCCGGGCTTTGGAGACGAACCAGAGGGAGACGGGGATGCCGGTGTTGAAGAACAGCTTGTCGGGCATCGCCACGATGCAGTCGACCAGGTCGGCCTCGACGAGCTTGCGACGGATCTCCCCCTCGCCGCCGCTCTTCGACGACAGCGAGCCATTCGCCAGCACGAACCCTGCCGTGCCTCGTGGACTCAGGTGGTGAATGAAGTGCTGCACCCACGCGAAGTTTGCGTTCCCCTGCGGCGGGGTGCCGTACTGCCAGCGCGGGTCGCCCTCAAGCTTCGCGTCCCACCAATCCGAGACGTTGAACGGCGGGTTCGCGATCACAAAGTCTGCCCGCAGATCCGGGTGCAGGTCATCAGTGAACGAGTCCGCCGAACGCGGCCCCATGTCGGCCTCGATGCCGCGCAGCGCCAGGTTCATCTTCGCAAGCTTCCACGTCGTGTCCGTGAACTCCTGCCCGTACACAGAGATGTCGGTGCGCTTGCCGCCATGAGCCTTCACGAACTCAGCCGACTGCACGAACATGCCACCCGAGCCCGCCGCAGGGTCATACACGCGGCCCTGGTAGGGCTCCAGCATCTCGACCAGCGTCTTGACCACCGAACGCGGCGTGTAGAACGCCCCGGCGTCCTTGCCGGTCTCCTTGCCGGCGAACTGGCCGAGAAAATACTCATACACGCGACCCAGCACGTCATCGGCGCCGTGGTCGTCGGTCTCGGTGAACCCGATCGAGCCGATCAGGTCGACGAGCTCACCCAGACGTCGCTTGTCCAAGCCGTCGCGGCCGTAGTTGCGCGGGAGAACGCCACGCAGGGAAGGGTTCTCCTTCTCGATGAGATCCATCGCCTGGTCGATTTGCTGCCCGATCTCAGGCTGCTTCGCCACGGACTGGATGTAGCCCCAACGTGCCAGCTCTGGCACCCAGAACACGTTGTGGCTGGTGTACTCGTCGCGATCTTCGAGGAAGTCCGGCAGCCGCTCCGGCTTGATGCCCTCCGCAGCGAGCTCCGCCTCGAGCGCCTTCCGGCGCTCTTCGAAGCGGTCAGAGACGTACTTCAGGAACACCAAACCCAGCACGACGTGCTTGTACTCGCTCGGCTCCTGGTTGCCGCGCAGCTTGTCGGCAGCCTCCCAGAGGGTCTGCTCCAAGGTCTTCTGTGGTTTCGGCTTTGCTGCTCGCGCCATCTGCTGTGGTCTCCTTCGCGCTTGTCCGCGCGCCTCTTAAGTTCTTGTCGGGTGCGTGTCTCACGCTACCGGCGGCCTCCGACACTGCTAGGGTGCCGCGCCGCTCGGGCGGGCCGGGCTGTCGCAGGCGGGAGCCGGACGGCTCGACCGGGACGCTGCGATCTATCTTCTATTGTCTCATAATCCGCAATTTGCTGGAATAGGAATACTCCGATCTCGCTATTAAATACCCGACTAGAGGCACTTTCAGTATTGTCTCAGCGCTCGATTCATGTTATATTCCGACACAGTTATGCGTCTGGCTTTCCACCACACCATCTCCAATTCTGTCTGCACCCTCGCTTTTCGAGGGGGTGATTTCGGAGTCGCCCGGTAGTGCGTCTGGTTCCGGATCTCTCACCAGTCGGTTGGTTCCTGTTCGGGGCGATGGTGCTCCTGATCTTCACCTATCTCTACTTCTGGTGGATGGTGATTAAGGCCAGTGCTCACAAGCATGTCTCTCGTGAGAAGGTCACGAACCGGATGCTCACTGCGTCTCTCGCTCATGCGAAGCGGAAAGGGAACACGCATCGCTTCTTGATCCAGATCACGACCAAGGGTGGTGCGCTCTCGGTCGTTCAGCGTGGCATCGACAACGTCCTGGCGGGCGTGGCCCGTTATCCGGTGCTGCAGAAGGTCGTCTGGGTGGAGGTCATCACCGAGGACGCCGACGAAGTCGCTGCGCTCCGCACTCGCTACCGAAACGCGGTCATCCCGGTGACGCCGTACCTGCTGCCGACGGACTACCGCACACCCAAGGACACGCGTCTCAAGGCTCGTGCGCTGGAGTACATGGTCGAGCAGCACCGCGCCTCTCCGACCGATTCCTACGTCGTGCACTACGACGAGGAGTCCGTCTTCACGCCCGACAATCTCGCGCGTCTGGTGCATCGCCTGAGCCGTCATCCGGTGGGGATATCGGAGGGCATGATCTCCTATGGTCTGGACTGGAACGAGACGACGCTGCTGAACAAGGCGATGGAGTCCAACCGTCCCTTCGGCTGCCACGAGTGCTACTCCGTGATGACCAGCCCGCCGCCGATGCATCTGCATGGCTCGAATCTCGTTGTCCGTCAGGATCTGGAGAACCAGATCGGCTGGGACATCGTCGGTTGAGCGCGTCGGTGGCCGGGTAGGGGTCGAGGTCTCCCGGATGATGGAAGTTCTTCACGCTCGCCATCCCGAAAGACCTCGACGTGCTCCACCCTACTTTCGCGACCCCTGACCTGACCACGTTCTGCCGCCTTGACGAGCTCGGCCTCGTCGCCGTCGGGCAGCTGATCGAGCCGGATCGGGCCACGGTCGAATGCCGCGTCGTCGAGGACGACCCGTGGTGTCGGAAGTGCGGTGTCGAGGGCGTGCCGCGGGACACGGTCACGCGTCGACTGGCGCATGAGCCGTTCGGGCACCGGCCGACGACCCTGCTGGTGCGGGTGCGCCGGTACCGGTGCGGACACTGCCGGCGCACGTGGCGGCAGGACATGACGCGGGCGGCGGCGCCGCGTGCGAAGATCTCCCGCGGCGGCCTGGAGTGGGCGCTGCGGGGCATCGTCATCGACCACCTCACCGTCACCCGCGTCGCCGCAGGTCTCGGGGTGTCCTGGAGTGCCGCGAACGCCGCCGTCCTCGCGGAAGGCAAGCGGCGCCTGATCGACGACCCCGCCCGGTTCGACGGGGTCACCACGATCGGTGTCGACGAGCACGTCTGGCGACACACGAGGCTGGGCGACAAGTACGTCACCGTGATCATCGACCTCGATCATCGACCTCACGCCCGCGAGGAACAAGACCGGGCCGGCGAGGCTGCTGGACATGGTCGAGGGCCGCTCCAAGGCGGTGTTCAAGCAGTGGCTCGCCGCCCGCCCTGCGGACTGGGCGAAGCGGATCGAGGTGGTCGCGATGGACGGCTTCGCCGGGTTCAAGACCGCTGCCGCCGAGGAACTCCCCGACGCCGTCCCCGTCATGGACCCGTTCCACGTGGTCCGCCTCGCCGG
>NZ_JADGLL010000058.1 GCF_015235415.1 Microbacterium paludicola | reverse complement strand
CGTCACGCATGAACGCCTGGGCGACCTTGTCGTGCCAGCCCTGGTTGCGGCCGCTGCGGTCGAACAGAACCGAGAAGTATCCGACGACGATCGCCGCCGCCGCGCCCCAGATCAGGTTGCGCAGCAGCGCCCGCCCGAAGCCCAGGGGCGCGCCGCCGTCGATGCGCACGAGCTGCAGCTTCATCAGCCGCATGCCGATGGAGCCGTGGCCGCCCTGCATCGCGCTGTAGACGACCCACCACGCGAAGCCGAGCAGCCACGCGATGACACCGAAGACGAGGGCGACGAGGAACGTTCCCAGCGCCTCGGCGAGGAGAGAGCCGATGAGCATCCACACCGCGAGGCCGGCGACGACGATCGCCGTGTCGATGGCGAACGCGGCGACCCGCCGCCCCAGAGCGGCCGGCGAGCCCGGCATCGGTGTGGGCCCGGCCGGAGCGGGGTACCCGGGGGTCGCACCCGGGGGCGGCGGGTACGCCCCGGAGCCGGGCGTCGCGTAGGGGTTCGGTGTCGTCATGTCAGCCCTCCTCCTTCAGCGCCATCGCCTCGGCGCGCCTGCGGCGAGCGTCGTTCATCACAGGCCCCGCGGCCTTATCGTCCCATCCCGGGCGGCCTCGGGCCTCCCCAGCGGGTGGGGAGAAGAACCCCCTGCGGCCGCTGCGCATCCGGGTCATCGCCGGCTCTCCCCCGCGGCTGACGCGATCCGGGTCCGCAGCGAACGCACCCCGGTCGCGAGCCGCGAGCTCTGCGTCAGGGAGCGCAGGTTCACGCGCGCCCGCAGGCGCTTCCACACCGACGCGCGCTTGCTCATCCCGACGACGACGCCGTCCACCTCGGCCCAGAACGCGTCGATCTCCTCCTGCGTGGGCTCGCCGGGGCCGAACACACCGGCGTCGGCGCGGACGGCGAGGCTCTGCACGCGCGGCTCGTCCAGGATCGCGACGAGCTGCGCCGACTGCTCGTAGCGCGTGGCTCCCACCGGCACGCCGCGTCCGTAGTCGACCGCCCGATCCATCAGCTCATCCCAGCCGCCGCTGATCCGGTCGGCCGGCACCGGCGCCTCCCGGCGCTTGCGGCGCCGCGAGGCCTTGATGCCGCCGATGATCACGAACGGCGCGAGCAGAAGGGCGATCGTGCCGAGGCTGATCCCGCCGACAGCGAGCACGAGGCCGAGGTAGCCGGGCGTCGGCTCGGACTCCTCCTCCGCCTTGCGGTCGTCCGTCACCAGCGGCGGCTCGTCGGCGTCCTCGTTCGGCGGAGGCGGCGGCTGCAGCGGCATCGGCTGGGGGTCGGCCTTCGGCTGCGTCGTCTGGTCCTTCGGCTCCTTGTCCTCGTCGGGCGTGGTGTCGAAGGCGACCCAGCCCGCGTCCTCGAAGGCGACCTCCACCCAGGCGTGCAGGTTGCCGCCGGTGGCGACGAGTTCGCTGCCCGAGGCGTCCTCCGCGTGGAAGCCCATCACGACGCGGGCGGGGATGCCGACCTCACGCGCCATAAGCGCCAGCAGCGCCGCGTACTGCTCGTCGTCGCCGACCATCTGCTCGGCCGTGGCCATCGTCGACAGGCGGGCCGACCCGTGTCCCGACAGCGAGTACTGCTCGTCCTTGAGTCCGTGGCTGAAGTACCCCGACTCCATGAGGTGGGTGCGCAGGGCCTCCACCTTCGCGAACGGCGTCGTCGCCTTCTGCTTCGAGATGGCGTCGGCGGCGATCTCGCGCAGCCGCTCGGGCACGGCCACGGGCCGGGGAAGATCCACGGCCGCGAAGCGATCGGCGGCGAGGTCGGCGTCCGAGGGCCGCGGGGGCACGACGGTGCGGAACGTGTACGCGTCGCCCGACCTCAGCCCGGTGCGCACGACCCCGGTGCCCGTGGCGGGGTTGTAATAGGTCGCGCGGCGGAGGGCTTCGGCGCGCTCACCCTCGAACTCGAGCGCGTCCACGTATCCCGCATCCGGCAGCCAGACATCCCCGTACTCGCCGATCTCGACCCGCACGTCGGCGGGGGTCCCCTCGACGTCGCCGGCCATGTTCGAGCGCAGCGGCGTGAACGCGCTCGACGAGTCGGAGACGTTGTACACGACGCCCGAGTACGCGTCCATGGTCCCGAGGCGCACCCTGGCGCCCGCCGGGAGCCCCGTCACGGTGAACAGGGGCGTGTCGGAGAAGTCCTTCACGTAGATCCGGAAGTCCTGCATCGGGCTCGGGTACTGCCGGATGTCGAAGGGCGGGATGATCACGTCGCGGATGACGTACCGCACCTCGTGCGGTGGGGCGAGCAGGGTCGAGGCCCCGCCGACCGCCGCGGCGACCGCGAGCACGCCGGCCGCGGATGCGACCCGGCGCACAAGATGCCGGCGGTCCTCGATGGGCTGCGTGCCCGAGGAGAGGGCGACGGCGCTGCGCGCCGGAGCCCAGGCCGCCCTGACCGTCAGCCACACGATCGCCACGACGGCGAGCAGGATCCCCTGCACGACCGGGGCGGCCGGCTCGGAGGTGCCGAGCGCGATCTGCAGCGCCAGGCAGGCGACCGCCGGAAGCAGCGCCCAGGCGGGCTGCCGCACTCGCAGCGCGAGGCTCCCCGTGACCACCGCGAAGACGAGCAGCATCAGGTACGGCACGACCAGGTGGCCGTCCTCGGCGGCGACGGGGGCGACGGTGGTCAGCAGCGACTTCCACGACGTCACGACGCCGAGCGCGAGGCCGCGCAGGGTCTCCCCGGTCGGCACCACGCCCGCCAGCGCCGTGTGCGGAAGCGCGAAGAGCCCGCCGAACACGAAGTACGCGACGACGGTCGCCGCCGCAAGCAGCAGCACGCCCCACCGCTGCAGCGTGCCGAGCGCGGCGATTCCGAGCCCGAGGATCAGTCCGCCGAGGCCGGGAAGCAGCGCAAGCGGCCCGTCGAACGTGGGCCAGAAGCCGATGACCGGCACGAGCAGCAGCAGCGCCACCGCGCCGAGGTCGAGTGCCCAGCGGCGCGGCTCGCGCGGCGCGGCCGACGCGGCGGCGCGCGCCTGCCGGCGCGACGGGGCGGCCGCCTGGCTGCCCGCGGGCGGTGCGAGCACGGGTCCATCCTGCAGCGCGGTCATCCCAGCACCCGCCTCAGCGACGGCGCAAGGTGCTCCAGCGCGCCGATCGTGATGACATCCGCCTCCCCGATGCGGCGGCGGCCAGGCTCCTCACCTCGCGCCGCGACGACAACGAGGGCGCGCGAGCCGAGGGGCATCCGTGACACGGCGGCCTGCAGCTCGGCGGCGGTGACACGACTGCCGCAGGCGAGCACGACGATGCTCGCGGCGGGAGCCGCGGCGGCCACGGCCCCCGCGAGCGCGGCGGCGCCGCCCTCGCGCGGGCGGGTGTGCTCCACGCCCGCGAGCGCGTCGAGGAGGTGCTTCTGGGTGTCGCTGCGCAGTCGTCCGCTCTGCGTGCGCACATCCACGCGGTACGAATCCCGCAGCGCACGCAGGCCCAGCGATCCGATCGCCGAGACCGCGAGCTCGAACTCATCCGGGTCCGCATACTCGGCGGGGTGGCTCGACAGCCCCATGACGAAGTGCGAACGACGGGTCTGCTCGTAGGTGCGCACCATGAGCGTCCCGGTGCGGGCGGTGGATCGCCAGTGGACGTGACGCAGGTCGTCGCCCGGCTGATACTCCGACAGCGCGTGGAACGCGATGTCGTCGCGCGTCAGCTCGCGCGAGGTCATCCCCTCGAGGTCGCGCACGAAGCCGAGCGACTGGCCGTCGAAGCGGACGGTGCGCGGGTGCACGTAGAGGTCGACCGGCTCGTCGCGGCTGTCGACCCGCTCGAACAGCCCGAGCGGGTCGCCGCGGACGATGCTGACCGGGCCGACCGGCAGCACGGCGCGGCGCGTCGTCGGGATGGCGAACAGCTCCTCGACGGCCTCTCCCGGCGTGAGGTGCCTGATCCCGAACACCCCGCGTCCCGGGCCGACGGGCAGCACAACCCGCGAGGGAAGGATCGCCCGCTGCCCCGAGTTCGCGAGGGTGAGGGCACCGACCGCGCGTTCACCGACCACAACCCGGGTGCGGGTCAGATCGAGGCTGACGTCGTAGGTGGTGCGCCCGATGAGGAACAGCAGGCACAGGATGAGCACGGCCGTCACGACCACGGCCGCGACGGTGACCTCGCGCCAGCCGAACCGCAGCCCGACGATCCAGAGCACCGCCGCGGTGCCGATGAGCACCCAGCCGGTCGGGCGCACGACACCTACGACCCGCCGCACGCCGGCGAGGCCGCGGCCCCACAGGTACGCCGCCACCTCGCGCCAGCTCGCCTGCGCGGCGGCGTCGGCGTGCGCTGTCGCCGCGGACGCGGCGGCCTCGTCGGGAGCGGCGTGGGGTGCGGTCGTCATACGGTGGCGTCGGCTCGGCGGCTCAGGCTGCAGTGCGCGTCTGCGGCGCGGCGACCTTGTCGAGCACGCGGGAGATCACGGCCTCGGGCGTGGTTCCCACGAACTCCGCCTCGGGATCCATCACGAGGCGGTGCGCCCAGACGGGCTCGGCGAGTGCCTTCAGGTCGTCGGGGATGACGTAGTGACGCCCCTGCGCGGCGGCCCACACCTTGGCGAGGCGGACGAGGGCGATCGCGCCGCGCACCGAGACGCCGATGCGCGCATCCTTGTCGACGCGGGTCTCCTCGGCGAGCTCCGCGGCGTAGCGGAGCACGGCCGGCTCGACGTGCGCCGTGGCGGCGAGGTCGGCCATGTCGGACACCGCGCTGGTCGTGATGATCGCGCTGAGGCTTGCCGACGGGTTGCGATTGGCCGAGCCGGCGAGGATCCGCTCGGTCACCTCGACGGTCGGGTAGCCGATCGACGTCTTGATCAGGAACCGGTCGAGCTGCGCTTCCGGCAGCTTGTAGGTGCCCGCCTGCTCGATGGGGTTCTGGGTCGCGATGACGAGGAACGGCCGGCCCACCTCGTGCGGCGTGCCGTCGACCGTGACGCGGGATTCCTCCATCACCTCGAGCAGCGCCGACTGCGTCTTCGGGGACGCGCGGTTGATCTCGTCCGCCAGCACGATCGACGCGAACACCGGGCCGCGGTGGAACTCGAACGTGTGCGACTGCTGGTCGTAGATCGTCACTCCCGTCACGTCGCTCGGCAGCAGATCGGGGGTGAACTGGATGCGGTTCGAGGTTCCCTGCACGGTCGCGGCGAGCGCCTTCGCGAGGCTGGTCTTGCCGGTGCCGGGGGCGTCCTCGAGCAGCACGTGCCCCTCGGCGAGCATCGCCGCGAGCACAAGGCTCACGACCTCGCGCTTGCCGAGCACCGCCTTGTCGACGTTGTCGACGAGGCGGTGGAAGGTGCCCTGGAACCATGCCGCCTGCTCGGGGGTCATCGTCATCTCGGGGAATGTCCTCTCATCAGCAGCAGCCGTTGCGCCACACGGCGTGATCCGCGTAGCCCCATCCGACGATGTGAATCACCACGTTCTTCTGGGGCAGGTTCGCGTCGTAGAAGCAGTTCATCCACGCGGTGTCGTTGCTGCTCAGGTGGTGGGTCTCGGTGCCGCCGAACTGACCGCCGGGGTTGCTCTTCGTGCCGGTGTGGCATTCCAGACGGTAGTTGCCCTCGGGGAAGTTCTGCACCTTCACGCCCACGAACTCGCAGTTGTCGTAGCGGCACTCCCGCGCGTGCTTGGCGCCGTTGTCCGCGCCCTGCAGCGTCTGCGCGGTCGCGGGCTTGGGCTCGTCGACGGTCCTGACCTGGGGCGAGATCGCGCTCGCCGTGCCGCCGGGGTTCGCGGTGGCGCGGACCTCGACCTGGCCGGTCTTGTTGTAGCCGTCGGCGCATGTGCGCGAGCCGCTCACCGGCACGTCCTGCCATCCCGCGCCGTCGAAGAACCGTGCCTGGACCGCGACCGGGCGCCCGTTCGCCGACCCGCTCGCATCCCACGAGCAGGTCACGTGCGTGCCGTTCTGGCTGAGCACGGCGTTCGCCGACGGGGCGTGCGGCGGACCGTAGGGGCTCGCCGCGGCCGACTGCGCCGACGCCGGCCCCGGAGCCGACTGGGTGCCGTCCGCCACCGCGTACGCCCGTGCGGCGACACGGTACTCCGCGCCGTTCTGCAGCCCGACGATCGTCGCCGAGGTGCCGGCGGCCTCCTGCCATGCGCCGCCGTTGACGCTGTACTGGTACCTGATCTCGCTCGCGTCGACACCCTCGGCCGTGGCGGGGGCCCACGACGCCTGGATCTGCCGGTCACCCTCCGTGACGGTCGGGGTTCCCGGCGCTCCCGGAGAGGTGAACTGCCGCAGCGAGGCGCTCGGCTCGCTCCATCCGCTCCAGCCGGCCTTGTTCTTCGCCATGACGCGGAACGTGTACTCCGCCCGATCGGTCGGCAGCGTCACGACGAAGCGGGTCGCCGACGTGCTGTGGAGCTCGCCGTACTGGGCGCCGCCCTTGAGGATCTGCACCTGGTACGCGTCGACCTCGTCGCCGCCGGCCGGCTCGCCGGTGACCGCGTTCCAGGTCACCTCGACGCCGCCCGCGGTGGCGCCGACCGACGACTGCCGCGTCGCCGCGGGGGCCGCGGGAGCCGCGGGCGGCTTGGCGGGAGTGTTCCGCGTGGAGGCGGGGCTCCAGTCCGACGGCTTCGGCGCCAGGTTGTGGGCGCGGACGCTCACGCTGTACGCCTGGCCGTTGAGCAGCCCGTCCCACCACAGCTGCGTCGTGCCGGCCGCGACCGTGCGGGTGTCGATTCCGTTCGGCGGCGTCGGCTCGATCCGCAGGTCGTACTTGGTGATCGCCGACCCCTCGGTCTTGGGGGCCTCCCACGTCGCGAGCAGCCCGCTGTCGCGGAACTTCGGCAGCTGCGGAGCCGCGGGCATGTTCGGGCGCACATCCGGGCGCACGTCGCCGCTGACGGGAGACGGCTTCGACTCGCCCACCTCGTTGACGGCGGTGACCGTGAACGCGTAGGTCACGTTGTTCGTCAGCCCGGTGAGGGTGCACGTCGTCTCGGGGCAGGTCCAGCTCTTTGTGCCGCCCTTCACCGTGGTGACGCGGTACTCGGTGATCGCCGCGCCGTTGTCGGCCGGCGGTCGCCAGCGGAGGGTCGCCTCCCGGCTCTGCACGTTCGTGGCGCTCGGCACGCCGGGCGCATCGGGTTCTCCTCGCACCGTGACGGTCACCCTGGCGTCCGCGACGCGATCCACATCCTGCGTGCTGTCCTGGATCCGATAGCGCACGACGAGCCGGCCGTGGAAGTCGCCCGCCGGGGTGATCGACACGCTGTCGGCATCGAACGTGACCTCGGCGTCCTCGGGGGCGCCTGTCTCGAGCTGGGCGCCGACGACCTCGAGCGGCGCCTCTCCGTCGAACGGGTTCACGTCGTTCTCGAGCACGGGCACGGTCAGCCTCTGCCCCGCGTTCCACTCGGCAACCGTGTCGTCGGTGGCCACCGGCAGTGGCCGGGTCGACGCCGTGACGGTCACCTCGATGTCGGCGGTGACGGGATCCGGATCGTTCGGGTTCGGCTGGCCGTCGTCGGCGAGGATCACGACGTTCGCAACCGTGCCCTTCAGCCCCGCATCCGCGGTGACCCGCAGCGTCGTGTCGTTGACGATCTCGGCGGTGATGCCCTCGGGCTGCTCGGCCACCTCGAAGCTCACCGGATCCTGGTCGATGTCGGTGGCGAGCCCCGCGAGGTCGATCGTCGCGGGCTCGGGATCGCCGGCGCCGACCGTCACCGCCGCACCCTGCATCTCGGGGGCCTCGTTGTCGGCCGGCGTGACCATGATCGGGATCGACAGCATCGCCGTGCGCCCGTTCGGGTCGTCCGGGCCCGACCCGTCCGTCACCTCGAACGTGACGGCGTCGGTGCCGGAGTATCTGTCGGCCGAGGTGTACCTCAGCGTGTACTCGTCGACCACGAGCGACGAGCCGTCGCTGTGCGCCGCGCTGACCTTCTCGGCCTCGGTGATGCGCACGGGCGCGCCATCCGTCGTCCGCACGTAGGTCTCGAGCGGAAGCTCGATCGTCTCGCCGCTCTGCACCCGCGCCGGCTCGACCTCCGGCTTGATCGCGGGCCGGAGGTCCTCCTCGCCCGGCACGTGGATGAAGGCGCGCCCGACCTGGTCGTCCTCGTCGGTCACCGTGTACTCGACGAGACGACGCTCCGCGCGGATCTCCACCGTCGCCGTGCCGTCCGGGTCGACGACGACGCCGGCATCGGGATCGACGATCTGCGGCACGAGCACGTCCTTCGTGCCATCCGGGTCGACGTCGTTCGCTGTCACGGAGATGGTTGCGCTCCCGGACTCGATCTCCTCCGGGCGGATGCGGTCGTCGTTCGCGCGGGGCGGCACCGGCGGGGCGTCCTCGTCAACGGTGATCTGCAGCACGCCGAGCGAGCGGGCGCCCTGCTCGTCGGTCACCACGTACTGCAGCGACGTCTCGAGCTCCTCCTCCGGCGCGGTGACGATCACGTACTTACCGTCCACCTCCGCCTCGACCTGCGGATCCTCCCCCAGGATCAGGCCGCCGTCGCCTTGAATGAGCCCGACGTTTTCCCCGTCCGGGTCGGAGTCGTTCTCCAGCACGGGCGCGGCCACAACACGGCCGGGCCTCATCGTGAGGTTGTCGCGCACGGCGAACGGCGCCTGATTCTGGGCCGCCTTCCCCGCGATCCCGATCCGCACCGTACCGGTCGCCTCCGCGCCCTGCGTGTCGCGCACGGTGTACGTGAAGGTGTCGAGCCCCGCCGCGCCCGCGTGGGCCTTGTACGCGATCGACGTCGCGCCCGGCGTGGCGACGCCCTGTTTCGCCGCCGAGGCGAGCCCTACGAGCTCGACCGAGTCGCCGTCGGGGTCGATCGCGTCGAGTGGGACCTCGATCGTCGCCTCGGCGCCGTCGAGCGTGCGGGCCTCGATGTCGAGCGGCCGCGGGGCGTTGTTGTTCTCGGCGTCCATCGGCTTGACGTCGATCGCGATCTCGGCCGTGCCCCGCTCGCCCCGAGAGTCCTCCGCCGCATACGTCACGTGCACCGTGCCCGGTTGATCGCTCGCCCGGTAGCGCACCATATCGCCGGAGACGAAGGCGCTGCCTGCCTCGGGATCCTTCACGAGCTCGGGATCCAGCGCGAACTCGTCGTCGTTCGGGTCGTAGTCGTTCTCGAGCACCGGGATCGTCACGACGTCGCCGACGCGCACGACGGCACTGTCGTCGTTGAGGACCGGCGGCTTCGCCTTCGTCTCCTTCGGCAGCGCGAGCACCATGACCTCGCCCGTGGCGGTGTCGACGCCGTTCGAGATCGTGTAGCGGATGCTGACCTGTCCGCCCTCGCCGGAGAGCCCCGCGTCGGCGACACGGAGGGTCTCGTGCCCGATCACCGACACCGCGATTCCGCTTGCCGGGTCGACCTCGACGCCCTGCACAACGAGGACGCCGCCCGCCGGATCGGAGTCGTTGCCGAGCACGTTGACGAGCGCATCCCCGCCGGGCGGAAGCAGCGCCACGTCGCGCACCGCGACCGGCGGCGCGCTCTCTCCCGTCGGCTCGACGACGTCCACGCGCACCAGGCCCTCGGCGGGAGGGGCGCCCGCCGCGGCGACGAGGTAGTCGACGTAGTAGGTGCCCACGCGGCTCGCCTGGAACGTGAACGTGTCGTCCACGAGGTCGGGCACGATCGTCGCGTCCTCGACCTGCGCCACCTGGGTCAGCTCGATCGGCTCCTCGCTGGAGCTCAGGTCGTTGGCGAGCGGGCTGACCGTCCCCTGCTGGCCGGGGCGCACAACGAGGTGGTCGGCGGTCGCGAGCGGCGGGGTCGGACCGGGCGGGCGGACCTCGACGCTGAACGTCCCCGTCATCGCCGCGCGGCCGTCCGACACCGTGACGTTGATCTCGGTCAGGCCCTGCACCCCGGCCGTGGGCCGGTACGTCACGCGGCCGTCCGCGGTGAACTCGACCTCATCGCCCTCCGGCGCGGCGACGGCCTCGAGGTAGACGTCGTCGCCATCCGGATCGATCCACTCGGACAGCACGTTGTAGGTGACCGAGCTGTCGGCGGACACCGGCACGGCGAGCTGCCGCAGCTGCACGGGCGGCTCGTTCGCATCCTCGGGACGCACATCGATCGTCACCGTCGACTCGGCGACGCCGCCGAGACGTCCGTCGCTCACCTGATACCGGAAGGTCGGGACCGTGGTCGTGCCCTCGTCCAGCGTGATCTGCAGGGCCGTGCCGTCGTTGATCGCCTGGATCTGGGTACCAGCGGGCGGCGCGTCCGGAAGCGAGACGACGAGCACGTCGCCGTCGGGATCGCTGTCCGCACCCGCACCCTCGGGGCCGTAGCCGCTCAGCACGGGCAGGATGGTCGACGCGCCCGCGCGCGCGCCGAACCGGTCGGGGTTCGGCTTCGGCGCATGGTTCTCGATCCCGCGGTCGGGCGGGGACGGGTTCGGCACCTCGACCGTCGTCGGGTCGGGGTTCTCCACGCCCTCGCCCTTCGGGGGCGTGAGGTCGTCCCAGTTGTCGACCTTCTGCAGCACGTCGCTCGCGAGCCAGGCGGCGCCGCTGAAGACGTTGTTCAGCATGACGACGTCGCGGTTCACGCGGAAACGCAGCTCGCCCTCGGTTTTGTACTCGTCGATCGCCGAGGTAAGGTCGCCAGCCCCGTGGCAGTCGCGGACGAAGCGGCCCGAGTCCATCCAGGCGCTGTAGGCGCAGCCGCTCAGCCACACCGGCTCGGCGGGGCGCCCCGACAGGCCACCCGAGGGGGTCGCCGCCGGCTCCGATCCGTCGAGCGGGATGCTCAGCAGCTCGGTGCGCGTGGCGACGAGCACCGCGTCGCCGTCGGCGGCATCCAGGGCGAGGCGGGCGTCCTCGGGCTCGTCGAGCGCGAATGCGGGCTGGCCGGGAAGGTGAACGACTCCCGCCGTCGCGTCGAGGAGCGCCGGCTTGTCGCCGACCGAGGTGATCGACAGCTCGGCGGTCTCGTCGAGGCCCTCGACCTGCTGCTGCACGATGGCCTCTTTGTCCACGTCGCCCTCGGGCTTGACGGGAATCGTGTGGACGGTGCCCTTCTCCGCGGAGGCCGCGAACACCGTGCCGTCGCGGCCGACGGTGACGACCGCGCCCTCGCCGAGCTTGTCGAGCGTGGGCTTCGTCTCGCCGACGGCGAAGGACGGAAGCCCCGCGAGCGGCACGACGTACAGGGAGCCCTTCGCGCGATCGAGGATGGCCACGGTCTGCGCGGCGTAGTCGACGACCGCGTCATCCGGCACCGTCACGCTGTCGCGCATCGAGACCGACGCGGTGTCGATGCGGCCGATCGTGTCGTCGCCCGAGTCGTGGACGAGCACGGTGTCGCCGTCCTGCAGCACCTCGTAGTCGGCCGTCGGCGCGCCGAGCTGACCGTCGAGCACCTGGGACTCGGCGTTGAAGTGGCCGATCAGCCCGGCCTCCGCCTTGGTGATCCAGACGGACCCATCGTGGAGGTCGAGCTCGGTTGTCGGGTTGCCCTCGTAGGCGACGGCCATCGTGGCGATCCCGAGCGCGGCGATGCTGACCACGGACGCGCCGACGAGCGTGCGGGGGCGCACGCGCAGCCACGCCATGGCGCCCATCGCCTCACCCCCTCGGATCCTGGCGGCTATCCTAATCGGCCGTACCTGCGCGCCCTTGTGGAGAGCGGGAGCCCGCCCCGCACGCGAACGGGACCGGGATCGTCGATCCCGGTCCCGTTCGGCGATGCGCTCAGCGCGTGGAGGGCTTCTTCTCCTTGGCGGGCGCCGTGCCGCTCGCGGCGAGGTCGGCGTAGTACGCGGCGGCCTCATCCTGGCGCTCCTTCTCGGCACCCGACGCGATGGGCGCGCGCACGTGCTCGGGGGCGAAGCCGAACGCGTCGACGAGGTCCTGCGCGTGCGGGCGCAGGCGCAGGCAGAGCCGGTCGATGTAGCGGCCGACGGCGATCGCGCGCTGGTTCGAGAGGCGGCCGTGCATCAGGTACCACGACAGGTGCTTCTCGAGCAGGCCGAGCCCGAACAGGTCGCGCAGCCAGCCGAGCACCTGCTTGGTGCCCGCGTCCTCGACGGATGCGACGGCGTCGGTGAACGCCTCCCACTGCAGCAGCTCAGCGTGAGCGCGCGCGGCCTCGAGCAGCTCTACCTGGTTCTCGTTGAACAGCGCGGCCGCGGCGTCGGGGCTGAGCTTCGTCGCGGCGCGCAGGCGCCCGGCGACATCCGCGACCATCTGCTGCACGCGGTCGGTGAGCAGCTCGTGCTGGTCCTTCGCCCGCAGCCCGAGCTCGACCGAGCGCGCGACCTGGCCGAGGTCGGCGACGGCCTGGCCCAGCTGGCGGAGTCCGGCGCCGTGGAAGACCTTGCCCGCGGTCTGGCCGACGACGAAGGCGGCGATCTCCTTCGAGTCCTTGCCCTTGAACTGCTTGGCGTAGTCGCCGAGCAGCCGCTTGCCGACGAGCTGCAGCAGCACGTTGTTGTCGCCCTCGAACGTGACGTAGACGTCGAGGTCGGAGCGCAGGCCGACGAGGCGGTTCTCGGCGAGGAAGCCGGATCCGCCGCACGCCTCGCGCGCCTCCTGCACCGTGTCGAGCGCGTGCCACGTCGACAGCGACTTCAGCGCGGCGGCGAGCGTCTCGAGGTCCTCGCGGCTCTCCTCTGTGTCGTTCGTCCCGCCGAAGACGGCGTCGAACTTGCGCAGCAGCTCGTCGTGGGCGAACGTCTGCGCGTAGGTCGTCGCGAGCCGCGGGATCAGGCGGCGCTGGTGCTTGCCGTAGTCGAGCAGCACCGTCTCGGCACCGGATGCGCCGGCGAACTGGCGCCGCTGGTTTCCGTACGTCACGGCGATGTTCAGCGCGAGCGCGGATGCCGTCGTGGCGGCGCCGTCGAGCGAGACGCGGCCCTGCACGAGCGCACCGAGCATCGTGAAGAAGCGGCGGCCGGGGCTCGCGATCGGGCTGGAGTAGGTGCCGTCGGCGGCGACGTCGCCGTAGCGGTTGAGCAGGTTCTCGCGGGGGACGCGCACCTCGGTGAAGTGAAGGCGCCCGTTGTCGATGCCGTTCAGGCCGCCCTTGACGCCATCGTCCTCGCCGCCGACGCCCGGCAGGAACTCGCCGTTCTCGTCGCGGATCGGCACGAAGAAGCAGTGGACGCCGTAGTTGACGCCGCCCGTGATGAGCTGCGCGAACACGGTCGCGGCGGTGCCGTGAACGGCGGCGTTGCCGAGGTAGTCCTTCCAGGCGCCGCGGAACGGCGTGTGGATGACGAACTCCTCGGTCTCGGGGGCGTACGTCGCGGTCGTGCCGATCGCGGCGACATCCGATCCGTGGCCCGTCTCGGTCATCGCGAAGGCGCCGGGGATCTCGAGCTCGATCGCGGCCTTCAGCCACTTGTCCCAGTGCTTCTTGGTGCCGAGCTGGTAGATCGCCGACGTGAACAGGCCCCACTGGACGCCGGCCTTGATCTGCAGGCTGGGGTCGGCGAGCACGAGTTCCTCGAAGCTCGCCAGGTTGCCGCCGTTGTTGTTCTCTCCGCCGTACTCGACGGGGAACGCGCGGCCGATCGCGTTGTGCTGCACGAGCAGCCCGAGCTGGCTGTACACGCGCTCGCGGTGCTCGTGGTGCGTCTGCCCGTCAATGCGCCAGAACGCGGAGTCCTTGAGCATCTCGCGGGCGGTGCGACGGATGTCGCCCCAGGTGCCGAGCAGCTTGTCGGTGACGAGGGGGATGTCGATCCGGGGGGCGTCGGAGGGCGCGACCTCGTGGGTGGGCTCTGCGTCGGACGCCTGCGGGCGAACAGAGGTGTCTGCCATGTCTGCCTCTCACTGGCTGGGGATGGTCGGATGCCGGTCCGTCGGTGGACACGGGCGATCGCCTCAACCGTAGGACGACCACAAGCGCTCGATAAACACCTTGTGGGTCGTAGACAGGTCGTCGGCGAACGGTCGGACGACAGGATGTGCGCGCGCCACAGTCGCCGCGGCGTCAGCGCTCCCGCTCGGCCTTGGCGCGGGCCGCGGCCTCGTCGAGCCAGGCGGGCCGCTTCGGCGCATCGGGAGCGGGCTCGGCCGCGGGGGTCGGCGCCGCATCCGGGCGGGGCGCTTGGCGCGCGTTCCGCGCCCACGCCGGCAGCTCGGCGACCGTGCGGACCTTCGCGGTGACCGACTTCGCTGCGGGCTCGCTGTCTCTTATA
>NZ_JADGLL010000057.1 GCF_015235415.1 Microbacterium paludicola | reverse complement strand
CGCCGAATCCGGGCAGGTCGAGGGCGATGACGCGGCCGTGCTCGACGAGCAGATCGGCAAGGCCCGTGAAGACCGTGCGGCCCATTCCGATGCCGTGGACGAGAACAAAGGTCGTGTCGCCGCTGCCGCGCGTTTCCCAGATCAGCGTCGCTCCGTCGTGCGTGAACGCGGACGCGGGGTGGACGGGCGGCTCGGGCGGCATGGATAGAACGTACCGGCGGGGCCAGACTGTGCCTGTGAGCTCGTTCAAAGATCGGTACCTTCGCTGGCTCAACCGCACGCTGAATCCGCTGACGCTGCGCGCGGCTCGCAGCGGCCGAGGCCCGTTCTCGCTCGTGGAGCACGTGGGGCGCAAGTCGGGGCGGACGTTCGAGGCGCCGCTGATCCTCGCGCCGGTTCCGGATGGCTTCGTCGCCGAGCTCACCTACGGCGACCGGGTGAACTGGTACCGGAACCTGCTCGCCGGCGGTGGGCGGGTGTTCCATCGCGGGAAGTGGTACCGCGTGGTCGGCGTGGAGGCGTACGGCGTGGAGGAAGGGTTGCGCGCTTTGGGGGCGCCGGCTTCGTGGGTGCTGCGGCTGCTGCGGCGGCGGGAGTTTCGGTTGCTGCGGGTTGAGGCGGACCTCTAGCGGACTTTTGGCCCCTTGACCGGGGATTTCGAACAAATGTCCGAACCTGGCCCTATCGTATCGGCAACGCTCGCTTGGGCCGTCGAACATCTCGTTGCGACAACGCTCCCGCGTGGCGCCGCACTGCTTCTGTTGGCACGGATACGCTGCGTGCTTGACGGCTTGCGGTTGCGGGCGGTGGACATACGCGACGCGCCGTCGCTTCTGATCAGGTAAGGGGTGCATCAGTGGACCTGACGTTCCGCATGGGCGAGTTGTTCTCAGGGCCCGGGGGCATGGCGCTGGGCGCACATCAGGCTGCGGCCGCACTGGGGGTCGATCTGCGCCACGGTTGGGCTAACGATTACGACGCGAGCACTGTCGCGACGTATGTGGCGAACATCCACGGTGCGAGCCATGAGACGGTTCGCCACGCTGATGTGCGAGAGCTGAATATCGAAGAGCTCGGGCACATCGAAGGCTTCGCGTTCGGCTTCCCTTGCAACGACTACAGCCTGGTCGGTGAGAATCGTGGCCTCAAGGGAGAGTTCGGTCCGCTCTACAAGTTCGGCATCGATGTCCTTGACCACTACAAGCCGATGTGGTTTGTGGCCGAGAATGTCTCAGGTCTCCGCAGCTCAAACGGTGGACGCGACTTCGCCGAGATACTCAAGGCCATGCGCACCGCCGCCGATGGCTACGTTCTCACGCCTCACCTCTACAAGTTCGAGGAGTATGGGGTGCCCCAGCGAAGGCACCGCATCATCATCGTCGGTATTCGGTCGGACGTCGGCGCGAAGTTCCGCGTGCCTGCTCCCACTCATCCTCGCGCCGCCGATTGGGTGCCGGTCAGGGACGTGCTTCTCGGTATCCCCGAGAGTGCAAAGAATCACGAACGCACTCGCCAGTCTCAGACGGTTATGGAACGGCTCAGCTACATCGATCCGGGCGAGAACGCATTCAATGCCAAGCGCATGCCTGATCATCTGAAGCTGAACGTCCGCGGCGCCACCCTCAGTCAGATCTATCGTCGGCTGCACCCCGAGCGCCCGTCGTACACCCTCACCGGATCGGGGGGCGGTGGCACGCACGGCTACCACTGGGCCGAGAACCGCGCGCTCACCAACCGGGAGCGGGCCAGAATCCAGACGTTCCCAGATGAGTTCGAGTTCAAGGGACCGAAGGAGAGCGTGCGACGGCAGGTGGGCATGGCAGTGCCTCCGGCCGGCGCGCGCGTGATCTTCGAAGCACTCTTCAAGACCATGTCTGGTCAGCCATATCAATGGATTGAGCAGAACCTCGCAGTCACGGACACAAGCGTGCACCTCGGCTGAGCAATGTGAGGAGGGTGGTTTCCCATCCTCCGGTAGCTCGTGGAATGTCGGAGTTCTCCGCTAGGAATGATCATGTGGGGCTCGTCCGAGCCTGGGATCGCGGGAGGTCTGCATGGGAAGTCTGAGTTTCGAGCAACTCAAGGCGACGTTTGAGACATTGCAAGCGATGCAGCCGAACAGGGATCCGGGCGCGCGGGACGCGGAGTTGCTGGCCCAATTGGCCGTCTACCATCCTTCCTTCCCCGACGACTATCGCGCCTACCTGCACCGTGAACGGGAGCGAATTGAGGAGACAGCCCTCGGTCACGTCGTTGATGGGAATGGTGAAAGATCCTCGTGGTACGACGGCCCCAAGAGCCAGATCGGCATCTGGCCCTTGTACCGGACGAAGCTCGCGTCGCGCCTGCCTGACCAGGCAGTAGCTGCTGTAGACGACTCCACGTCGCAGATCTTGTCTCGGTGTGCGAACCCGAGAGAGCGAGGCGACCGGCGCAAGGGTCTTGTCATCGGATACGTCCAGTCTGGGAAGACCGCGAACTATGCGGGTCTGATCGCGAAGGCGGTGGACGCTGGATACCGCATCATCATCGTTCTCGCCGGCATGCACTCGAACCTTCGCGCTCAGACGCAGGCGCGTCTCGACAGCGATCTCCATCTGGGTGAGCTGAAGGTCGGTGGTGGTGGTGTGGCCTGGCATCCGCTGACTGACGTCAACTCCGACATCGCTCCGACGAATCAGATCGGCCTGGTCGGCAACTCAGGCAACGCGATCGTGATGGTCGTCAAAAAGAACGAGAAGCGACTCGCGCACGTTCTCACGTTCTTGAAGAACATCGCAAAGTCAGACCCGGAGATTCTGCGCTCGCGCGCCACGCTGGTGATCGATGATGAGTCCGACCAGGCGACCCCGAACACTCTCGGCGGGAAGCAGTTGATCTCGACGATCAATAAGCGTATTCGTGACATCTGGGCGGCGATTCCAACCGGCACTTACGTCGCCTACACCGCGACGCCGTTTGCCAACATCTTCGCGAACCCGAACGATCCGGGCGATCTGTACCCCGACGACTTCGCCGTCGTGCTTCCGCGGCCGGAAGGGTACATGGGTGCGGACACATTCTTCGACACGTCTCGCCTCGCCGACGAGGAGGGCGCACCTCCTGACGCGCTGGCGCGCGAGATCGACGATGTTGAGGCGGCGATACTCGCGCCCAGCGGTCGAGATCTTTCGAAGTACGAGCCGCACATCACGGAGTCGCTCGGAAAGGCGATCCGCTGGTTCCTTATCGCCACTGCCATACGCCAGTTGCGCATCGGGCGCGCGAGCCACTCGTCCATGCTGCTTCACACGTCGCACCGGGTCGAAGCTCATGACCGGCTGCGTGATGTCGTGCGAGACTTCCTCACCTCGCTCGCCCTGGAGCGCGAGCACCGTAGGGACGATTTCCGGGTCACGTTCGAGGAGGAGATTGATCGAGCCGTTGCCTTCCGCGGGGACGAGGTGGTGCCGGCTTGGAACGTCGTATGGGCCGCCGTCGAGGAGCTTCTCGCCCGCGTTCAGGTTCGCGTGGACAACGGCCAGTCGGACGAGCGACTCGCGTACCCGGACGATGACCCGCAGACGGTCATCGCGATCGGCGGCGGGACCTTGTCTCGCGGCCTCACGCTCGAGGGCCTGGTCGTGTCATATTTCCTGCGGACCTCAAACACATACGACACCCTTCTGCAGATGGGTCGCTGGTTCGGCTTCCGCCCCAGGTACCAGGACCTTGCCCGCGTCTGGGCTGCGTCTGGAATGCTTGACGACTACGCACATCTTGCGCTCGTCGAGCGCGAGCTTCGCGACGATATCGAGCTGATGGCACGCGAAGGTAAGACGCCCAGGGAGCTGGCGATCCCCGTACTCGCACACAGAGGTCGCCTTCAGATCACTGGACCGGGCAAGCTGGCGTTCGTGGATCTCGTTCATACGGGGTTGGGTGGAACCCGCCGACAGACGATCTACCTCGACCGGTCCGAGCAAGGCTTGAGGCGAAGCCATGCGGCGGCCAGAGCGCTTGTCCAGCGAGCGGTCGAAAGCTTGGAGCACCTATCAGCAGGAGTGCGCCGCACCGGCAACGGTGCCAGCGCCCATCTCTTCCGCGGACTCGACCACGACTCGGTGGTGGAATTCCTCGATAGCTACTGGGTGCCTTCCCCTGAGACCGCCCTGCAACCCCAGGCGATGCGCGAATGGACCTCGACGCACGGGAACGGCAAGAGCTGGGATCTGGTTCTCGTCTCCGGGCCGGCCTCAAACAACGCCCAATTCCAGTACTCGCCCGGCATCGAAGTGAATGTTGTGAGCAGAGCTCCGCTGGCCGAAGGCACCTGGTCGACGGATCGGTTCGCGGAGGAGATCGAGGCGGGCGCTGACATCGTGAACATCCGGGCGTTGATGTCGAGCGCCGACTACACACTCGATCTTTCGATCCTGGGCGACAACGGGCTGCTCACGGAGGCTCAGCAGGCGCGTCTCAAGACGCTAAACAAGAGCAACGCTCAAGACGTCCGGCGCTTCCGCAAGGAGGTGCGGCCCGATAGCGGCGTCATCCTCCTGTATGCAGTCAGCAAGGATTCCACACCCGAGAAGAAGTCCAGCGGCCGAACGTTCATGGGCGCCGCTGACCACCTCATCGGCTTGGGAGCGGTGTTCCCGGCTGCCGAGCTCGAGCGGGACGGCGACTACTACGCGGTCGAGGTCCAGTCGATCTTCGATACAGGTGACGTCGAGGAACATGATGAGATAGACCTCGCGCCCATCGACATCGAGGCAGACTTCAAGTCGAAGATCGAGGACGAATGAGCACCGGATACTCCCGCGTCGCGGGTGCCATCGAGCGACTTCGAGGCGCGCAACCCAGCGTCGGTCACGCCAAGGCCGCACGACTGGGGCCGGACTGGCATATGCGTGAAGCGCTGCTTGTCCGTGACCACCTCGACGTCATCCACCTGCTCATCGAGCGGCCCGACGACTCCCCGCGCATCGATCCGCTGCTCGGCGACGCCTTTCCGGTTACGTGGCTCGAAGCATCAGCCGAGTCGCCGCATGAGCGAATCGACATCGCATGTTCCGATAGCGAACTTCGCCCCACCTTCTTCTCGCTGATCGGCGAGATGCTCGATCGAGTGGAAGCCACCCGCCACTCCGTGTACTTCGAGCTCGCGGCGGTTGTGGAGGACTGGCGCAGAGCGCTTGAGCGGGTGCGCCTGCGGACGAGTCGGCAACAGGCGGTGGGACTTTTCGGAGAGCTCGTCGTGCTGAAAGAGATCGCGGCGGTGCGGCCGGCTGACGCATTGAAGTTGTGGCGGGGCCCTGACGGCTATCGGCACGACTTCTTCTCCGTCAACGCGCTCGAAGTGAAGAGCTACCTCGGGCTGGACAGCCCGTCCGTCACCATCCATGGTGCGCACCAGCTCGATCCACCGGTCAAGGGGCGGCTGCATCTCGCAGCGCTTCGGCTCGAGGAGAATGCCGCCGGGCAGACAGTCGCCGAGATTCTGGACGAACTCGAAGAGCTTGGCCTGCACCGCGGCGCGTTGCGCGGACGCACCACTCCTGACGCGCCGCTCGTCGATGACGCGCAATTCCGCTTCATTGTGGCCGAACGTCGACTGTATGAGGTGACTGACGACTTCCCCGGCATCCGCGCGTCCAAGCTGGATCCGGCCGCACTCAGCGGCGTTGCGCGGCTCAGCTACCAGCTTCTCCTGGACACGTGTCCGTCTCCTCGGCCGGTCGAGGAGTTCACGCAGGTCCTGGAGCACCTATGACTGAATCAGTGTCGCTGCGCCCCCTTGCCTGGTTTCCCAAGCGGTTCACGGCCGGAGATATGGACGGCACCGGTGGTGACCGGCTACTGGGGCGCACCGAGCTCTCGCCTCTTGAAGTGCTGATCCGGGAGACGGCGCAGAACAGCTGGGATGCGCGCGCGCCACGCCAGGTGCCACGGTACGGCGTCGATCTGCGCCGGGTTGATTTCCGGTTGCGGGCTGATCTCGACCATCTCTTCTCGGCTGGGCGCGTCCCCGGCTTGCACCATGTGCCTTCGGTAAGGAACCTCCACGTGCTCGAGATCTTCGATCGCGGCACGACGGGTCTCGACGGACCGGTGGATCTGTCGCCGACGGCGAAGGATGAGGCCAAGAACTTCCAGGACCTCATCCTGAAGGTCGGGGTGCCCCGTGACGACGGGCAGGGCGGCGGGACCTACGGGTTCGGCAAGACGGCGGCTTACGCCTTTAGCGAGCAGGGCACCGTCATCTTCTGGACCCGCTGTCGAAACCCTCAAGGCCAGCTCGAGCATCGATTCATAATCTCGGCCTTCCACGAGTCTTATGTGTCTGAGGGCGTCCAGTACACAGGTCGTCATTGGTGGGGAACGGGTTCCGGTGACCTCGTCCAGCCGCTCGTTGGCGTCGAGGCACAACGGTACGGGGAACGGTTTTTCGCCCGGCACTTCGACGCGGATGAGACTGGCACCTCGCTCCTGATCCTCGATCCGAGGTTGCCGTTGCCCGGCACTCTCGGTCTTGATGAGCCTGCGCCGGAGGACTTGCGCTACGGCGACCCGGCCAAGGTGGAGGCAGAATTCGTCCGCCAGTCTCGCCGCGCGATCAGGAGACACCTGTGGCCGAAGCTGATTCCAGCTCCGTGGGACGACTCGTGTCCGATGCCGATCTCATTGAAGGCGCACTCGGCAGAAGTCGCGCTCATCGACGAAGCGCCAGGCGCCATCGACTTCTGGGGGGCGGGTCTCAACGCGATCCGAGCCCATCTGCACCCCGGAGCCAGCGCAGTGGAGTCTCCGTCAGGTATCCCAGTCGTCGTCCATGACGTTCATCGGTACCGGGATACCATCGGCTACCTGGCCGTGGTGCGGAGAATGCCCGGAGTGGAACAACGTCACCCGGACGATGACCTCGATCCTGCTGGCGGGGATGATGCACCTCTGCGGATTGCGTTGATGCGCAACCAGGCGGAGCTGGTGGTGACCACCGAGGACTGGTCGGATTTCGCTCCACCGCCGGGGTTCGACTGGTTAGCAGTGTTCAAGTCCGCGAAGGAATGGGACCGAACCTACGCAGATGCCGAGCCACCCGCCCACGACATGTGGGTCAGCAGCGCAGGCGGGGACGCGGGGCTTGTCATTCGGCACACACGCAACAAGGTCCGCAGCCTGTTACGCGAGACATTCGCCGTGCCGGAGCCCGAGGACGCTGCCGAAGAGGAGAGGGCGCGACTTGGCGTAGGGACACTTGCCCGGCGCCTGGGCGTGCTGTTGCCTGTAGCACGGGCTGACGTTCCAGGCGCACCTAATGGGGCGAGCGGAGGGGGTGCCGGTGGCCGACGTGCTGCCAGGCGTCAGCTCGTCTCGATCGATGCTCCCTATCTGGTCGAGACGCTGAGGGACGGCCGGCAACGACAGCGTGTCGAGTTCGAGGTGAAAGCTGACGGTGAAGCTCTTGTCAGAATCGAAGTCTTCGTCATCGGCGACGAAGGTGCGCGCGAGCTGCTTTCCGAGTCCCAGGTGGAAGCGACCTGGAGCGATGGGCGGGCCGTGAGCGGGACAGAGGCGCGGGTCGCGGGCGGCGTGCCGCAATCTGTGACTATCTCGGGCCCGCCGCGGAGGGCGCTCCGCATCGAGATGAATGCGAGGGCAATCGATGCCGGCGATTGAATCGCGGCCCTACCGTGTCCCACCAGCCCGTGCAGTCGCGGTCAACGTTCGGCTGCTCGATCCCGAGGTGGCGTTCGAGGACCTGCCCGACGTGTGGGAGCCGGGTCGCGATCTGACCGTTGGGATCACCGCGTCCCTTACCCCTGATTTCTGGGAGGTCGCGGGCATCGGTACGGATGAAGATCTCTCACTCGTCGCGTCCATCACCTGCCTTGCGGCCCGGACGAAATGGCGTGAGAGCGTCCCGTTCACCGCCGAGAACGGCGTGTGGGGTGCGTCGGTCGCAGTCGTCGTCGACGGGTCGGCGGTCGCCGTCGAGGCGCTTATCGACGTGGCTGTTGTCGGTCCGGGGCGAACGGGCCATCCGGACGCTGCTCGCGGTGTGCACCGGGCGGCCCGTCTCTGGAATCTCCCGGCGCCTCCGAAGCTGCTGTTCGAACGGCTGGGTAACGACTTCCCAACGTCCGCCGTCAGCTTCGAGCACACAATGCGCTTGCGCCTGCCCTGGGCGATTGAGACGGCTCACGAGGCAGATCCGACGTGGGGTGTGACCTCAGCGATCAGACTGTACGTCAACACTGACTTCGCTGCCGCAGAGAGGATCCTGGACGGAACCGCGGAGCCGATGGTGTACGAATCGATCCAGGCCGATATCTATGTCTCGGTGCTGCATCAGCTCGCAGGGTGGCGGACGTCCTACACATCTGCTGCGATGAACGAGATCGTGCAGGAAGAGCCCACTTCGCTAGTCGCCCTGGGAGCGAACGTCGCGTCAGCCCTGGGGCTGGACCTTGAACTCGCGCTGAGGCTCGCATCTGAGGAACCGAGTCGACTGCTCGACCGAGCGCGAGAGGCCGCGGGATTCATGTCGGAGCACCGAGAGTAATGAGTGTCGTCTACCCACGCTTCTCGTCCGAGGATGCGACCCGGGCCCTTGCCGAACTCGAGCGCCTGATCGCGCGTGATGCAGCCGTCTCTCCGTACGCCAATGGGGTGCATCACCCGCGGGCGTACTTCGGGTTGGGCGGCTCGGGGAACGTGAGCGTCCGGGAGCTGATGGAGCTTCGTTCGGAGATGGAGGCGCAGCTCGAGACCGTGTCTCGCACTCAGCGGAACCATGAGCGCAAGTTCGACCTCCTCGCGGGCGCGGCGCTGGCGCAATGGTTTGACGGGGACCTTCGGGGCCAGGCAGCTCACCCCGGGATGTGGTCGTACTTGACGATCGCAGTCTTGCCTGACCTCGCATTGCGGCGGTTCCCAGCCGATCATCGTGGGAAGCTCCCCGCGGATCGTTATCTCGCCGGTCGCCGAAATGTGTTCTATCGTGCGTACTTGCGGTCTGTCGTCCTGGGACCGCTCCTGAACGATCCCGAGGTCGAGCTCTTCGAGGACGAGCTCGTCGGTCTCATCGACCGGAGCTTGTCCGCAGACCACAGGCTCGCGCGGTTGCTGAGCGAGCAGATCGCCGCGACCCCCGCGAACGCACCACGCCGCGCAATCGTACGCGCGGGGCTGAAGGCCGTTCAGTTCGAATCGCGCGTCACAGACCTCGCGTCGCTGAACGACGACGAGTTGCGGGATCTCATCCGCTCCCTGTTCGATCCGTCTCGTATTCTTCCAAAGGGAGATTGAGTCGGAGGGCTGATGCCAGGCGACAGCGCGAAAGGCTCGTGGGCATCGGACCTGACGTCCCGCCGCACGATGCTGGCCAATCGCCGGCGCGACACCAAACCGGAGTTGGCGGTGCGACGGATCCTGCACCGCCGAGGCCTTCGCTATCGCGTCGACTACAGGCTTGCGCCGCCCCTGCGCGCGCGTCCTGACATCGTGTTCACCCGGCGACGCATCGCCGTCTTCATCGACGGCTGCTTCTGGCATGGCTGCCCTGTCCACGCAACGGAGCCGCGGCGAAACTCCGGGTACTGGCGCCCGAAGCTCCTTCGCAACAAGGAGCGTGACCGCGAGACCGACCAGGCCCTGACCGAGCTTGGGTGGAAGGTGCTGCGGTTCTGGGAGCACGAGGATCCGGCCACCGTCGCGGCCAACATCGAGGCCGTCGTGCGCGCCGAGCCGGACGCCACCTGAGCATCCAGCCCCACCCCGCCTGTCCTCCGGGCAATGTCGGACCCCGTCCTTACCGTGGAGGCATGCGGATCCTGCACACCTCTGACTGGCACATCGGGCGGTCGTTCCACGGGCACTCAACGCTCGAGGCGCTGCGCGGTGTGCTCGGTGCGCTGACCGACCAGGTGCGCGAGCACGAGGTGGATGTTGTGGTCATCGCGGGCGACGTGTTCGACTCCGCGACGCCTGCAGCCGCCTGCTACACGCTGCTGACTGACGTGCTTCGCCAGATCAGCGGCTCGGGCGCGCAGATCGTGCTGACCAGCGGCAACCACGACAACGCCGCCCGGCTCGGGTTCATGGCGCCGCTGCTGCGCGACGGGATCCACGTCATCACCGACGCTGCGTCCGTCGGCACTCCCGTGACCCTCGCCGACGAGCACGGGCCGGTGCACTTCTACGGCATCCCGTATCTCGAGCCGATCCTGGTCCGCAGCGTGTGGGCCAACGACCTGCGCACGCAGGAGCAGGCGATCGACCACGCGATGGGCCTCATCGGGGCGGATCGCGCCGAGCGGGGTGGACGCTCGGTCGTCGTGTCGCACTGCTTCGCCGCCGGCGTCGAGCCGAGCGCCGGCGTGGAGCGCGAGATCCGGCAGGGCTCGCTCGACGTCGTCCCGCTGGCGAGCTTCGACGGGCCCGACTACGTCGCCCTCGGGCACATCCACGGCCGCAACCGCCTCGCCGAGCACATCCGGTACAGCGGAGCGCCCCTTCACTACAGCTTCAGCGAGGCGGACAAGCCCCGCGGATCCTGGCTCGTCGACCTCGATGCCGACGGGCTCACGAGCGTCCAGTGGCTCGAGCTGCCGGTGCCGCGCAAGCTCGTCACGCTGCGCGGCACGCTCGACGAGCTGCTCACCCACGCCGATTACGACGAGCATGTCGATGCCTGGGTCTGCGCGGTGCTCACCGACGCGACCCCGCAGTCCGACCCGATGCGCCGCCTGCAGCAGCGCTTCCCGCACTGCGCCACCATCCAGCCCGACCCGCAGGGCCGCGCCGGCGACGACGGCCTCAGCTACCGCGCCCGCGTCAAGAAGACCGTCGGCGACGTCGAGCTCATCGACACCTTCCTCACGCTCGTGCGCGAGGGCGAAGGCCCGACCGACGGCGAGAGCCGGATCATCGGCGACGTTGTGGCCGAGCGCCGCGCCGCAGAGAACGAGGCCGTCGAGGTGTCGGCATGAGGATCCACCGCATCGAAATCGAGGGATTCGGGCCGTTCCGCGGGCGCCAGACCGTCGACCTCGACGCCTACGCCGGCGACGGCATCTTCCTCATCTCCGGCCGCACCGGCGCCGGCAAGTCGAGCATCCTCGACGCCATCTGCTTCGCGCTCTACGGCTCCGCACCGCGCTACGAAGACGGCGAGAAGCGGCTGCGCAGCGACCACGCCGAACCCGAGGACCCCACCGAGGTCGCCCTCGAGTTCACCACCGGCGGACGCACCTGGCGCATCGAGCGCAGCCCCGAGTTCTCCCGCCCCAAGAAGCGCGGCGAAGGCCTCACCCCGCAGAAGGCCGAAGCCCGCATGTACGAGCGGGTCGGCGACGAATGGATCGGCCGCGCCGCGCGCCCCGTGGACGTCGCCACCCTCGTCGACGAGGTCATCGGGCTCACCCAGCAGCAGTTCCTGCAGGTGATCCTGCTCGCCCAGGGACGCTTCGCCCGCTTCCTTCTCGCCAAGAACGACGAGCGCCAGGCCCTGCTCCGCACCCTCTTCGGCACCAAGCGCTTCGAGGAGTACGAGAAGGCCCTCGACGAGCGCCGCAAGGAAGCCGAAGCACGCGTCGCCCACCAGAGCCAGTCGCTCGGCGCCCAGCTCGACCAGGCAGGCGAAGCCGCCCGCGGGCTGATCGACCCGCTGGAGGGCACACCCTCGCTCGAGGAGCGGATCGGATGGATCGGCCGCGCCGCCCTGCGCTCGCGTCACCTCGCCGAGGAGGCCGACGCCGTCCAGCAGCAGGCGACGAAGGCGCTCGCCGCCGCTGAAGCCGTCCACACCGAGCGCACCACCCAGCGCGACAAGCAGCAGCGCCGCGACACGGCCCGGATCACGCTCGCCGGCCTTGAAGAGCGCGCCGCCGAGATCGCCGCGCTCCGCGCCGAGCGCGACGCCGCCCAGCGGGCAGAGCCGGTGCGCGCCGCGAAGGATGCCGCAGGCAAGGCGCTGCTCGCGCTGAACTCCGCGAACGACGCCCTGGATGACGCCCGCCGCGCCTGGGAGGACGCCGACCAGGATGACGCCGACGCGCCGGCTCTCGACGAGTTCGTCGCCGAGGCGCAGCAGCGCATCGGCGGCTGGCGCCCCCTGAGCGACATCGAGGCGCGGCTCGAGGCCGATGCCCGAGCGATCGAGACGCTCCGCACGCAGGCCGAGGATGCGGCGCGTCGCGCCGCCGAACTGGATGAGCGCGCCGCGGCTCTGCCTGAGGAGCGGAAGCGGATCGAGCAGGCGATCGACCGGGCAACTCACGCCGCGGCAACGCTCGAATCGCTGACACAGAACGTCGCCCAGCTTGCCGACCAGCTCGCCGCCGCGCGCTCGCTCACGCGCCTCGCGGATGACCAGCGCGCTGCGTTCGACGCACTGCAGCAGGCGAAGAAGCGCAAGGACGACGCCGAAGCGCACCACGCCGACCTCCAGGCCCGGCGCTTCGCCGGGATGGCGGGCGAACTCGCCACCGCGCTCGTCGACGGCGAGGCCTGCGCCGTCTGCGGCTCGACCTCTCACCCTGCCCGCGCCGTCCTCGGGGAGGACGCCGTGTCGGCCGACGACGTCGACCGCGCCGACGCCGCTCGCCGCGAAGCCGTCGCCGCGTACGAGGCCGCCAACACCGCGTACGCGGAGGCCGACCGTGCCCACGCGGACCGCCTGAAGGACTCGGGCGACCGGACCGTTGACGAGCTCACCGCCGACCTCGACGCGAAGCGCGAGGAGCTCAAGGCGGCCGAGGCCGCCACCGCCGAGAAGGAGCGGCTGGCCGCCGAGCGCACCGCCCTCGACGCGGAGGAGCAGCGCAACGACGCCCAGCGCACCGCCCTGATCGCCGAGCGCAGCGACCTCGAGGCACGGGCCACAGCGGCAGCGGCTCAACTCGACAAGGACCGCGCCGCGGTGGCCGAGGCCCGCGGTTCGGCCGACTCCGTGGGTGACCGCATCCGCGCCGAGCAGCAGCTCGTCGCCCTTGCCACCGCCTACGCCGAGGCGCAGCGCGAGGCCGCCCGCGCCGAGAAGGCAGCCGTCGACGCCGCCGAGGCGCTCGAGCGGGCCGTCGAGGAAGCGGGATTCGCGGACGCCGCCGAGGCGATTGCCGCCCTCCGCGGCGCGGCCGAGCGTGCGTCCCTCGACACTCGCATCCAGGAGCACGACACCGCGCTCGCCGCCACCCGCTCCACGCTGCTCGAACTCGAGCTCGAGGTGCTTCCCGAGGACCCCATCGACACGGATGAGAGCGCCGAAGCCGTCGCGGCCGCCAAGGCAGCGTGGGCTGATGCGGTCCGCGAGCACAGCACCGCGGGCGAGCGCGCCCGCACGCTTGAGGCCGCCGCCGAGCGCATCGAGGCGGCCCACGCGCAGATCGCCGAGCTCGCCGCCGAGGCCGAGCAGATCAAGCGCCTCGCCGACACGGTCGCCGGCCGCGCGAACAACAGCAAGCGGATGAAGCTCGAGACGTTCGTCCTCGCCGCCGAGCTCGAGGAGATCGTCGCCGCCGCGAACCTGCGCCTCAGCGAGATGTCGGCCGGCCGCTACCGCCTGCAGCACACCGACGCCCTCGCCGCCCGCGGCGCAGCCTCCGGCCTCGGCCTCGAGGTGATGGACCAGTTCACCGGTCGAGCCCGCCCCGCACACTCGCTGTCCGGCGGCGAGACGTTCCTCGCCTCCCTCGCCCTCGCTCTCGGGCTCGCCGAAGTCGTCACCAGCCGGGCCGGCGGCATCCGGCTCGACACGCTGTTCATCGACGAGGGGTTCGGCTCGCTCGACGCCGAGACCCTCGACACCGCCATGCGCACCCTCGACGAACTGCGCCAAGGCGGACGCACCGTCGGCGTCATCAGCCACGTCGAGACGATGAAGGAGCAGATCCCGGCACAGCTGCGCGTCGAGCAGACGCCGCAGGGATGGAGCCGCGTCATCCAGGACGGCGTGCGACCCGAGCTCAGCACGACGGTCTGAACCCTCGGGGATTCAGGGCGTTCGGCGTACGCTCGAGCCATGGACAAGCGGAAAGTCGCCGGAGCGGTGCTGCTCGGGGCAGCGGCCCTCCTCTACGGCGTCTCGCCGGTCGACATCATCCCCGACGTCCTGCTGCCCTTCGGACTCGCCGACGACGCGACCTTCCTCGTCGGCGCCGGCATCGGCGTGTGGAGACTGCTGTCGAGCGCGCGGAGGAAGAAGCCCAAGGGGCCGGTGGGCTGAGCCCGGGGGTGGCTTGCGGCGTTTCGACACTTCGACTCGCTTCGCTCGCTCAGTGCGGCGCTCAGTCGCTTCGCTCCCTCGCTCAACGAGCGGGGTGGGGC
>NZ_JADGLL010000056.1 GCF_015235415.1 Microbacterium paludicola | reverse complement strand
CCCTCCGGCCCTTCCCGTCGCACCAAGGGGCCCCTCGGCACCGGCTCTTCGCACGCCCTTCACACCTCACCCGCACATCGGTGCCCTCCGGCCCACTTGAGCACCCACAAGGGCCGAACCGCACCAGATCTCCTCCCGCCCGCGGGGCCGGGCGCAAGGCTCGGTCCCGCCCATGGCTGCGTTCCGTCCCGGATGGCCGCCGCATAGCCCAGAGCCCCGTCCACAGGGTGCAAACTGGCGCGCGGATGTTCATGGGGGTGTGGGGCGACGGCCCCGCCACGCGACCGTCGTCGTATGAGAACGCATACGCCACCGGATGACCGCCTGCCCGCCGCGTTCCGCGTCGGCGAAGGCCTCGCCGCAGGGGTCGGACGGAAGCGGCTGCGGCACACAAGTCTTGAGCGGCCGTTTCGCGGCGTCCGCGTCCGGCCCGCGGAGCCTGTGGAGTGGGATGACGAGACACCGGAGGCCGTCCGACACACGGCGGCGATCCGCGAGCGGATGAACCACTACGCCCCCGTCATGCCGCAGGAGGCGTTCTTCGCCGGCGTCACGGCGGCCGTCCTGCACGAGATCCCGCTGCCGCCGTGGGCTGTCGCGCCGGTGGACACCCGGATCCCGGATCTCGTGGTCGCGGTGTGGGAGCCGCGCACGCCCCCGCGGCGGCCTGGCGTGCGCGGGTTGCGAGTGCGCCGGGAGCTCGCGGCGGTCACGACCGTGGCTGGTCTGCGCGTGGCGACGCTCGCCGACACCTGGGCGATGCTCGGCGCGACGCTCGGCGAGGACGATCTCGTCGTCGCGGCCGATCACCTGCTGCGTGTGCCGCGACATCCTGGTGGATTCCGGCCACCGGAGCGCGGGCCGTACGCGACCCGCGAGCAGCTCGCTGCCGCGATCGGCCGCCGCAAGGGCGCTGCAGCGCTGCGCCGGGCGCTCGAGCGTGCGCGGACGGGGTCATCCTCGCCCCGCGAGACCCGGCTCCGCCTGCTTCTCATCGACGCTGGGCTTCCGGAGCCGGTGCTCGATCTGGACGTCTACGGCCGACAAGGACATTGGATCGCCGCGGTCGACATGGCCTATCCGACCCTCAAGATCGCCATCGAGTACGACGGCGAGGGGCACCGCAGCCGTGCGCAGTTCGAACGCGACGTCGACCGCCTCGCGGACCTCGAGGCGGCCGGATGGATCGTCCTGCGTTTCACCGCTCGTCACCTGCGCAGGCACCGGGACGTCGTCGCCGCGCGGGTCCGTGACGCGATCCGCCGCCGTACTTCGGTGCCTTCCGGCCCTTCCATCCGCTGAGAAGGGCCGGACGGCACCGGAACTCCGACGCCCCCGCGCTCCCCGCTGCCACATCGGTGCCGACCGGCCCCTCCGGCGCCCCAGAAGGGCCGCAAGGCACCGGAACTCCGCCAGCCAGGCGCGGCAACCCGCCGGTCAAGCAGCGGCACCACCCGCGCCGACCTCGGGCAGAATCATGCCCATGACCGTTCGACGCCTTCCGCGCACATCTCCTGAGGCCGCGGGCGTCGACCCCGGCGCCGTCGGCCGCCTGTTCGCCGCGCTCGACGGCATCGAGGATGTGCACTCGGCGATGATCCTGCGTCACGGCTCCGTCGTCGCCGAGACGTGGTGGGCGCCGCACGAGCCCGAGCGCCGGCACCAGATGTTCTCGGTGTCCAAGGCGTTCACCTCCATGGCGATCGGCATCGCGGTCGGCGAGCGGCTGCTGTCGGTCGACGACCGCGTCGTCGACCTGCTGCCGGACGCCCTCCCCGAGACGGTGAGCGACAACCTCGCGGCGATGCGCGTCGAGCACCTGCTCACGATGACCACCGGCCATGACGCCAGCTCGATGCAGGGCATCGGCCGCACGCTCGGGCGCCCCGAGCTCGACTGGATGCGCGCCATCCTGGCGGTGGACGTCCCTCTCGAGCCCGGCAGCCGCTTCGTCTACGACACGGGCGCCACCTACCTGCTCTCGGCGATCCTTCACCGCCTCACCGGGACGCGCCTGCTCGACTGGCTGCGCCCGCGCGTGCTCGATCCGCTCGGGATCACCGGCGCCACCTGGGAACAGGACGGCCAGGGCATCGACGTCGGCGGCTACGGCCTGTCGATCGCGACCGAGGACATGGCGGCCTTCGGCCAGCTGCTGCTGCAGCGCGGTCGGTGGGGCGATGCGCAGCTCATCCCGGCCGACTGGATCGACCGCGCGATGTCGCCGCTCGTCGACAGTTCCCCGCAGAGCTGGGACGCCGACTGGCGACAGGGCTACGGCTACCAGCTGTGGCGCTGCGACGTGGATGCGGCCCGCGCCGACGGCGCCTTCGGCCAGTTCATCATCGTGTGGCCCGAGCACAACGCGGTGATCGCGATCACCTCGGGGACGTCCCGCACGCAGGCGGCGCTGAAGGCGGTCTGGGATGCGCTCGGCGATGCGTTCGGCGAGCCGACCGCGCAGGATGGCGATGCCCTCACGCCCGCCCATGCCCTCGTCACGCCGCACGGCGCCCCGACCTCGCCGCGGGAGGCGGATCTGCGCGGGCGCGTGCGCATCCTGAGCGAGCCGATCCAGGTCGAGGACGCGGAGATCCACGGTCTGTCGTTCGAGCGGGCAGGTGAGGAGCTGGTGCTGCGGGCCCACGATGCCGCCGGCGAGCTGCTCGGCGAGGCGCGCGCCGCGCACGACGCCTGGCGCGCGAACGACGCCGAGACCCTCGCCGCGTCCTTCGCGTGGCCGGATGAGCGCACGCTCGCCGTCACGATCATCGCCCTCGGCACGCCGTTCTCGTGGTCGGGAACCGCCACCTTCGACGGCGCGGATGTCGTCGCGCTCGCCTGGGCGCAGAACGTCGCCTTCGAGGGCCCCACGTCCTGGACCGCCACGGCGCACAGCTGACCCGGGCGCCGGGACGGGCCGCTCAGCCGCGCGGTGCCGCGGTGCTTCCGCGCTCGATGAGCGTGGTGGCGAGCTCGATCCTGGTCATCGCGGGGCGGTTGCCGTGCGACAGGTCGCCGAGCAGCCGCACCGCCTGGTCGGCCATCTGCGCGAGCGGCTGGCGCACCGTCGTGAGCGACGGCGACAGGTACTGGCACAGCACGGTGTCGTCGAAGCCGACGACCGACAGGTCGTCGGGGATGCGCAGGCCGCGCTCGAACGCCGCGTGGTACACCCCCATCGCCTCGAGGTCGCTCGACGCGACGATCGCGGTGGGCGGCTCCGACAGCTCGAGCAGCGCCTTCGCGGCGGCCTCGCCCCCGGCGATCATGAAGTCGCCGGGCTGGATGAGCTCGGCCTCCACCGGGATGCCGTTGCGGCGCAGGGCCGAGGTGTAGCCCTCCTGGCGCTCGAGGGAGATGGTCGCGGCGGGTTCGCCGCCGATGAAACCGATGCGCCGGTGACCGAGATCGATCAGGTGCTGGGTCGCGTCCCGCATCCCGGCCCAGTTGGTCACGCCGACCTGAGCGGTGTCGGGGGCAGGGCTGCCTGCGGCGTCGAGGCGCACCACCGGCACGCCGGCGTCACGCAGCCGCTCGAGTTCGACCTGGTCGGCGCGCGACGTCGCCACGATGACGCCGCTGGAGCGGTGTGCGAGCACGGAGGCCACCCACGTCGCCATCGAGAACCCCTCGTGCCACATGTTCGTCACGACGAGCGACTTGCCGTGAAGCGCCGCCGCCTGCTCGGCGCCCTGCACGACCTCGAGGGCCCAGAGCGTGCCGATGCCGCCGATGAGCAGCTCGATGAGGCCGTGCGGCTCGCCGTTGGTCGAGGCTCCGCGCGGCTGGTAGCCGAGCGAGCTCGCGGTCGCGAGCACGCGCTGGCGCGTGTCCTGCGCGATGTCGGTCCGTCCGCTCAGCACCTTGGAGACGGTGGACACCGAGACGTCGGCCTCGGCGGCGATGTCGGCGAGGCGGACACGGGATGCGGCCACGACGTTCCTCTCAGCGGCGGATCGCGGCTTGGATCAGTCGCGGTCGTGAACACTTATGCTGGCATGTCCGAAAACTTCCCGCAATAAATCGCGCCCGCGGCGCGCGGTCAGCGGTACCGGTAGAGACTGATCCGCTGGATCGTGAAGACACCGGGGACGAGTCGCAGGTGCCGACCCTGGTGGGTCTCGTCGCCGTTCAGCGGACGCCGGGTGCGCCACGCCCCCTGCTCATCGAATCCGCCCTCCTCGCAGCGCAGGATGCCGACCGACTCCGCGTCGGCCGCATCCGTCTCGAAGGTGAGCGTCACTCCCGTCCCCGCGACGACGAACTCGTCGTTCCCGGTCCGGATGACGATCGCGCCCGCGGGAAGGCGGGTGAGGTCGGCGGGGCGGTCGCCGGCCTCGTTGATGACGCCGTCCGCGAGGCTCGGGGCGATCGTGCGCTCGTAGGTCGCGTTCAGCACGAGGCCGCCGAGTCGCACGCGGTGCGGGGCACGGGGGTGCTCGGTCGGCGGCAGCAGGCCCGCCATCGTGCCCTGTCCCGCGTGCTCGGCGATGAGGGGCGCCAGCTGCCGCAGCACGTCGTAGCTGCCCGCGAGCAGCTCGGCCGCACGGTCTTCGATCGACTCGACCCCGAACACCGAGAACCCGATCGCGCCGTGGGCGCCGAAGGCGTAGAGGGCGTTCACCGACGCCTCGACGCTGCGCAGCGCTTCGGGCACGAACAGGGGGTTGCCGCTGTCGACGTAGCGCGCCGCCCACTCGGCGAACTCGGGGAAGTAGATGTCCGGGGCGAGGAAGTCGAGCGACGGCGCGCCGGCGCGCCAGATGTCGGCAAGGTGCGGCAGGGGGCCCGCGCTGGGGTACTGGCCCGGCTCGTAGCCGGGGCGGATGAGGGCGGCGTTCGTGTACATCGGCAAGGCGAGCTCGGCCCGGCCCGCGGCGGCGACGGCCTCCACGTAGCGCGCGAACGCCCACGCCATAAAGAGCTCGTCGGTCGCCGGCCCCGCGCCGAACACGTCGGTCCAGGTTCCCTCCGTTCGCTCGCCCGCGGCCTCCCACCGGGCCCGCAGCGACGGCTGAAGCCGCTGGCGGTGCCCCTGCAGGTACGCGATCAGTTCGGTCGGGACGGGTCCGGCGAAGGCGGCGTCCGCGGCGGTGCTGTGGTCGCGGGCCTCCGGGATCATCCCGATCTCGTTCTCGACCTGCACCATGACGACGGTGCGCCGCGGGTCGTGCTCCCGCAGGTGCGCCATCAGTGCGGCGAAGGCGCGTGCGTCGGCGTCGCGGTTCTCCTCCGAGAACGGTGACAGGATCTCCTGGGCCCGCCCGTGCGCGTCCCGCGTGCGGGGGAACCGGCTCATGTCTGTCTTGACCCACGCCGGGGCGTAGCAGGACATGCTGTTCTTCCAGCTGCCGAACCACAGCAGCACGACGCGCATGCCGTGCGCGGCGGCATCCTCGATCAGCTCGTCCACCGACGTCCAGTCGAACCGGCCCTCCTGCGGCTCGACGAGCTCCCAGTACGCCGGCGCGACGATCGCGTTGAGGCCCAATCGCTCGAGTTTCGCCCAGCGGCCCTCGAGGTAGGCCCGGTGCGCGGCCGAGTTCCCCAGCTCGCCGCCGCGGATCAGAAACGGGGCCTCGTCGACGATCAGCCGGGTGGCGGTGCCGTGGGGTTCGAGGCGCGGAAGGGGGGCATGAGCGTCGGCGGTCATGGGGTCGATCCTCCCAGTCGAGACCCGTTTCGAAAATCACGATCACGAAACTTTCTGCAAGTTCCAGCAATTTGTTGTTGACTCGGCCTTTTCCTTCGGCCTATCTTCGAGACGTTGCGAACGAGGGGCGGAGCGATCTTCGCGCCGCCGGTTCGGGCAGCTCGAGCGACGATGCTCGGGCGGCAGGAGGATGGATGTCACTGAGGACAGTCACCAAGACGGAGACAATGCGCACCGTCGAGGCTCGTTCGCGCACCGCGCGCGACGGCCGCAGCTGGAAGCGCGCTCTCCGTCGCGACTGGCAGCTGTACTCGCTCGTGGTGCTGCCGGTGGCGTTCCTCGTGCTGTTCAAGTACGTGCCGATGCTCGGCAACATCGTCGCCTTCCGCACCTACGTGCCGGGCGGATCGATGTTCGGCGAGGACTGGGTCGGCTTCCTCTACTTCGAGATGCTGCTGGGCGACGCGATGTTCTGGCGCGCGTTCGCGAACACCGTGATCATCGGCGCCCTGACGCTGATCATCGTCTTCCCGCTGCCGATCATCCTGGCGCTGCTGCTCAACGAGGTGCGCGTCCGGTGGTTCAAGAAGCTCATCCAGACGGTGAGCTACCTGCCGCACTTCATGTCGATCGTGATCGTGGCGAGCTTCGTGAAGGAGCTCACCTCGCTCGACGGCACGATCAACGCGATCGTCACGGCCTTCGGCGGCGACGCCATCAACTTCCTGCAGGAACCCGACTGGTTCCGCGCGATCTACGTCACCTCGGAGGCCTGGCAGACGGTCGGCTGGGGCACGATCCTCTACCTCGCGGCGCTCACGACGATCGACGACGGTCTGTACGAGGCCGCCCGGATCGACGGCGCGAACCGCTGGCAGCAGACCTGGCACGTCACGCTGCCGGGCATCCAGCCCACCATGATGGTGCTGCTCATCCTCAACATCGGCGCGTTCATGGCCGTGGGCTTCGAGAAGATCCTGCTGCTCTACAACCCCCTGACCACCGAGGTCGCCGAGGTGCTGTCGACCTACGTCTACAAGGTCGGCATCAACTCGGGCAGCCCCGCCTACGCCACCGCGATTGGCCTGTTCGAGGCGATCATCGGCCTCGTGCTCGTGGTCGCCGCCAACTCCATCTCGCGCCGAATGACCGGGAGCTCCCTGTGGTGAACACTCCTCCTCTCGAGACCGCCGTGGTCGCGACCGCGCCCGGCACCACGGCCGCGGACCCCGACCGCGACATCGAGGAGCTGGCGCCGCGCGTCGACCTCGCCGCGGTGCGGGCCTCCACACGCACGATCAAGCCGACCACCGGCTACCGCGTCTTCACGGTCATCAACGCGGTTGTGCTCGTGCTTGTCGGCCTGCTCACGCTCTACCCGTTCGTGAACCTCGCCGCGCGGGCGTTCAGCTCGCAGGCGGCGATCGCGGCCGGCGATGTCTTCCTGTGGCCCGTCGGCTTCAACACGACGACCCTGCAGAGCGTGGTCGAGCAGGAGCGGTTCTGGATCAACTACGGAAACACCGTGCTCTACACGGTCGTCGCGACGGCGATCGCCATGGTGCTGACCACGTCGTTCGCGTACGTCCTGTCGAAGCAGCACCTGAAGGGCCGGGGCTTCCTCGTCGGGATCACGCTGTTCACCATGTTCTTCGCCGGCGGCCTGATCCCGAACTACCTGCTGATCTCCGAGCTCGGCTTCAAGAACACCATCTGGGCGATCGTCCTCCCGCAGGCGATCAGCGTGTTCAACCTGCTCGTCATGAAGTCGTTCTTCGAGAACTTCCCCGCCGAGCTGGAGGAGGCGGCCGCCATCGACGGCCTGTCGACCTACGGCATCCTGTTCCGGATCGTCCTGCCGCTGAGCAAGGCGATCATCGCGACGATGATCCTGTTCTACGCCGTGGCGTTCTGGAACTCGTGGTTCCCGGCGTTCCTGTACATGGACGATCCGGATCTCTACCCGGTGTCCGTCTACCTGCGCAACATCATCGCCGGCGCGACCGGCACGGGCGAGGGACTGGGCGGCGACGCCGTGCAGATCGGCGCGAACGTCAAGGCGGTCACCACGCTGCTGACCGTGCTGCCGATCGTCTGCCTCTACCCGTTCATCCAGAAGCACTTCGTCTCGGGCGTCATGCTCGGCTCGGTGAAGGGCTGATCAGCCGGGCCGTCCATCCGATCCATCACCCCGCAGTACCCGTCGTGAACGACGACGTTCTCACAGCAACGGAGGAACAATGAAGATCCGCTACAAGGCGCTCGCTCTGGGCGCCGCGACCACGCTCGCGGTCGGCCTCGCCGGCTGCACAAGCGGCGGCGCTCAGGCTCCCGAGGAAGGCGACGCCGCCGCCATCGGCGAGGAGCAGTCGGTCGGCGCCATGGAGGAGTGGGGCGTCGGCGACTCGTTCAAGGCCACCGAGCCCGTGGCATTCGAGCTCACCTATCGCGACCACCCGAACTACCCGTTCAAGGACGACTGGTCGATCGTGAAGCACCACGCCGACGATCTGAACGTCACGTTCGACTACCAGTCGATCCCGCTCGCCGACTTCGGCACCAAGCGCACCCAGCTGATCCAGACGGGCGACGCCGGCGACATCATCCCGTCGACCTACCTCGCGGACGTGCAGAACGTCACCGCGGGCCTGCTGCCGATCTCGGACTACTTCGACTACCTGCCGAACTTCATGGACAAGGTCGAGAAGTGGGGGCTGGAGGGCGAGCTCGACAGCCGCCGCGACGCGAACGGCGACCTGCATGTGCTGCCGGGCCTGCTCGAGAACGCCAAGCCCGACTACACGATCGCGATCCGAGCCGACTGGTGGGAGGAAGCCGGCCTCGAGGACCCGAAGACCTGGGATGAGTTCGCCGAGCAGCTCGCCGTCATCAAGGAGGCTCACCCCGAGCTGAAGTACCCGTACACCGAGCGCTGGAACACCACGAACAACAACCAGCCGCTCGCGGCGGTGCTGCAGCTGGCATCCGGCAACTTCGGCACCGAGGCCGGTTGGGGCTTCGGCGACGGCGTCACCTGGAACGGCGAGGAGTACGAGTTCAGCGGCACGCAGGAGGGCTTCAGGGAGCTGCTCACCTACTTCCACGGTCTCGTGGAGGACGGCCTGCTCGACCCGGACGGCCTGACGCAGGATGACGACGCCGCGAAGGCGAAGTTCACCACGGGCCAGGCGGCGGCGATCTCGTCGAACTCGCAGGTCATCACCGAGTACCGCAACGGCCTCGCCGAGGCGGGCGACACCGAGGCCGAGGTGCGCAACATCGTGGTGCCCGGCGGCCCCGCCGGGGACATCATGGACCCGACGACCGGCGGCCACTTCGAGTCGGGCGTCGCGTTCTCGAAGGACGTCGCCGAGAAGCCCTACTTCAAGGCGCTGCTGCAGTACGTCGACTGGATCTACTTCAGCGACGAGGGCCTCGAGTTCGCCAAGTGGGGCGTCGAGGGCGAGACGTTCGAGGTCGTCGACGGCAAGCGTCAGCTGCTGGACGGCATCGACTGGAACGGGATCAACCCCAACGCCGGCGAGGACCCCAAGCTGCTGAACGCCGACTTCGGCTACTACAACGGCGTGTGGTCGCTCGCGCACGGCTCGACGGCCGACCTCGTCCAGTCGACCCTGGCCCCCGAGGTCGTGGAGTTCCAGACCGCGATGAACGAGCAGAAGGAGGTCGCGGACCCGGGTCCCGGCATCCCGCTCACGGAGGCGCAGCGCACCCAGACCGCCGTCACGCAGTCGAACCTGGCGACCGCGGTGCACACCGCCACCGCGCAGTTCATCAAGGGCGACCGGTCGATGGATGACTGGGACGCGTACGTCGCCGAGCTGCAGGGCCTGGGCATGGACGAGTACGTCGCGACCATGAACGAGGCCGCGGGCGTCGCCGAGTAGTCCCCGCCTCCGGGGGACGCGCCATCCCTGACGGCGCCGCCCCGGACCCTGTGAGGGGGTGGGATCACGCGTCCCACCCCCTCACTCGTTGTGCCTCTAGCCGCCCGTGTCGTCCCCTCGTCCTGGAGTCGTCGTGTCCCCTGCTTCCTCCTCGTCCGCCGTCATCGCGGTCCCGTCCGAGCCGATCGGCATCCTGACCGAGGCCTGGCGCAACGTCGTCGGCACCGGCCGGTTGAACCTCGCGCTGCGCGCTGATTACCGTGACTCGCTCGCCCTCGTGCAGAGCGAGATCGGCTTCCGTCACATCCGCGGGCACGGGCTGCTGTCTGACGACCTCGGCGTGCACCGCCCGTACGACGCGGCCGGCCACCGCGGCACGCGCTACTCCTTCACCTACGTCGACCAGGTGCTCGACTGCTACCTGGAGCTCGGCATCCGGCCGTTCCTCGAGTTGGGCTTTATGCCCTCCGGCCTCGCCTCGGGCGAGCAGACGGTGTTCTGGTGGGAGGGGAACGTCACGCCTCCCGCCGACTACGCCGAGTGGGCGGCGCTCATCCGGGCCCTGCTGCGCCACCTCATCTCCCGGTACGGGATCGACGAGGTCCGCACGTGGCCCATCGAGGTGTGGAACGAGCCGAACCTCGTGCACTTCTGGCAGGACGCGGATCGCGAGGAGTACTTCCGCCTGTACGAGGCGAGCGTCCTGGCGGTCAAGGATGTCGACGCGGAGCTGACCGTCGGAGGCCCCGCGATCTCGCCCGGCGCCGACGAGTGGTGGGGCCCCTTCGCCGACTTCGTCTCGCGCCGCGACCTTCCCGCCGACTTCCTGTCGTTCCACGCCTACACGTCTGGCCCCTCCGAGACGGTTCCGTTCGGCGTGTACCAGACCCTCCGTCATCCCTCGGATCTGCTGGGCCAGTTCGCGCGCCCGGCCGAGCTCCTCGCGGGCACGCGGCTCGAAGGGCTGCCGCTGCACGTCACCGAGTTCAACACCAGCTACCGGCCCGACAACCCCGTGCACGACACCGCGTACAACGCCGCCGCGCTGGCGCCCGTCCTCGCGGGCGGCGGCGACCACGTCGACTCGTTCGCCTACTGGACGTTCTGCGACGTCTTCGAGGAGGAGAACATCCCGACCGCGATCTTCCACGGCGGCTTCGGCATGCTCACTCACCGCCAGATCAAGAAGCCGACCTTCCACCTCTATGCCTTCATGGCGCGGATGGGGCCCGAGATCCTCGCTCGCGGGCAGGATCACCTCGTCACGCGGCACCCGGACGGCCGGATCGCCGTGCTCGCCTGGCAGTCGGTGGGCGGCACGGATGACCCGGAGGAGCCGGCCGAGCACCGCCTCTCGCTGTCGCTGCCGATGACCTCGCCTGCTGGATCCGTGTACGCGCGTCGCTCGGATGTCGACGGGGAGCGGGGAAACGCGTTCACCGCTTGGCAGCGCTTGGGGCGTCCGGCCTCGCCGACCCGCCGTCAGGAGGAGGCGCTGCGCGAGGCCGCCGAGCCGGTGCGCTCGCACTCGTCGCTGCCGATCGCCGACGGCCGTGTGCGCCTCGACGTGACGCTGCAGCGGCACGGCATCGCGCTGATCGAGCTCGACGCCGTGATCGACGAGACGCCGCCGTGGCTGGATGACCGTCGCATCCTCGGTCGGGCCGGCCGTTGAGCGCTCACAGCGCCTCGAATCGTCGGGCGGGCCGCTCGTTGAGCGAGCGCAGCGAGTCGAAACGCCCACGCCCATCGCGACCTAGGCTTGCTCCCGTGACTGCCGACGAGGATGACGGAGCGCGACCGGCCGGATCCGGCTTCGGATCCGGCGCGCTGTCGGTGTTCGCCGCGTTCGTCTACTGGCACCTGATCGTCGGGTTCCTGATGACCGTGGCCTCGCTGCCGGTCGTGATCGTGCTGTTCTTCCTCGGCCGCGAGATCGCGAACATCCCGCTCGTGCCGCTCACGCTCATCCTGTACGGCCCCGTGCTGTCCGCGGGCCTGTACGCCCTGCGCGACCGGCGACGCGCCGAGGAGCTCGCGCCCGCGCGGTCGTTCCTGCGCGGCATCCGGCTCGGCTGGCTCGACGCCCTGCGCGCGTGGGCGCCGCCGATGATCCTCCTCGCGGTGATCGCGGGGGCCGTCGCGGCCGGCGCCGGGACGCTTCCCGGCTGGTACACGGGCATCCTGCTCGTCCTCGCCCTGCTCGTCCTGCTGTGGGGGCTGAACGCCCTGGTGATCGCGACGTTCTTCTCGTTCCGCCTGCGCGACATCGCGCGCCTTGCCGCCTTCTACCTCGGACGCCGCTGGATCGTCACGCTCGGCGAACTGGCTCTGCTGATCGTCGCCGGCGCCGTGGTTCTCGTGGGCAGCGAGGGCGTGCTCTGGCTGCTCGCCGTGGTCTTCGCGGCCTTCCTGCGTGAGATCACGGCCCCGCTGGTGGCCGACGTCGAAGCGCGCTTCACCGCCTGACCCGGCCTCCCGCTCGTTGAGCGAGCGAAGCGAGTCGAAACGCCTAGACCCCGCCTACCGCTCAGTAGATCCGGCGCCCGCGCTCATCCGGGACGCCCGACTTGCGCAGGAAGTACGTGTTCACCTGGTCGCGCCACTCGATCGCGCTGCGCAGCTGCTCGGCGAGGCGCTCCGTCACGCGCGCGGCGAGGGCGGGCTCGACGGATCCGCTCGCCCGGTCCCACGCGGCGACGAACTCCTCGACGCGCTCCACGCCCGCGAAGTGGGTGTCGTAGATGTGCTGGATCACGGTGGTTCCGCTGTGAAGCACGTGCGTGTACGGCACGTGGTGGAAGAACAGCAGCAGCTCGTCGGGGCACGTCTCGAGCGACTCGTAGGTCTCGCGCCACGGCGTCGGGTAGAGCCCCGCGAAGCCCGTGCCGGTCGCGACCGTGCGATCGACGCCGATGCCGTCGCGGTCGGCGAAGTGATACGTGCCCCACGGGGTGTACTCGTAGCCGTCCACATCGGGCCCGTAGTGGTGGCCGGGGCGCACCATAAAGCCCACGCCGAGCGGTGTCGTGTACTGCTCGTAGGTCTCCCACGAACAGTCGAGGATGTCGCGCACGGTGCGCGCGACGGGCGCCGGCGCATCCGGGAACGTCTGCTCGATCCACTCGTCGAGCACGGCGCCCGGGTCGGCGGACGGATCCCACGTCAGGCGGCCGTACGCGTACAGATTCGCCTGGGCGAACGGATGACCGGTCCAGAACGCGTCATCGCCGACGTTCGACACGGCCGCGAATCCGCCGGTCGCGAGCCCGGCGACGGGGCCGGCCTCGCCGAAGTCGAAGCCGAGGATCTCGCTCCACTGGCGCCCGAGGTAGACCGCGTGCCGCTGCTGCCCGGTGTATTCCTGCGTCACCTGCAGCTCGAGCGCGAGCCGGGTCTGCGGCATGGCGGCGAGCACGGGGGAGACGGGCTCGCGCACCTGGAAGTCCATCGGCCCGTACTTCACCTGCACGCTCACGTTGTCGTGGAAGCGGCCGTCGAGCGGCGAGAAGTGGTCGAAGGCGGCCCGGGCGCGGTCGGTCGAGCGGTCGCGCCAGTCCTGCGTGTGGTTGTAGACGAAGGCGCGCCAGTGGATGATCCCGCCGTGCGGGGCGACCGCCTCGGCGAGCATGTTCGCGCCGTCGGCGTGGTCGCGCCCGTACGCGAAGGGCCCCGGCTGGCCCTCGGAGTCTGCCTTGATGACGAACCCGCCGAAGTCGGGGATCGCGTCCCACACCCGGTCGGCGGCCTTAGCCCACCAGCGCCGCACTCCGTCGTCGAACGGATCGGATGTGGCGAGCCCGCCGAGCAGGATCGGCGACGCCCACGACACCGACAGGTGGACGCGGATGCCCCAGCGCCGGAACTCCTGCGCGATGCGCGCGACGTGCGGAAGGTCGTCGGTGAGCAGCCGCGCCTCACGCGCGTGGACGTTGACGTTGTTGAGGGCGACGCGGTTGATGCCGATCGAGGCGAGCAGCCGCGCGTACGCGGCGACGCGCGACAGATCCTCGCGCACGCTGCCGCTGCCGGGCAGCCCGTCGCCGCCGTCGAAGAAGATCGACGCTCCCGCATAACCGCGCTCGACCGGTCCCATCACGGGGTGGACGTCCATGTTGTCCCAGTGGTCGAGCATGCGCAGGGCGGCGGCGGGCGCGTGGCTCTCGTCGGCGTCCTCGCCCGTGAAAGCCTGCTCGCCGAGGCGCACCACGTGGAAGAACCCGTGAAGCAGGTCGCGTCCCGAGCCCGCCACGACCGCGAGGCGCCCGCCGCGGCGGGAGAGGCGGAACCCCTCCTCGCCGATGGCGGCGTGCTCGTCGATGGCGAGCACGAGGTCGGCGTCGGCCGCGACGTCGCGCGTGAGCGACCCGCCGTGGGCCCCGACCGCGGTCGCCACCTCGGCGGCGATCGTGTCGGCGAGCGGGTCGCCCTCGGCCACGGCGATGCGGCGTCGGCCGAGAGGGCCGAAGGCGAGGGACGAGAGCCAGGCGGGATGGATGGCGGCAGAGGTCACGAGGGCGAGCCGATCAGCGTCGAGGGGCGGGCACGTCCCTCCAGTCTGCCGCAGTCCCGGCCATTTGTGGCCACCCACGACAAAACCCGCCCCTCCTCCGGTCGTTGAGCGAGCGAAGCGAGTCGAAACGAAGGGCCGCCGTGCGCTTCGACCGTTTCGACTCCTCGCTGGCGCTCGTCGCTCAACGACCGAGGATCGGCTTCCGGTCGTTGAGCGAGCGAAGCGAGTCGAAACGAAGGGCCGCGCCACGTTTACACCGTTTCGACTCCTCGCTGGCGCTCGTCGCTCAACGACCGGGGATCGGCCTCCGGTCGTTGAGCGAGCGAAGCGAGTCGAAACGGGGTGACGTCCCGGCGGGCGCAGGCCACTTACGCGAAGCGAGCGATGCTTCTATGTGTGTCAACTGGCTTCGAGGAGTCGGTAGAGGGTGCGGGCGAGGTAGCGCTTGAGGATGCGGCGGATGTCGCGGTCGGTGCGGCCTTCGGCTCGGCGGCGTTGGGCGT
>NZ_JADGLL010000055.1 GCF_015235415.1 Microbacterium paludicola | reverse complement strand
GGGTGAGGGCGGGCGGATCCGCCCTCACCCACGGCCTCACTGCATCGCGAACTCGACGTTCTTCTGCGCCTCCTCGAGCGCGCTCGCCGCATCCGTGCCGCTGATGATCTTCGTCAGCGCCGCGCTGACGGCATCCCGGCCCTCGTAGTAGTACGCCCCGGTGTTGTTGCTCGGCACGTGCGTCGAGAACTCGATCACCTCGGCGAAGATCGGCTGACCGCTGAAGAACTCGTGCGGCTCGCCGTAGACCTCGCTCTCGCCCGCGGGGGTCCAGTTCGCCAGGGCGCCCGAGCTCGGCAGGATCGTGTCGTACAGGTCGGTCGATCCGGCGAAGGTCGTCTTCAGGAAGTCGGCCGCGAGGTCGTAGTCGGCGTTCGAGCTGATCGCCCACGACGAACCGCCGTTGGCCGAGTAGTTCGTCGCCCCGTCGACGCCGTCGAGCTTCGGCAGGTTGGTGATGTCCCACTTGCCGGCCTGGTCGGCGGCCGTCTGGATGGATCCGATGATCCAGACTCCGTTGATCGTGCCGGCCACGTCCTCGTTCACGAAGGTCGCGATGTACTCGTCCCACGAGTTGACCTCGACGAGGACTCCCGAGGTCACCAGCTCCTGGTAGACCTCGATCGCCGCGAGCAGGGCGTCGTTGTCGGTGATCGTGGGCTCGCCCTCGTCGTCGAACAGGCTCGCGCCGGCGCTCTGCAGGATCATCATGATCAGGTCGGACGATCCGGCCTGGCCCGACAGCAGCGGCTTGCCGGTCTTCGCCAGCACGTCCTCGCCCTGCGCGATGAACTGATCCCACGTGATGTCGGTGAAGTCCTCGATCGTGTAGCCCGCCTGCTCGAGCACGTCGGTGCGCAGCGCCGTGATGGCGGTGCCGTTGTCGAACGGCACGCCGTAGTTGAGGTCGTCGACGGTGGAGTACTCGATGACCGACTCGGGGAACTCGCTGAGGTCGATGTCCGCGTCGCCGAGGTCGCTGACCAGGTCGGGGTAGTTGATGACGTTCTTCTGGAACGCGTTGTTCTGCATGAGGAAGATGTCGGGAAGCTCGTCGATCTGCTGCGACTGCGCGAGCGTCGTCAGCTTCGTCTGCAGGTCGTCCCACGGCGTCTCGACGATCTCGAGCTCGAAGTCGGGGTGGTCGGCCTGGTAGATCTTCTCGGCCTCCTCGAGCGCGTAGATGTTGAACGCCGGGTCCCAGGCCCAGACCGTCAGCGTGCCGTCGCCCCCGGCGTCGCCCCCGGCGTCGCCGCCTCCGCCGTTGCCGCCGCCACCCGAGCCGCCGCCGCACGCCGACACTGCGAGCGCGATCGGCGCGATCACGGCGATGGCCGCCAGTCGCTTGCCGCGAATCGTCATCACAGAACTCCCTTGTTCTCGTCCGATACGCACGGGACTGCCCTCGGAGGCCCCGCCTCATCGCGGGCCGGGCAGGTGCGTTGACGTAAACATGCCGCACCATCCGCCAGATGTCAAAGCCTTTCCACGTCACGGAAACATCACGACGGGACGGCGGGACTCCGCGGATGGCGACGTCACCATGATTCTCGGGCGATAGCATTCGTGCATGTCATCGCCGCGGCTGCGCTCGCCCTCGATCGGCGACGTGGCGCGCCTCGCCGGGGTGTCGGCGCAGACCGTGTCGCGTGTCTCGAACGGGGCCGACCGCGTCAGCGAGGCGACGCGCGAGCGGGTGCTGCAGGCGATGCGTCAGCTCGGCTACTCGCCGAACCACGCCGCCCGCGCGCTGCGCAACGGCGCCTTCCGCACGATCGGCCTGCTGGCGCATCGTTTCGAGCGCACGGGCGAGGCGCTGACGATGAAGGGTGTGATCGACGCGGCCCGGGCCGAGGAGTACGGCGTCACGGTCGTCGACGTCACCGCCTCCGAGGACGACCGCGGCTGGGAGCGCGCGGCCGCGAGGCTCACGAGCCAGGCGATCGACGGGCTGATCGTCATCCGGGCCGAGCACGAGACCCCCGAGCTGCTCGCCCTTCCGCCGGCGCTTCCGGTGGTGGTCTCCGACTCGCGGCTGATCGGGCACTACAGCTCGGTCGTCGCCGACCAGGTGCAGGGAACCACGGATGCGGTGCGGCACCTGATCGACCTCGGACACCGGCGCATCGATCACATCGGCGGCCCTGCCGATTCGGAGCCCGCCGACGTGCGCCTCGCCTCCTGGCGGCGCGTGCTTCAGGACGCGGGCCTTCCCGAGGGGCGGCTCTGGCGCGGCGACTGGTCGGCGCGCTCGGGCTACGAGCTCGGCCAGCTCATCGCCGAGGATCCGGATGCGACCGCCGTCTTCTGCGCCAACGATGAGACCGCGATCGGGCTCATCCGGGCCCTCCTCGAGCGGGGCGTCCGCGTGCCGCAGGACGTCTCGGTCGTCGGGTTCGACGGGATCTCGCTCGCCGAGTTCACGTACCCGCCGTTGACGACGGTGAAGCAGGACTTCCACATGGTCGGCAACGAGCTCGTCCGGATGGTGCTCGAGCGGATGCGCTCGACCGGCCCGGTCGCGCGCGAGCGGGTGCTGGTGCCGACCGAGCTCATCGTGCGCGGCACGACGGCCCCGGTGAGGTCGGTCGCTGGTCGCTGAGCGGAGTGCCGCAGCCCCGGCGGGGTTGTGGCCCCACCTGCGACCGCAGGGAGCGTGCCGCGGATGCGGCCAACCAGCGCGCCCGGATGGAGCGAAGCGACAGCCCATCGAGCGCGAGCCCCGGCGCGGAGCGTCGGGCGAGCGATCGATCAGCGCGCGGCCGGAGAAGAACCGGCGATCGATCAGCGCGCGGCCAGACAAGCTAGAACAGCCGGGGGGCGCCCGAGTCGATGCCCTTCATCTCGTCGTAGTCGAGCACGAGGCAGCGGATGCCGCGGTCCTGAGCGAGAACGCGGGCCTGGGGCTTGATCTCCTGTGCGGCGAAGACGCCCTGGATTCCCGTGAGCAGTGGATCGCGGCCGAGCAGGTCGAGGTAGCGGGTGAGCTGTTCGACGCCGTCGATGTCGCCGCGGCGCTTCACCTCGACCGCGATCGGCATGCCGCCGGCGTCGCGCACGAGCAGATCCACCGGGCCGATGGCGGTCGGGTACTCGCGCCGCACGAGCTTGGCGCCCTCGGCGATCAGGTCGACCTGCTCGCTCAGCAGGCGCTGGAGATCCGACTCCACGCCGTCCTTGATCAGGCCGGGGTCGACGCCGAGGTCGTGCTTCGAGTCGTGGAGCACCTCGTAGATGTGGACCGTGAGCGCGTCGCCCGACTTCTGGTGAGTGACCTTCCACAGCTCGGTGACCCCGGCCTCGACAAGCTCGTCGCTCGGCGCGACGACGTCGAGGCGGCAGGGCGGGCTCATCCAGTTCAGCGGCTTGTACGACCCGCCGTCCGAGTGCACGAGCAGGCTGCCGTCGCCCTTGTGCACGAGCAGTCGTGTGGCGAGGGGAAGGTGGGCGTTGAGGCGGCCCGTGTAGTCCACGGAGCAGCGGGCGATGACGAGACGCACCGGATGAGCCTAACCGTCTTGTGCGCGGGGCAATGGTCACTCTAGAGTGACGGTTACTGACGGGTGACGGAAGGATGGGCATGCACGCGGACGTCGCGCTCGACGCGCTGGGGGACCCCACGCGTCGGCGGATCATCGAGACCCTCCGCGAGGGGCCCCGTCCCGTCGGGGAGCTGGCCGCCGACCTTCCGGTGGGACGGCCCGCGGTGAGCAAGCACCTGCGCGTGCTGGCGGATGCCGGGCTCGTCGAGCACCGCTCGGTCGGCACGCGCAACCTCTATGCGCTCGCCCCCGGGGGCCTCGCACCGGTGCAGGAGTGGCTCGTGGCGCAGTGGGATTGCGTCCTCGGCGCCTTCGCCGCGCACGTCGCGGCCAACCATGCGGGGGAGCGGGCATCCGGATCCGATCGGCGTGCGTCGTGAGCGTCGCGCCGCTGCGACGGCAGGTGCTGGTGGCGTGCGATCCGGATGTCGCCTACCGCTTCTTCATGGACGAGATCGGCAGCTGGTGGCCGATCGCCTCGCTCGGCTGCTTCGGCGAGGGCTCGACCGTCGCGTTCGACGGCGAGCGGATCGTCGAGACGGCGCCGGATGGCCGCACGGCGCTGTGGGGGACGGTGGTCGAGGCGCGACCCCCGCGCGAGATCGCATTCACGTGGCACCCCGGACGTGGCCCGGAGGAGGCGACGCGCGTGGCGCTGTCGTTCGTGGGCGCGGGCGAGGGCGCGACGCTCGTCACCCTCGTCCACACCGGCTGGGAGGTGCGCCCGGACCCCGCCGCCGCGCGCGGCGAGTACGCGGGTGGATGGGTCACGGTGCTCGGCCGGTATGCGGATGCGCCGGCCGTCGCGGGCGATGCCCCGGGCGAACGGTGGTTCGTGCTCGAGCACACGGCGGGGCCCGCCGCGCCGCCCGAGGGGGTGTTCGCCTCGCCCGACTTCCCCAAGCACCTCGCGTTCCTCCGCGAGCTCGAGTCGCGCGGGCAGCTCGTCGCGGGCGGTCCGCTTCCGGATGATCCGGGATCCGGCATGACGATCGCGCGCGCCGCGGATGCCGTGGCGGCGGCCGAGCTCGTGCGCGCCGCGCAGCGGGACGACGGCGCCGTGGCGGCGGGTCTGCTCGAGGTGCGCGTGCGGCCGTGGCGCGTGGTGCTCAGCTCGGTGTAGGAACGGTCGAGGTTGGTCGCTTCGGCTCGCTCCGCTCGCTCAGCAACCGGTTATCGAGCGAGGTGGGTCGTTTCGGCTCGCTCCGCTCGCTCAGCAACCGGTTATCGAGCGAGCGAAGCGAGTCGAGATGACGGGGTCGCACCGGCGAGCCGGTCGTCTCGGATGTCAGCGCCCGGTCGGCGTGAGCGGGCGGGCCGCGCCCGAGGCGAAGCCCGACGCGATCGTCAGCGCCACGATGACGAACAGGGTGTTGAGCAGTCCGATCCGGTCGCTGATGACGCCGAGGATCGGCGGCCCGGCGAGGAACGCCACGTAGCCGATGGTCGCCGCGGCGCTCACGCGCGCGGCCGCCTTGGCGGGGTCGTCCGCGGCGGCCGACATGCCGAGCGGGAAGCCCAGCGACGCGCCGACACCCCACAGCGCGGCGCCGACGAGCACGAGCGGCAGGTTCGGGGCGAGGATGAACAGCGTCAGGCCGGCGGCGGCCGACAGCGCCAGCACGCGCAGCATGGCGACGCGGCCGAAGCGGTCGACGAGCGGTCCGCCGAACGCGCGCACCGCGGTCATCGCGACCGAGAAGACGGTGAGCCCGACGGCCCCGAGCGCCTCGGTGCCGCCGTGGCCCTCGACGATGCCGAGCGCCAGCCAGTCGTTGGCGGCGCCCTCCGCGAAGGCCATGCCGAGCATAACGACGCCGAGCGCATAGGTGCGCGGCTCCCGCCAGGCCGACAGCGACAGCGCGAGGCGCTGGCGCCATCCTGCTCCATGCTCTGCAGGATCCGGATCGACGGATGCGCGCATCGGCACATTCGCGATCGCGGCGATCGCGATCACGACGATGAGGACTCCGATCGCCGCGGTGTGGGCGAAGACGTTCAGGCCGAGGCCCACCGCGCCCGCGCCGACACCGGCGCCGATCACGGTGCCGAAGCTGAAGAACGCGTGGAACAGGGGCAGGATCGTCTTCCCGCCCAGCTGCTCGATCGCCGTCGCCTCGACGTTCATCATCACGTCGAGGCAGCCGTTGCCGAAGCCGAACAGCACGAGCCCCGCGAGCACCACCGGATACGAGCCGACGACGTCGGTGCCGACGCCGACGAGCGCCGTGCCGGCGGCGAAGGTCAGCATCATCACGAGCATCCCGCGGCGGGCGCCGAACCGCGCGAGCACCGGCGACGACAGGCTGAGCCCCAGGATGGACGCCACGCCGGCGGCCATCAGCAGCGCGCCGACCTGCGTGTTGTCGATGCCGAGGGCGTCCTTGATCGCGGGCACGCGCGACGCCCACGTGGCGATGCTGAGACCGCTGGTGAGGAAGATCGCGAAGATCGCGATCTTCCAGCGCAGGGCGCTCTTCGGGCTGAGGTCGGCGGTGGTGGGGTCGGCGCTCACGCGCTTCCCTCGCCGGTGCCGTCCGCGGGGCGCGAGGCGTCGGCGGGCTCCGCCGCGGCCTGGCCGGGGGCGGCCTGCTCGGCGGGCTCGGCGGGGGTCAGCAGGTCGGCGACGGATCCGAGCACCTCGTTCGGGCGGAACGGGTAGCGGGAGATCTCGCGCTCGTCGCTGATGCCGGTCATCACGAGAACCGTGTGCAGCCCCGCCTCGATGCCGGCCACGATGTCGGTGTCCATCCGGTCGCCGATCATCCCCGTCGTCTCGGAGTGCGCGCCGATCCGGTTCAGGGCCGAGCGGAACATCATCGGGTTCGGCTTGCCGACGACGTACGGAACGCGCCCTGTCGCCTTCGTGATGAGGGCCGCGATCGCGCCCGTCGCGGGAAGCGGCCCCTCGGCGCTCGGGCCGGTGGCGTCGGGGTTCGTGACGATGAAGCGCGCGCCCTTGCCGATCAGCCGGATGGCCTTCGTGATCGCCTCGAACGAGTAGTTGCGCGTCTCGCCGACCACCACGTAGTCGGGGTCGGTCTCGGTCATGATGAAGCCCGCCTCGTGCATGGCGGTCAGGATGCCCGCCTCGCCGACCACGAACGCGGATCCGCCGGGGGCCTGCGACTTGAGGAAGTCGGCGGTCGCGAGCGCGCTCGTCCAGATCCGCTCCTCCGGCACGTCGATCCCGGAGGACCGCAGGCGCGCGCTGAGGTCGCGCGGCGTGAAGATCGAGTTGTTCGTGAGCACGAGGAACGGCGTCTCGTCATCCCGCCACTTGGCGAGCAGCTCCTTGGCCCCGGGGATCGGCACGTTCTCGTGAACGAGGACCCCGTCCATGTCGGTGAGCCAGCACTCGATCTCGTCGCGTCGCATGGGGCCATCTTTTCAGGCTCGCCCGCTCGGGGCGACGGTTCGAGGCAACCGAGAGGGATACGGTTGCCCTGTGATCACGCGCGGCCGGGCCGAATGGGATCCGGACGAGCTTCCGGATCTCTCGGGACGCATGTATCTGGTGACCGGTGCGAACGCGGGACTCGGCTACTTCGCGAGCGAGCAGCTCGCCGGGGCGGGGGCGCACGTCGTGCTGAGCGGGCGCAATCCGAACCGGCTCGCAGCCGCCCACGACGCGATCGAGGCCCGGGTGCCTGGAGCCTCGGTCGAGACGCTGCTGCTGGACGTGAGCAACCCGGGGTCGATCCGCGCCGCGGCCGCGTCGGTGCGGGGCGGGCTGTTCTCGCGCTCGCGCCTCGACGGGGTGCTGATGAACGCGGGCATCGTCCACACGCCGCGTGCGCGCGAGCTGACCCGCGACGGGCGCGAGCTCGTGTTCGCCACCAACGCGCTCGGCCATTTTGTGCTCGCGGCCGAGCTGCTCACGACCCTCGCCAAGTCGGCGTCCCGCCACCAGAACAGCCGGCTCGTCTGGCTGGGCAGCATGTCGACGCACCTCGGGATCGCGCAGCCGACCGACTTCCAGCTCGAGCGGCGCTACGAGGCGTGGCACGCGTACGTGCAGTCGAAGCTCGTCGTCCACGCGCTCGGCATCGAGGCGGACGAGCGCCTGCGTGAGGCCGGGGTTCCGGTCGACAGCGTCGTCGCCCATCCGGGCTACGCGATCGGCGGCCGGACGGAGCGCGTGAAGGGAGTGAACGAGCCGGGACGCTGGAAGCGCCTGCGAGACGGCGTCCAGCCCTTCGCGCAGAGCAAGCGCCGCGGGGCGGCCTCGCTCGTGCGCGCGCTGATCGACCCCGAGGTGCGCGGCGGCGAGTACTGGGGCCCGCGGTTCTGGACCCAGGGCAAGCCCGTGCGTCAGCAGCCGTCGCGGTGGGCGGTGGATCGGGAGGTGCGAACGCGCGTGTGGGACGAGTGCGAGCGCCTCACCGGCATCGAGTGGCCCCTCGCCCGCGCCGCCCGCGCGGCCCGCTGACGGGCTTCAACCGGGGGTGCCGCGCCGACTCCGGTTATCGAGCGAGCGGAGCGAGTCGAGATGACGGGCCCGCATCGCCGCGCGGGGTTGTGGCCGGTCGCTTCGGCTCGCTTCGCTCGCTCAGCAACCGGGGGCGCGGCCCGCTGACGGGCTTGATCCGGCGCTTCGCGTGCCGGTGACCGGGGGTGCTGCGCCGTCTCCGGTTATCGAGCGAGCGGAGCGAGTCGAGATGACGGGCCCGCATCGCGGCGCGGGGTTGTGGTCGGTCGCTTCGGCTCGCTTCGCTCGCTCAGCAACCGGGGGCGCTCGACCCCTGTGCGAGCGAAGCGAGCGCGAGATCCTCCGAAAAAGGACGTGTGAGATCTTCTAAAAAGAAGCTGCGTCGTCCAGCGCCTGGATGCCCCGGGGCGAGAGGGCGTGGTGGATCGCGAGCATCCCCGCGCCGATGAGGCCGGCGCGGTCGCCCGTGCGGGCCGTCATGATCTGCAGGTTGCGGGTGGCAAGCGGCATCGCGCGCTGATAGACGACCTCGCGCACGCCCGCGAGCAGGTGCTCTCCCGCCGCGGCCATCTGGCCCCCGATCGAGATGACCGAGGGGTTGAGGAAGCTGATGCTGGCGGCGAGCACCTCGCCGAGGTCGCGTCCCGCCTGGCGGACCGCCTGGATCGCCCGCAGGTCTCCGCTCGTCACGAGCGCGACGACATCCTTCGCGCTCTGCGCATCCAGTCCGTCCTCGCGGAGGTCCGATGCCACGGCCGGGCCCGATGCGAGGGCCTCGAGGCAGCCCTCGTTGCCGCAGCGACACAGCACGCCGGCGCCGCGGCCGACCCGGACGTGCCCGATGTCGCCCGCGATTCCCTGCGCCCCGCGCTGCAGCAGGCCACCGGAGATGATGCCGGCGCCGATGCCCGTGGCGACCTTGACGAACAGGAAGTGCCCGACCTCGCGCTCGAGGCGGCTGTGCTCGCCGAGCGCCATGATGTTCACGTCGTTGTCGACGAGCACGGGCGCGGCGATGTGGTCGCGGAACCAGCCGGGAACGTCGAAGCCGTCCCACCCGGGCATGAGCGGGGGCTTCGACGGCCGACCGGTCTCGAAGTGCACGGGTCCGGGAAGGCCGATGCCGATGGCGATGATCGCCGTGCGCGAGCGGCCGAGCTCCTCGAGCAGCGGATCGGCGATGGCCAGCGCCCGGCTGAGCACCGGGTCGGGCCCGTCCGCGACGTTGATCGGGGCGCGCCGGCGCAGCAGCACGTCGCCCACGAGGTTCGTGAGCCCCACTTGCACGTGGCTCGCGCCGACATCGATCGCGAGGGCAAGGCGTGCGTCGGGGATCAGCGCGACGCGGCGGGGAGGCCGGCCACCGGTGGAGAGACCGGGATCGACCGTGCCGATCAGGCCGAGCGAGGTGAGCGTGTTGAGGCGCAGGCCCACGGTGGAGCGGGCGAGGCCCGTGACCGTCGCGAGTTCGGTCATCGTGCGCGGGCGGCCGTCGCGCAGCAGCTGGAACAGCTCGCTTGCGTCCGCGCCTCCGAGCGCCGAACCTCCATCGGTCATGGCGTCATTCAACCAGAGAGGCGAACTTCGCGAGAACATCGTCGACGATCTCCGAACTTTCGTTGACAGTCGACGGAAGCCGGTCTACGTTGAGTGCCGACAGCGGCGATGATGCCTCGGCATGTCGCCGGACAAGGACCTCGATGAGGAGACGTACTTTGCCCACCAGCCTCGTGGCGCCCGACGAACTGTCGGTGCAGCTCTACACGGTGCGCGAGCACATCGCGCAGGACCTTCCCGGATCGCTCCGCCGCCTCGCGGACATCGGCTACCGCCGCGTCGAGCCCTGGGGCCTCGTGGATCGCGCGGACCTGCTCGCCGAGCACCTGCCGACGTTCGGCCTCGCAGCGCCCACCGCGCACGTCCACCTCGTCGGCGGCGACATCGACGCGGTCTTCGCCGCGGCCGAGAAGGTCGGCGTGACGACGATCATCGACCCGCACGTGCCCGAGGAGAACTGGACGGAGCGCGAGGGGATCGAGCGCGTCGCGGCGCAGCTCGGCGAGATCGCGGAGCGCGCGGCCGACCGCGGCCTGCGCGTCGGCTACCACAACCACGCCTTCGAGCTGGAGCGCCGCGTCGACGGCGTCTCGGCCCTCGAGGTCTTCGCCGCCGCGGCGCCCGAGTCGGTCGTGCTCGAGGTCGACACGTACTGGGCGGAGGTCGGCGGGGAGCCGGCCGTCGAGCTGCTGCGTCGCCTGGGCGACCGCGTCCAGGCCCTGCACGTCAAGGACGGCCCGCGCACCAAGGTCGACAAGGATCAGGTCGCGGTGGGCGACGGCGTGCTGCCGATCGCCGAGATCCTCGCGGCGGCGCCCGGCGCGCTGCGCGTCGTCGAGCTCGACGACCACTCCGGCGACGTCTTCGAGGCGCTCGAGCGCAGCTTCGCCTTCCTGACGGGGGCGAAGGCGTGAGCGGCACCGGCAAGGTCGGAGTCGGCGTCGTCGGCGCCGGCACGATCAGCGACCAGTACCTCGAGAACCTCACCGCCTTCCCGGATCTGGATGTCCGCTTCGTCGCGGACATCGACACCGCGCGGGCGGCGTCGCAGGCGGAGAAGTGGGGAGTGGCGGCATCCGGCACGTATGACGAGCTGCTCGCCGACCCCGAGATCGAGATCGTCGTGAACCTCACGATCCCGGCGGTGCACGTCGAGGTCGCGCTGAAGGCCGTCGAGGCCGGAAAGAACGTCTGGGGCGAGAAGCCCTACGCGCTCGACGTCGCCAGCGGCCGCGTGCTGCTCGAGGCCGCGCAGGCGAAGGGCGTCCGCGTCGCGGTCGCGCCCGACACCATCCTCGGCGCCGGCCTGCAGACCGCCTTTCGCGCCGTGCGCGAGGGGGAGATCGGGGCCCCGCTGACCGGCCTCGCCCTGTTCCAGGCCCCCGGCCCCGAGTCGTGGCACCCGAGCCCCGAGTTCCTGTACGCCGAGGGCGGCGGCCCACTGTTCGACATCGGCCCGTACTACCTGACGACGCTCGTGCAGGTGTTCGGCTCGGTGAGCCGCGTGTACGCGCACGGCTCCAAGTCGCGCGAGACCCGCGTGATCGGCAGCGGCCCGAAGGCGGGCACCGAGTTCCCCGTCGAGGTGCCGACCCACGTCAGCGCCCTGCTCGAGTTCCGCTCGGGCGCCAGCGCGCAGATCGTCTTCAGCTTCGACTCGAAGCTGCGCCGCACCGGCTTCGTCGAGATCGCGGGCACCGAGGGAACCGCGGTGTTCCCCGACCCGAACACCTTCGAGGGCGAGACCCTGATCCACGACGAGGGCGACGAGGCGCGCACCATCCAGCCGCAGGGCTCGTTCTACACGCGCGGCACCGGCGTGCTCGAGCTGGCTCAGGCGATCCGCGCGGGCCGCCCCGAGCGCGTCCCGGGCGAGCTGGCCTTCCACGTGCTCGAGGTCATGGTCGCGATCGCACAGTCCGCCGAGGCGAGCGAGCCGGTCGAGGTCACCTCCGAGTTCACCCCCGCAGCGTCGCTGGAACCCGATTGGGATCCGTCCGTCGCGACGCTGTGACAGCAATCTCATCCCCTGCAGCACCCCACCTCGACGAAGAGTTCAAAGGAGTACAGAGATGAAGAAGTCCCGCACCATCCGATGGGCGGCGCTCGCCGCCACGACCGCGTTCGCGGCCGCCACGCTCGCAGGCTGTGCCGGGGGAGGTGGCGGCACCGGGGGCGGTGCCGTCGACCCGGAATCCCTCGAGGGCCAGACCATCACCTACTGGGCAAGCAACCAGGGCTCCTCGGTCAGCCACGACGAGGAGGTGCTCGGCGCCTCGATCGAGCGCTTCACCGAGGAGACCGGTGTCGAGGTCGAGCTGGAGGTCATCCCGTGGAGCGACCTGCTGAACCGCATCCTCGGCGCGGTGTCGTCGGGCGAGGGTCCCGACGTGCTCAACATCGGCAACACGTGGGCCGTTTCGATGGAGGCCACCGGCGCGTTCATGGAGTGGGACGACGCGGCCATGGAGAAGGTCGGCGGGGCCGACCGGTTCACCGAGGCGGCGCTGGCCACCGGCGGATCCGAGGGCGCGACGCCCACCTCGCTGCCGCTGTACTCGCTCGCATACGCCATGTACTACAACAAGGCGATGTTCGCCGAGGCCGGCATCGAGGCGCCCCCGGCGACCTGGGACGAGTTCCTCGAGGCCGGCGAGAAGCTCACCAAGGACACGGACGGCGACGGCGAGATCGACCAGTGGGGTCACGCTCTCGCGGGACAGCGCACGTCGAACAACGCGCACGCCACGTTCATCCTCGGCAAGCAGCACGGTGGCGACCTGTATGACGCCGACGGCAACCCTGACTTCACGAACGACGCCATCGTGGCGGCGGTGAACGACTGGGTGCAGCTCATGGGCGAGAACGGCATCGTGTCGCCCTCGAACGCCGAGCTCGACGACGGATCGCTGATGGCGCAGGAGGTCGCGAACGGTCGCGCGGCGATGATGTTCGACCAGGCCGCCGGCAGCACGCTCGAGTCCCTTGACTTCAGCGACTGGGGCGTCGCGCCGATTCCGATGCAGTCCGCGGATGCGACCGGCGAGGCCGCCACGCAGTCGCACGTCGCCGGCATCAACATCGCAGTGTTCGAGAACTCGGACAGCAAGGATGCCGCGATCGCGTTCGTGAACCACCTGCTCAGCGCCGACGAGCAGGAGGTGCTCGGGGCCGAGTTCGGCGCACTGCCGCCGGTGACCGACGCCCTCGACGCCGAGGCCTTCAACACTCCCGAGATGGAGGTGCTGAAGGGCGTCCTCGCCGACCACGCACAGCCGATGCCGCTGTTCGCCTCGGAGAGCCAGGCCGAGGAGCTGATCGGCGCCGCCGTCGCGGAGCTGTTCGCGACGATCGCACAGGGTGGGGAAGTCACCGAGGACGACGTCCGCGCGGCCCTGGAAGACGCCCAGGCTCAGATGCCCGCCGCCTGACGCACCGGAGTGGCCCGGCCCGTGATGGGCCGGGCACCCCCTCCGTCTCAGAGAGGACGCGGAATGCAGTCACCCGAAGCGGCCACCCACACCGAAGTGGTGGTCACCGGTCAGCGCGGCCGCGCGCCAGGCGCCCGGCGCGCCGGCCGCCGACGCAAGGACGGGGTCTTCCCCTACCTCCTGATCGCCCCCGCGGGCATCATGGAGTTGCTGATCCACATCATCCCGATGCTGCTCGGCATCTACGTCGCCTACCTGGCGCTGACGCAGCTGACGATCGCCAACTGGCTCAAGGCGCCGTTCGTCGGCATCAAGAACTTCATCACGGCCCTGGATCCCTCCGGACCCATCGGCGAGCAGTTCTACGCCGCGCTTCTGCGCACCAGCTGGTACACCGTCGTCTCGGTCGCCCTCATCTGGGGGATCGGGATCTTCGCCGCGGTCATGCTCGCGAACAAGTTCCGCGGCAATGGGTTCTTCCGCACACTCTTCCTCGTCCCCTACGCCCTGCCCGGCTTCGTCACGACGATCGTGTGGCAGTTCATGTTCAATCAGCGCGACGGCGTGATCAACCGGTTCCTCGTAGATGACCTCGGCATCCTCGATGACCGCCCGTTCTGGCTGCTCGGCGCGAACTCGATGATCGTCGTGATCGTGATCACCGTCTGGCAGTTCTGGCCGTTCGCGTTCCTCATGCTGCTCGCCGCACTGCAGTCGATCCCGCACGAGACCTACGAGGCCGCGGCGCTCGACGGCGCGAGCCTGTGGAAGCAGTTCACGCAGATCACCCTGCCGATGATCAAGCACGCCAACGTCGTGCTGCTGCTCATGCTGAGCCTGTGGGTGTTCAACCAGTTCGACATCCCCTACCTGCTGTTCGGGGCCGCCCAGCCGGACGAGTCGATGCTCGTGTCGCCGCTGATCTACCAGCAGTCGTTCTCGGCATGGAACTTCGGCGTCGGAAGCGCCCTGAGCTTCGTGCTGCTCATCGTGCTGCTGATCGCCTCGGCCTTCTACGTGCGGCTCGTGATGCCGAAGGGACGGACGCTCGATGATTGAGACGCGCGGATTCAAGATCCTCCGGGCGGTGGGCCTGGCCGTCCTGTCGATGCTGGTGATCGTGCCCCTGTACGTGATGGTGGTCACCTCGTTCAAGCCGCTGCAGGACGTCTCCGGCACCTTCGAATGGTGGCCGTCGGTGCTGACGATCCAGCCGTACATCGACATGTGGTCGACCGTGCCGTTGGCGCGGTACTTCACGAACAGCCTCATCGTGACGGTCGTGGCGACCATCTGCTCGGTGGTCCTCGCGATCCTCGCCGCCTATGCGGTGTCGCGATTCTCGTTCCGCGGCAACAGGCTGTTCCGCCTGGTGGTGCTGTCGACGCAGATGTTCCCCGGCATCCTCTTCCTGCTGCCGCTGTTCCTCATCTTCACGCAGGTGCAGAAGACCATCGGCGTGCAGCTCAACGGCAGCTATCTCGGGCTCATCCTGACGTACCTGACGTTCTCGCTCCCGTTCTCGATCTGGATGCTGACCGGCTTCTTCGCCGCGATGCCCGCCGCACTGGAGGAGGCCGCGATGATCGACGGCCTGAGCCGCTGGGGCGCGCTGTGGCGCATCGTGATCCCTGTCGCCCGCCCCGGGATCATCGCCGTGAGCGTCTACTGCTTCATCACCGCGTGGAGCGAGGTGCTCTTCGCGAGCGTGCTGTCGAACAAGGACACGAGGACCCTGTCGATCGGTCTGCGCGCCTACGCCTCGCAGACCGACGTCTACTGGAACGAGATGATGGCGGCGTCGATCGTCGTGTCGCTGCCCGTGCTGATCGGCTTCCTGATCGTGCAGCGGCAGCTCATCTCGGGCCTGTCGGCGGGAGCGGTCAAGTGACATCGGGGGCAGTGACGGACGGATCGCGCGCGCTGCGCGTCGGGATCGTCGGCGGGGGCTTCATGGCCCGCACCCACGCCCACGCGGCGCGGGCCGCGGGCGCCGAGGTGGCGGCCATCCTGTCGTCGGCGCCGGATCGCACGGCGCAGGCCGCGGCCGAGCTGGCGGTGCCGCATGCGGCCGCCTCGCTCGACGAGCTGATCGACCGGGTCGACGTCGTCCACGTGTGCTCGCCCAACCGCTGGCACCTGGAGCAGTCGCTCGCCGTGCTCGCCGCGGGAACGCACGTCGTGTGTGAGAAGCCGCTGGCCACCACGGCGGCCGACGCGTCGCGCCTTGTCGAGGCGGCCGGGCCGCTCGTGGCGACAGTGCCGTTCGTCTACCGCTTCCACCCCATGGCGCGCGAGGCCCGGGCTCGGGTCGCGGCCGGCGGCATCGGCCGACTGCTGACGCTGCGCGGCTCGTACCTGCAGGACTGGCTGCTCGGGCCCGGCGAGCAGAACTGGCGCGTCGACCCGGTGGCAGGAGGCGCGTCCCGCGCCTTCGGCGACATCGGCTCGCACCTCGTCGACCTGCTTGAATTCGTCACGGGAGACCGGATCACCCGGATCGCCGCGCGCACGCAGACCGCGCATCCCGAGCGGGCAGGAGCCGAGGTGCGCACCGAGGATGCCGTCGCCGTCGTGGTCGAGACCGCGAGCGACGCGATCGGCTCGCTGCTGGTGTCGCAGGTCGCGGCGGGGCGCAAGAACGCGCTGACGATCGAGGTGTCCGGCAGCGAGGGCGCCGTGGCGTTCGACCAGGAGCATCCGGATGAGCTGTGGCTCGGCGGGCGGGACGCCTCGTCGGTCGTCTCGCGCGATGCGGCGATCCTGTCGGCGGACGCCGCCCGGCTCTCGGTGGTGCCGTCGGGGCATCCGATGGGCTATCTCGACGCGTTCACCGGGTTCGCGCGCGACACCTACGCCGCCATCCGCGGCGAGCGGCCGGATGGCCTGCCGCGCTTCGCCGACGGCGCCCGCGCCGCCGTGCTGACCGAGGCGGTGCTCGCCGCCGCGGCCGAGGACCGCTGGATCGACATCCCTACGGAAGGACTCACGACATGAGCGAGGCATCGCACCCCGTCACCCTGTTCACCGGCCAGTGGGCCGACCTGCCGTTCGAGGAGGTGGCGAAGCTCGCGGCCGAGTGGGGCTATGACGGTCTCGAGGTCGCGGCCTCGGGCGATCACCTCGACCTGCAGCGGGCCGATGAGGACGACGCGTACGTGCAGTCGCGCCTGGACATCCTCGACAAGCACGGGCTGAAGGCGTGGGCGATCTCGAACCACCTCGGCGGTCAGGCGATCTGCGATGACCCGATCGACTTCCGTCACCAGGCGATCGTGCGCCCCTACATCTGGGGCGACGGCGACCCCGAGGGAGTGCGCCAGCGCGCGGCGGAGGACATGAAGCGCGCCGCCCGCGTCGCCCGGAAGCTCGGCATCGACACGGTCGTCGGGTTCACCGGCTCGAGCATCTGGCAGTACGTGGCGATGTTCCCGCCCGTTCCCGCCGAGCGCATCGACGCCGGCTACGAGGACTTCGCGAACCGCTGGAACCCCATCCTCGACGTCTTCGACGCCGAGGGGGTGCGGTTCGCGCACGAGGTGCACCCGTCGGAGATCGCCTACGACTACTGGACGACCGTCCGCACGCTCGAGGCCATCGATCACCGCGAGGCCTTCGGCATCAACTGGGACCCGAGCCACATGTTCTGGCAGGGCGTCGACCCGATCGGCTTCATCACCGACTTCGCCGACCGGATCTACCACGTCGACTGCAAGGACACGCGCCTGCGCCCGCAGACGGGCCGCAGCGGCATCCTCGGCTCACACCTGCCGTGGGGCGACCCGCGCCGCGGGTGGGACTTCGTCTCGACCGGGCACGGAGACATCCCCTGGGAGGACGCGTTCCGCGCCCTCGGCGCGATCGGCTACGAGGGTCCGATTTCGATCGAATGGGAGGACGCCGGCATGGACCGCCTGCACGGCGCCGCCGAGGCGGTGGGCCGCATCCGGTCGCTGCTGTGGAAGCGCCCGGAGGAGTCGTTCGACGCGGCCTTCAGCAACCAGTAGGACGGCCGGGGGAAAACTGCCCTCGCGCGGACTCTGGGCTGCTGGTTGTATTGCACCGTCGGGGGAGGGCTCCCCGCGCGACAGTCAAGGAGATTCGGATGACGACTCAGTACCCCCAGCAGCCGGGTTACCCGGCGGCCGGCCCCGTCGACCCGGGTCGCGGAATGTCGATCGCGGGCATCATCTGCGGCGTGCTCGTTCCCGTCGTGGGCCTGATCCTGTCGATCATCGGTCGCAACAAGTCGAAGCAGGCCGGTTTCGACGGCAAGCTGGGCACAATCGGCCTCATCGTCAGCATCGTGTTCATCGTGCTGTGGATCATCGGCGCCATCGCGATGTGGGCGTTCTTCGCGGCGCTCATGGCGGAATACAGCACCTACATGGGCTGACCCGCCCGCCCCTTCGGATCCCGCGCGGCCCTCGGCCGCGCGGGATCCGTCGTCTCACCTGGTCGTTGAGCGACACTTCGACTCGCTTCGCTCGCTCAGTGCAGGTC
>NZ_JADGLL010000054.1 GCF_015235415.1 Microbacterium paludicola | reverse complement strand
CTATCTGCCCGCACCGACGCCCCCGCACCGACGCCCCCGCGCCGGGCAGCCCCGCCCTACGCGCCCAGCGCCTCCGCGAGCAGCTCGAGCGTGCGCGCGCGGCCGTCCGCGGCGTCGAGCGGCTCGCCCTCGTAGGCACCGGCCGAGGGGGAGATCATGACCTCGTCGACGTCGTAGCGTGCGGCGAACTCGCGCAGCCCGGCGGCGACATCCTGGCCCGTGCCGACGAACCAGCGCACGCGGTTCTGGTCGATCATGCTCTGCTCGAGCGGATCGGATCCGGCCGCCAGCGCCTCGTCCACGGTCTCGAGCGGGCGCATCGGCTTGTTCGTCCGCAGCCGCGCGAACTGGCGCAGCTGGGGCAGGGCCCGCGCCTCCGCCTCCTCGGCGGTGGGGGCGGCGACGACGTTCGCGGTGATGAAGGTGCGGGGCTTGGGGTTCTGCTCGCTCGGCTGGAACTGCGAGCGGTACAGCTCCATGGCGCGCTCGAGCCCCTCGCCGGCGAAGTGGTTCGCGAAGACGTAGGGAAGGCCGTACGCCGCGGCCAGCGACGCGGAGTAGTCGCTCGAGCCGAGCAGCCACACCTCCGGCACCCCGGTGGCGGCCGGTGTCGCGTGCACGTCGTACTCGCCGCCGCTCGTGAAGCGCACGGTCGCCCCCTCGGCGCTGACGAGCTTCAGGATGTCCGTGATGTGCTGCGGGAACTGGTCGACGTCGCTCGTGGTGCCCGACCGGCGCAGCAGCTGCGTGATCACGGGGTCGCTTCCCGGGGCGCGCCCGATGCCGAGATCCACGCGACCCGGGGCCATCGCCTCGAGGGTCGAGAACTGCTCGGCCACGATCAGCGGCGAGTGGTTCGGCAGCATCACGCCGCCCGATCCGACGCGGATGCGCGACGTGCGCGCCGCCGCCGCAGCGATCAACACCGGAGGGGCGGTCGAGGCGACCGCGGGCATGTTGTGGTGCTCGGCGAACCAGTACCGCCGGTACCCCAGCTCGTCGGCGCGCTGGGCGAGCGCCATCGAGGCCGCCACCGCCTGGACGCTCGACTGACCCGTGCGCACCGGCACCAGGTCGAGGACGGACAGGGCAGGGATCATCGACTCGCTCATCCTCATCCGCAACCGGATCCGTCCCGCTCCCATTCCCCGGGAACGGGACGGGCGCCGCGGATAGCCTGAGAGGCATGGATGCCGAGATCTTCTACGTGCTCGTCGGCGCTCTCGCGGTCGGCGCCTTCGCACGCTGGCGCGGGTGGCCGGCACCCCTTGTGGTGACGGTCGCGGCTCTGCTGGTCTCACTCATCCCCGCCGTGCCGACGCTCGACATCGACGGCCACCTGCTGCTGAACCTCACGCTGCCGCCGCTGCTCTACTCGGCGGCCCTCGAGGTGTCGTTCGTCGGGTTCAAGCGCAGCCTGCCGCACATCCGCCGTCTCGGCATCGGGCTCGTGCTGTGCACGGCCCTCGCCGTCGGGCTCATCGCCTGGTGGATCATGCCCGAGCTCACCCTCGCGGGCGGCCTGCTGCTCGGCGCGATCGTCGGCCCGCCCGATGCGGTCTCGGCCGCCGCGATCGGCCGGAAGCTCGGCCTGCCGCGACGCCTGATGACGGTGCTGTCGGGCGAGAGTCTGATCAACGACGCGACGTCGCTGACCCTGGTGCGGGTGTTCGCGGCGATCGTCGCCGGCGCGACCGTCACGGTGTGGGACGGCCTCTGGTCGTTCATCGTCGCGGTCGTGCTCGGCGTGCTCATCGGCCTGCTGTTCGGCGTTGTGCTTCACCAGCTGCGGATGCGCCTGGATGACCCGGTCGTGGTCGGCACGGCGGGGCTGCTGGTGCCGTTCGGCGCCTACGCGATCGCCGAGCACCTCGGCGGATCCGGCGTGCTCGCGGTCGTCGCGATGGGCCTGTTCGTCGGGTACCACGCGCCCCGCACCGACTACACGACGCGGCAGCAGGAGCGGCCGCTGTGGCTGTCGGCCGACTTCCTGCTCGAGAGCTTCGTCTTCGCGTACATCGGCCTGCAGTTCCCGCGCGTGGTGCGCGAGCTCGGCACGGCGGATGCGGGGATCACGATCGCGCTCGCCGCGGCCGTGTTCGGGATCGTGCTCGTGATGCGCCCGATCTTCGTCTACGGCAGCTACGCGTGGGGCCGGATGTGGCAGGGCATCAAGATCATGCGCTGGAAGCACTCGCTCGAGGCATACCGGCGCGATCCGGACGACCCGCGCGCGAAGATGATGCGGGATCGCCGCGAGCAGCTCGCCCGGCGCGGGGTCGACGTCAACGAGACGATGCTGCGCCAGCGCATCCTGGAGCCCGTGCTGAGCGTCCCCGAGCGCGCGGTGCTGTCGTGGGCCGGCATGCGGGGCGTCGTGACGCTCGCCATGGCCGCGGCGCTTCCCGACCTGACGGGCGGGACGATGCCCGCGTCGCACGTGCAGAAGCTCATCGTCGTCGCCTTCGTCGTGACGGTCGGCACGCTGCTGCTGCAGGGCCTGACACTCGCCCCGCTGATCAAGGCGCTGCGCGTCGGATCCGACGAGGAGCGGAAGCTGGATGCGCGGCAGATCCTGGCGATCCGGGAGCGCAGCCAGGAGGTCGGAAAGGCGTACCTGCGGGCGCAGCGCACCGAGTGGAAGGAGCGCTACGGGCCCGAGAGCGCGGAGGTGTTCGACCGGATGGCGCAGTCGCTGCTGCGCGTGGAACGCGATACCGATCGCGCCGGCCAGGTGCTCGAATCGCACGACGGATCGGCCGACGCCGCGGCGCAGAAGCCGACCTACGACGACCTGGTCGCCCTGTCGAAGGGATGGCTCGAGGCGCGCCGCGAGATGCTGATCCGCGAGCGGGACCTCGGCAATCTGAGCGAGGAGGTGATGCGCGAGATCATGACCGCGATCGACGCCGAGGAACTCGCCCTCGATACCCGCGGCGCGATCCGCGACGTCGGCCGCGCCTGATCCGTGGCCGCATCCGGTTGGAATAGCGGCCGGACGTGCGCCGTTCCCGAGAACGTCCGATCCGGAAACGATGGAGGCCCAATGCGCGCTGTGACCTACCCCGCCTACTCGAGCGACCTCGACACCCTGACGGTGTCGGACGTGCCGGAGCCCAAGCTCGGCCCGGGGTCGGTGCTGATCGAGGTGCGGGCGGCCGGTGTGAACCCCGTCGACTGGAAGCTGATGGCGGGCGGGCTCGACGCCATGATGGACGCGATCTTCCCCGTGATCCCCGGATGGGATGTGGCGGGCGTCGTGGTGGCGCTCGGGCCGGATGTGCCGGAGTTCGAGGTCGGCGACGAGGTGATCGCCTATGCCCGCAAGGACGTCGTGCACGGCGGCACGTTCGCCGAGCGCGTGGCGGTGCCGGCCTCGGCGGTGGCGCCCAAGCCGAGGACGCTGAGCTGGGAGCAGGCGGGAGGCCTGCCTCTTGCGGGTGGCACCGCGCTGCGCACGCTCGACCGCCTCGGCGTGGCCGAGGGCGACACGGTGCTGATCCACGCGGCCGCCGGCGGCGTCGGCAGCATCGCGGTGCAGATCGCGGTCGCCCGCGGCGCACGCGTGATCGGCACGGCGTCGCCCGCGAACCACGAGTTCCTGCGAGGCCTCGGCGCCGAGCCGGTGGAGTACGGCGAGGGGCTCGCCGAGCGCGTGCGTGCCCTTGCCCCCGAGGGCGTCGACGCGGTCGCCGACTTCGTCGGCGGGCAACTCGAGACCACGCTCGCCGTGCTGCGCGAGGGCGGACGCCACGCATCGGTCGCCGAGGCGGGCGTGGCCGAGCACGGCGGATCCTGGGTCTGGGTGCGCCCCGACGGTGCCGCGATGGCCGAGCTCGCGCAGCTCGCCGACGAGGGGAAGCTGACCGTCGAGGTCGCCGAGACGTTCGGCCTCGACCGGGTCGCGGATGCGTTCCGCGCCAGCCAGACGGGCCGCACGCGCGGAAAGCTCGTCATCGTCCCCTGACCCGGCTCAGTCGGCGCGCACCAGCAGATCGCCGATTTCGCAGTCGAGCGCACGGCAGATCGCCGACAGCGTCGAGTACCGGATGGCCCGCGCCCGGTCGTTCTTGAGGATCGACAGGTTCACGATGCTCACGCCGACGAGCTCGCTCAGCCGGGTGAGCGTCATCCCCCGCTCGGCGAGCAGCTCGTCGAGCCGGCAGTGCACGCCCGTCGGCTCGTCGTCCGCCGGCGTCACACCAGCCCCTCTGTGTCGCGCTGCAGCTGGAAGCCTCGGCGGAACGCCAGCGCCAGGAGGCCGATCGCCACGGAGGCGAACACGTAGCCCGTGATCCCCCAGAACTCCAGCGGATGCAGCGGCTCGGTCTCCTCGACGCCGAGCGCCGTCAGCATTCCGTTGTGGGCCATGCGGTCGAACAGGATCCCGCCGAGTCCCCACGCGATGACCGCGATGCTGATGACGTAGAGGTCGCGCGTGACCGCGGGGGAGAAGAACCGGCCGCGCAGGAAGCTCCACGCGAGGTGCATGGCGGCCCCGACGATGATCAGCCGCGCGAGGGCCGTGATCAGGATGGATGCGGCCGCGCAGGCGGTGGAGACTGCATACACGTCGGCGGATACGACGGTCATCGCGGTCGCGGTGCCGGCGACCGCGACGGCCGTGCTCTCGATGACGGCCGACACCACCGCGGGGTCGACGCGCATGGTGAGGGCGAGCCCGTCGGGCGTGAACGTGCTGGCGAAGTCGGCGATCGCCGAGATGACGGTGAGCACCGCCGCGGCGGCGCCCCACAGGATGACGGTGAAGCCATCCGCTGCGCTGGAGCGCTGCACGGCACTCATACGAGCCCCTCCGTGTCGCGCTGCAGGCGCTCGCCGACGCCGAAGGCCGTGCCGATCATGCCGAGCGCCAGGATCGCGAGTGCCGGGCCGAGATCGGCGGCGAAGATCACGTTGTCATAAGAGTGCTCGCTCACCGCGGCGAACGTTCCGTTGACGCCCATCGTGCGGAACAGCCCGCCGGCCGCCCACGTGACGAGCAGCGCGATGGTGCCGATCAGGATGAGCCGGCTGTTCGGGCGGCTGAAGGCGATACCGCGCGCGAGGTTGATGCACAGCAGTGCCAGGCAGGCGAGCGCGGCCAGTAGGCCCAGCGCGACGACGACGGCCTCGAGGACCAGAGAGACCGAGGTGATCGGGGCGAGACCGTTCCCCGTGATCACCGCCTGATCGACGGTCACAGTGACCGGCGAGCCTTCCGGGCCGATCGGGAGCTCGGCCTGCTCGCCGGCGAAGGGTGCGAGCACGGGCACATCCGTCCCGCGCACCACCTCTGCGATCCGGAGGGCCGCCTGCACCACGATCCATATCCCCCCGATCGCGGCCAGCGCGGCCGTGAACCAGCCCGCGAACCTGTCGCCACGGTCGATGTACTGCCGCGCCATCTCAACTCCTTAACGATAGTCGTTGTTATCGAGAAACGATATGGACAGATCCGAGGCGCGTCAAGGGCCGATTCAGCGGGAGCTCGCGCTATGCCCACGGCGAACAGCGAACCGCGGGCCCTTCGCGCTGGTTACCGTTGAACCACGGCGCGACCCAGGTGTGGGTCGACGTCGCCGGCCTCGCCTAGGAGGAGTGAGATGTTCGAGAGATTCACCGACCGTGCCCGTCGTGTGGTCGTCCTCGCCCAGGAAGAGGCGAAGATGCTCAACCACAACTACATCGGCACCGAGCACATCCTGCTCGGCCTGATCCACGAGGGGGAGGGCGTCGCCGCGAAGGCGCTCGAGTCGCTCGGCATCTCGCTGGACGCTGTCCGCGAGCAGGTGCAGGACATCATCGGCCAGGGTCAGCAGCAGCCGACCGGCCACATCCCCTTCACCCCGCGCGCCAAGAAGGTGCTCGAGCTGTCCCTGCGCGAGGCGCTGCAGCTCGGCCACAACTACATCGGCACCGAGCACATCCTGCTCGGCCTCATTCGCGAGGGCGAGGGCGTCGCGGCCCAGGTGCTGGTCAAGCTCGGCGCCGACCTGAACAAGGTGCGCCAGCAGGTGATCCAGCTGCTCTCGGGCTACCAGGGCAAGGAGCCCGTGGGCGTCAACGCCGGCAGCAGCCAGGAGGCCGACAGCGCCAAGGGCGGCTCGCAGGTGCTCGACCAGTTCGGTCGCAACCTGACGCAGGCCGCGCGCGACAACAAGCTCGACCCGGTCATCGGGCGCGAGAAGGAGATCGAGCGCGTGATGCAGATCCTGTCGCGCCGCACCAAGAACAACCCGGTGCTGATCGGCGAGCCCGGCGTCGGCAAGACCGCCGTCATCGAGGGTCTCGCCCAGGCGATCGTCAAGGGCGAGGTGCCCGAGACGCTGAAGGACAAGCAGCTCTACTCGCTCGACCTCGGCTCGCTGATCGCCGGATCCCGCTACCGCGGTGACTTCGAGGAGCGCCTGAAGAAGGTGACCAAGGAGATCCGCACGCGCGGCGACATCATCATCTTCATCGACGAGATCCACACGCTCGTCGGTGCGGGTGCCGCCGAGGGCGCGATCGATGCGGCGTCCATCCTGAAGCCGATGCTCGCCCGTGGTGAGCTGCAGACGATCGGTGCGACGACGCTCGACGAGTACCGCAAGCACTTCGAGAAGGATGCGGCCCTCGTGCGCCGTTTCCAGTCGGTGAACGTCGCGGAGCCGTCGCTGCCGCACGCAATCAACATCCTGAAGGGCCTGCGCGACCGCTACGAGGCGCACCACAAGGTGCAGATCACGGATGGCGCCATCGTCGCCGCGGCGAACCTGTCCGACCGGTACGTCAGCGACCGCTTCCTTCCGGACAAGGCAATCGACCTGCTCGACGAGGCCGGCGCCCGCCTGCGCCTGTCCATCCTGTCGTCGCCGCCCGAGCTGCGCGAGTTCGACGACAAGATCGCCAAGGTGCGCGAGGCGAAGGAGGCCGCGTCGGAGGAGCAGGACTTCGAGAAGGCCGCCGCCCTCCGCGACGAGGAGAAGTCGCTGCTCGCCGAGCGCCTGCGCCTCGAGAAGCAGTGGCGCTCGGGTGACGTCTCGACGGCCGCCACGGTCGACGAGGGTCTGATCGCCGAGGTCCTCGCCCAGGCGACGGGCATCCCGGTGTTCAAGCTCACCGAGGAGGAGACCAGCCGCCTCGTCTTCATGGAGAAGGCGCTGCACCAGCGCGTCATCGGCCAGGAGGAGGCGATCGCCGCCCTGTCGAAGACGATCCGTCGTCAGCGCGCCGGCCTCAAGGACCCGAAGCGTCCCTCGGGCTCGTTCATCTTCGCCGGCCCCACGGGCGTCGGAAAGACCGAGCTCGCCAAGGCGCTCGCCGAGTTCCTGTTCGACGACGAGGGCGCGCTGATCTCGCTCGACATGTCGGAGTTCGGTGAGAAGCACACCGTCTCGCGTCTGTTCGGTGCCCCTCCCGGGTTCGTCGGCTTCGAGGAGGGCGGCCAGCTCACCGAGAAGGTGCGTCGCAAGCCGTTCTCGGTTGTGCTGTTCGACGAGATCGAGAAGGCGCACCCGGACATCTTCAACTCGCTGCTGCAGATCCTCGAGGAGGGTCGCCTGACGGATGGTCAGGGCCGCGTCGTCGACTTCAAGAACACCGTGATCATCATGACGACGAACCTCGGTTCGTCGGCGATCGCCGGTGGTCCGGTCGGCTTCCAGGTCGAGGGCGACACGACCACGACGTACGAGCGGATGAAGGGCAAGGTCGACGAGGAGCTGAAGCGTCACTTCAAGCCCGAGTTCCTCAACCGCGTGGACGACATCATCGTGTTCCCGCAGCTGTCGAAGCCCGAGCTGATCCAGATCGTCGACCTGTTCACGAAGCGCCTGAACGAGCGCCTGCTCGACCGCGACATGACGCTCGAGCTGTCGCAGGCCGCCAAGGAGCGTCTGATCGAGATCGGATTCGACCCGGCCCTCGGCGCCCGCCCGCTGCGTCGCGCGATGCAGCACGAGGTCGAGGATCGCCTGTCGGAGCGCATCCTGAACGGCCTGCTCGAGAGCGGACACCACATCAAGGTGGACGTCGAGGACGGCAAGTTCGTGTTCGAGAACGCTCCCCGCGGCGAGAAGGTCGCGGTCGGCGTGAACACCGCCGGTGCGATCGCGGCGACGCCGGACATCGCGGCGAACTCGAACTGACGGTTCCCATACGAAGGGGGCGGCGCCTGCGGGCGTCGCCCCCTTCGTCGTGGCTGGGGATGCGGCCGGATCAGCCGGTCGGCGACACGCGTCCCGTCGACTCGCGCCAGACGATGCGATGGAGCGATCCGGTCTCCTGCGGCGACTGCGGCCGCCCCATCGCCGTGAGGAGCGCGCGCATCGCGCGTCGGCCCGCCTCCCGGAAGTCGACGTCGACACTCGTCAGCGACGGCGACGTGTACGCGCCGAACACGTTGTTGTCCCATCCGGTCACCGCGAGGTCTCCGGGCACCGCCCAGCCGCGCTCGCCGGCTCCCCGCATGGCGCCGATGGCGACGTGGTCGTTCGCGGCGATCACCGCGACCGGGCGCGCGTCGTCGGGCAGGTCGAGGATCGCCGTGCGTCCGGCCTCGGGAGACCACGACCCGCCGACCACGCCCAGCGATTCGAGGCCGAGCCTCTCGATCGCCTCGAGATAGACGCTGCGGCGCGCGCGGGCTGACGCATACTGCTCGGCCCCGGCGACGTGGAGGAACCGGCGGTGCCCGGCCTGGGCGAGGGCCTCGATCAGCGTGGCGACCTGGGTCGCGTCCGCGAGCGCCCCCACGCTGCGCAGCTCGTCGTCGAACGTCGCGGCCGACACGACCACGCACGGCGAGTCGGCAGCGCTCGCGTCGTCCGGCAGCGGCGCCACGGTGAGGATTCCCTCGTACTGCCCGCCCGACGCCAGCTCCCGGATGCGCTCGACGCGATCCTGCGGGCTGCCGTCGGCGTGCAGGGTCTCGGCGACGAATCCGGCCTCGCGGGCGACGTCGATGGCGCCGGCCAGCAGCCGCATGTGCGTGTCGACGGCAGAGCCCATGATCACCGCGACCCGTCCCGAGCGGCGGGTGCGCATCGAGCGGGCCGCGAGGTTGGGGCGATAGCCGATCGCCTCGGCGACCTCTAGCACGCGAGCGCGGGTAGCCGCCGAGATGTTCCCCTGGCCGGTGAGGGCGTACGAGACCGTCGTCTGCGAGACGCCGGCGGCGCGGGCGACATCGCGGCTCGTCGGGGCAGCCGATCCGCTCATCCGCGGCTCCTCTCTTGACACGCGATGCCCGTCTCTTCCAGAGTGATCAGGTGGTACGTATCACTATCCCACCGCGGGGACGTGATCGACAGCTCGACGCGTTAAGGGAGACGGCATGTTGAGAGTCGGGATCATCGGCGTCGGGAACATCGCCGAGGCGCATGTCGACGGCTACCGGCGCTTCCCCGAGGAGTGCGAGATCGTCGCTCTCCACGACGTCGTGGCGGGCAAGGCCGCGGCGCGCGGCAGGGATCTCGGCCTCGACGCGGCGACGACGTACGACGACCTGGACGAGATGCTCGCCACCGCGCGGCTCGACCTGGTCAGCATCGCGACGCCGCCCGCCACCCACTCCGAACTGACCATCCGGGCCCTGCGCGCGGGGGTCGACGTGCTCGTCGAGAAGCCGATGGCGCCCTCGCTGGAGGAGTGCGACGCGATGATCGCGGCCGCCGCCGAGAACGGGCGGATGCTCTCGGTCGTCGCGCAGAACCGCTTCCGCGACGACATGGCGACGCTCAAGGAGGTGCTCGACTCCGGGCTCGCCGGCCCCGTCTCGCACGTTCAAGTCAGCTCTGCATGGTGGCGCGGCCTGCCGTACTACGACCTCTGGTGGCGCGGGACGTGGGAGTCGGAGGGCGGGGGATGCACGCTGAACCACGCCATCCACCACCTCGACCTCACGCTGTGGATGCTCGGCTCGCCCCGCGCCGTCACCGCCGTGCTCGCCAACACGCAGCACGAGAACGCGGAGGTCGAGGACCTGTCGGTCGCCGTGCTGCAGTACGACAGGGCGCTGGCAGAGGTGACCAGCTCCGTTGTGCACCACGGCGAGGAGCAGGCGATCGTCGTCCAGGCCCGCGATGCCCGCGTCTCGCAGCCGTGGAAGGTCGTGGCGTCCACCTCGGGCGCGAACGGCTTCCCGCTGCCGGAGGGAAACCCCGACCTCGTCGACCGGATCGAGGCGCTCGCCGCCGGCCATGCGCCTCTCCCACACGAGGGACACCGGGGCCAGATCGGCGACATGCTGGCGGCGGTGCGCGACCGCCGACCTCCGGCGATCGACGGCGAGGACGGGCGTCGGGCCGTGGAGCTCGTCACCGCGATCTACGCCGCGGGAATCGAGCGCCGCACGGTCGACCTGCCGCTGCGACCCGACGACCCCTATTACCGGACCGGCACGCTCACGCAGCGGGCGCCGCACTTCTTCGAGAAGACGTCGTCGGTCGCCGACCTCCCCGGCGAGATCATCGTCGGCGGCAGCGGCACCTGAGCGGTGACCGGACAGGATGACGGAGAGCAGGAGCAGCACATGAGCAACGCAAGCGGCGCCCAGTACGCGCCCGACCCCATCCCCGCCCCCGTCGTGGAGGCGGGCGAGTTCGTCATCGCCGCGGTGGGGCTGGACCACGGTCACATCTACGGGATGACCGAGGGGCTCGCCTCGGCGGGCGCGACCCTGAAGTGGGTCTACGACCCTGACCCGGCGAAGGTGGAGGCGTTCGCCGCGAAGTTCCCGCACGTGCGCGTCGCCCGCAGCGAGGCGGAGGTGCTGGACGACCCCGAGGTGCGCCTCGTCGCCGGCGCGACCGTGACCTCGGAACGCTGCGCTCTCGGGCTCCGGGTCATCGACGCGGGGAAGGACTACTTCACCGACAAGGCACCGCTCACGACCCTCGAGCAGCTGGATGCCGCGCGCGCGGCGACCGAGGCCACCGGGCTGAAATACGCCGTCTACTACTCCGAGCGCATCCACGTCGAGGCGGCCGTGCTCGCGGGGCAGCTCATCGACCGCGGCGCGATCGGCCGGGTGATCCAGGTGCAGGGCCTCGGCCCGCACCGGCTCGGCACCGGACGCCCCGACTGGTTCTTCGACAAGGAGCGCTACGGCGGCATCCTGTGCGACATCGGCAGCCACAACTTCGAACAGATGCTCCACTTCGCCGGGGCGAACGATGCCGAGGTCGCGTACTCGGCGATCGGCAACTTCCACCACCCCGAGCACCCGGGCCTCGACGACTTCGGCGAGGCATCCATCGTCATGGACACGGGCGCGAGCGGATACTGCCGGGTCGACTGGTTCACACCGGATGGCCTCAGCACCTGGGGCGACGGGCGCACGTTCATCCTCGGCACCGAGGGCTACATCGAGCTGCGCAAGTACGTGAACGTCGCCACCGGCGAGGGGCCGGGGCATGTGTTCCTCGTCGACGGCGCGGGCGAGCACCACCTCGTCGCGGACGGCAGCGTTGGATACCCGTTCTTCGGCCAGCTGATCCGCGACTGCCTCGACCGCACCGAGACGGCGATGACGCAGGAGCACGCGTTCAAGGCGGCCGAGCTCAGCGTGCGCGCCCAGCAGGGGGCGCGCGTCCTGGCGCCGTAGTCGCGGCACCGCTCACCGGGGTTTCAGGACGGCGCCCGTAGGCTGAGAGCGTGACCGAGACCGCCACCGCCCTGGACTTCCGGGTGCGCCCCGCCCGCGCGAGCGACATGGTCCACGTTCACCGGCTGCTCGAGCCTCTCGTGCAGCAGCGCATCCTGCTCGGCAAGGATCTGGTCGTGCTGTACGAGGCGACGCAGGAGTTCCTCATCGCCGAGGTCGACGGCCGGGTCATCGGCTGCGGCGCCCTGCATGTGATGTGGGAGGACCTCGGCGAGATCCGCACCCTGCTTGTCGATCCGGAGTGGCTTCACCGGGGCGTCGGTCGCGCCATCGTCGAGGGCCTCGAGGTCCGCGCCCGCGAGCTGGGCCTGACGCGCCTGTTCTGCCTGACCTTCGAGGTCGACTTCTTCACGCGACGCGGCTTCTCCGAGATCGGCGAGCAGGTCGTGGATCAGGATGTCTACGCGCAGCTCGTGCGCAGTCGTGACGAGGGTGTGGCCGAGTTCCTCGACCTCGCGCACGTGAAGCCCAATACCCTGGGCAACACGCGCATGCTGAAGCTGCTCTGACGCGCCCGCGTGCGCCGTGCGGCGCGTCGCCGGAGACGCCGCCCCGAGCGCGCGCCGCCGGGGGCGTTCAGGAACCCCCGCTTACCCTGGAGACGTGGGAGCCAAGCCGCCTCGTCGACACTCGCCCGCCGTGTACCGGCGGCGCCGGATCGCCGTGCTGCTGCTCGCCCTGCTGGTGATCGCGGGCGTCGCCTGGCTCGTGATCGCCCAGCCCTGGCGCGGGCTCGCCGACATCCTGGCGCAGCCCGAACCCGAGCCGACGACCTCGACGGTCGGCACGGCGCCGACCCCCACCGCGAGCGCTCCGACGTCGCCGCCGCCCACACCGACGCCCACGTCGACCGATCCGCCGAAGCCGCAGCCCTGCGATCCCGAGGTCATCGATCTGGTGCCCATCGTGCACGGCGAGACCTTCGAGACGAAGCCGGTGACGCTCGGCATGAAGCTGACGAACACCGGGTCCGTCGACTGCACCCTCGACGTCGGCACGTCCAAGCAGCGCTTCGTGATCACGAGCGGCAAGGACACGTGGTGGCGCTCGACCGACTGCCAGAGTGAGCCGAGCGACATGGTCGTCACGCTCGCCGCCGGGCAGACCGTGCAGAGCGCCGAGCCGCTCACCTGGGATCAGACGCGGTCCGATCCGTCGACCTGCGGCGAGGACAACCGGCCGCGTGCCCGCCGGGGCGGAGCCGCGTACCACCTCAATGTCGAGATCGGCGACGTGAAGGGCAGTACGACGGCGCAGTTCTTCCTGCGCTGACCCGCCTGGGCGATCTCCCGGACAGCGGGACGTCACAGTGGTGGTAATCGGTGCCGCAGCTTCGTACGGTGGAGGCATGGGCACTCTCTACTATGGTTCGCAGGGAACGCCGATCGAGATCAACGACCGCGCGCTCGCGCATCTGAAGGCGGTCATCATCGCCAAGCTGCGGCGGAACGAGGCGTTCACCCTGTCGCTTCAGCATGAGGACGGCACCGGCCGCAGCACGGTCTGGCTCAGTGCCACCATCCCGCTGCGCTTCACGTTCGAGGAGGCCGAGCGCCCCGAGCTGAACCCGCAGTGGCTGGAGGAGCTGGCGGAGTCGGCGAACCTGCTCGGCGGCATCACGCTCGTGCCGGAGCGACTCGAAGCCTGACCGCCGCGCATACTCGCACCCGCTTCTTCCGCTGTCCACCGCCTGGTCTGCGGCGCCCGCGGCGCTTTCACTGGACGTCCATCAACCAGTGAGACGCCCCCCACGGGCGAGAAGGACATGTTCGGCATCGGCGCCGAGGAGATGGGGCACGTCGAGATGCTCGCGATCATGATCGCCCAGCTGCTGGAGAAGTCGCCGCTCGGGATCACGGATGACGCGGTGCAGGATGACCCGGTCGTCGCGGCCGTCGTGGGCGGGACGGACGTGCAGCAGGCGATCGTCGCCGGCGCGGGCGCACGCCCGGTCGACAGCAACGGCAACCCCTGGCAGGGCAGCTACATCACGGCCAGCGGCAACCTGCTCGCCGACTTCACCGCCAACGCGAACGGCGAGATGCAGGGCCGGCTCCAGGCGGCGCGGCTGTACCACATGACCGACGACAAGGGAGTGAGGGATCTGCTCGCCTTCCTGATCGCTCGCGACACGATGCACCAGAACCAGTGGCTCGCGGCGATCGAGGAACTGAAGGCCGAGGGTGCGGAGGAGCTGCCCGTGCCGAGCAACTTCCCGAAGTCGAAGGAGCACGGCGAGGTGGCGTACCAGTACCTGAACTTCAGCGACGGTGCTGCGGCGGCCGAGGGCTCGTGGGCGAGCGTGCCGACGCCGGACGGCAAAGGCGAGTTCAGCTACCACGACGGGCCGACGACGAGTGCGCCGATGCCGGCGCCGACGCATCCGGATGCGCGCTTCTACGGGACGACGGAGCTGCCGAACACCGTCGAGAAGGCGGCGGGCGCGATGCAGGACAAGCTCAACAAGGAGTGACCCGGGGCGTGGATACGCAGAAGGCCCGGAGCGTCGCTCCGGGCCTTTCACGTCGTCCCGCGCAGGTCCCCAGAGTGCTACGCACAAACCTGCTTCGAGAGGTGCGGTGATCCACCAGTCCCCACCGATGCCGCACCCGAACGGGCATGACAAGAGTATCAATCCGGGTTTTTCGAAGCTGACAGAATGCTTGATTCCGGCTGGCCGGATCATTAGATGTGCGTAGCCGTAGGCTGAACAGATGGTGGCCAGGAAGCGCACGAAGAAGACCCCCGACATCGAGTTCCGTTCCGAGGCGCTTGCTCAGGCGCTCGAGCGACAGGACATGGCCGCGGTCGCCCTGGCGCTGCGCAACGGGAACACCGTCGTCCCCCTCCTGAAGCCGGGAAAGCGCGACGATCCGCTCGACGGCGGCGAGGTGTGGACGTACCGTGACCCGCAGAGCGGGGACGTCGCGTTGCTGCTGTTCAGCGACGCGAAGAACAAGCCCCAGAACCTGCCTCCCGGGATCGGGCTGTACTCGCCGGTGTGGCTGCGCTCGTTCCTGACGAAGCACCGCGACACGATCACCACGGTGTTCCTCGACATCGCGGGCCCGCACCCGATGCAGGCCTCACCGGCGGAACTGCTTGCCGCGCTCGAACTGGGCGAGTAGCGGCCGCCCTCCTCTGGTCGTTGAGCGAGCGAAGCGAGCGCCGCACTGAGCGAGCGAAGCGAGTCGAAGCCAGCCCTCAGAACTGCGGCACGTCCTCGAGCGCTCGCAGCTTTCCCTGTGCCCGCACGTCGTCGAGCGCGGCGCGCAGCTTGCCCGAGCGGTCGTCAATCACGCGGTCGTAACCGAGCCGGGCGGCCTCACTGCGCCGTTGCGCCGCGGCCGACACGGGGCGCACCTCGCCGGCCAGGCTGAGCTCCCCGACGGCCGCGATGTCGCGCGGCGTCGACCAGTGAAGCACCGAGCCGGCGACGGCGACGGCGATGGCCAGATCCGCGGCGGGCTCGGTGAACCGGACGCCGCCGACCGTCGAGACGTACACATCCAGGTCGCTCGTCTTCACACCGGCCCGGCGTTCGAGCACCGCGAGCACCATCGCCACGCGCGACGAGTCGACGCCGTGCACGATGCGGCGCGGGTTCGGCGCGCTCGACGGGATGGTGAGGGCCTGCACCTCGACGGGCATCGCCCGGCGGCCCTCGAGCGCGATGGCGACGCACGTGCCCGGTTCGGGCGATCCGTGTGACAGGAAGAGCCCGCTCGGATCCGGCACCTCCATGATCCCGTCGCCGGTCATCTCGAAGCAGCCGACCTCATCAGTCGGGCCGAAGCGGTTCTTCAGGGCGCGCACGAAGCGCAGCGCCGTCTGCCGGTCTCCCTCGAACTGGCAGACGACGTCGACGAGGTGCTCGAGCAGGCGCGGGCCGGCGATCTGGCCGTCCTTGGTGACATGGCCGACGAGGATGATCGGCAGCCCGCGATCCTTCGCGACCCGGATGAGCGTCGAGGCGACCTCGCGGACCTGACCGGGCATGCCCGCGGCCCCGTCGGACAGTGAGGAGGAGACGGTCTGCACCGAGTCGACGATCACCAGCTGCGGCGCCACCGAGTCGATCTGGCCGAGCACCGTCGCCAGATCCGTCTCGCTCGCGAGGAACAGCTCGTCGTGCAGCGCACCCGTGCGCTCGGCGCGCATCCGCACCTGCGCGGGCGACTCCTCGGCGCTGATGTAGAGGACGCGTCGTCCCTCGGCGGCGGAGCGCGCGGCGACCTCGAGCAGCAGCGTCGACTTGCCGACGCCCGGCTCGCCCGACAGCAGGATGGCCGCGCCCGGCACGATGCCGCCACCGAGCACGCGGTCGAACTCGCCCACGCCGCTCGGGCGTCGCGGTGCCTCGGTTGTGTCGATCTGCGTGATCGGTTTCGCGGCCGACGTCGGGATCATCGGGTCGAGCCGACGCGTGATGCCCGTCTGCTCGGCGGCCTCGACGACCGTTCCCCACTGCTGGCACTCGGCGCAGCGGCCGACCCACTTGGCCGCGGTCCAGCCGCACTCGGTGCACTTGTACGCGGCGGGGGCGGATCGCTTGCTGGCCATGATCCCAGCGTAGGCGGGGGTTCGGACATCCGTTCGAAGCCCCGCGGGAGTCAGCCCTCGCGCACCTGCGCCGCGGTCGCCTTGATGGTCTCGGCCGAGGCGTGCAGCAGGCCGAGCTCCGACTCCGAGAAGCGCGTCTCGCGGATCGGGATGGCCCCCGAAGATCCGACGATCGACGGCACCGACAGGGCGACGTCCGACAGGCCGTGGAAGTCGTCGAGCACGGTCGAGACGGGCAGCACGGCGCGCTCGTCGCGCAGCACCGCTTCGGCGATGCGGTTGGCGGACAGGCCGATGGCGTAGTTCGTGGCGCCCTTGCCCTCGATCACCTTGTAGGCCGCGGTGCGCACCTCGTGCGCGACCTCGTCGAGCTCCTCGCGCGTGAACGGATCGCGGCCGTCCGGGCGCCAGTCGAGCAGGGGCACGGGGCCCACCGATGCGCTCGACCACAGCGGGAACTCGGTGTCGCCGTGCTCGCCCACGACGTGCGCGTGGATGGAGCTCGGCGCGACCCCGGCCAGCTGCGCGAGCTTCCAGCGCAGGCGCGACGTGTCGAGCACCGTGCCGGAGGCGAAGATGCGCTCCGGCGGCAGGCCCGTCTGCTCCTGGGCGAGCAGCGTCAGCACGTCGCACGGGTTGGAGACGATGATGAACACGGCGTCGGGGGAGGCCTCGACGAGCTGCGGGATCATCGTGCGGAAGATCCGCGCGTTCGTCCCCACCAGCTCGAGCCGCGTCTGCCCGGGCTGCTGCGCCGCGCCGGCGGTGACGATGACGACGTGCGATCCCTCCGTGACGGCGATGTCGGCGGATCCGTGGATCTGACTGGATCCGGTGAAGAGGGATCCGTGCGCGAGGTCGAGTGCTTCCGCCTCGACCTTCGCCGCGTTGATGTCATAGAGGGCCACGTCCCTGGCGGCTCCCCGGATGAGCGAGGCGTACGCGGTGGCGGCTCCCACAGCCCCCGCGCCGACGACGGTGATCTTCGCGTTCTCGATGACGGCCATGCCGCCATCCTGTCAGCGGATGCCCAGCGCCGTAAGGCTTCGCCGATTTGGCCCGCCCGTGAACCTCACGTAAACTCGTCGGCGGTGACGTGTCCGAGCGGCCGAAGGTGCAACTCTCGAAAAGTTGTGTAGGGTAACCCCCTACCGTGGGTTCAAATCCCACCGTCACCGCCATCGTCGAAGCCCCGCGAACCCTTGGAAACACTGGGATCGCGGGGCTTTCGCTTTGCCCGGAACAGGGCTCGTGAGCAAGAATCGGGCTTATAGGTCAGAACGTGTGGATGGGGTCGGGCGTGTCAGTGCCTGCCGATCCAGCCTGTTCGGTGCCAGAGTCCCTCGTCGGCGCTGAGGCCGGTGTCGTAGAGGATCGGTTCGACGGGGTCGT
>NZ_JADGLL010000053.1 GCF_015235415.1 Microbacterium paludicola | reverse complement strand
GGGGATGCACCGCGCCGGACCCCGCGCCGACCCCGTCGCCGAGCGATTCGGCATCGACCGCCCCCGCGACCCCGAGCGCCCCTCCCGCTCCTCCCGACCGCTGCGATGGATGGAGCGCCGCGCCCGCCACGCGGCCGGCCTCGCCCGAGGTCGCCGATGCGAGCGTCGTCGGTCGCGCGTGGGCGGGAATGGAGGTGGGGCAGGCACTGCTAACGACCTCCTCCGCGCAGTATGTCGCGTACTACGACACCGACCGGCGGCTCGTCGTCGCGCAGCGGACGATGGACGACCGCGGCTTGCCGTCCTCGCCGTGGACCTCGCAGCGCCTCGACACGACCCTGGGGTGGGACAGCCACGCGTACGCGACGCTCGCCGTCGACCGCGACGGCGCGCTGCATGTCGCCGGCAACATGCACGTCTCGCCCCTTACCTACTTCCGCAGCGACCCCGGCGGCGACGTCCGCACGCTCGAACGCGTCACGACGATGGTGGACGAGTCCATCGAGCGTCGCGTGACCTACCCCGACTTCCTCCTGCAGGACGACGGGTCGCTCCTGTTCTCGTACCGGGACGGGGACTCGACGGATGGCGCGACCTACCTCAACCGATACGACGAGGCCGAGCGCTCCTGGCGGGCGGTGACCGCGGAGCCGCTCGTGGACGGCTCCGGCGACGACGTGCCCCGGAACGCGTACGTCACCCGCCCCGTGCGGGGCCCCGACGGGTTCTTCCACGTGCTGTGGGTCTGGCGCAGGACCGGCGACGTCGCAACGAACAGCGTGCTGACCTATGCGAAGACGAAGGACTTCGAGACGTGGCGGGCGGCCGACGGCACCGCTCTCGACCTGCCCCTCACCTATCGGGAGGGCGACATCGTCGACCCGGTGCCCGAGGACGGCGGCCTGATCAACGGGGTGCAGCAGGTGGGCTTCGACGCGGAGGGGCGGCTCGTCGTCGTGTACCCGAAATTCGACGACGCGCGCAACCTCCAGCTGTGGGCGGCGACGCCCTCGGGCGGCGGATGGGACGTGCACCAGCTCACCCACTGGGACAACCCCGTGGAGCTCCGCGGCGAGGGGACGCTCGCGATGCCGATGGGCGTCGGCGAGATGCAGGCGCGCGACGACGGCACCCTCGCCATCGAGTACACCTGTCACCGGGCAGGGGGCACTCTCGTGGTCGACGACGACCTCCGCTTCGTCGCCCAGGAGCGACGGGCAGCGCCGTACCCGCGGCAGCTGCAGTCGGCGCGCGAGAGCTATCCGGGCCTGGCCGCGCGGTTCTCGCCCGACCTCGCACCCGACCGCGGCCAGAACCCGCGACACACCTACGTGCTGCGCTGGGAGAGCCTCGCCGCCAATCAGGACGAGCCGCGCGACGACTGGCCGCGCAACGGCAGCGAGCTCACCGTGGTCAGGCTGCGCTAGAGCGCGCCGAGGCGCTCTCTCGCCTGCGGGTGGAAGCGCAGAGCCTCCCGATCTGTCACGATCGTCGTCGGCGCGACGACGTCATCCCGCAGGCTGACGACGCGCGCGCCCGGGTGCAGGGCGAGGGCGAGCACATCGGCCCTCATCCGCGCGCCCCGCGCCAGCCGCGGAGAGTCGAGCTGCAGGAGCGCCACCGTCTGACCGGACGACAGGCGCGCCGCGATCCCGTCGACCGCCACGCCCTCGTCGCGGAAGTCCGCGACGACGCGCGCATCGGCCTCGATCCGCCGCACCGCTCCTCGCGGTCCCAGCAGGTCCGCCGGAGCGGAGAATGGGCGGTCGCCCCTGTCGTCCACCGGCAGGAACGGCGCCCGGCCGCGTGCGAGCTCGTCCGCGTGCCAGTGCCGGTAGGACTCGAAGTACCAGCGGCGCCGGGCGTCCATGTAGCCGCGATGGAACTCCCCCGCGCTCAGCGAGTCCCAGCGCACCCGATAGAAGATCAGGGGAACGGCGCCGACCACCGGGATCCGCCGGGCGGTCCAGGCCCGGATCCGGTCGTTGAACTCGGCATCCGCCGAGCGATTCAGCACATCCCAGTAGCCGATCTCCGCGAACACCGTGCGCCGCACCATGAGCGAGTTGAGCGCGTGCTGGGCCCACACGGGGTTGCCGTTGATCCTGCCGAACCACATGTCGTCCGAGACACGCACGGCGCTCGACATGTTCGCCACCTCATCCGGGTGCGCTTCGAGGTGGGCGACCTGCCGCTCGATCCGCCGAGGATGCGACCAGTCGTCGTCGTCGTGCACGGTGACGTACTCCCCTCGCGCATATGTCGAGACGGCGATGTTCCTGGCCAGGTACGGGCCGCCGTTCTCCGGCAGGTGCACGACCTCGATCCGGGGGTCGCGCTCGGCCCAGGCGTCGAGATCCGTCGCGGCGGCGCCGGGGGAGGCGTCGTCCATGATCAGGATCTGCAGCCGCCGATGCGACTGCGCGAGGACCGATCCGACGGCTGTCGCCAGACGCGGGCCGGGATCGTAGGTGGGGATGACGACCGTGACGAGCGGGCCGTCGTCGTCCGAGCTCGCGGCGGCACTCGAGAGGCGATCGAAGGGCTCATCTGCCCCCGGAGTGAACGCGATCGGCTCGAGCCCCTCGGACGCGAGCAAGCCGTTCACGGCGGCGAGCCAGGGGCCCGCGTCGCGCTCCGAGCGGAAGGGGTTGGCGGCGTTCGCCCGCAGCAGGTGGGGCTGAGCCCGATCGTCGCGCCCGATGTGGAGCGCCTCGATGAGCGCGTCCAGGTCGCCCACGCGCCCCGATTCGACGAGCAGCTCGAGCAGGCGGAACCGCGCCTCCTTGCCCACATCGCGCACCCCCAGGCGCTCGATCAGCCGCTGGATCAGCGCGATCGCGCGCTCGGTGTCGGAGGGATCGACGGGCTGATCGGCCAGCAGCGTCACGAGCTGCAGGAGCGCGGTCCGCTCGAATCGGCGCCGGAACGACTTCGCGGGCGTCGGCGCCGCGACCGCCGCGAGCAGGTCCTGGAGCCGATGGCGGCCGTGCGACGCGGCGAGCGCGAGGATGTCGCGTCCCTCCGGAAGGCCGTTCACCCTCAGGTAGACGAACAGGTCGTCCGCGCGGTCCACGTACGCGCGCTCCGCGTCCGAGAGGCGCCGACCGTTCGCCCTGCGCCGCAGGCGGGCGAGAAGCTCGTGAGGCACGTGGCGCATGGTGTCCATCCTTATCACGGCGGCCGGTGACCGGGAGACCGGCCCTGGCCGACATAGGATCGACTCACCGTCCACCCGTGGGCGGGCCCCGCATCCCCGTCCGAAGGCACCTTGTGGAACTGCGCCGCCTCCGAGGCCTCGCGCCGACGTCCGTCCGCCGCGCGGTGAAGCGGCTGCTTCGCTCCCCACGACGCCAGGCCGCCGACCTCCTGGCGTCGGGCGCGTTCGACGCCGCCTACTACGCGGCGGTGACGGGCGCCGCGGGCCTCACGCCGCAGCAGGCCGCCGAGCACTACGTGACGACCCGTGCGGGAACGTGGCTGAGCCCGCATCCGCTGATCGAGCTCGAATCGCTGCCGCTGCGCATCCGGCAGGCGATGGAGCACCCCGAGGGCATCGACCGGTTCCTGCGGTACCTGCGTCTGGACGCCGCGCGCCGCCACCGCTGGAGCCCGCTGTTCGATCCGCGGAACCCTGCCCTCGACGGCAAGGATCCCCTCGCGGAGCTCGCGCGCTGGCGGGACGACGACCCCGTCCCCGTCACCCCCGGGTACGTCGGCACCCCACCCACGCTCGGCGAGGCCCGCGCGGCGATCGTCGCGTTCATGCGCGAGCACCGCCATCAGTTCGAGGCGACGCTGCCGCCGCGCCGGCCGGGCTGGGACGAGAGCGAGACACGCCGCTGGATCGCGGCGATGGAGTCGAGGGCGCTCGACACCGCGGACACGCTCGTCTCGGTCGTCATGCCGGCTCTGAACCGCGCCGACACGATCCGCGCCGCCGTGGACTCGGTGCTCGCGCAGACTCACGGGAACCTCGAGCTGATCGTCATCGACGACGGCTCCACGGACGCCACGCCGGACATCGTCCGCGAGTACGCGCGCCGGGATGACCGGGTCCGCCTCGTCACGGGGCCGCATGCGGGCGTCGGCGCGGCGCGCAACCTCGGCATCGAGCACGCGACGGGAGAGTTCGTCGCCTTCCTCGACAGCGACAACACCTGGGTCCCCCGCTTTGTCGAGCTGTCGCTCGCCGGTCTGGCGGCCGCGCCCGAGGCCGTGGCGAGCCACGCCGGCGCCCGGCTGCACGCCGGTGACGGCGAGGTCGCCTACCGCGGCGGCCCCGTGCAGTGGGACGACCTCCAGCTCGGCAACTCGATCGACATCAACATCATCGTCGTCCGGGCGTCGGCGCTGCGCGCCGTCGGACCGTTCGATCCCGCGATCCGGCGCTGGGTCGACTACGACCTCGTCCTGCGCCTCGCGGCAGCGGGCCCCCTCGAGTACCTCCCCTTCGTCGGCTGCGACTACGACGACCGGCCCGCCGAGGGACGCATCACGCAACGGGAGTCGCTCCACTGGCAGTGGGCGGTGCGCGAGCGCAATCTCGTGGACTGGCGGGCCGCCTCCGACGGCCTCATCGCCCGGACGGCCGGCCGCGTCAGCGTCATCATCGTCGTGGCCGACAAGGCCAAGAGCAGCGCGCACACGATCCTCCGCCTGCTCGAGGGCGGCCCGGAGGACCTCGAGGTGCTCGTCATCGACAACGGATCGCCAGCCGCCGTGGGCCGCGCGCTCACCGCGGAGTTCCTGTCGGAGCCGCGGGTGCGATACCTGCGGCTGCCCACGAACAACAACTTCGCGCTCGCGGCTAACTACGGCGCCAGCCAGTCGACGGGCGAGCACCTCGTCTTCGTCGACAGCGACGCGGATCCGCGCGACGGCTGGGTCGGTGCGCTGCTGCACCGGAAGGCCGAGACCGGGGCGCTCGGGGTGCAGGCTCTGCTGACGAACGACGACGGCACCGTGCAGAACGCGGGGTACGGGTTCTTCCAGGAGGGCACCCGCCCGTCCGCGCTGCTCGCCGGGCTCCCCTTGCGCGACGCGGAGCGCGCCGACCTGACCGGGCTCACGGCGGTCAGCGCCAGCGCCCTCCTCCTCGACGCGCGTGAGTTCGTGGCGCTTCGCGGCTTCGACGCGCTTTACGCGAACGGCTTCGAGGACCTCGACCTGTGCCTGCGCGCCCGGGAGCGGTTCGGCGATGGCGCGCACTTCGCCTGCGCCGCGGACGCCGTCGTCGTGCACGCCCCGGACACGTCGGAGCAGCGCCGCCGGCGCGATCCCGAGAACCAGCGGCTGTTCGCGTCGCGATGGGGCGAGAGCACGTTCCCCGACGACGCCTGGCGGTATGACGCCATCGGCCTGCGCGTGGCCGGCCTCGAGGACTCGGGCGACGGCCCCCTCCCGCACGTCGTGCCGGCCCGCGCGATCGCCCCGACCACGCACGGCGGCGGCTCCCCGGCGCTGCGCTGGGCCATCAAGACCGGCGTGCCGAACACGCGCGGCGGGGACCTGTGGGGCGACCTGCCCTTCGCCGACAGCCTCGCCCGGTCTCTCGAGAAGCGCGGCCAGCAGGTGGTGGTGGACAGGTACCCCGCGCGCGGCCGGGCAACCTCGCCGCTCGACGACGTCGTCCTCGCCATCCGAGGTCGCCATCCGCTCGAACCGCAGCCGGGGGCGGTGAACATCCTGTGGGTCATCAGCCGGCCGGGCGAGGTCACCCGGCAGGAGCTCGCCGGCTTCGACGCGGTGTTCGCGGCGTCGGCCACCTGGGCGTCCTGGATGTCGCAGGAGTCGGGGCGTCGAGTCGAGGTGCTGCTGCAGGCGACGGACCCCGAGCGGTTCCACCCCGACGTCGCCGCGGCACCCGGCCGCGAGGACGTGCTCTTCGTGGGGGGCGCGCGGCCGATCGAGTTCGGCCGCGCGATCGTCGGAAGCGCCCTGCGCGCCGGCGCGGCCCTCGCCCTGTGGGGACCGGGATGGGACCGGATCGCGCCGGAGTGCGCCCGCGGCGCGGCTCTGGGCCCTCACGAGGCGCCGAGCGCATACCGCTCCGCCGAGATCGTGCTCAACGACCACTTCGCCGACATGGCCGAGTGGGGATTCGTGAACAACCGCACCTTCGACGTGATCGCCTGCGCGACGCCGATGATCTCCGACCCCGTCGCGGGCCTCGAGCTGTTCGGCGGCGCCGTGGCCACGGCGAGCTCGGACGAGGAGATGAAGAAGCTGCTGACTGACCGCAGCTGGCGCCCCTCACCGGAGCGGATGCGGGAACTGTCGGCGATGGTACGTGCGGAGCACTCCTTCGACGCGCGGGCGGCTACGCTGCTCGAGACCGCGCTGTCGCTCTGGCACGGGGACGACGGGACCGGGGAGCCCGCCGGATCCGGGGAGCGCGCGAGCTGAGGTGAAGCCGCGCGCGGGTGGCGCCCGCATAGGCTAGCGACGTCTCACGTCGTGAGGCATCCGCACATCACCCCGCTGTGAGGCACATGAACCCGCTCGAGTCGCTCAAGAAGCTCCCCGGCGCGCGCACCGTCATCCGCGAAGTGAAGAAGACGGAGCTCGGGCGCCGCACCGTCGCACAGGCCGCCGGCGCGATCCGATCGCTGGGGAAGAGACGCGACGCCTATGGCGTCGATCTCGACGACGTGCTGCCGTCGCGCCATCAGGACTTCCAGATCCTGCGCACCGCCTGGCGCGATCTGGGCCCGACGGACGAGCTGCTCGCCCAGGCGCGCGCGCTCGCGGGGAACACGCTCGCGCGGAACGCGCTGCATCCGGCGTCGTGGCTCGTGTACGCGGCGGCGCTGCTGGAGGCCGGCGACGCGCGCACGGCGGAGCTCGTCCTCCGCCGCTACGCCGCCCGGTTCGGCCCCGAGCGCATCGCCGAGCTGCTCCCCCTCGCGCCGTTCGCCCGCGGCCTCGGCCTGCGATCGCCGCAGATCGACCGAGCCGCCGGCGCGGCCGATGCGCTGTTCGCGTCGCCGCCTGCTCGCCGCTTCGCGGAGCTCGTCGCCGGCAAGACGATCGCCGTCGTCGGGAACGGCCCCGGGAACGTCGGCACCGCCCGGGGCGCGGAGATCGATGCGCACGACATCGTCGTGCGCTTCAACAACTACCCCGACGACCACCAGGACGACTACGGTGCGCGCACCGACATCTGGGTGCGGGGCGCCCACCGCGACGTCCGCGATCGCCACGACATCCACCGGTACGAGATGGTGCTGTGGGAGATGGACCTGCGGCGCAACCTGCTCGAGCACCCCTCGCATCTCGAGATCCTCGCGCGCGACGCGCTGTTCTCCCCCGGGACCGTCGGGTGGATCGACACCGAGACCAAGCGCACGCTGCGTGACGCCTCGGGGCTCGCGCTTCCGACAAGCGGCGCGCAGGTGCTGTGGATGCTCTACCGCGCCCGCGGCGAAAGCCTCGAGGGTGTCGACGTCTACGGCTTCTCGAGCATCGACCGCCACCCCGACCACGGGCACTACTTCGACGCGCTCGGCGACGTGGGCACGCGGCACGACGTGGACGGCGAGGGGGCGTTCCTGCGCGGGCTGCTCGGCATGGCCGACCCGGTCGATCGTACCGGCGTGACGGTCTTCAGCTGCGCATACCGCGACTACGACCCGGCACGCGGGCGCACGGGCGGTCCCGCCGGGGTGCTCGCCACGCAGCGACTCGCCCTCGGCTCCGAGCACCGCGGTCACGCGCTGCGCTACGTGTTCGACGAGGGCGACAAGGGCGCGCTCAAGCACGACCTGCCGCACCTCACGGCGGGGCTCAGCGGCAAGCCGGTCGACCTCGTGCTCGGCGCCGAGTACGTCCGCACGCACCCCGAGATCGCTGCGGCGATCGCCGAGGGCCGCCGCGTGCTGATGGTCTGCCACGATCTCGGCAGCGCGCTCGGCGCCTGGCAGCTGGGCGTGCCGTACGTCATCGTGTACCACCAGCAGGGGAGCACCCTGCAGGAGATGCGCTCGATCGGGCGCACACCCACGGCACACGAGATCGCGGTGACGACCCGTCTCGAGGAGCTCATCTGCACCGGTGCCGAGCGCATGTACTTCCCCAGCCGCGGCGCGCGCGCGGCGTTCGAGGCCACGGCGGACCCGGCGCTCGCCGCCAAGGTGCGCTATGCCGACGAGCCCCTGTACAACACCCTGTCTGCCGTCGACCACCAGAACCCCGCGGACGACGGGAGGCTTATCGCGGAGCTGACGAAGAAGCTCGACCTGCCCGAGAAGGCCGACGACCTCGACGTCTTCATGAGCGTCGGCGACTGGAATGGCGACAAGGGCCTCGATCGCGTTCCCGCGCTTCTCAGCGCCTACGTCGAGCGCACCGGACGGCGCGTGCTCTGGATCGCGGTGGGCTCGGCGATCGATCCGGCGCGGTTCGTGGCGGCGCAGGAGGCCTCGCGCCGGTGGCCGTTCGCGTCCCGCCTCATCGGGCGACGCATGACCCACGACCGGCTGCTGGCGCTGCTCGGCTACTCCGACATCTACGTGATGATGCACCGCAGCTCGATCTTCGACCTCGCCACGCTCGAGGCCATGCGCGCCGGCAAGGGCCTGGTGCTCACCCCGATCGGCGGCAATCCCGAGGTCGACCTCGAGGACAACGTGGAGTTCGTCACGGATGACTCCATCGCCGAGGCGGCGGCCGCCATCGCCGGCCGCGACCGCACGGAGTGGGGCGAGCGGAACCGCCGGGTGTTCGAGCACCACTTCTCGCTGGATCACTTCGCGGAGCGCTATCGGGCGATGATCGACACCCATGTTCTGGCCCTCGAGGACGCACAGGAGCACGCATGACCGACGTGACGAGCGGCCCCGAGACCGTTGCCATCATCCCGGCGCGCGGCGGGTCGAAGGGCGTGCCGCGCAAGAACGTGCTGCCCGTCGCCGGGGTGCCGATCGTCGCGCGCGCCGTGGGCGCGGCGCGGCGGGCCGGGGTGCCGCGCGTGTTCGTCTCGACCGACGACGCCGAGATCGCCGCCGCGGCGCGGGCGGCCGGGGCCGAGGTGGTCGACCGGCCCGCCGACATCGCCGGCGACACCGCGACGTCCGAGAGCGCCGTGCTGCACGCGATGGGCGAGATCGAGCGCCGCGGCATCGCCATCGGCACCGTGGCGTTCCTGCAGGCGACCTCGCCGTTCATCCCTAGCGACGCCCTGGCCGAGGGCGTGCGGATGGTGGCGGACGGCGCCTACGACAGCGCGTTCTCGGCCTATGAGACGTACGGCTTCCTCTGGGCTCGCGGCGCCGACGGCGGCGCCACCGCGGTGAACCACGATGCCTCCTTCCGGCCGCGCCGGCAGGATCGCGAGCCGCACTACATGGAGACCGGCGCGTTCTACGTGTTCGACGCCGCCGGCTTCCGCCAGGCGAAGCATCGCTTCTTCGGGCGCATCGGCATCGTGGAGGTGCCCGAGAACTCGGCGATCGAGATCGACAACCTCTTCGAGTTCGAGATGGCCGGTGCGCTCGCCCACCTTCTCGGGCAACCCGAGGTCATCCCCGTCGACGCGATCGTGACCGACTTCGACGGCGTGCACACCGACGACGCGGTGCACGTCGACACGGCCGGCAACGAGAGCGTGCGCGTGCTGCGCGGCGACGGCATGGGGGTGTCGCTGCTGCGCAAGGCGGGCATCCCGCTGCTGATCCTGTCGACCGAGACCAACGGCGTGGTGCGCGCTCGCGCCGACAAGCTGCGCGTGCCCGTGATCCATGGCCTGGATGACAAGGCGACCGCGCTGCGCGAATGGGCGCAGCAGAACGGCGTGAACCTGTCGCGCACCGCCTACGTCGGCAACGACGTGAACGACCTCGAGGCCATGGCCCTGGTCGGCTGGCCCATCGCGGTCGCTGACGCGCGACCCGAAGTCCGCGCGGCCGCTCGCGTCGTGCTCAGCCGCGCCGGCGGACAGGGCGCGGTGCGAGAGGTGATCGACCGGGTTCTCGCCGCGCGGGACTGAGACCACGCGCCCCCGGGCGTGCTACTCGCTCGGGGCGCTTGAGGAATCGGTTACCGTGCCGTCGTTCGGATCGGTGCCCGCGTCACCGTTCGTGTCACCGCCCGTCTCACCGCTTGTGTCACCAGTCCCGGGGTCCTGGGTGGGAGTCACGGTCCCACCACCGGTTCCCCCCTGGGCGGCCTGCTCGGCGGCGATGCGCGCCTGATCCGCTGCCCACGCCCGCGCCTCGGCGTCGCGCGCCGCGGCCTGGGCGGCAACCAGTTCCGCCTCGAGCTGGGCGGCGCGTGCCTCGGTCTCCTCCAGCTGCTGGGCGGCCTTCTCCTCGGCCTCCTTGGTCGCCTTCTCCACGGCGCGCCGCAGCTCCCGCTCGTGGGCGGCCGCGATCGCGGCCTGGCTCTCGGCCTCGGCGCGCACGCTGCGGATCACCGCTCGCGAGGCCTCATTTCCCACGTTCACGATCATCTTGCCGGCGCGCTCGATCGCGAGCTTGGCCGACTGCTCGGCTGCCGCAGCGCTCTCCGCGACGCCGGTGGCGATGTTGAGTCCGGCGATGCCTCCGGACACGATCAGCACGAGACCCGCGGCGATGGCGCGCAGCGGCACACGCCACCGGCGCCGCACTTCACGCTCTTCTGGTTCGATCACAGGACACACCTCCTCCGCGACTAGGATAGGCCACGTCTTTTCGCGACGGCTGGGCGGCCCGCAGGTCGTTCCCGGGCGACCGGCGGAGCACGTGTATCGTGCGACGGGTCCGAGGAGACGCCGGGGACGTCGAGCGTCCCGCGAGCGCCCGTGCCCGCCGGCACGACACGAAACAGAAGGTGAGCAATGTCGACCGAGAAGGTTGTCATCGGAGACCACACGATCGGTGACGGTTCGCCGGTGTACGTGATCGCGGAGATCGGGCTGAACCACAACGGCGACGTCGAGAACGCGAAGAAGCTCATCGATGTGGCGGTGTCGGCCGGCGCGCAGGCCGTGAAGTTCCAGAAGCGCACGCCCGAGATCGCCACCCCCGAGCACATGAAGCAGACCCCGCGCGAGACGCCGTGGGGCACCATGACCTACCTCGAGTACCGCTACCGCGTGGAGTTCGAGAAGCCCGAATACACCGAGATCGCGGCCTACGCCAAGGAGAAGGGCGTCGACTGGTTCGCCTCTCCGTGGGACGAGCCCTCGGTCGACTTCCTCGAGGAGATGGGCGTCACGACGCACAAGGTCGCGTCGGCCTCGGTCACCGACCTCGGCATGCTGCGCAAGCTCGAGGCCACGGGCAAGCCGATCATCCTGTCGACGGGCATGTCGACGATCGAGCAGATCGACACGGCCGTGGAGATCCTCGGCACGGACCGGCTGGTGCTCATGCACGCGACCAGCACCTACCCGCTTCCCCCCGAGGAGGCGAACCTGCGCACGATCAACACGCTCAAGGAGCGCTACCAGGTGCCCGTCGGCTACTCGGGGCACGAGCCCGGGCTGCAGATCTCGATCGCCGCGGTCGCCCTGGGGGCGGTCGCCGTCGAGCGGCACATCACGCTCGACCGCACCATGTGGGGCAGCGACCACGCCGCCAGCCTCGAGCCGCACGGCTTCTCGAACCTCGTGCGCGACATCCGCGTGATCGAGAAGGCCCTGGGCGACGGCGTCAAGCGCGTCTTCCCGGGCGAGCTCGCGCCCCTCAGCAAGCTGCGGCGGGTGGACGGCTGATCACTCGGATCGACGACGCCGCGGAGCAGCGCCTGCTGTGGTGCCTGCTCCCGGAGTTCGACATCCAGTTCTCGCGGCCCCGCTCGCGTCGGCGCCTGAGCGCCCGGGCCGCGTCGCTGGTGGTGCCCGAGTCGCTGCGGCCGTATGTGCCGTCGCGCGAGCGCGACGCGCTCGGCGGCCTGGTGGTCACGCGCTCGCCGAACGAGGAGCGCGCGCTCGCCCCGATCGTGGGCGCGACGCCGGAGCTGCGGCAAGCCTCCGGATCGCGCGTCGCCGGTCTCTCGTCCCGTGACGACGCGGTCGAGGCCGTCAAGCGCCGCATCGACGCGTTCCTCGCGCGGCACGACCGCCCCGAGCTGCGCGCCTCCTGGCGACATGCGGCGAACGCGACCCAGCACGAGCTGCGGCGCCTCGAGACGGTCGACCTCTCCGGCCATCGCTTCGTGCTGCTCGCACGGCAGACGCACCCGCTGCTGCGCGCGCTGATCCTTCGGGCCGAGCAGCAGGGCGTGCCGGTGGTCTACGTGCCGCACTCCCCGTTGACGGATTTCCAGGTGGACCTGCCGGTCTCGCACGCGGCGCTGCGCGGCAACGCGGAACGCGAGTGGGTGGCGTCGAGGACAGGGGCCGACCCGCGGCGCATCGCCGTCGTGGGCAATCCCAGCACCGACATCACGCACCTAGCCGCTCCGCCGCCGGCGCAGTCGCTGCTGCCGGGCGTGTTCGCGGTGTCCCCCGACCCCGAGCCGGCGCTGCGGCGCATGTTCGAACTGATGACGAAGGCGGGGCTCGACGACGTGCTCGTCGCGCCGCACCCCCGCTCGGACATCGCCATGCTCGAGCGGCTGCTGCCGCCGCGCTGGGCGCTGCACCGCAACGAGCTGACCGTCGAGCTGCTGCGCCGCGGGCCGCGCTGGGTGATCCAGTCGTCGAGCGGCGTCGCGTGGGAGTCGGCCGTGCTCGGCATCCCCACCGCCGACGTCCGGATCGACGACCACCCTCCCGCCTACCCGTTCCTGTCGGACGAGCGCGTGTTCCCCGCGCTGCGCACGCCCGACGACGTGCGCGCGTTCGTGGCGAACGCCGAGCACACCGATCGCGAGCGCCTCGTCACGCTCGCGCGCCGCTGGTGCGCGACGGACGGAGAGGCGTCCATCCGGCGCGTCACGGCACTGCTCGCGGGGCCGCTCGAGCCCGCTCCGCGCATCGTCGATGCGTGGGCGCCCGGCGGCGTGCTGCACCGGTCCTCGGCGCTCGCCGAGCTCTGAGGTCAGCCCCGCGCGCCGACCGGCGCGTCGGCCTGTGCCACGAAGGCGCGGATCCGGCTCGTGAACGCGTCGGTGTCGAACATCGCCGCGCGGGATCGGCAGTCGGCGGGGGTCGCACGGAGCGCCGTCTCCAGCGCGCTGCGGATGTCGAGCGGAGACTCCCAATCGTGCACGTGCGCTCCCGTGACGCCGTCCACGACCGACTCGGCGACGCCGCCGTACGCGCTCGCCAGCACGGGCGTGCCCGATGCCATCGCCTCGACCGCCACGATGCCGAAGTCCTCGATCGCGGGAAAGACGAGCGCCGCCGCCTTTCGGTAGACCGCATGCAGCAGAGCCGACGACGGGTGGTGCAGGAACGTGACCTGTGCGCTCGAGCGGGCGGCGAGCTCGCGCAGGCGCGCCTCGTCGGGGCCCCGGCCGGCGATCACGACCGGGCGACCTGTCGCCTCGCCCGTGGTGATCGCCGCGTCGAGCCGCTTGTACGAGACCCAGCGCGACACCGCCAGCAGGAAGCCCTCCGGCAACGCGTCGAGCACGCGCTGGTCCCGCGCGTTCAGGGTGGGCTCCGTGGCGAACGCCCGCGTGTGCACGGGCGGGTGGATCACGGTCGCCTCGCGCTCCCAGGTGGTCGCGATGCGGTCGGCGACGAACTGACTGTTGGCCGCGATGGCGGTGGCCTCCTGGGCGCGACGGCGATCCATCGGTTTGAAGGCCGACGCCGCGATCCTCACCGGAAGCCGCGCGCCGCGGCGATCGAGCTCGGGCGTCCAGATGTAGCGCGCGGGCGTGTGCGCGTACACGTACTTCGGCAGGTCGGCGGCAGCGCCGCGGAAGCGGGCGTGGTGCGCGAACAGGTGACTGCTCACGAGCATCCAGTCGGCACGGATCTCGGGCAGCGCGCGCCACACGGCGGGCATGAAGGGCAGAGCGGCGATCTTGCTGCGCCGCAGCGGGGTACGGGCGAGCACGGTCTCGGCGACTCCCGGGAACCGGCCGTCGGAGTCATCCCAGAGCGCCCAGGACTGCGCGTCGGGGAAGGCCTCGCGCATGGCCTCGAAGACGTTCTCGGCACCGCCGGAGCGCTCCAGCCACTCGTGCACGATCACGCCTGTCAAGCCGCGCTCCTCCTCGCCTCAGGCCTCCGAGTCTACGCGCGGCGGGTTCCGCGCCCGGCTTTCGCCGATCGCGCGTTCCGTTCCCGCGATCTTCGACGGTTAAACCTCGACTCCATCGTCTGCAGCCTCCAGCTGGGACCTTCGTCGGCATCCGCCGACGAAGGTCCCAGCCACGAATAGGCTCCCCGGGCTACCCCTGGGCGCCGAATCGTCGCACGTGTCAGAGCCCGTTCGCGACGTACTCCGCGAGGCGCTGGCCTGCATCGGCGGACGCGAACCCAGCGGCCTCGATCTTAGCGAGATCGAGGACGCTGTAGCCGGGGCGCGGTGCGATTCCCGTCTTGCCTGAGTAGTACTCGTCGGTGCTCACGGGCGTGACCCGCGCGGGATCGTGTCCCGTGAGCTCGAACACCCGGGCGGCGATCTGCGCCCACGAGCGGGGCTCCCCGGAGCCGGTGAGGTTGTAGACACCGAATGGGGCTGCGCTCTCCAGCAGGTGCCGGATACCGCGGGCGATGTCCTGCGTGAAGGTCAGGCGACCGACCTGGTCATCCACCACCGAGGGGTCGATGCCCCGTTCGGCGAGGGACGCCATGGTGCGCACGAAGTTGCCGCCCTCGCCGATCACCCAGGACGTGCGGACGATGTAGTGACGGGAAACCGCGCTGACGATGGCGTCGCCGGCGGCCTTGGTCTGGCCATACACCCCGAGCGGGCACAACGGGTCGTCCTCGCGGTAGGGGCGGTCGGCCGTGCCGTCGAAGACGTAGTCGCTGGAGACGTGGACGAGCGTGAGGCGGTAGCTGCTCGCGACCCGCGCCAGCGCGGCGACGCCCGTGACGTTCGCGGCCCACGCATCGGCGCGGCCCTCCGGCGTCTCGGCGGCGTCGACCGCTGTGTGCGCGGCCGCGTTGATGATGGTGCCGTAGTCGCCCCACCGGCGTGCGGTCTCAAGACCGGGGGCCGTGATGTCGAGGTCGGCGCGCGTCGCGTACTCGATGTGAGGTGCCTCACCGAGCTCCGCCCGCAGTGCCCGCCCGAGCTGGCCGTTGGCGCCGAGCACGAGAGTGCGGCGCGGCGGCACGGGCTGTGCGTCGGCCAGTCGGGGATGCGCGCGGTCCTTGTCGGAGATCTCCGCCTCATCCAGCGGGATCGGCCAGGGGATGCGCACGGTCTCGTCGGCGAGGTTCACGAACGAGTAGCTGGCGTCGGGCGACCAGTGGTCGTTGACGAGGTAGGTGTAGGCGGTGCCGGCCTCGAGCGTCTGGAAGCCGTTGGCGACGCCGCGCGGCACGAAGATCGCCTTCGACGGATCGATCTCGGCGGTGAACACCGTGCCGAATCCCGGTCCCTCGCGCAGGTCGACCCAGGCTCCGAACACCCGGCCGGTGGCGACCGAGACCCACTTGTCCCACGGCTCGGCGTGCAGACCACGCGTGACGCCCACCTCGGCGTTGAACGAGACGTTGTTCTGCACGGGCCCGAAGTCGGGCAGACCGAGCGCGGTCATCTTCTCGCGCTGCCAGTTCTCCTTGAACCAGCCGCGTGCGTCGCCGTGCACGGGCAGGTCGAACAGCACCATCCCGTCGATCGGGGTCGGCGTGACCCCGAGCTGCTTGCCGAGCTCCGTCACTACTGCCCCTTCGACGCGTAGAACGCCTCGACGCCGTCCTTGACCGGCGCCCACCAGGCCTCGTTGTCGCGGTACCACTCGATCGTCGCCGCCAGGCCCGAGCGGAAGTCGCGGTAGCGCGGCTGCCAGCCCAGCTCGGTGCGCAGCTTGGTGGAGTCGATCGCGTAGCGCAGGTCGTGACCGGGGCGGTCGGCGACGAGGTCGTACGCGTCGCGCGGCTGCCCCATCAGCTCGAGGATCAGCTCGACGACGTCCTTGTTGTTCTGCTCGCCGTCGGCGCCGATCAGGTACGTCTGCCCGATCTCGCCCTTGTCGAGGATCGTGAGCACCGCGGACGAGTGGTCGTCGGCGTGGATCCAGTCGCGCACGTTCTCGCCCGTGCCGTACAGCTTCGGGCGGATGCCGCGGATCACGTTGGTGATCTGACGCGGGATGAACTTCTCGACGTGCTGGTACGGGCCGTAGTTGTTGGAGCAGTTGCTGATCGTCGCGCGCACGCCGAACGAGCGCACCCAGGCGCGCACGAGCAGGTCGGAGCCGGCCTTGGTCGACGAGTACGGCGACGACGGGTTGTACGGCGTGCTCTCCGTGAACCGCTCCGGGTCGTCGAGCTCCAGATCGCCGTAGACCTCGTCGGTGGAGATGTGGTGGAAGCGCACGTCGTGGCGGCGCGCGGCCTCGAGCAGCGTGTACGTGCCGACGATGTTCGTGTCGAGGAACGGACGCGGGTCGTTGAGCGAGTTGTCGTTGTGCGACTCGGCCGCGTAGTGCACGACCGCGTCGACCTCCCGGAACAGCCGGTCGACCAGCTCGGCGTCGGCGATGTCGCCCTGCACGAACGTCACCCGGTCGTCGGGGAGGCCGTCGAGGGACGCGCGGTTGCCGGCGTACGTGAGCTTGTCGAGCACGGTCACGTGGTGATCCGTGTGCTCCACGACGTGGTGCACGAAATTCGACCCGATGAACCCGGCGCCGCCGGTGACCAGAAGACGACCCATCAGTGCCCACGCTCCAGAACCTCGAGGAGGTACGAACCGTACCCCGACTTCACCAGCTTGCCCGCGCGTTCCCGAAGCTCCGCGTCGGACAGGAATCCCTGCCGCCACGCCACTTCCTCGGGGGCGCCGATCTTCATGCCCGTGCGGCGCTCCATCGTGCGCACGTACTCGGCCGCATCGGTCATGTCGTCCACCGTGCCCGTGTCGAGCCACGCCGTGCCGCGCGGCAGCACCTCGACCGAGAGCTTGCCGCGCTCCAGGTAGGCGCGGTTGACATCCGTGATCTCGTACTCGCCGCGCGCGGATGGCTTCAGTCCGCGTGCGATCTCGACCACGTCGTTGTCGTAGAAGTACAGGCCGGGAACGGCGTAGTTCGACCTCGGCTCGGCGGGCTTCTCGGCCAGGGAGATCGCCTTGCCGGTCTCGTCGAACTCCACCACGCCGTACGCGGTCGGGTTCGCGACCCAATAGGCGAAGACGGCACCACCGTCGACGTCGGCGTACCGCGTGAGCTGGCTGCCGAGCCCCGGCCCGTAGAGCAGGTTATCGCCCAGCACGAGAGCGACCTTGTCGTCGCCGATGAAGTCGGCGCCGATCGTGAACGCCTGCGCGAGCCCGTCGGGCGACGGCTGCTGCGCGAAGGTGAGATTCACTCCGAACTGCGAGCCGTCACCGAGCAGACGCTCGAAGGCCGCCGCATCGTGCGGAGTGGTGATGATCAGGATGTCCCGGATCCCCGCCATCATGAGCGTGGAGAGCGGGTAGTAGATCATCGGCTTGTCGGGCTCTTCGGACATCCGGTGGGGGTCATGGGGTGAGTCCGCCGGCGGCGAGGAGCATGCGGAGCCGGTAGTTGTGCCGGTTGCGGTAGCCGCGGGCGAGGCGGCGGTGGAGCTCGATGATCCCGTTC
>NZ_JADGLL010000052.1 GCF_015235415.1 Microbacterium paludicola | reverse complement strand
ACCCACCCCTTGTCGCCGCCCCCTCCGAAATGCTTACATGCTCGTAAGTAAGTGCCGGATCGCGCGCTGCCGCGCGATGCCCTCAATGGAGAGGAACCGCATGTCCATCCCCCACGTCCGAACGCGACGATCCCGTGCGATCCGCGCTGCGGCGATCGCCGGTGCGCTCGTCGTCGGCGGCCTCGTCGCCACGCCCGCCACCGCCGCCACGGGCTCCATGCCCGACTTCGGCCCGAATGTCACGATCTTCGGTCCCGACACCCCGCTCGACCAGATCCAGTCCGAGCTCGACGCCCTTCACGCCCAGCAGGTCGACGCCGAGATGAGCGGCGAGCGGCGGGCGGTGTACTTCCTTCCCGGCGCGTACGGCTCGGCGAAGGATCCGCTGCAGGTGAAGGTCGGCTACTACACCGAGATCGCCGGCCTCGGCGCGAACCCCGACGACGTCGCTGTGCACGGCGCGGTCGAGGTCTACAACCGCTGCCTGGAGGGCGGCACGGGCAACTGCCTGGCGCTCGTGAACTTCTGGCGCACCCTGTCGAACCTGCGGATCGACATCGACAAGGCGGGGCAGGATGGCTGCCGCCAGAGCGCCGACTTCTGGGCCGTGTCGCAGGCGGTGAGCCTGCGGCGCCTGCACGTGCCGAGCGGCACGCTCTCGCTCATGGACTACTGCACCGCCGGCCCGCAGTACGCGAGCGGCGGGTTCATCGCCGACTCGAAGCTGCCCGCGGTCGTGAACGGCTCGCAGCAGCAGTGGCTGATCCGCAACAGCGAGGTCGGCAGCTGGTCGAACGCGGTGTGGAACCAGGTCTTCTCGGGCGTCGTCGGCGCTCCGGATGACGCGACCTTCCCGGACCCGCCGTACACGACGGTCGACCAGACGCCGCTGTCGCGCGAGAAGCCGTACCTCTTCGTCGACGACGAGGGCGACTACAACGTGCGCGTGCCGGATGCGCAGCGCGACTCGAGCGGCGTCAGCTGGGCCGACGGCGAGACGCCGGGTCGCACCATCCCGATCGACGACTTCTTCATCGCCAAGCCCGGCGACAGCGAGGCGACGATCAACGCGGCGCTCGCACGCGGCGAGCACCTCATCCTGACTCCGGGCGTCTACGACATCGACCGCACGATCAAGGTGAAGCGCCCGGGCACGGTGGTGCTCGGCATGGGTCACGCGACGCTCACCGCGACCGGCGGCGCGGTGCCGATGGAGGTCAAGGATGCCGCGGGCATCGTGATCGCGGGCGTCACGATCGACGCCGGCACCGAGCTGTCGCCCGTGCTGCTGCGCGTCGGCGACGCGAACGTCGGCAAGAAGCTGGATCCGGCCGATCCGATCACGCTCAGCGACGTCTACTTCCGGGTGGGCGGACCGCACATCGGCAAGACGACGACCGCGCTGGAGATCAACGCGGACCACGTGCTGATCGACCACACCTGGGTGTGGCGCGGCGACCACGGCATCGAGGGCTTCACCGAGGGCTTCAACGGCGACACGGATCGCTGGCGCACCAACACGGGCCACAATGGCGTGATCGTGAACGGCGACGACGTGACGGCGACGGGCCTGTTCGTGGAGCACTTCCAGCGCTACAACACGCTGTGGAACGGCGAGCGCGGCCGGGTGATCCTGTACCAGAACGAGCTGCCCTACGACCCTCCGACGCAGGCCGACTGGACCCAGCCCGACGGCACGCTCGGCTACCCGGGATACACGGTGGCGCCGGATGTCACGACGCACCGTCTCGACGGGGCAGGGGTGTACGTGTTCAACCAGAACAACCCGTCGATCGTCACCGAGAACGGCTTCGCGGTTCCCGAGACGGCCGGAGTGCAGCTGCACCACATCATGACGGTCAACCTGTCGGCAGGCACCGTCCAGCACGTGGTCAACGGCGTCGGCGGTCAGGCCGATCCGGCGACGAGCGGGACGCCGCAGTTCGTCGTGGATTACCCCGCGGAGTGAGACGGGATGGTGCCCCGTCCCGCTCGCCTGAGCGGGACGGGTCACTCCTCCGCGGCGTCCCCCTCGACAACGCGCTTCAGCGCCTCGAGCCCCTTCTCGAACTCGGGCCCCATGGCCTTCTCCATGGGCATCAGCGCGCGCGACACGAGTCCCACGAGGCCGGTGTGCTCGCCGTGCATCTCCCACGTCACGGTCGTCGCGGCGCCGCCCGAGGGAGTGACCGCGAACACGTGACGCGTCTTGTTCTTGAACGGGCGGAAGAACTCGGTGTCGACGTGCACCTGGCACGAGGTCACGTCGGTGATCGTCATCATCCCGGCGCCGGCCTTGGCGTTGCCGGACCACTCGTAGATCGCCCCGTCGCCCTCCGGTGCGCCGCGGTAGACGCGCTGCAGCTCGGGGTCCGATTCCTCGAACGGCGACCACTTCACCCACTCGGGGAAGCGCTCGATGTACGGGAACACCTGCTCGGGCTGCGCGTCGATCACCACGGAGCGGCTGACGGTGTACGAGGCCACGGATCCTCCAGGCTGAGCTTCGGCGGGCGCGGGCCAGGCTAACACCGGCAATGCCAGTTGTGGACAGGGATCGCCGCTAGCGTCGAGCGCGTGCCACGCTCATCTGCTTCGCGGTTCGCGATGCCCAAAGCCGTTCGAATTACCGGACGATCCTCGAGCATCACGAATTCTTTCGTGAACGGGATAATCCCCGTGATCCCGCCCACGCAGGAGCAGGTTGACGAAGCGCTCCGCATCCTGGGCATGGACGAGGCTGTCGTCTGCGCGTACTGCGGTGACACTGCCACCGAGTGGGATCATCTTCGTCCGTTGGTGGTGGGTCAGAAGTCCACCGGGTACATCTCCGAGATTCACAACCTCGTGCCTGCATGCGGCAAGTGCAACCAGAGCAAAGGCAACAAAGACTGGGAGACGTGGATGCGGGGGCCCGCTCGCCTCTCACCGTCTACTCGTGGCATTCCGGACCTCGAGGAGCGAATCGAACGGTTGGCGCGCTTCGAAGCATGGGAGATCCCGACCAAGGTCGACTTCGAGGCCATCGCCGGGGACGATCTGTGGAAGAAGCACTGGGACAACCATCGCGCCATTCTCGAACTGATGCGTGAGTCGGAGCAGACCGTGGATCTGATCCGGGAGCGCATCGCCGCAAGTCGCAGTTCGATTCAGCCGCCGCCTCTCACCGGTACGCCGACCGAGCCGGTATGAGATCCGGCTCCGAGGTGCTGCCCGAGCATCGCACGCTGAGGGCCGTGACTGTCGATACGGTGTGACCATGACGGACGACGCGGTACTCGGTGCGCTGCGCGCATTCGTCGCCGAGCGCGATTGGGCGAAGTTCCACACGCCGGAGAATCTCGCCAAAAGCGTCGCGATCGAGGCCGCCGAACTGCTCGAGTGCTTCCAATGGGGCGAGCCCGCCGATGCCGCGGAGGTGCGCGACGAGTTGGCGGACGTCCTCACCTATTGCCTGCTGCTGGCCGACCGCCTCGGTGTGGATGCGGACGAGATCGTGCTCGAGAAGCTCGAGAAGACGCGTGCGAAGTACCCGGCCGACAAGGCACGGGGAACGGCGGTGAAGTATGACCGGCTTCCGGATTGAGCGACTGCGGTTCAACGACCGCACTCCGGAGGCGATGAAGCTCGACGTCGAGCGAAGGCTGCAGAACTGGCCCGTCGTGTACGTGCTCGACGACGGCCGTGAGGTCTATGTCGGCGAGACGCTCAACGCGGCGAAGCGGATGGAGCAGCACCGGGCGCGCAAGCGGCAGATGACGCAATTGAAGGTCGTCCTCGACGACCGCTTCAACAAGTCGGCCTGCCTCGACCTGGAGTCGCACCTCATCCGGTGGTTCAGCGGCGACGAGAAGTTCCGCGTGATCAACGCGAACGCGGGCCTCGTCGACTACGAGTACTTCGATCGCGCCACGTACCGCGAGACCTTCGACGAGATCTTCGAGCAGCTGCGTGCCGATGGGATGTTCACGCGCGACGTACGCGCAATCGAGAACAGCGACCTGTTCAAACTGTCGCCGTTCAAGGCGCTGAACGACGCGCAGGCCGCCGCCGTGGAGAACATCCTCGATTCCCTGTTCGAGGATCTCGACAGCGGCAGCCGCAGCACGAGTGTGATCGAGGGCGGACCGGGCACGGGCAAGACGATCGTCGCGATCTATCTGCTGAAGCTGCTCGAAGACATCAGGTCCCTCGATCCGGCGGACCTCTATGAAGCGGACGAGCGCTTCTCGGAGTTCTTCGTCGGCGAGAAGCGGGCTCTGCTGGATGGGCGGCGGCTCGGCTTCGTCATCCCGCAGCAGTCGCTGCGGAAGTCGGTTCAACGGGTGTTCCGGCGCATCCCGGGGCTCAAGCGCGTCAAGGTGCTCACCCCGTTCGAGGCGGGCGAGAGCGCGGACCGCTTCGACGTGCTGATCGTCGACGAGGCGCACCGCCTCGCCCAGCGGGCAGCCCTGCCTGCCGCGGTGCTCAACATCCGGCGCAGGGAGATCACCGAGCGGCTGTTCGGGGAGGACCGGCTCGACATCACGCAGCTGGACTGGATCCGCGCGCAGAGCGACCACCAGATCTTCCTGCTCGACACCGACCAGAGCGTGCGGCCTGCGGATCTCCCGCGGGAGGTACAGGAGGCGCTCGTCGCCGAGGCGAAGGGCGCCGGCCGTCACCACGTCCTGTGGTCGCAGATGCGCGTCGCGGGCGGGAACGACTACGTCGCCTGGGTCAAGCGGGTGCTCGCCGGTGAGCCCGTCGCGCGACCGGACTTCGGCGAGTACGAGCTGCGCCTGTACGACGACCTCGGCGACATGTACGACGACATCCGGGACCGAGAGGCGCAGTTCGGGCTCGCTCGCCTCGTCGCCGGCTACGCCTGGCCGTGGCGCTCGAAGGCGGATCCGACGGCATTCGACATCGAGCTGGACGGACAGCAGCTGCGCTGGAACGGCACCTCGACGGACTGGATCAACTCGGCGAACTCCTTCGGCGAGGTCGGATCGATCCACACGGTTCAGGGGTATGACCTCAACTACGCGGGCGTGATCATCGGAAACGACCTCTGCTACGACGAGTCGCTGGGGCGCACGGTCTTCGATCGCTCGAATTACCACGACGCCGCGGGCAAGCGGAACAATCCCGTTCTCGGGCTCACATACAGCGACGAGGATCTCCTCGCGTACGTCCGCAACATCTACAGCGTCCTCATGACGCGCGGAATGCGCGGGACGTTCCTCTACGTCTGCGACCCGGCGTTGAGAGAGCGCCTACGTCCGCACTTCGCCTGAGCGCGCCGAGAGCGACGTTCTCGTCTCCGGGGGCCTTCGCGTTGGGGGAGCGCTCTCCCCACCTCCCGGCCCCGGGTTAACACCCGCCCAACCGCTGTTCACCCACTCGTCGCATGGAATCCAGCGCGACGTCACCCCCGCTCGTCAAGGTCGAGGGGTGGGGAGAGCGCTCCCCCCTCGAGATCGAGGGGACGCTCATCCCGCACCCCACCCCCACCAGAGCGAAGGATCACCGAGCCGTGCACAAGTACGCCCGAACCGCTGTCGCCGTGAGCGCCGCGGCCACCCTGACCCTCCTCGCCGGCTGCTCGGCGGGCGCCCCGACCGAGGCCGCCGCCGAGAGCAGCGAGCCGCTGATCGTCTACACCAACTCCAACGCCGACGGCCGCGCCGAGTGGCTGACCGCGCAGGCCGCCGAGGCGGGCTTCGAGATCCAGATCGTCGGCCAGGGCGGCGGCGACACCACCGAGAAGCTCATCGCCGAGGCGGGCAACCCCGTCGCCGACGTCGTGTTCGGCCTGAACAACATGTACTTCTCGCAGCTGATCGCCGCCGACACGATCGAGCCCTACACCCCGTCGTGGTCGGGCGAGGTCGACGCCGCGCTCGGCGACCCGTCGGGCGAGGGCTACTACTGGCCCCTCGTGCAGCAGGGAATCGTGCTCGCCTACAACACCGCGGCCTACCCGACGCCCGAGGACGCCCCGCAGGACTGGACCGACCTGTGGACCGACCCGGCCTTCCAGGGCCGCTACGAGAGCGTCCCCGACCTCGGCGGCGCCACCTCGCAGCTTGTGTTCGCCGGCATCCTCACCCGCTACCTCGATGAGTCGGGCGACCTCGGCGTCTCCGACGAGGGCTGGGAGCAGGTCGCCGCCTACTTCGAGCACGGCAACCCCGCCGTTCCCGACACCGACCTGTACGCCCGCATGGCCGAGGGCGAGGTCGACATGGGCCAGATGTGGACCTCGGGCCTTCCCTCGCGCGAGGAGGAGTACGGCATCGACAGCGAGGTCGTCCGCCCCGAGGTCGGCGTCCCCTACGCCGTCGAGCAGGTCGCGATCGTCAAGGGCACCGACCAGACCGAGCAGGCGCAGGAGTTCATCGACTGGTTCGGCAGCGCCGAGACGCAGGCCGCGTGGTCGGCCGAGTTCGACTCGATGCCGGTCAACGAGGGCGCGATCGCCGAGGCCGACCCCGAGATCGTCGAGTTCCACGAGAACCTTCCCCGCCAGGAGATCGACTGGGACGTCGTCGCCGAGAACCTGCCCGCCTGGGTCGAGAAGATCGAGCTCGAGTACATCCCGTGATCCGATTCGAGAACGTCGAGGTCACCTACGGCGACTTCACCGCGATCCCGGATCTCGACCTCGAGGTGGCCGAGGGGGAGTTCTTCACCCTCCTCGGCCCCTCGGGGTGCGGCAAGACCACCGCGCTGCGCGCCCTCGCCGGGTTCGTCGAGCCGACGCGGGGCGAGATCTACGTGCAGGATCGCGCCGTCACCCGCCTCCCCAGCGACAAGCGCCAGGTGGGGATGGTGTTCCAGAACTACGCTCTATTCCCCTCGATGGACGTCGCCGAGAACATCGCCTTCGGCCTGCGCGTGAACCGCGTTCCGCGCCGCCGCCGCGACGAGCTCGTCGCCGAGGTCGCCCGCCGCGTCGAGCTCAGCGACGAGCAGCTCACCCGCACGCTCGATCAGCTGTCCGGCGGCCAGCAGCAGCGCGTCGCCATCGCGCGCGCTCTCGTGATGCAGCCGAAGATCCTGCTGCTCGACGAGCCCCTCTCGAACCTCGACGCCAAGCTGCGCCAGCAGCTGCGCGGCGAGCTGAAGGCGCTGCAGGCCGAGTTCGGCATCACCACCCTCTACGTCACGCACGACCAGGACGAGGCGCTGTCGATGTCCGACCGGATCGCCGTCTTCAACGCCGGCAGGATCGAGCAGGTCGGCACCCCGCAGGAGATCTACGAGAACTCGGCGACCGAGTTCGTCTGCACGTTCGTCGGCGCCGCGTCCAAGCTCACCCCCGCGCTCGTCGAGCGGCTCGGCCTGCCGTCCGCCGCATCGTCGTACCTCCGCGTCGAGCGGCCGCGCATCCTGCGGCCCGGCGCATCCGCCGGGGGAGTGACAGTGCCCGGCGAGGTGGCCGGCACCCGCTACCACGGCACGCACACGAGCTGCACGGTGCTCGCCGACGGCGCCCGCGTGCAGGTGCTCGTGCGGCCCGACGAAGGCCCGGCGCCCGTCGCCGGATCGCGCGTCGACCTCGCGATCGACCCGGCACACGTTCTGCAGTACGACGAGACCGGACGCCGCGTGGCCGCGCGCGTCGCCGAGGCGGTCGCGTGAGCCGCGCCGCCTCCGCGCGGCGGATGCTGCGCTCGCCGTTCACCGTCATCACGCTGCTGGTGTCGGGATGGGCGATCGTCGCGTTCCTCGTGTGGCCCAACGCCAACCTGCTGATCGAGACGTTCTTCCCCGACGGCGCGTTCTCGGGAAGCGCGATCGAGCGGCTGCTGAGCTCGGAGCGCGCCCTGCGCTCGCTCGGCAACAGCGTGCTCCTCGCCTTCGCCCTCGCGATCAGCACCAACGTCGTCGGCGTGTTCATCGTGCTCGTCACGCGCTACTTCCGGATCGCCGGATCGCGGATCCTGTGGCTCGGCTACGCGACAACGCTGATCTACGGCGGCATCGTGCTCGCCGCCGGCTACCGCTTCGTCTACGGCGACGACGGCATCATCACCTCCCTGCTCGTCGGCTGGTTCCCTGACATGGACCCGCAGTGGTTCCAGGGCTTCCCCGCCGTGCTCATGGTGATGACCCTCGCCACGACGACCAACCACCTGCTGTTCCTGTCGCCCGCGATCGCGAAGCTCGACTTCCAGATGATCGAGGCCGCGCGCAACCTGGGCGCCGGCGACGGCACCATCCTGTGGCGCATCGTGCTGCCGGCGCTGCGGCCAATGCTGTTCGCCGTCACGATCCTGTCGTTCCTCACGGGCCTCGGCGCCCTGTCGGCGCCGCAGGTGCTCGGCGGGCGAGACTTCCAGACCATCGCCCCGATGATCCTGAGCTTCGCCACCTCGGCCACGTCGCGCGACATCGCCGCGCTGCTCGCGGTGATCCTGGGTCTCGTCACGATCGCGATGCTGGCGATCCTGACCCGCATCGAGCGCGGCGGCACCTACTTCTCGCTGTCGAAGATCTCCACGCCGCTGCAGCGCCAGCGCATCCGCAACCCGTTTGTGAACGTGGCCGTGCACGCCGTGGCGTACGTGCTGTTCGCGGTGTACCTGCTTCCGGTGCTGCTGATCGTGCTGTACTCGTTCGCCGACTCGGCCGCGATCCAGACCGGCACCCTCGCGCTGGATCGCCTGTCGCTGGACAACTACGTGCGCGTGCTGAGCCAGGGATCAGCGCTCCGCCCGTTCCTCGTCTCCGTCGTCTACAGCGCGCTCGCCGCGGCCATCGCGGTGCTCGCCATGCTCGTGCTCACCCGCATCATCGTGCGGCACCGCAACGCGATCACCACGGCGCTCGAGTACCTGCTTCACATCCCGTGGATCCTTCCCGCCGCCATGATCGCGCTGGGCCTGATCATGAGCTACGACCATCCGAACCCGCTGGTCGGCGGCGCGGTGCTCACCGGCACCGCGGTGATCCTGCTGATCGCTTTCGTGATCGCGAAGATCCCGTTCACGCTGCGGCTGATGAAGGCCGCGTACCTCGGGGTCAACACCGCGCTCGAGGAGGCCGCCGCGCTGCTCGGCGCCGGCACGTTCACGATCTACCGGCGCATCATCGTGCCCGTCGTGCTGCCGACCGCCGCGGCCGTGTTCGCGCTGAACTTCAACTCGCTGCTCGACGACTACGACACCGCCGTGTTCCTCGCTCACCCCCTGTACCAGCCGCTCGGGCTCGTGATCCAGGCCGCGGCCGCCGGATCGGTCGACATCGACGCGCGCGCGAACACCTTCGTCTACACCGTGCTGCTCATGATCATCACGGGCGTGACGATGTGGCTCGTCTACGGGCGGGCGACGCGGAAGGATCGGCGGCGCCGGGTCCGCCGGGCGGGACCGAGCTCGCAGGCCCCGACGCCGGTCGAGGCGGGCGTGACGTCGGAGGTCGTCCGGTGAGCCGGGTGCTGGGCCGCCCCGAGCACGCGCACGTCAACCGGCGGTTCGCCGCGCGACTCGACGAGGTCGGCGCGCTCATCGTCGTGCACCGCGGCGTCGCCGCGGGATCCGTCGCCGAGAACACGATCGAGGCGGTGCGGGCCGCGCTGCGCTCGGGCGGCGACATCGTCGAGCTCGACGCCGTCGCCTCGAGCGACGGGGTGTTCTTCGCCTTCCACGACGGGATGGAGCCCGTCCTGCTCGGCGTGCCACACAACCTCGCGACCCTGCCTGCCGAGCGGATCCGGGATCTCCGTCACCTGCGGATCGCCGGATCCGCCCGCTCCGGCCGGGTGCCCGAGCTCGGCGACGTGCTCGCGGCGCTGCCACACGACGCGCTGATCAACCTCGACCGGTCGTGGCCGTGGTGGCGCACGCTGCTTCCCTGGCTCGACGAGCAGGGCGTGACCGACCGGGTGCTGCTCAAGTGCTGGGCGGCCGACGAGGCGAGCCTCGCCCTGCTGCGCGCGCATCCGGAGCCGTACCCGTTCATGCCGATCTGCCGCACCCTCGCGGAGGCCGAGCGGATCCTCGGCGACAAGGCGCTGAACACCATCGGGCTCGAGCTGATCGCCACCGAGCCCGACGGGCCGTTCCTCGACGCCGACGTGATCGCGAGGCTGCGCGACCGCGGCGTGTTCACGATGGTCAACGCGGAGGTGCTGACCTCCGGCCCGCCGCTGTTCGCGGGCCTGGACGACGAGCGCTCGCTGTTCGACGATCCGGACGACGGATGGGGCGCCATCCTTGATCTCGGGATCGACGCGATCCAGACCGACTGGCCGTGGCTGCTGCACGCCTATCAAGCACGAAGGGCGGTGCGGGTGTGAGCGACGAGGCTGGAGCGCGTCCGAACGGGGAGCCCGCCGCGCCCCCGCGGGGACCGACCATGGAGGACGTCGCCGCGGCGGCCGGGGTCTCGCGCTCGTCGGTGTCGCGCGTGTTCCTCGGCCAGGGGAAGGTGTCGGATGCGACCCGCGCCCGCGTCTTCGCGATCGCGGAGCAGCTCGGGTACGTGCCGAACATCATGGCGTCCGAGCTCGCCTCGCGCGGGTCGTCCGTCGTCGGCCTGCTGCTGCGGGACGCCGCCAACCCCGCGTACGGCCTGCTGTTCACAAAGCTGCAGGAGGCCGCACACGAGGCCGGCATCACGCTCATCTCGATGACGATCAGCAGCGACCTGCGCGGAAGCCGGCAGATCGACAGCCTGAACCGCCTCATGGGGATGCGGGTCGCGGGCCTGATCGTCGCCACCGGCGGCGTGACGAGCGCGCAGCTCGAGCCGTTCCGCGACCGCATCCCGATCATCCGGGCCGGCCGTCCGGAGGAGAGCGGACGGATCCACGCCGTCTCGTACGACGAGCGGATCTCGGCACGCGCGCTCGCCGCGCACGTCGCCGACCAGGGGCACCGCTCGGTCGCGGTGATCGTGACGCAGGAGCACGCGTCGTACCCCGAGTACATCCGCGCGACGGGAATGGCCGCCGAGCTCGCCGCGCGGGGCGTGCGCATCGTGCCCGTTCCCGCCGTGGAGTTCACCGACGGCGCCGACGAGGCCGTCGACCTCGTGCGTCGCCGCGAGGTCACGGCAGTGATGTGCCCGTCCGACCTGCGCGCGCTTCACCTGCTTCGCCGGCTCGACGCCGCCGGGCTGTCCGCCCCGGGCGACGTCTCGGTCAGCGGATGCGACGGCATCCTGCCCGGCATCGACCTGCTGGGCCTCACGAGCTACCGCATCGGCGTCGAGCGCCTCGCCGAGCGGACCATCGCCAATATCGCCGCGCTCATCGGCGACGAGCCGCCGCAGCGGATCGTCCGGGAACTCATCGCCGGGCGCCTGCTGTCCGGCGCCACCGTCGCGCCACCTCTTGAACAGGAGCCTCGATGACCCTCCGGATCGCGGAGCATCCGCTGCCCGACCACTTCCTCGTGCACATCTCGGACACTCACTTCGTGATGCCCGGCGAGCGGCTGGGCGGCGTCGCCGACGCGAGCGCCCACCTGAGGGAGCTGCTCGCCACCGTCGCCGACACCGGCATTCGTCCCGAGGCGCTCGTGTTCACCGGCGACCTCGCCGACGCGGGCGAGGCCGAGGCATACGCCGAGCTGCGCTCCGTCGTCGAGGAGGCGGCCGCGCGGATGGGCGCCCGGATCATCTGGGTCATGGGAAACCACGACGACCGCGCCACGATGCGGCGCACGCTGCTCGACGCCGAGCCCACGACCGAGCCCTACGACCGCGTCGAGTGGCTCGGCGGGCTGCGGATCGTTGTGCTCGACTCGACAGTGCCGGGACACGCGCACGGCGAGCTGGAGCCGTCGCAGCTCGAGTGGCTGCGGGGAGTGCTCGCCGAGCCGGCACCCGAGGGGACGCTGCTGGCGCTTCACCACCCGCCGATCCCGTGCCTGCAGGACCTCGCCGTCACGGTCGAGCTTCACGACCAGCCCGCCCTCGCCGAGGTGCTGCGCGGCAGCGACGTGCGCGCGATCCTGGGCGGCCATTTCCACTACAACACGACGGCGACCTTCGAGGGCGTCCCCGTCTCGGTCGCCTCTTCGACCTGCTACACCCAGGACCTGCTGACGCCGGGTCGCGGGACGCGCGGGCGCGACGCGGCGCAGACGGTGAACTTCGTTCACGTGTACGAGCGCACCGTGATGCACTCCGTCGTCCCGGCCGCCGGCGCGGCGACCGTCGGCCGCTTCGTCGACGCCGCGGGGACGGTCGAGCGGCTGCGGCAGGAAGGGATCGTCATCCCCGCGTCGGCCAACGCCGGTGCGCCCGAGTGGGCGCGCACGTCGGTGCCGGCGGACTGACGCCGGGGCCGGTCGCGCGGACTGACGTCGGGGCCGGGCGCAGCGTTCATCCGGTCGTCTCCCGTCGTTCAGCGGGGCGGAGGATCCTGGATCCGTCGGCTCCGTGAGAGGAACGAGCATGACTGGCGTGGCGGAACCTCAGGACGAAGCCCGGAAGATCCCGAGCGAGCGCACGCGCCGCACGGATCGCGACAAGATCGCCATCGGCCGGCAGCCGCAGCGCGAGGGCGGCGTCTGCCCCACCTGCTTCAGCGTGCTGTCGCTGACCGGGGTGTGCTCGTACTGCGGCTGAGGCCGGCTCGCCCGACGTGGGAGGGCGTCGGTGGGACAGGGCGGTGTGCGCCCAGGCGGGAGGTGGGAGGATTGGAGAATGACCACTGTGACGCCCGAGCGATCCGTCGACCACGCCAAGGAGGGTCGGGCTGTCACCTTCGCCTCGATCGAGGAGGCGTTCGTCCGCTACGGGACGCCCGTCGGCAACCTTGAGCTGCTGCGGCGCATCGCCGCCGACGCGGGGCCCTCGGCCTTCGTCGGCTTCCGCACGTACTTCAAGATCGAGCGCGTCGCCGGCGGTCCCGCCCTCGAGGTGCACGACGGCTACACCACGGGCTTCCGGTCCGAGGCGGATGCGCAGCGCCTCGCGGGAGACCGTCCGCGCTGGCCCAGCCGCCGGTTCCGCGGCGCGTGGGGAATCACCCACTACGAGACGCGGGAGCGTCCGCTCGCCGACCGCGCCAAGCGTCCCTCGGCGCCGCGCAGCAGCTCGACGCCCCGCGCCACCTCGCACCGCAGCACCGCGAGCGAGCCCCGCGAGGGCAAGGTCTGCATGTCGTGCTTCCAGGTGATGCCGCTGACGGGGGTCTGCCCGAACTGCTGAGCGCGCTGGAGCGGCGCGGATGCGGGGCGCAGGCTTCGGCTCGCTGGCTTCGGCTCGCTGGCGCTCGCTCAGCCCGTTTCGACTCCGCTTCGCTCCGCTCAACGACCCGTTGCGGTCGGCGACCGGGGGCGGTCGGCGACCGCGGCGGATCGTGTCAACCCGGGTGTGATCCATCCGGGGTCTTGCGAGGATCGGTGCTCCGACGACTGAAGGAGCAGAGATGACCGACCTCCGCATCGCCGTGATCCTCGGCAGCACGCGGCCCGGGCGCAACGGCAAGGCCGTCGCCGACTGGGTGATGGAGCAGGCCCAGGGTCGCCCCGCGACGTACGAGCTGATCGACCTCGCCGACCATCCGCTGCCCCTGCTGGATGAGCCCATCCCGCCGTCCCAGGGCCAGTACAAGAACGAGCACACGAAGAAGTGGGCCGCCACGATCGCGCCGTTCGACGGCTACGTGTTCGTGACCCCCGAGTACAACCACTCGACATCCGGCGCCCTGAAGAACGCCATCGACTTCGCCTACGCCGAGTGGAACGACAAGGCCGCGGCCTACGTCGGCTACGGATCCCTCGGCGGCGCCCGCGCCGTCGAACACCTGCGCGCCATCGCGGCCGAGCTGCAGATCGCGGATGTGCGGCAGCAGCTGAACTTCATCCTCGCGACGGACTTCAAGGACTTCACCGAGTTCACGCCCGGCGACCACCACGCCCCGCTCGCGCAGGACATGTTCGCGCAGCTCGAGCGGTGGGCCGGAGCGCTCAAGACGCTGCGCTGAGTCGTCCCCAGGCCCCTGGATCGCCTGGGTTGTTCCGCGGGAACGCCGGGGGAGCAGGATGCCGCGCCGCGCGCTCGTAGCGTCGGGACATGACCACAGATGAGACCTTCGTGACCCTCGGGCACTGGGCCGTGCGGACCATCGAACCGGACGCCTCGCTGCGCGAGCGTGAGCTGTTCGTCGGCGGCGCGCCGGACCTCGACCACTGGATCGTGGGTCTCGACGAAGGCGGGCGTCTCGCCCGGCTCGGCTGCTTCATGAGCGAGGCGACCGCCGAGAAGGCCGCCGAGCGGATCCGGCTGATCGCGAACGCGGATGTCCCCGGCCGCGGCACCGGGGAGGGCGCCTTCGTCGAGCCGGCCGGGCACACGAGCGTGCTGTGGTGCGTGCTCGACGAGGACGGCGCCCGACCGGGAACGCTGCTGTGCGTCGGACCCTCACCGGACGGCAGCGAGTACGGCATGCTCGGCATCGACCATCCCGAGCAGCAGTTCTTCGGATGGTTCGATTCGCAGGAGTACGCGGAGCAGTTCATCCGGTTCATGGATGATCTGCTCCAGTTCACCGAAGATCGGGTGATCCACTGATGTGTGGCACGCGCACGGCGCCGCGAAGGTCCGCACCCCGGGTGGGATGCGGACCTCCGCCGCCGGTCAGTCGCCCTTCACGTTGACGAGCTGACGCAGCGTGTGCCGGATGGTCACGAGGTCGGCCGCGTCCTCCATGACCCGGTCGATCGGCTTGTAGGCCGCCGGGATCTCATCGAGGAACGCGTCGGTGTCGCGGTACTCGATCCCCGCCATCGCCTCGCGCAGCTGCTCGTGGGTGAACAGCTTCCGCGCGGCAGACCGCGAGTGCTCGCGGCCGGCGCCGTGCGGCGACGAGTTGAGCGACAGCGGGTTGCCGAGCCCCTCGACCACGTACGACGCGGTTCCCATCGAGCCCGGGATGAGACCCGGCCGGCCGAGGTCGGCCTGGATCGCTCCCTTCCGCGACACCCACACCTCCTTGCCGAAATGCTTCTCCTTCTCGGTGAAGTTGTGGTGGCAGTTGATCCGCTCGTGCTCGATCACCTGCTCGCCGACGAACTCGCCGAGCTGGCGCGCGACGCGATCCATCATCTCCTCGCGGTTCAGCAGGGCGAAGTGCTGCGCCCACCGCAGCTCCCGGATGTACCGGGCGAACTCGGGCGTGCCCTCGGTGAGGTAGGCGAGGTCGGGGTGCGGCAGGTCGATCCACCACTGCTTCGCCGCGCGCTGCGCGACGCCGATGTGGTGCGTGGCGATCTTGTTGCCGACCCCGCGCGATCCGGAGTGGAGGAACATCCAGATCCGGTCCTCCTCGTCGACGGAGACCTCGATGAAGTGGTTCCCGGATCCGAGCGACCCCAGCTGCAGACGCCAGTGACCCGCGTACTTCGCCGGGTCGAACTCGGCGCGCTCGGCGAGCTGCTCGAGCTCGGCGACCCGCGGCTCGGCGGTGGCGACCACCTTGCGGTTGTCGCGCCCGGCCGACAGCGGGATTGCGCGCTCGATCGCCTCGCGCAGCGGCGCGAGGTCGCGCCCGGCGAGGTGCTCGCGGGTGAACTGGGTGCGCACGGCGATCATGCCGCAGCCGATGTCGACCCCGACGGCCGCGGGCATGATCGCGCCGAGCGTCGGGATCACCGACCCGACCGTCGCGCCCTTGCCCAGGTGGGCATCGGGCATGAGGGCCAGGTGGGGGTGGATGAACGGCATCTGCGACGAGACGCGCGCCTGCTCGAGCGTGAGCTCGTCCAGAAGCGACGCCCACGACAGCAGGTGCTTCGAGAGCCTCTCCATGATTCCTTTCCTTGTGTGTGGAGGGCGGCGGGTTCGGTGATCCGGGATGCCCTCCCGCGCGTACGCAGAAAGAAACGCCCCGGACCTTTCGGTGCGGGGCGTGAAGTCAGCTGAGGCTGGCTAGACGACCTGCGCCGGAGGGCACGACTCGTCGCGGTTCTGGGGGGTGTCCAGAACCGGCTTGAGCTGCTGATTCGCGCTCACGAGCGTCCTCTCGGCCTGCCTTTTCGTCCCGTGCCGGTCGGCACGGACTTGCCACCGTATCGGCGACACGCCCGGGATGTCAACGGCGCCGGGGTGGGGGTCGTCGGGGCGTGCTCGGTTGTCGGGCTGGGCGCTCGGTTGTCGGGCCGGGCACTCGGTTGTCGGGCCTGGCGCTCGGTTGTCGGATCGGCGGGGCTGGTGATGCGTATGGGACGCGCGTCGCAACATCCGCACCATGGATCCTGCGACTGGGCGGGCGGTCCTGCGACTGGGTGCGCGTCCTGCGCGGCTCCGGTGGCACGCGATGCCGCGGGGCATCCATCACGCCGACAGGAGGCCCCAGTCGTCGAGGACCTCGATGAGGACGCTCGACACCGCCTCGGGCGCGTCCCACGTCACCATGTGGCCGGCGTCGGGGATGACGTGCTCGACGACCCGCTCGGCGGCTGCCCACCGCGCCATCGCCGTGGCGATGTTGCCGGTGCGATCCCGCGCGCCGCGGATGAGCGCGAGCGGCACAGGGGAACGGAAGCCGGGATCGGGCGAGACGAACGTCGTCGTGGCCTTCCAGACGTCGAGGAACCGGCGCTTGGGCATGCGCGCGAAGACGGCCTCCGTGCGGGCGACCGCATCCGGCGACTCGGCCGAGGCCCGTGCCATCAGGCCGGGGAGGGTGCGCGCCGAGATCAGCGACAGCACGGGCGCGGCCACGCGCAGCGCGAAGCGCTCCGGCCCCGAGAGCGAGCCTGTGTTCCAGGCGGAGTCGAGCACGATCACTCCGGCCACGCGCCCCGGGTGTCTGCGCGCGAAGGCCTGCGCGAGATTGCCCCCGAGCGAGTGCCCGACGAGCACCGGCGACTCGACGCCGCAGGTGTGCAGCAGCGCGTCGAGATCCTCCAAGGCGTCGGCGGCGGTGAACCGTGCGCGGTCCGCGAGGGTCGACTGCCCGTGCCCGCGCAGATCCCAGAGGATCACTCGGACCCCGCGCCGCGCGAGCGATGCCGCCTGCGCGTCGAAGATCGAGTGGTCGACGCCTGCGCCGTGCGTCAGCACGACCACGGGCTCGCCGGCGCCGCGATCAGCGAATGCGATGTCGGCGGTCGGGCGGGCGAGGCGGCGATCGAGGCTCATCAGTCTTCGAATGTAGAGGAGATGACAGCGCGCCGATGAAGCCGACGCCGCGGCCGGTCTCTCGTCCACAGGTTGCCGTTCACGCGAGTTATCCACCGATTGCGGCGTTTTGGCGTGTGACCAGGGGATAGAGGGTCGGAATGTCGGTGGTCGGCGAGATGCTTGGGTCATGAACTTCCTGAGCGAATTCCGGCGATGCGTCGACGCGGTGGCGTCGGCCGCGCCGTCGGACGTCGCCGAGATCCTCGGGCTCTCCGACGACGAGGTCGTCGAGGTGATGCAGGGGGCCGCGGCGCTTTCGCGGGTGGGGGAGCGTGTGGGCGCGATGGCGGCCGGTGTCGCCGCCACCCGCTCGCGGCAGGCTGACGGGCACGGGGGTCTCGCGCAGTCGCGCGGGCACCGCAACACCGTCGCTCTCGTGCAGGAGCTGTCCGGCGGGTCGCGGGGAGAGGCGGCGCGGCAGGTGCGACTGGGGCAGTCGCTGATGGAGGGTGCCGATCCGCTGGATCCCGCCACCGAGGAGGCCGAGCCCACCGCCCCGCCCTGGCATGCGCCGCTGGGTGACGCGCTGTCGCGCGGCGGTCTGTCCGCGGCGCAGATGGATGCGATCCTGCGCGGGTTGGGGACACCGCCGGAGGGCGGTGAGGAGGTCTGGCGGATCGCGGCCGAGCAGCTGCTGCTCGAAGCGTCGCACCGCACGGTCGAGGATCTGCGGCTTGCCGCCCAGGGGGTGCGGGACGAGCTCGATCCGGAGGGGGCCGAGCAGCGGTTCCTGGCGCGGTTCGAGCGGCGGATGTTCCGGATGTGGACCGACGAGGACGGTGTCCACCACGCCAAGATGGTGTTCGACGACGAGGGCGCCGCCGCCGTGCGGTCGGTGATCGACGCCGCCATGCGGCCCCGCCGCGGCGGGCCCCGGTTCGTCGATTCCGCGGAGCGCGAGCGGGCCAAGAGGCTGGTCGATGACCCGCGCACCAACGAGCAGCTCGCCTACGACGTGATGATGGACGTGCTCCGAGCCGGGGCGGTCGCGGACGCCGAGAAGGTGTTCGGCACCCGGCAGCCCGGGGTGCGGGTGGTGGTCGTGAAGGACGCACCCGTCGGGCACACGGAGGACGGCGGGCACCCGCTGCCGGCGCCCGCGGTCGAGCAGGCGATCTGCGCGACCGGCTTCCGCGAGGTCACCGTCGACCCCGCGGGGAACCCGCTGGACGTCGGCCGCGAGCAGCGGCTGTTCACCGCGAAGCAGCGCATCGCCCTCGCCGTCCGCGACGGCGGCTGCGTCTGGCCGGGCTGCTCGATACCGGCCTCCTACTGCGAGGCGCACCACATCGACGAGTGGAACGCGCACGGCGGCAGGACCGACATCGGCCGCGGAGTGCTGCTGTGCCGGTTCCACCACATGAACCTGCATCACCGCAGGCACCGGATCACGCGCGAGGGATCAGGGCCTTTCGTGCTGCACCCGCCAGACGGGCCGCCCGTCGAGCTGCGGCCGAAGTCACCGCGCCGCTGGATGTGGAGCCCACCACCCCGGGCGGCGTGAGGGGCGGCGTCCCGTTCGTCGCTGAGCGGGCGACGCGAGTCGAAACGGAGCAACCCGGTCGTGGGTCGAGGGGCAAAGGCGAGGGGGCGGCCTTTCTCCCTCGGCGGTTGAGCGAGCGAAGGGGGGCGGGCGGCTCTTCTCCCT
>NZ_JADGLL010000051.1 GCF_015235415.1 Microbacterium paludicola | reverse complement strand
GTCTCGGACGGGCCGGGGCGCAGCGCGAACGCGGCGATCACGCCGGCGGCGACGAGCACGAGCACGAGACCGCTCGCGACGATGACGCGCATCCTCGTCGACCAGCGCTTCGGGTTGAGGGTCTCGGTGAACCAGGTCTTGATCGACATCGTGCTCCGTGGTCTCTCGGCGAGGGGCTGACGGTCGCGGTCGCTGTCGACGTTACCGGGTGCGGTGGGGGCCGCCCGGCGTGTCGCCCGTAGGCTGATCGCGTGCCCGCGCGTCCCGAGGTCCTCACCGTCGCCCACGTGGCGCACACGGTCGAGCGCGGCGGCGCCGAGCTGGCGCTCGCGCGGCTGCTGGGCAGCCCGTGTCGCGACTGGGACGCCCGGCTCGTCCTGCCCCGTCCGGGGGACGCCGACGCGTCCGGCGGGGCGGATCGCGACCCGGACCCGGACGCCGGCGCGTTCGCGGGGCTGGAGGCGCGGGGCGTGCACGTGATCCGGGCCGGATCGCCGCAGCGGCCCGGCGCGTCGCGCGCGACGCCGTGGGCGGCCGTCCGGTTCGCGGCGTCGCTGGTGCGGCAGGCGCTGGCGATCCGGCGCAGCGGCGCGTTCCGGGGCGCGCACGTGGTGCACGCGAACTCGACGCGGGCCGCGGTGTACGCCGCACTCGCGCTGACGGGCACGCGCGCTCCCCTCGTGGTGCACCTGCGCGACCGGGGGGAGCCCGAGGCGATGGGGCGGATCGGCTTCCTCGCCTTCCGGCGCACGGCGGTGCGGCGCGCGGCGGGGTTCATCGCCAACTCGGCCTCGACGGCCGGCACCGTGCGGCCGTTCCTGCGCCGCGGCCAGTTCGTCGAGGTCGTGCCGAGCCCCATCGGCATGCCCGTCGCGGATCCCGGACCCGGGAGATCCGGGTCGGAGGCGGCAGGCGCGCCGGTGCGGATCGGGATGGTCGCGCGCCTGGATCCCTGGAAGGGCCAGGAGGAGCTGATCCGCGCGTACGCGGCCGCGGGCGTCGACGATCGCGCGACGCTGACGCTCGTTGGCGGGCCGGCGTTCGGGCACGCCGAGCACGAGCGGCGGCTGCGGGCGCTCGCGGCCGAGCTGGGGCTGCGGAACGTGACGTTCGCGGGGCATCGCGACGACGTGCGCGAGCGGATCGACGCGCTGGACGTGTGCGTGCAGTACTCGACGCGCGCCGAGCCGCTGGGGCAGAACGTGCTGCAGTACCTGGCGCGCGGGAGGGCCGTGATCGCGGCCGCGGAGGGCGGGCCGGCGGAGTGGATCGCGGACGGCGTGAACGGCCTGCTCGTCGCGCCGCGTAACGTCGACGCGCTGGCCGGGGCGCTGCGGCGCCTGGTGGACGACGCGTCACTGCGCGAGGCGCTGGCGGCCGCCGCGCCCGCGACGGAGGGGCTCATGGACGACTGCGCCGTGGCGCGGCGTCACGCCGAGGTGTTCGAGCGGGCTGTGTTCGAGCGGGGCGTCGTCGAGCGAGGCGTCGTCGAGCGAGGCGCGGCCCGGCGGGGCGCCGGGCGCCACTGATCCCCCGCCAGCACGTCGCGCACCTCGTCGAGCGCGGCGCGCGCCGCCGCGAGCCGCGCGGCGGAATCGGCCGCGTGCGCGGTGAGCGCGGCGTCGTCGACCGCGCGCAGGCACGCGATCCGCTGATCCGGGGATGCCGTGACCCACGGCAGGCCGAGCGCGTCGAAGTGGCGACGCAGCTTGTCGGCGGCCGCCTCGGTCCACGCGAGCGGCACGGCGCCCTCGGTCTGCGCGATCAGCAGCGCGTGCAGCCGGTCGCTGAGGATCGCGCGCATGCCCGCGTACTCGCCGCGCAGCACGCGCTCGTGGGTCGCGTGCGACACGCCGCCGAACGCGACCGCGCGGCCGCCGAGGTCGCGCGCGAGGCGGTGGGCGTAAGCCGAGTCGCGCCGCACCTGCGCGACCGTCACGATCTCGAGCCCGAGGCGCTCGGCCGTCTCGCGCACCGCGCGGATCCACTCGGCGGACGGGTACGGGCGGTCGAACCGCAGCGAGACGCCCAGGGTGCGGCGCGGCGCATCGTGCGCGGCGCCCTGCGGCTCGAGGCCCAGGGCCCAGTCGGGCATGGCGGGCGCGGGGGCGAACACCTCACTCGTGGTCTGGTCGCGCCAGCGCACCAGGTCGGCGGCGCGGTACAGGCGCAGGAACAGCCACGTCCTGCCCCGACGGCGGGCCGGCACGGCGGCGCCGAGCCACACGACGGCTCCGCCGCGGCGCCGGAACCGGCGCAGGGCGGGCAGGATCCGCAGCAGCCGCAGCGTGTACCCGCCCGAGAGGCTGAACTCGCCAGCGTTGATCGCGAGGGTCGCGGGCGAGCGTCGTGCCGCGGCGTTCGCGGCGGCGAGCCAGGCCCCGAGATCCGTGAAGACGCGGTCGCCCGGCTGCAGGCCGAGCCCGGAGATGTAGTCGGAGGACGCGTCCTCCACGTATGCGGCGATGGGTCCGCGGCGGCGCAGGGCGTCGGCGTAGCCGCGGCGAAGCGCCGAGTCGCCGAGGTTGTCGTCCTGCCCCCACAGCCAGGCGAACACGGTCTCGCGGTCGGCGGCGGGCCCGGCGAGCGCGCGACGGTAGGCGTCGACGTGGGCGCGGCGCACGCGATCCCACGTACGGGCCGACAGGTCGGGCGGCGCGGCGGGGCGCTCGCGCGTGGCCCGGATCGCCGCGGCGAGCGCGTCGGCGGTGAGCGTGCCGGTGAAGATGTGCACCCAGCCGTCGCCCACCTCGTCGCGCAGCGCGCGGGTCGTGGGGGTGTCGGGCACGAGCACGGGCCGCTCGAGCGACAGGGCGACGAGCGCGGCGCCCGAGCTGTGCAGCTCGCGGTACGGCAGCACCACCAGCTGCGCGGCGGTGACCTCGGCCACGAGGTCGCGGTCGGGCACGAACCCGAACCGGTGGCTGATCCGTGCGTCGGCGGCTGCGGCGCGCTCGATCGTGCCCGCGAGTGCCGTGTCCAGCGGCTGGCCGACCACGCGCAGCGCCGCGTCGTCCGTGTCCGTCTCGGCGAACGCGGCCAGCAGCGTCTCGATGCCCTTGTACGGGCGGATCAGGCCGAAGAACAGGGCGCGTCCGGGCACGCTCTCGGAGCGGGGATGCGCGGCGAACGGCTCGACGTAGCTGCCGTGCGGGATCCGCACCGTCTCCGCCGACGTGAGGCGATCCGGTTCGGGGACGAGGTGGATCTCCGTGCGCGTGAGCCGCGCGAACCCCCGGTATACGGCGCGCAGGCGCCGCGAGACGGGTCCGTCGTGCGGGGCGTGGTTGTGCAGCGTGTAGACGACGGGCGTGCGCGTCAGGCGCAGGCGCAGCAGCAGCAGGCGGGTCAGCAGCGTGCCGGCCAGCTGCTTGGGCCCCCAGCCGTCGGCCGCGAACGCCTCGGGCCAGTGCAGGTGGAACAGGTCGTAGCGCCCAAACAGCGCGCGCGGCCAGGAGAAGAAGGACACGTCGACGTCGTCGCCGGCGATCGCCGCCATGTGCGTGGCGTACCGCGTCGTCTCGGCCGGTGCGGCCTTGGTGGAGTGGAGCACGCGCACGGCACGACTGTATGTCATGGGGTTCCGCGGGACCGCGCCGCCGGGCCTGCGGCGGCGCTTCATCCCGCGGTCGCGCTCGGCGTCGGCGTCTCGGTCGTCCGCTGATCCGGTGCGATGTCGAACGACAGCTCCACGCGGCGGTTCGCGGCGCGCGCCTCCGACGACGTCCCCTCCGCCACGGGCTCCGACTCGCCCTTGCCCGACGGCCGGATGTCGAACCCCGATCCGAGCTCACCCCTCAGCCGCGACGCCACGGAGTCCGCGCGCTTCTCCGACAGGGTCTGGTTCGACCGCGCGGAGCCCACGTCGTCGGTGTGCCCGACGACGTAGATCGTGCCGCCCGTCGCGGACCCCGAGATCGCCCGGGCGGCCTGGTCCACGAGGTTCTCGGCCTCGCTCTTGAGCGTCGACTGCCCGCTGGGGAACAGCACGTCGAGGGCGACCGCTTCGCCGTCCGACGCCGGATCGAGCGCCGACTCGATCGCCTCGGTCACCTCCGGGTCGGGCTCACCGCCCCCCGAAGCCGCCCGTGCACGCGGTCATCAGCGGGATGATCGTCGCGAGCAGGGCGATACCGAGTGCGGGGGACTTTCGGAATCGGCTCATGAGTCAGAAGAGTAGCGATTCTGCTCCCGCTGAGTGGTATACCGATCGCCGCCCCCTGACGGGGCCCGTGACCCCTCGCCCAGGCCCCCTCAAGCGCGAATCAGGTAGCGTCGTTCCGTTCAGGCTCCGGAAGCGGCGGTAGCCTCGAAGCGCCCTCCCCCTCCCGAAGGACATACGCCACGCATGGATCATTGCCCTCAGCTCGGCCGATCACACGGCGCAATATCGCGTTGGGCCGCGCGCCGACCCGTGACACGCGGCAGGCAGGTGAGCGCCTCGTGACGGCGACTACGGTCGGGCGCCAGGGGTCAACGCGGCGCTACTTTCACGCGATGTGGCTTCTATCGAGCCGCGACCTCCGCGTGAAGTACGCCACAACGTGGCTCGGCTACATCTGGGCGGTGCTGGACCCGCTGTTGATGTGCGCCATCTACTGGTTCCTGTTCACCGTCGTCTTCGAGCGGCACGGTGGAGTCGAGCCTTACGCAATGTTCCTGATCAGTGGGCTGCTTCCATGGCAGTGGTTCACGACCGCGGTGAGCGACTCGACGAGCGCGTTCACCAGGGACAAGAAGCTCGTCCGCTCCACAGGCGCATCGAACACCATCTGGGTCGGTCGCGTCGTCCTGAGCTCGGCGGTGTCCTACGCGCTCACATTCCCCATACTTGCGGCTGCGCTCCTCCTCTTCCAGATGCCGATCGGCCCCGGCATCGTCTGGTTCCCGGTCGCATTCCTGCTGCAGGCGGTGCTATGTGTGGGCCTCGGCTTGGTGCTGGCGCCCCTCTGCATCCTGATCAGCGATCTCGCTCGGGTCACTAAGCTCGTCATCCGAGTGCTCTTCTTCTGCTCACCTATCCTGTTCGACCTCAGCCACCTTCCGGAGTGGCTGCAGTGGGTGGATCGGGTGAACCCGATGTACGGCATCCTGACCATGTATCGCCTCGGATACTGGCCGGAGCTTTGGAACACCGGCTCGATCGTGGCCAGCTTCGCAATCAGCTTCGGCATCCTCGCTCTCGGCATCATCGTCTTTCCGGTGCTCGTCCGTCCCGTCCTGAAGGATCTGTGATCTTATGGCCGAAGTAGCCATCCGAGCGCGCGGGCTTGGCATCAAGTTCCGCCGCAACCGTCGCGGGCGCCGAAGCCTCAGAGACATGTTTGGGCGGGCAGAGAACCGCACACGACCGGACGAGTTCTGGGCTTTCCGCAACGTCAGTTTCCGCGTGGAACAGGGCGAGGGCATCGCCGTGGTAGGCCGCAACGGCCAGGGCAAGTCGACGCTCCTAAAGCTCGTGGCTGGCGTGCTGAAGCCGGACGAGGGGCGAGTAACAGTCAACGGCGGCGTCGCGCCACTCATTGAGATCACGGGCGGGTTCGAGGCAAACCTCACTGTTCGAGAGAACGTCAACATCGTCGCGGGCCTGCACGGCATGCCCCGCAAGGAAATCAACCGTCGGTTCGACTCGATCCTCGACTTCGCCGAGCTCGAGAAGTTCGTCAATACCCCGTTCAAGCACCTGAGCTCGGGCATGAAAGCGCGACTTGCGTTCGCGGTGGTGTCCGAGCTGGACGAGCCGATACTCCTCGTCGACGAGGTTCTCGCGGTGGGCGACAAGACGTTCCGCGACAAGTGCTACAACCGCATCGAGGGCATGATGCGCGACGGCAAGACCCTGTTCTTCGTCGGCCACAGTGCCAGCAATATGCGGCGTTTCACAACACGTGGTCTGTATCTCGACCGCGGCACGCTCCAGATGGATGCCCCCATCGAAGATGTACTGAAACAGTACGAGGCCGACTATCCGAATCGCCCACTCACGCGTGCGCAGCGCGACCTGGGGTAGTCCCCCTTCGTCGTGGCGCAACTCGAGTCATCGCTGATCCGCACGCACGTCCACCTGGCCCAGCACCTCGACAATTCGATCCACAGCGCCCTCGGGATCGACGACCGAAGCATCGATCACGAGGTCCGCGTCGGACGGCACCTCGTAGGGGTCGCTGATGCCCGTGAACTGCGGCACCTCGCCCGCGCGGGCCTTGGCGTAGAGCCCCTTGCGGTCGCGCTGCTCGCACACCTCGAGCGGCGTGGAGATATGCACGAGCAGGAAGCGCCCCGCCTCCTCGGCGCGGGCGCGCATCTCGTCGCGCATCACGGCGTAGGGCGCGATGGGCGCGCACACCGCGATGCCGCCGTGCTTGGCGACGAGGGCGGCGACCCAGCCGATGCGACGAACGTTCATGATGCGGTCCTCGCGCGAGAAGCCGAGACCCGACGACAGGATCAGGCGCACCTCGTCGCCGTCGAGCAGGCTGACGGTCCGCGGGTCGACGTCGGCAAGACGTTCGACCAACAGCTTCGCAATCGTGGACTTGCCCGAGCCGGAGAGCCCTGTGAGCAGGATCACGCGCCCGGGAGACGGCGTGAGCGGGGTCTCCCACACGGTGGCCTCGGACGCGACCAGCGCCCGCGCCGCGTGGCGCACCGCGTCGATCCACTGCGCCTCGTCGCGCCCATGCCGCGCGGGCGCCGGCAGCACCACGGCGTCTCGTCCGACAGCAGCGACGGCACCGAGGGCGTCGGCCAGAGCGTGACTGTCGCCGCGGTCGAGCACGACGATGACCGCGTCTGCGGGCGCGTCGCGCCACAGGTCATCGTCGGCCGCGGGGACGTCGCCCGTGATCACGATCGCGGCGTCCGCCCGCCGCGGGGCGACAGTCACCCGCAGGTCCACACGGTCCCGGTGCCCGAATGGCCGCTCGGGGCGCACCGTGCCGGTCACGGCATGGACGGGAGCCGGAGCGGGGGCTTCACCCTCCCCGACGACCTCGCGGACGGCGGATGCCGTCGGCACCGGCGAGGATGATCCGACGTGCAGCGACGCGACGACCGTGCCCTCGCCGTCCGCGAGTTCGATGACCTCACCGCCTATAGGCGGCAGCTGGAGCGTCACGGCGCCGCCCCACGCGCCAGCCAGCGCGAGCTCGACATCGCGCAGCTGCTCGTTCGTCACCGTGACGCGGGAATTCGACATGTCTGTTCCGGTCCGTTCAGTTCGCACGGTCGTCCGACGACTCACGCAGGCGACGCTCGTGGCGAAGGGTGATCGGTAGCCCGTGCGTGCGACGCAGGGCCATCCATCCGAACGTCCCGGCCACGACCGCGGCGACAGCAGCGACGAGCACCGTCACGTTGTCGACGTTCAGCAGCTTCAGTCCCGCCGCGAGCAGCACGACCGCCAAGGCGCGCCGCACGTAGCCGCCGGGGATCTTTGACGAGAACTGAGCGCCGATCCACGCTCCGGGCACCGACCCGATGATGAGCGGCAGCACCACGGCCCAGTCGACCTCGCCGAACAGCAGGTGCCCCAGTGCCGCCGCGATCACCAGCGGCACGGCCTGCACGAGGTCCGTGCCGACCAGCTTGTTCATCGCCAGCAAGGGGTACAGCAGCATCAGGGAGATGATGATCATCGAGCCGGATCCGACCGACGTGAGGCCCACCATGAGGCCGCCGACGATGCCGATGATCAGCGTGGGAACGACGCGCACGCGCACCTCGGCGCTCGCCTGGCGCTTCGTAGTCGTGCCGGCGCGCCGCTCCATCGCGCGGTTGCGCATTCCGATGTAGGCGCGCACGAAGATGAGGGCGGCGGCCAGCAGCAGCACGCAGCCGAGCGCGGTCTTCACGAAGGCCTGCACGCCGGTCAGGGGCCCGACGGCCGCGATGACGAGCGACCCGCCGAACGCGGCCGGCACGGATCCGATCATGAGCCAGAGCACGAGCTTCCAGTGCACGGTGCCGTGCCGCATGTGCACGAGCGAGCCGACGGGCTTCATGACCGCCGACGTCACGAGGTCGCTCGAGACCGCCGTCAGGGGCGGGACGTTGAAGAACAGCACGAGAGTCGGCGTCATCAGCGCGCCGCCGCCCATGCCCGTGAGACCGACGACGATGCCGATGCCGAGCGCCGCGAGCGCAAGTTCCCAATCCACGAGAACCGACGCTAACATCACGCACGGGCACTACCGCTGCCCGCATTGCGCAAATGGCGGGCGAGTCTCCGCAGCTGGGGTAGTGTCAGGAAGGCCGCCCTCTCGCCGATTGGATGACGCCGACACGTGAATTCGCTGGACACCGCCGCTCGCGCCGCCGATGCGGACATCGCACGCGCTGTCGCCGAGGCGGCCGCCCGCCGTCTGATCGAGGTGCGCGACGCCAACCCGACTCTCGACGGCCGCGCGCTCAAGGACCTCGGAGACGCGGAGGCGCAGCTCGTGATCGCCGCGACACTCACCGAGCTTGCGCCCGCGGACGCGGTGCTGAGCGAGGAGGCCGCCGACAGTGCGGCGCGTCTGGACGCGTCGCGCGTCTGGATCATCGACCCTCTCGACGGCACGCGCGAGTTCAGCGAGGGGCGTGACGACTGGGCCGTGCACGCGGCCCTCGTGGTCGACGGGATGCTCGCACTCGGCGCCGTCGCGCTGGGCGGCCCGGAACGCGTGCTCGTGTCGAGCGAGGTCGACGAGCACGCCCCGGCCCAGGATGGCCCCGTACGCATCGCCGTCAGTCGCACGCGGCCGCCCCAGCTCGTCGAGCACGTCGCCGCTGCGCTCGGGGCCGAGCTCGTGCCGATGGGATCCGCCGGCGTGAAGATCTGCTCGGTCGTCACCGGACAGGCCGACGCCTACATCCACGGCGGCGGCCAGTACGAGTGGGACTCGGCGGCCCCGATCGCCATTGCGCGGGCCGCCGGGCTGCACACGTCGCGCCTCGACGGCTCCGAGCTGCTGTACAACCAGCCCAACCCGTACCTGCCCGATCTCGTCGTCTGCCGGCCCGAGCTCAAGGACCGCATCATGGGCGCGATCGCCGATGCCCTCGCGGCCCAGCCCGAGTGAAAGGAATCTCGGACATGACCGAAGCGCACTACACGCTCTCCCAGCTGCGACAGCTGGAGGCGGAGTCGATCCACATCATCCGCGAAGTCGTCGCGCAGCTGTCGAAGCCGGCGCTGATGTTCTCGGGCGGCAAGGACTCGCTCGTCATGCTGCACCTCGCCATGAAGGCCTTCGCGCCCGCGCGCCTGCCCTTCCCGGTGGTGCACATCGACACCGGCCACAACTTCCCGGAGATCCTCGAGTTCCGCGACCAGTACGTCGAGAAGCACGGTCTGCGCCTGATCGTGGCCTCGGTGCAGGAGGCGATCGATCGCGGGCTGGTGCGCGAGGAGCCGAACGGCTCGCGCAACCGCATCCAGACGCCCGTGCTGCTCGAGACGGTGGAGAAGCACGGCTTCAACGCGATGCTCGGCGGCGCACGCCGCGACGAGGAGAAGGCGCGCGCCAAGGAGCGCGTCTTCTCGTTCCGCGACGAGTTCGGCCAGTGGGACCCGAAGAACCAGCGCCCCGAGATCTGGAACCTCTACAACGGGCGCGTGCACCCCGGCGAGTCGATCCGCGTCTTCCCGCTGTCGAACTGGACCGAGCTCGACATCTGGCAGTACATCAAGGAAGACAACGTCGAGATCCCGCGCATCTACTTCGCCCGCGAGCGCCAGACCTTCGTCCGCGGCGGCATGGTGTTCGAGGCGAACGAGTTCTGCCCGCCGAAGGACGGCGAGGAGGTATCGCCGCGCATGGTGCGCTACCGCACGGTGGGCGACGCCACGCTGACCGCGGCGGTCGAGTCGGACGCCGACACGATCGACAAGATCATCGAGGAGGTGGCCGCGACCCGCATCACGGAGCGCGGCGCGACCCGCGGCGACGACAAGGTCAGTGAGGCCGCGATGGAAGACCGGAAGAAGCAGGGGTACTTCTGAACATGGACATGCTGCGATTCGCGACCGCGGGTTCGGTCGACGACGGCAAGAGCACGCTCATCGGCCGGCTGCTGTACGACTCGAAGTCGATCTTCGAGGACCAGCTGCTCTCGGTCGAGGAGACGTCCAAGAGCCGTGGCAACGAGTACGTCGATCTCTCCCTGCTGACCGACGGCCTGCGCGCCGAGCGCGAGCAGGGCATCACGATCGACGTGGCCTACCGCTACTTCGCGACCCCCAAGCGCAAGTTCATCATCGCCGACACCCCCGGCCACACCCAGTACACGCGCAACATGGTCACGGGCGCGTCGACGGCCGACCTGGCGATCGTCCTCGTCGACGCGCGCAAGGGCGTCATCGAGCAGTCGCGCCGGCACGCGACCATCGCGTCGCTGCTGCGCGTGCCGCACGTGGTGCTCGCGGTGAACAAGATGGACCTCGTCGACTTCGACGAGCAGGTGTTCACCGACATCCGCGACGAGTTCTACGACTTCAGCTCGCGCCTGAACATCACCGACATCACGGCGATCCCGCTCTCGGCGCTCCAGGGCGACAACGTGGTGACGCGCTCGGAGAACACCCCGTGGTACGACGGGCCGTCGCTGCTGCACCACCTCGAGAACGTCTACATCGGCGCCGACCGCAATCTGCAGGACGTGCGCTTCCCTGTGCAGTACGTGATCCGCCCGCAGCAGAACGATGTGCGCGACTACCGTGGCTACGCGGGCCAGGTGGCGAGCGGCCTCATCAAGAAGGGCGACGAGATCGTCGTCCTGCCCTCCGGGCTCACGTCGCGGGTCGCGGCCATCGACACCGCCGACGGCGAGATCGACGAGGCGTACCCGCCCATGTCGGTCACGATCCGCCTCGAGGACGAGATCGACATCTCGCGCGGCGACGTGATCGCGCGGCCGAAGAACCAGCCCACGGTGTCGCAGGACATCGACGCCACGATCTGCTGGATGGACGACGCGCCGATGGTCGTCGGCAAGAAGTACGCCGTGCTCCACAACAGCCGCGAAGCGCGGTGCGTCGTGAAGGCGATCCAGTACGAGCTCGACATCAATACGCTGCACCGCAAGCAGGGCGTCGACTCCCTGTCGCGCAACGCGATCGGGCGCGTCACGCTGCGCATGACGTCGCCCCTGGTGGTCGACCCGTACGTCCGTAACCGCAACACCGGCGCGTTCGTGCTCATCGACGAGGCGACCAACTCCACGGTCGCGGCGTGCACGATCAACGAAGCGGACTGAACGATCCGAGTCCATGTGGAGGGGCGCGTCCTGACGAGGATGCGCCCCTCCGCTGTTAGCGCACGCGCCGGCAGCTGCGGACGTCGTCACGGATAATGGTGCGATGCGCATCTCCGCCCGGGCCGACTATGCCGTCCGCGCCGTCGCACAGCTCGCGGCGCAGGCGGTCGACGAGCCCGTCTCGGCCGAGCTGATCGCGGCCGAGCAGGACATCCCCCACCGATTCCTCGAGGGCATCCTCACTGCGCTGCGACGCGCGGGCATCATCATCAGCCAGCGCGGCGCCCGCGGCGGCCACCGTCTCGCGCGCCCCGCCAGCGAGATCACGGTGGCCGACGTCATCCGCGCGGTGGACGGCCCGCTCGTCTGGGTGCGGGACGCGCGCCCGAGTGACCTCGAGTTCACGGGGGCGGCGGCACCGCTGCTGCAGGTCTGGGTGGCGCTGCGCGCAAACGTGCGCGCGGTGCTCGAGTCGGTCACGGTGGCGGATCTCGCTGCGGGACGCCTGCCCTCGTTGATCACGTCCCTCACCGAGGACGACGCCGCCTGGACGCAGCCGTAGGCCGGCCCCGCCGGTCCGGGGCGTGACGGCGCACACGATATCTCTACTATTCCGACTTGTTTAATAGGGTATGCTCCTGGGCATGCAGACTCTCTTGCTCATCGCCCTCGTGGGGCTCGCGGCTCAGCTCGTGGACGGAAGCCTGGGCATGGCGTATGGGGTGACGTCGACGACCCTCCTCCTCGCCATCGGAGCCAACCCCGCGGCGGCGAGCGCGACGGTCCACCTCGCCGAGATCGGCACCACGCTCGCCTCGGGCGCGAGCCACTGGAGGTTCGGCAACGTGGACTGGCGAGTGGTCGCGAAGCTGGGCATCCCCGGCGCGATCGGCGCATTCGCCGGCGCCACATTCCTCTCGTGGCTCTCGACGGAGATCGCGGGCCCGCTGATGTCGCTCATCCTTCTCGGGTTGGGGCTGTATGTGCTGCTGCGATTCACGGTGCGGGGCATGCCGGCGCGCACCGACAAGCCGCTTCGGCGTCGATTCCTCGTGCCGCTGGGCCTCGTCGGCGGCTTCATGGACGCGACGGGCGGAGGCGGCTGGGGCCCGGTGGGCACGCCGGCGATCCTGGCCAGCGGCCGCATGGAGCCACGCAAGGTGATCGGCACCATCGACACGAGCGAGTTCTTCGTCGCCGTGGCGGCGAGCCTCGGATTCCTCGTGGGGCTGGCGGGCGAGGGGATCGTCTGGTCGTGGGCGATCGGGCTGCTCGTCGGCGGCCTCATCGCGGCCCCCATCGCCGCGTGGCTGGTGCGGCTGGTGCCGCCGCGCATCCTCGGCTCGCTCGTCGGCGGCGTGATCATCCTGACGAACGCACGCACGCTGCTGCGCAGCGACTGGATCGCGGCGGAGGCCCCCGTGACGTGGATCGTCTACGGCATCATCGTCGCGGGTTGGATCGCCGCGGTCGCGTGGAGCACTCGCGCGCACCTGCTGCTGCGTCGCATCGACTCGGCCGAGCGGGCGCACGCTCGGCAGCCGGCGGAGTGAAGCGGTTCCGTCGACGAGCCCGCCCCGACAATCGAACGCCTAGGCTGACCCCGGAGGTCCCCATGTCGCAGAACACACCGCAGGATCCCTCGCTGGGATCGGTCCGGCCCTCGCTCACGGATCTGGCCATCAGGTTCGGCACCGATAAATGGGGCGGCGACGGGAACTTCCAGCACTGGTACACCCCTCACTACGAACGCCATCTCGGTCACCTGCGTGACGAGGAGTTCATGCTGCTCGAGATCGGGATCGGCGGCTACGCTTCGCCAGGCCAGGGCGGGGCATCGCTCCGGATGTGGAAGGAGTTCTTCCCCCGCGCCCAGATCGTGGGTCTCGACATTCAGGACAAGGAGTTCGTGCGCGAGCCCAGGATCCACCCCCACCGTGGCAGCCAGGACGACCCGTCCGTGATCGAACAGATCGTCGCGGAGCACGGGCGCCCCACTGTCGTGGTGGACGACGGAAGCCACAATCCGCAGCATATCCGCGCGACGTTTGGCTTCCTCTTTCCCCTCCTTGCCGATGGCGGGATCTACGCGATTGAAGACACGCAGACGTCGTACTGGCCAGCGTTCGGCGGCTCACCCGACCTTCAGGACCGCACGAAGACGATGGGCCTTGTGAAGGATCTGCTCGACGGCCTCAACTGGGAGGAATGGCGCCCCGACGGTGCTGCGCCGACGTACACCGACGCACACGTTGTCGCGATCCACGCTTATCACAATCTCGTGATCATCGAGAAGGGAGAAAACCGGGAGAACGGCAACCGCACTCCCGTGCGTTGACCACGACGGCAACGACAGACGAGACACCGCTCGGCCTCCGTCCCGGGATCGTCCCGACAGGTCCGCAACCGCCGCGGATTCGCGGGGCTCGACGTGGGTGCGATTAGATGGGGCTCGGGAAGCCGCAATCACCTAGAAGGAAGTCGAACGCACTTGGAGCTTGAGGAGCGGATGCAGGAAGACATGACCACCCATTCACGATCACCGCAAGAGCCTGCGTCGACGGCGACGGAGGCCGAGACCCCCATCGAGCAGGCCTCCGCAGATCCCACCCGCCGCCCACCGGCGATCCTGCACTACCACCTGTTCAAGAACGCCGGAACGTCGCTCGATGCCATGTTCCAGCAGTACTTCGGGGATCGTTGGACGACGCGTGAGTTCCCCAGCAGCGCCGATGAGAACCGGCGACAGGTGCAGAGCTGGCTGAGCGCCGACACGGCCGACTGCTATTCGACGCATACCGGGTTCCTCCCGCCGCCGGAGCTCAGTGATCGCGAGGTCTTTCCGATCGTCTTCCTCAGGCATCCCCTCGATCGCATCGCATCCGCCTACAGCTTCGAGCGCCGTCAACGCGACAGCGGCTTCGGGTCGACGCTCGCTCGCAACACGACCCTGCGCGGATACATCGACGTGCGCCTCTCGATCCCAACCGATCGCCAGTGCCGAGACTTCCATGCGAATCGCCTGGCGCACTTGTACCCGCAATCTCGTGAGTCCGAGCTGGAGCGCGCGACCCGAGCACTCGAGGACCTCCCCTTTGTCGGCGTCGTCGAGCAGTTCGACGCGTCTCTCGCACGGCTCGAGTCGCTGCTTCGCGAGCGCGGGTACGACGACATCCAGCTCGAGCCTGTGCGCCGCAACATCTCCGCGGAGCGCTCCGACTCTCTGGAGGATCGTCTCGCCGCGCTTCGCGAGGATGTCGGAGAAGAGTTCTATGAGCGGCTCCTCGAGGCAAACCGAGGCGACATCGAACTCCACCGCATCGCAACCGATCAGCTTGCGAACATCACGACGGCGGCCGACTCCGAGTAGCTCGGCGACGCCGCCGAGCTAATTCGGGCTCATCGCGGAAGGGCGCCGCGGCGCCGAGCGCGGGAGCTGGCGGATGGCCGCGATGCACCTTGGAGCTGCCTGTTGCCGCGCATCGGTGCGTCGCCCCAAGTCCGCGCGCGGCGCAACATACGACGAGGGAAACGGGAGCGCGGTCCCCACTAAGGGGCCTTGACCCCGGATCGTGGACACGGTGTCATTTCGGTTATGCCGCTTCCGTGAGGATAGCGAAGGTGGCGGTCTCGTAGGCGTTCGGGGTGATGTTGCCGATCGCGGAGTGGCGCCTGCGGGTGTTGTAGCGGTTCGCCCACCGGAACACGGCCCGGTAGGCCGTGGGCGCGTTCGGGAACGCGGGTCGGCCTTCGAGCAGTTCGCGCTTGAGGGCCGCGTTGAAGCTCTCGGCGAGGGCGTTGTCGGCCGATTATCCGGCTAATCGGCCTCGGGTCTGGGTTTGGCCGGGTAACGCGGTCAGCCGCGGGTGAGGCGTCGGATTTGCGCGTCGTGGTGGCGGACGGTGTCGGCGAGGGTCTGGACGGCTTGGCGGAGGGTCGCGAGCTCGTCGGTGATCGCGGTGATGCTGCCGTCGGCGGCGTCTTCGCGGTGGTGCTCGATGACGGTGCGGAGTTCGGGGTTGCGGTAGATCGTGGAGCGGGAGATTCCGGTGTGTTCGGCGACCGCGGAGATCGTGATCGGACGGCCGTTTCGGGTGAGGTCGGCGCAGGCTCGTTCGATCTTGTTCAGCGTGGGGCTGGTCATCCGGTCTGGGTCTCCGTGTCGGCGATGAGGGCGTCGAGGCGGGCGATGAGTTTGTGGTGGCGTTCGGCCTCGTCGATCCATCCTCGCTGTTCTGCGTCGCGGGCGAGAGCCTCGGCGTCGACGCGTTGCGCGGCGAGGATCGGCAGGGATGAGGGCTCTGCGCGGTAGGAGGGGCAGTGCTCGCAGATGTTGGCGTAGCTGCATGCTCCCTGCGCTGGGGCGCGGAGGCAGAATCCGCCGGCCATGCGGGACTTCAGCAGCGGGGTGTCTTTCCAGTCGTGTCCGCCGGTGATGACGGTGAGTGGCAGCTGGGTGCGCGCGCCCGCGTCTCCGGCAGCGACGACCGGGGTGTTCTGTTTCGCGAGGTCGAGGGCGCGTTCGTATTCTGTGCGGACGGTCGCGTCGAACAGGCGCCCGTAGCGGAGGCTCATCTCCGCGGACTGGTGGCCGAGGAGCGCCATGAGTGCTTGCAGGGAGACGCCGGCGTTGACCAGTGCGGTCGCGTAGGTGTGTCGCAGCTGGTGGGAGGTGACGTGCCCGAGCCCGGCGACTTCGGTGGCGTGGTCGAGCTCGCGGCGGACGCCCTGCTGTGTGAGCCGGCGGCCGAGGTAGGTGAACAGGAACTGCGCGGGCCTCCGGTATCGGGGGTGCGGGAGTGGTCTGCCGTGGGAGCGGATCTGGGTAACCCGGTCGATCACCTCGAGGGTCTCGGGATCGAGGGGGACCATGCGTTCGGTGGCGAGCTTGCCGAGCGGGACCTTCAGCCAGGCCCCATTCCCGTCGAGCTCGTGGACGCAGTCCAACTCGAGGTCGAGCAGCTCTCCGATCCGCAGCCCGCAGGCGCGTTGCAACCGCAATGCCAGCGCCGCCAGCTCGTTGTCGGGATGCTCGGTCAAAGCAGCGGTGAGTCGCCGGTCGGCATCGATCGGGAGGTAGCGGGGCAGCAATTGCGGGAGCTTGGGGATGTCGTCGCGGAACAGCACCTTCCGAGGTGGCGCGGCGTCCCAGCCCCATTCGGTGATGTCGCGCAGGAACGTCGCGACAGCGACAACTCTGCGGTTTCGGTCGCCGATGCTGATCGGGGCGCCGTCCTTGTCGCTGACCGCGTCGACCAGCGAGGCGAGGAACGGTTCGATGTGACGTCGCCGATCCAGATCCCTCACCGACGTCAACGCAGGGTCGGTCTCGGTGAGGAACACTCCGAAGTGCTTCAGCCGGGTCGCCATCGCCGATACCGTCTTGCGGTCGCAGGTCGCGCGTTTGCGTTCCAGGTAGCCGACGAGCTCCGCCCGCAACGCTGCGGTCACGTCGGCGAGCCGCTCCTCGTAGGGGATCGGACCGCCGCTGCGGGGCGGGGAATCGAGGACGCCGAGATGGAACAACACCATGTGGGTCATGCTGATCGCCGCGAGATAGTGGTTCGCGCCCCGCCCCGTCTCGTGCTCGCGTTCCCGGCAGGCCGCGGCGAACTCCTCAAGGTCGTGGAGGGTGAGTTGCCGCATCGGCTTGCCCGTCTGGATCAGCAGCCGGATCGGGACCTGGGAGCCGGTCGCGAGCCGGGTCCGGGCGGTGAACCCGAGCTGTTCGGCCTCGTGAAGGAACCCGTCGATCTCGGCTCGCAGCGGGCTGGTCTTGATCTCCCGCCAAAGCGGGGACAGCTTCCGCGACAGCAGGTAGTCGTATCCCGGCCGCAACCCGCAGTGCAGCATCAAGAACGTGATCACCGGACGCATCGCCGATACTGCCGACAACCGCTCCGCGAGCGGCGTCGCGGCCCAGTCTTGCGGGTCGGGCCAGGTCTCGAAGAACCGTCGTGCGGCCCGCTCGTAGGGGAGGTTCCCGCGACCGGTCGCCGTCAGGTGATCCAGATACGCGTCCCGCAAATCATCGCCTCGTAGCGACGCGAGCGGGACGTCACCGCTGCTGAGCGCGGATGCGTTCGCGAGCCGCATCGAACTGGGCCTTCACGTGAGCAGGAGCGAGGTGGACGTAACGGGCTGTGGTATCGACATGCGCGTGACCGAGGAGAGCCTGCATCACCGCGAGGTCAACACCAGCTTCGGCGAGGACGGTTCCGAACGTGTGTCGCAGCGCGTGCGGGTGCCCGCCGGTCACCCCGGTCAAGCCCCGGTGGTAGCGGAACACCGTCCGCAACCCCGCCGCCGTCAACGGACCACCCCGGTGCGGGCCCTTCCCGACCAGGAACAACACGTCGGAGTCCGACTCGGGACGTTCGGCGAGGAGGTAGACGTCGATCACCGACGCGACATCCGCATCCAGCGGGACCCGCCGCTGCTTCGCGCCCTTGCCGGTGACCGTCACCCAGCGTCCGCCGATATCGACATCCTTCACGTGGAGGCCGAGGACTTCCATCGACCGCAGCCCGCACCACAGCATCAGCCCCGCGATCGCCCGATCCCGCCAACTCCGCAGACTCCCCACCAGCGTCGCCGCGTCCTCCGGTGACAGTGCGACCGGCAGCCGGCGCGGCTCCCGCAACCGCAGCGCGGACCGCGAGACTGGGCGGCGGACCGTGTGAGCGAGCATCCCCGACCGCTCCCCGCTCGACCGCCAACGCGCTTCCCTGCCCCGCGGGACCGGGTTGCGTCTGGCCGGGTCCCGCAGCCCCGCATACGTGAACAACCCCGAGATCGCCGCGAGCGGGTCTGCTGAGGCTTTGATTGAGTCCGGGGTTAGGCCGCCAGGGCGACGGCTTCCATCATTATGGTCTCGAACTCGACCGGGGTCAGCTTCCCGAGGCGACGTTGACGGCGCTTGCGGTGGTAAACCCCTTCGATCCATCGCACGATCGCCAGCCGGAGCTCGTGTCGGCTGGCCCAGGGGTGCCGGTCGAGGACGTTCTTCTGCAGCAGCGAGAACCAGCTCTCCATGGCCGCATTGTCTCCGCATGCCCCGACGCGGCCCATCGACCCACGCAGGTGGTGGCGCTTGAGGGCCTTCACGAATCGGCGGGCTCGAAATTGACTGCCTCGATCCGAATGCACGATCACACCGGTCGGGTTGCCGCGGTGCGCGACGGCCATCTCGAGCGCGTTCACCGCGAGCCTGGCCTTCATCCGCGAGTCAATCGAGTAGCCGACGATCTTGTTCGCCCACACGTCTTTGATCGCGCAGAGGTACAGCTTGCCCTCACCGGTCCAGTGCTCGGTGATGTCAGTCAGCCACAGCTGGTTGGGGCCATCGGCGGTGAAGTCGCGCTGCACGAGATCGTCGTGCACAGGCGGGCCCGCCTTCCGGTAACGGCGCTTGCGGGTCGTGATCACCGACCTGATCCCTGCGGCCCGGCACAGCCGCCACACGCGCCGTTCCGAGACCCGGTAGCCGAGATCAGCCAGGTCATCGGCGAGCACCCGGTACCCACCCTCGGGGTCCTCCTCGTGCAGCTGCCGGAGCACCTCGATGAGGTGCTGCTCCTCTGCTTCCCGCGCCGAGACCGGGTTCTTCAGCCACTGGTAGTACGCCTGCTCGGAGAACCCGAGCACCCGGCACGCCACCGCGACCGGCACCCTGACAGGGGCGCCGGTCGCGGCCATCTCGCGGACGAGCGGGTAGATCATTTTGGGGCTCTTCGGACTTCCGGTGGGGGTCATGGGGTGAGGCCGCCGGCGGCGAGGAGCATGCGGAGGCGGTAGTTGTGCCGGTTTCGGTAGCCGCGGGCGAGGCGGCGGTGGAGCTCGATGATCCCGTT
>NZ_JADGLL010000050.1 GCF_015235415.1 Microbacterium paludicola | reverse complement strand
CTATGGTGAGACACGTCGAGGTCCTCGGTTGGAGCAGCAGTTGGCGCTACTGATCCTCGGGGACCTCGACCCCTACCCGCCCGAACTCACCCGGCGAGCCTCACCCCCACCGGAAGTCCGAAGAGCCCATTTTGGGGGCGTGATATGCACCTGCGACAGATACGCTGCGGCCCGGCGGAGCACCTCGTTCTCCATCTCCAGCTCCCGGATCCGCTTGATCGCGGCCGCCATCTCACGCCGCTCCTGCGGATCGGTCGACGGGGTCATCCCATGGGACTGGAACTTCGCATCACGCACCCAGGTCTGCAGCGCCGTCTTCGAGATCCCGAGGTCCTTGCACACCACCTTCTGCGCGATGCCGGACTCCACAAGCGCGACAGCATCCCGCTTGAACTCGTCCGTGTACTTGATCGGCATGACTGCCATCCTTCCAGCGCAACCCTCCCAGGATTACGCGGTCAAGGACTCAACCAAACCGGCTCATCGCGAATGAGAGTGTAGGAGCGGTCTGAATCCGCCGGCTTCGAGGAGCGATCTGGCGACGTAGTGCGTGAGGTTCCGGAAGCCGAGGGCGGAACCGCGAAGGTGCTCGAGCCGGCCGTTGATGGCCTCCGTTGGGCCGTTGCTCGTTCCGGGGCGGTCGAAGAACGCGAGGATGTCCGCGGCGCGCTGCTTCAGCGTGCGGCCGAGGCGACGGACCTCTTTGAGCAGCGCGGGGACGCCGTTGCTGACAGAGTCGATCACCGCCCGCATCATCTCCTTCGCCTTGTTCTTGTCGGGTTCGCGGTAGGCGGCGACGATGCGCTGGTAGATGCCCCAGGTCGCTTCGACCTCGACGTGCTCCTCGGCGGCGAACACCGCGTCGAGCCGCGCGGTCTGCTTCTCGGTGAGGAAGCTCGCGCCGGTGTGGAGGGTGCGGCGGACCCCGTAGAGCGGGTCGCCGGCGTGACCGCGGTGCCCGAGGGTGTCTTGCTGGACGCGCTGCCGGGTCCGGTCGAGCGCGTCGCCGGCGAGGCGGACGACGTGGAACGGGTCCATCACCGGGACCGCGTCGGGGAGCTCTTCGGCCGCGGCGGTCTTGAACCCGGAGAACCCGTCCATCGCGACCACCTCGATCCGGCTCGACCACTCCGCAGGCCGGGCGGCGAGCCACTCCTTGAACACCTGCTTCGAGCGGCCCTCGACCATGTCCAGCAGCCTGGCCGGGCCCGTCTTGTTCCTCGCGGGGGTGAGGTCGATGATCACGGTCACGTACTTCTCGCCAAACCGTGTGTGACGCCAGACGTGCTCGTCGACACCGATCGTGGTGACCCCGTCGAACCTCGCCGGGTCGTCGATCAGGCGACGCTTGCCTTCGGCGATGATCGCGGTGTTCGCGGTATGCCACGACACCCCGAGCCCTGCTGCGGCGCGGGAGACGGTGAGGTGGTCGACCACGATCGCCGTGAGTGCCCACCCGATCCCGCCGCGGGAGACCTTCGCCCTCGGCGCCGCCGCCTTCGACGTGTCCTGCCGCCAGGTCCGGCGGCAGTGCGTGCACCGGTAGCGGCGCACCCGGACCAGCAGCGTCGTCGGCCGATGCCCGAACGGCTCATGCGCCAGCGGCCGCGTCACCGTGTCACGCGGCACGCCCTCCGCGCCGCACTTCCGACACCACGGGTCGTCCTCGACGACGCGGCACTCCAGCACCGCCCGATCAGGCTCGAGCAGCTGCCCGACGGCTTGAAGGCCGAGCTCGTCAAGACGGCAGAACGTGGTCAGGTCAGGGGTCGCGAACGTAGGGTGGTGCAAGTCGAGGTCTTCCGGCGGATGGTGAGCGTGAGAACTTCCATCCTGGAAGACCTCGACGCCTATCCGCGAACCAGCCGGCGGTCCCGGGCTACACCCTCAACTGCGAAGAGCCCCGAAAGGTGCGTTCGGCACCGACTTTGCGGCCGGGCGGCGCACCGCCGCGGCTTCAGGCGTCCGGCTCGCCCGCGACGAGGCCGCGCAGCCAGTCGCGCGCCTCGACGAACACCTCGTCCGAGTAGCGGTCGGGGTAGTGGACGACCGCGCGGTCGGCGCGCGGGTACGAGCCGAGGAAGACGACGTTCGGGCTGAACCGGCGAAGTCCCATCAGGGCGTCGGCCATCCGCTCGTCGAAGATGTGCCCGTCGGCGTCGATCACGAAGCGATAGCGCCCGAGCGCATCCCCGATCGGTCGCGACTGGATGAGGCTCAGGTTGATCCCGCGGGTCGAGAACTGCTCGAGCATCTCGAGCAGGGTGCCGGCCCGGTCCTCGGGCAGCTCGACGATCACGCTCGTCTTGTCGGCGCCGGTGGGCGCGGGCGGGGCCGTGGGGCCCGTGACGAGCACGAAGCGGGTCACCGCGTCGGCCGTGTCGCCGATGCCGCGCGCGAGCACCTGCACGTCGTGGTGCGCCGTGATGCCGGGCGGGGCGATCGCGGCGTCGGCCGGGCTCGATCCGTCGAGGACGCCGACCGCGCTCGCCACGTTGCTCGCGGCGGGAACGTGCTGGTGCGACGGCAGGTTCGCGCTCAGCCAGCCGAGACACTGCGCGTACGCGACCGGATGCGCGCTCACGAGCTGCACATCCTCGAGCCGCGCGCCCGGCTTGCCGACGAGGACGAACTCGACCGGGACGAGGTACTCGCCGACGATCCGGAGATTCGGGATGCGCGCGAGCGCATCCTGGGCGGTCGAGACGCCTCCGTCGATCGAGTTCTCGATCGCGATCATCGCGGCGTCGCTGCGCCCTTCGGCGACGTCGGCCAGGGCCTCGCCCACGTTGTGCACCGGGCGCCAGACGTGGCCGCGCGCCTCGGGCACCTGGGCGAGTGCCGCCTCGGTGAAGGTTCCGGCGGGGCCCAGATAGCTGTACGTGCGGCGTGCAGGAGCGTCCGTCGACATGGACGCAAGCGTATCCGCCGCGAGCGCGACGCCCGCCACAGAGGACCGAGCGGCGTCGGGGGCCCGGGCCCTGTCAAGGGGACTCATCGCCTTCGCCGCGCAGAGGACGACGTGGGAGACTGTCCGGCATGACGAGCCGTGCCGGACACCCCGCCGAAGCATCCGACCTTGTCGACATCGACGAGCTGATCAACGCGTACTACGACCGGATCCCCGACCCGTCGGTCGCGACCCAGCGGGTCGCGTTCGGCACGAGCGGACACCGCGGCTCGAGCCTCAGCACGAGCTTCAACGAGCAGCACATCCTCGCCACGACGCAGGCGATCGTCGACTACCGGGCCGCGCAGGGCATCCAGGGCCCCCTGTTCCTCGGCCGCGACACGCACGCGCTGTCGCTTCCCGCCGAGCGCAGCGCCATCGAGGTGCTGGTGGCGAACGCGGTCGACGTGCGCATCGACGCGCGCGACTCGTGGGTGCCGACCCCGGCCCTCAGCCACGCGATCCTCGCCCACAACCGCGGCCTCGACCCGGCTGCCGGTGAGCGCGCCGACGGGATCGTCGTGACCCCGAGCCACAACCCGCCGGCCGACGGCGGGTTCAAGTACAACCCGCCCCACGGCGGACCCGCCGACACCGACGCGACCTCGTGGATCGCCGCGCGCGCGAACGAGCTCATCGAGGGCGGGCTCGAGGGCGTCAAGCGCGCCAAGTTCGCCGACATCGACTTCGACGCGATCACCGGATACGACTTCCGCGACGCGTATGTCCGCGACCTGGCGACGATCATCGACATCGATGCGATCCGCAACGCCGGCATCCGCATCGGCGCCGACCCGCTGGGTGGCGCGTCGGTCGAGTACTGGGCGCTGATCGCCGAGCTCTACGGCCTCGACCTCACGGTCGTGAACCCGGATGTCGACCCCACCTGGAAGTTCATGACGCTCGACTGGGACGAGAAGATCCGGATGGATCCGTCCTCCCCCTCGGCGATGGCGTCTCTCGTCGCGAAGCGGGACGAGTACGACATCCTGACCGGTAACGACGCGGACGCCGACCGCCATGGGATCGTGACGCCCGACGCGGGCCTGATGAACCCGAACCACTACCTCGCGGTCGCGATCGACTACCTGTTCTCGCACCGCCCCGGGTGGTCGGCCGACGCCGCGATCGGCAAGACGCTCGTGTCGTCGATGATGATCGACAAGGTGGCCGCGTCGCTCGGCCGCACGCTGCTCGAGGTGCCCGTGGGCTTCAAGTGGTTCGTGCCCGGCCTCATCGACGGATCCGTCGCGTTCGGCGGCGAGGAGTCGGCCGGAGCGTCGTTCCTGCGCACCGACGGCACCGTCTGGACCACCGACAAGGACGGCATCCTGCTCTGCCTGCTCGCCGCGGAGATCCTCGCCGTGACGGGCAAGACGCCGTCGCAGCGCTACGCCGAGCTCGAGGCCGAGTTCGGTGCGTCGTCGTACCAGCGCGTCGACGCCCCCGCCACGCCCGAGCAGAAGGCCGCCCTCGGCAAGCTCGGCCCCGAGGCAGTGACCGCCACGACGCTCGCGGGCGAGGAGATCACCGCGAAGCTGTCGCACGCTCCGGGCAACGGCGCGGCCATCGGCGGCCTCAAGGTGCAGACCGCGAGCGCCTGGTTCGCCGCCCGCCCCTCCGGCACCGAGGACGTCTACAAGCTGTACGCCGAGTCGCTGCGGGGCGAGGAGCACCTGCGCCAGGTGCAGGATGAGGCCCGCGCCGTGGTGACGGCCGCGCTCGGCGGCTGATCCCGGATCAGGCGGGATGGGGACAACTCCCCATCCCGGGGATGCCCGCACGTCACCTGCCGTTCAACCGCGAGCGGGACCGTTGGCGGCATGACGATCACCTCCCCCACCCCTGACGCGGTGGTCCGTCCCGAGGACGAGACGCGCCGCCGCCCGCTGCTGAACCTCCTCATGACGGGCCGCACCCACGGCAAGCGCAGCCCGGTGACGTGCATGTACAAGTGCGACAACGCGTGCTTCCACCCGGTGCCGAACACCTCGGACAACGCGTACTTCCGCGACATCGCCGACGCGGCCCTCAGCCGCCGCGCCGTGCTCGCCGGCGGCGCCGCCGCCGCGGGCGCCATCGTGCTGTCGGGCGTCGTCGGGGGCGGCGACCCCGCCTCGGCCGCGACCGCTCAGGTCGTGGGACGCGGGGGCGGCCGCGCCTTCGGCTTCGAGCCGATCGCCGCCGTGCCGGCCGAGGTCGACGCGGTCACGGTGCCCCAGGGCTTCCGCTGGACGCCGATCATCCGCTGGGGCGACCCGCTGTTCGACCGCCGCGATACGTTCGACCCGAACAGCCAGACCGCGCAGAAGCAGGCCCGCCAGTTCGGCTACAACAACGACTACCTCGACATCATCGTCGAGAAGAACGGCCGTGAGGCGCTGCTCGTCGCCAACCAGGAGTACACAAACGCCGGCATCATGTTCCCGCCGGCCGCGGACGAGGAGGAGCGCCTCGAGCAGCTGCGCGTCTCGAAGGCGGCACACGGCATGGCCGTCGTGGAGCTCGAGCGCGGCCGCAAGGGCGACACCTGGAAGTACCGCGTCGGCGGCCGCCGCAACCGCCGCATCACCGCCGACACCCGGATGGTGTTCTCGGGCCCGGCGGCCGGATCCGACCTGCTCAAGACGGTCGAGGACCCGGAGGGCCGGTACCCGGTCGGCACGTTCGGCAACTGCGCCGGCGGCACCACGCCATGGGGCACCGTCCTCTCGGGCGAGGAGAACTTCAACGGCTACTTCCGCGCGACGGGAACGAGCCCCGAGCACAAGCGCTACGGCCTCAGCGCCAACGCCTCGAGCTACGGCTGGGAGGCCGTCGACCCGCGCTTCGACGCGCGGCAGCCCGGCTACGAGAACGAGCCGAACCGCTTCGGCTGGATCGTCGAGATCGATCCGGAGAACCCCGACGAGCCGCCGGTCAAGCACACCGCGCTCGGCCGCCTGAAGCACGAGGGCGCCAACGTCAGCATCAGCCGCTCCGGCCACGCCGTCGCGTACATGGGCGACGACGAGCGCTTCGACTACCTGTACAAGTTCGTCTCGACTGACCGCTACAAGCCGGGCAACAGCCGCGGCGCCCGCGCGCACAACAAGACCCTGCTGTCCAAGGGATCGCTGTACGTCGCGAAGTTCTCGGGCGACTCGCCACTCGACGAGATCACCGGCACCGGCGCGCTCCCCTCGGACGGCAGCTTCGACGGCAGCGGCGAGTGGGTCGCCCTGATGCGCGACGGCGAGAGCGCCGTGCCCGGCTTCACCGTCGAGCAGGTGCTCGTGAACACGCGCCTGGCGGCGGACGCCGTCGGCGCCACCAAGATGGACCGCTGCGAGGACGTCGAGCCGCACCCGCAGACCGGCCGCGTCTACGTCGCCTGCACCAACAACACCGACCGCGGCAAGGTCGGCAAGGAGGGCGCGACCGAGGTGAACCCGCGCAACTCCAACCGCGACGGCCACGTCATCGAGATCACCGAGTCGCACAACGACGCGACCTCGACGCGGTTCGGCTGGAGCATCCTGCTGCTGTGCGGCGACCCCTCGACGAACCCCAACACCTACTTCGCCGGGTTCCCCGCCGACAAGGTGTCGCCGATCTCGTGCCCCGACAACATCACGTTCGACTCGGCCGGCAACCTGTGGATCTCGACGGATGGCCAGCCCGGCACGATCGGCTACAACGACGGCCTGTTCCGCGTGCCGCTCGCCGGCCCCGAGCGCGGCCGGGTCCAGCAGTTCCTCAGCGTCCCCCGCGACGGCGAGACCTGCGGGCCCGTCGTCCACGACGAGGAGGGCAGCGTCTTCGTGGCCGTTCAGCACCCGGGCGAGGAGGGGAGGTGGGCCGCGCAGAACTCCTACTTCCCCGACTACATCGAGCCCGGCGCGCTGCGCGGCGGCAAGTGGGGCGGCCCCCGCCCGTCGGTGATCCAGGTCACGCGCGCCTGAGACGCGACTCGCGCACAGCGAACCCCTCGGGCTTCCGCCCGAGGGGTTCGCTGTGTCAGCTCACCGTCACCGTCGCATCGGCGGGGTGAAGCAGGAACCAGCGCCAGCCGTACGGCTCGAGGTCGACCGTCAGCGGCGCGGACGCGTCGACCTTCTCGCCGGTGATCCGGTCGGTGAGCACCGCATCGGCGGTCTCCTCGCCCGCGTCCACCGTGAGCCGGACGTTCGTCCCCTCTGACGCGAAGCTGTGGATCGCGACCATCGCCCAGTCCTCGCCCCGGTTGACGTGCGCGAGCACCTCGGCCGGTCCGCCCTTCAGCACCTCGAGAGCCGCCCACGCCTGCTCGGGGGTGGAGCGATACAGGCCGATGAGGTCGCGCAGGTGCGCGTGAAGCGATCCCGGATCCGCCAGCTGGTCCTCGACATTCACCTCGGCCGGGCCGTAGGGCCCGTCGGGAGACCGGCGCACCCAGCGGGACGGCCGCGCCGAGGAGAATCCGCCCTCGCGGGCCCACTGCATCGGCGTGCGCACCGCGAGGCGGCCGGGGATGTCGAGGTTCTCGCCCATCCCGATCTCCTCGCCGTAGAACAAGATCGGCGTCCCCGGCAGCGCGAACGTCAGTGCGTAGACCATTCGCACGGCGCGCTCGTCCTTGATCATCGTGGGCAGCCGGCGACGGATGCCGCGCCCGTAGACGCGCATGCCCTCATCCGGGGCGAACGCCTCGAACACCTCGTTCAGCTCCTTCGGCGGCAGCTGGTCGAGCGTGAGCTCGTCGTGATTGCGCACGAAGTTCGCCCATTGCTGCGACGTGTCGACCTCGGGTCGCTCGGCGAAGGTGTCGGCAAGCGGCCGCGCGTCCCCGCGGGCGAGCGAGAGGTACAGCCGCTGCATCCCCGGGAAGTCGAACTGCAGCTGCAGCCCGTCGCGCGCCTGGCCGAACCACTTCATCCCCTGCTCGTAGGGCATGTTCACCTCGCCGAGCAGGAACGCCTCGGCGCTGCGTCGCGACAGGAAGCCGCGGACGCGGGCGAGGTGGTCGACGCCGTCGTACTGATGCTGCGCGCTGCCGTCCGCGCCGGTGCCGCCCTCGTTCGATCCGCCGGTGCCCGCGTCGCCCGGCGCGCTGTTGAACATGAACGGCACGGCGTCGATGCGGAACCCCGAGACCCCGATCTCGAGCCACAGCCCGAGGTTCTTGTCGATCTCGCGGCGCACCTCGGGGAGGGCGACGTTCAGGTCGGGCTGATTGTGGAGGAAGTGATGCAGGTAGTACTGGCCGCTCTTCTCGTCACGCGTCCACGTGCTGTCCTCGTCGCCGGGGAAGACCGGCGGATCCGGGTTCTCGGGCGGCTCGTCGCGCCACACGTACCAGTGGCGCTTGGGGTCGTCCTTCGCGCGGCGGGCCTGTGTGAACCACGGGTGCTGGTCGGACGTGTGGTTCATCACGAAGTCGATGATGATCCGGATGCCGAGCCCGCGCGCGACCCGCACGAGTTCGACCATGTCACCGAGGGTGCCGAGCCGCGGGTCGATCGCGAAGAAGTCGGTGATGTCGTACCCGTCGTCGCGGTGCGCCGTGGGGAAGAAGGGCATCAGCCACAGGCACGTGACGCCGAGATCGGCAAGATACGGCAGGCGCGAGATCAGGCCCGGGATGTCGCCCACGCCGTCGCCATCCGAGTCCTGGAAGGTCTCGATGTCGAGGCAGTAGAACACCGCGTGCCGCCACCACAGGTCTGCCGCGTCGATCGGGATGGGCGCCCGCTGAGCACCCTCGAGCATCTGGTGCTGCGAGATCGGGAACCTGCTCACGAGGCGCTCCTCAGCTCGGGCAGGATGCGTTCGCCGAACGTGTCGATGAACGCCTCCTGCTCCTCGGCGGAGGCCCCGACCTGGTGGAGCATCAGGTCGTCGAAGCCCGCGTCGGCCAGCTCGGCCAGCCGGTCGCGGAGGATCGACGGATCGGAGGCGATGATGATGCCCGCCCGCAGCTGCTCGTCGGTCGGGTCGCCCGCCCGGCGGGCTAACTCATCCGGCATCGCGATGTCCCAGCAGTCAGGGGCGCCGACCGTGCCGTTGCGCCAGTCGCGCCGCGCCATCGCGAGCGCCTCGGCCTCGTCGGCGGCGAGCGCGAGGTGCACCTGCAGCCGCACCGGCCCGCGTCCGCCCGCCCCGCGGTAGGCATCGATCACCTCGCGCGCGGCACGCGGGTCGGTGCCCACGGTGATCAGACCGTCGGCCCAGGCGGCGTGCTCGGCGGCGGACTCGACCGACACGGCCGCCGCGACGATGGGCGGCGGCTCGGCCGGCAGCGACCACACGCGCGCCCGGTCGACGCGCACGAGCCCGTGATGCGTCACCTCCTCGCCCGCAAGGAGGGCCCGGATGACGTCCACGCACTCGCGCAGGCGCCGCTCTCGTGTCTCCTTGTCGGGCCACGCATCCCCCGTCACGTGCTCGTTCAGGGCCTCACCCGATCCGAGGGCGGCCCAGAACCTGCCCGGGTGCATCTCGGCGAGGGTCGCCATCGCCTGCGCGGTCGTCACCGGATGGGTGCGCTGTCCCGGAGCGGTGACCACGCCGAACGGCAGGTTCGTCGCCTGCAGCGCGGCGCCGAGCCACGAGAAGGCGTAGCCACTGTGCCCCTGCTCGGGCACCCAGGGTGCGAGGTGGTCGGAGCACATCGCCGAGTCGAAGCCGGCCTCCTGGGCGCGCACCGCGTGCTGCAGAAGCCGGGAGGGAGCGATCTGCTCGTGCGAAGAGTGATAGCCGTATCCGGTCATGGCCCCCATGCCATCCCACCCAGCGGGAGGCGACAAGGGGGTTGCGCGCGGCGGCCTCGCCCGTCAGGCGCGCGAGACGACGTCCTTGCGGCGGGCCCAGCGCGCCGGGGTGTTCGGGCCGTCCCACACCTTCACGATCGCCCAGGCGACGGCGGTGAGCGGCACGGACAGGATGGCGCCGATGATGCCGCCGAGCAGCGTGCCGATCGTCAGCGCGATCAGGATGACCAGGCTGTGCAGCTTGAGCGCACGGCCCATGAGCACCGGCTGAAGGAAGTTCCCCTCGAGCTGGTTCACCACCACGACGATCGCCACGACGATCAGGGCTGTGACGAGGTCGTTGGCCACGAGGGCGACGAGTGCGGCGAGGACGCCGGCGAGCACCGCGCCGACGATCGGGATGAAGGCGAGCACGAACACCAGGACCGACAGCGCGGGCCAGAGCGGCACCTGCAGGATGGCGAGGCCGATGCCGATGCCCACCGCGTCGACCGCGGCGACGGTCGCGGTGCCGCGGATGTAGGCGCCGAAGGTCTCGACCGTGGTGCGCCCGGCCCGACGGGCGCGCGCGTGCCACTCACCCGTGAAGGGACGGCGCAGGAACTCCCAGATCTCGGGTCCGTCCTTCAGGAAGAAGAACAGCACGACGACCATCAGCACGAGGCCGGTGATGAAGTCGGCGACGACGCCGACCCCGGCGAGCGCGCCGCTGCCGAACTGGGCGCTGGTGAGGAAGCCGGTCGCCTGGTCGATCCACTCCTGGATCTGCTGGTCGTCGATGTGGAACGGCAGGGTCTGCGCCCAGGCGAGCAGGTGGTCGATCCCCTGGCGGGCCTGCGTGTAGAGCTCCTCCCACTGGCTGCGCACCGCGGAGGTGATGAGCCAGCCGATCGCCCCGAGCACGATCAGGATGGCGAGCAGCACGATGAGCGTCGCCGGCAACGACCCCATTCCGCGCGAACGGAGGGCGCGCATGAGCGGCTCGAACGCGCACGCGAGGATCATCGCGAGCAGGACCGGGATGACGACGAGCGTGAGCACCCGCAGCCCCCAAATGACCCCGCCGGCGAGCAGCACGATCGCGATGATCTGGATGGATCGGGTCGCGACGCTGCCGAGGCTGTCGGTCCACAGGCGGCGTGGAGCGGGCATCGGCGGCGTCTCGATGTGGACGGGCGTGCGGCGGCGCTTCCAGAACATGTGTCGTCGTCCCCTCGTCGGCAGCTCCGTCCATCCTGACGTCCGGCGCGGACATCGTCCACCTCTTGACGCGGCGCCTGGGCATGCCTCGCGCGCCGCCGGATGCCCCTGTGAGCGAAGCGAGCGTGGAGCGGAGCGACCGATGCGGGCGCGGAGCGCACGCCGCTGTCGCGAAGCGACAGCCTCTCTCGCGAGCGGTGCCGCTTGCGGCGCCCGAGCGTGAGAGCCGCTTTTCAAGAGAAAGCGCGGCCGAACAGGCGCAGGGCGCGCCTCGCCGCCTCGGCGCGGCCCGCCTCGGGCGTGGAGGCGAGCTCGTGGGCGACCATGCTGACGGCGAGCTCGACGTCGACGGGCTCGACGTGATCGCCGATCCGGCCGGCCGCACGGTCGCGCTCGACGAGACGCACGACGAGCGCGTCGAAGCGCTCGCCGAGCCCACCCGCGCGCGGGTCGCGATGCTCGGCCGACAGCAGCCGGATGAACGCGGTCGACACCGTCGCCTGCGAGGCGACACGGTCGAGCAGGCCGGCGATCGTGCCGTCGTCGCCCATCGCGTCCTCGAGCGCGCCGACGTTCTCCTCGAACACCGCGACCGCGAGGGCCACCCGGTCGGGGAAGTGACGGTAGAGCGTTCCCTGCCCGACGCCGGCGCGCTTCGCGATGGCGCTGAAGGGTGTGTCGGGGCCTTCCTCGGCGAAGATCTCGCGGGCCGCGGCGATCAGCGCGCGGCGGTTTCCGGCGGCCGCCGCCGGTCCGCGATTCGGCGCGCGGTGACCTCGGTCGGGGCGTGGACTATCGGTGCTCATCGGCGTAGCATAGCTACCGGACAGAGTTGTCCGGAAGAGCCCCGCTGTCCGGCCCCGAACCCTTCCGGCGAACGCCATATCAAAGGAACCCACCATGGCACTCAGCAAGAACAGCACCGTCGGCGAGTGGCTGGCCGACCCGGCCGGTCACGCCGCGCTCACCGAGCTCCTCGGCAAGGGCGGCGCCTCGGTCGACTCCCTCGAGCCCGCGAAGGGCCTCTCGCTCTCGCAGCTCGTGTCGATGAGCCGGGGCTCGTTCACCGAGGCGATGGCCGACTCCCTCGTTGCCGCCGTCGGCGGGGAGGCCGAGCCCGTCGCCGTCGGCGAGCAGGGCACGCCCGCGCCGACGCCCGCCGGCTTCCAGGAGCGGATCACCGAGGGGCGCTTCGCGGGGAAGACCGTGATCGTCACCGGCGCCGGTTCTGGCATCGGGCGCGCCACCGCCTCCCGCGTCGCGCGCGAGGGCGGCCGCGTCATCGCGGTCGACATCAGTCAGGAGCGCCTGGATGAGTTCAAGGCCGCGCACGACTCGGCCGACATCGTCACCCTCACGGCCGACATCACCGACGACGCGGGCGTCGCCAAGATCGTCGAGGCGGCCGGCGAGCGGATCGACGGCCTCGCGAACGTCGCCGGGATCATGGACGACATGACGCCGGTCGGCGAGGTCAGCGACGCCGTGTGGAACCGCGTGTTCAACGTGAACGTCACCGGCACCATGAAGCTGATGCGCGCGGTCATCCCCGCGATGCAGAAGGCCGCGGCCGGCCAGATCGTCAACGTCGCCAGCGAGGCCGGCCTGCGCGGCTCGGCCGCCGGCGCCGCCTACACGGCGTCGAAGCACGCCGTGATCGGCCTGACCAAGTCGAGCGCGTTCATGTACACGGGCACCGGCATCCGCATCAACGCGGTGTGCCCCGGTGGCGTCGCGACCAACATCGAGGCGACCTTCGCCTCGCCGCTCGGCGCCGAGCGCGTGCAGCGCGCGATGGCGATCCTGCCCGGCGTGGCGCAGTCCGAGCAGCTCGCGGCATCCATCACGTGGCTGCTGAGCGACGACTCGACGAACGTCACCGGCGCGATCGTGGCCTCGGACGGCGGCTGGTCGGCCGCCTGATCCGTCGGCTCACCTCGAAGGGCGTCCCACGACGGGGCGCCCTTCGTCGTCCTCGAGCTGCTCGATGATCGCCGGGACGAGCGCCTCGGCCGTACGGCGATAGCCGAGCGCGCTGGGATGGAAGCGATCGAGGCTGAACATCTCGTGCGGGTTCGCGACGAAGACCGGGCCGACCGCGCGCCGCAGCGACACCGGCCGGGCACCCACGGCCTCGGCCGCGGCGGCCTGGGCGTTGGCGAGCCGGCGCGACACCCGCGAGCCGAGCGCGCGCAGCGGCTGCGGCACCGGCCGGATGGCCCCGAGGTCGGGACAGGTGCCGACGACGACCGTCGTGCCGTCCACCCGGAGCCGCCGGATCGCGCGCGTCAGGTGGGCGACGGAGACCGGGATCGGCACGCGGTGGGTCACATCGTTGCCGCCGACGATGATCACGGCGACGTCCGCGCGGTAGCCGGGCTCGAGACCATCGAGCTGCGCGGCGAGGGCCGACGACTCGGAGCCGACGACGGCCGCGGTGTGCAGCCGCACGGGGCGCTTCAGCCGGCCCGCCACGCCCTTGGCGATCCGCGCGCCGAGCGTGTCCTTCCGGCGCTCGGCCCCGAGCCCCACCGCGATCGAGTCGCCGAGGAGCAGCAGCTCAAGGGGCGGGCCGTCGAACGCCTTCCGCCAGACGCGGTCGGCGTCGATCGCCTGCTCGCCGAGCGGCTTGCCGATGCGCCGCCGCGCGATCGCCGCCTGCCGGTGCAGCAGCGCGCGCCCGCCGAACACCACGGCGCCGGCCCCGCCGACGGCCGAGGCTCCGATGATCGCAGCGCCCATCCGCCCCACGGAACGGCATTCGACCTCATCCGGGTGAACGCCTGCTGGCGCGCGCGTGAAGCGCTCTCTTCGCCCGTACCGCTCAGACGCGTGCGCCCCACGGGGCGCCGCTGCCGGCCATGCTCCCGTAGAACGGCGACGAGGCGTCGATCTCGCCCCGGGCGACGGGGCGGCGCTCGAACGCCGATGCGTAGATCGCCGCGAGCAGCTCGAGGGTGTCGCGCGCATCCTGCGTCGTGACCGGCGGCGGGGTCCCGTCGCGCAGCGCATCCAGCACGTGCGCGAACTGCGCGGAGTGGCCCGAGCCGGGGCCGCCGGCGCCCGCCTCCCAGTCGTCGGTGAGGGAGGCGGGCGCATCCGGAGCCGCGGTCAGGCGCCAGTCGCCGTCCTCGTAGCCGTACAGGTGCTCGAGCTCGACCGTGGCGGCCTCGAAGTCGAAGCGCAGGTAGCTCGTCTCGCGCGGCGACAGCAGGCTGTTCACGACGCTCACCACCGCGCCCGATTCGAGCGTCACGAGCGCGGCCGACAGGTCCTCGGTCTCGACCGGGCGCGCACGACGCGTCGCCACGGCGGTCACCTCGCGCCAGGGGCCGAGGATCGACAGCATCGTGTCGATCTGATGGATGCCGTGGCCCATCGTCGGGCCGCCGCCCTCCGTGCTCCATCGTCCACGCCACGGCAGGTCGAAGTACGCGTCCGGGCGATACCAGAGCGTGTGGCAGACGCCCGTCATCGCAGCCCCGAGGGCACCCTCGCGCCACCGGCGGGCGAGCCACTGCGCGCGCCCGCCGAAGCGGTGCTGCGACACGGTCGCGAACCATCCGGTGGATGCCTCCTCGGCCGCGCGCAGGCGGTCGAACTCGGCGAGCGACAGGGCGGGCGGCTTCTCACTGAAGACCGAGGCGCCGGCCCGCAGCGCCGCCTCGCCCTGCGCGGTGTGCAGCCCGGGCGGCGAGCAGAGGTTGACGAGGTCGACGTCGCCCGCCGCCAGCATGTCGTCGAGGTCGGCCGCAACCCTGCCGCCCCACCGCTGCGCGAACTCGGCGGCCCGGCCGGCGTCGATGTCGGTCACGGCGACGAGCTCGGCGCGCTCGGGCTCGCGGGCGACGGCCTCGGCGTGCGCATGCGCGATCGCGCCGGTGCCGACGATGCCGACCCGCACCCTCCGGCTCATCCGGCGTGCTCCTCGGGGACCGGCGCGAGCGACGAGGCGGCCCGGTCGTGATGCCCGGCGCCGTCGACAGGGGGAAGAGTCATGCGGACCACCCTAGCCATCGCACCCCGGATTGGAAAGCGCTTACCGCGATCCGCTGTCGGAATGCGCCTAGCATGAACCGCACATGCGCACCGCGAGGGAGCGGTGCTCGAACCACGGGGGACCAGGAGCCATGAAACGCGTCGGCATCCGCGACGTCGCCCGGCATGCGGGCGTCTCGATCAGCACGGTGTCGAACGCGCTCAACCGGCCCGATTCGGTGAGCCCGGGGCTCGTCGCACGCGTGCGGGCATCGGTCGACGAGCTCAGCTACGTGCCGCTTCACGCCGCCCAGCAGCTGCGGGCGGGGCGCAGCGGCCTGCTCGGGATGACCGTTATCAACATCGCGAACCCGTTCTTCGCCGAGCTCGTCGCCGGCGCGGAGGACGCGGCCTCGGCGGCGGGCCTGCGGGTGCTGGTGGGCAACTCGAGCGACGATGCGGCGAAGGAGCGCGACCACCTTGAGCTGTTCGAGCGCGTGCAGGTCGACGGCGCCCTCGTCAGCCCGTTCGGTCCGCTGGGCCCGTCGCTGGAGCGCCTGCGCAGCCGCGCCATCCCGGTGGTGCTCGTCGATGCGGTGGACGACGGCGGGGTCGTGTCGTCGGTCTCCTTCGACGATGTCGCCGGAGGGCGCCTCGCCACCGAGCACCTGCTGTCCCTCGGACGGCGGCGCCTGGCGTTCGTCGGCGCACGCGCGGAGGTGCGGCAGGTGCGCGATCGGCTCGCGGGGGCACGCGCAGCCCTGGCAGATCATCCGGGTGCCACGATCGAGCCGATCTGGACCGAGCGCACGGCCTCCGACATCGGGCGCGCATTCGGCGAGGAGCTCGCGCTCCGGGCGGCGTCGGAGCGACCGGACGGGATCGTCACGTCCAACGACCATCTCGCCATCGGCCTCGTTCACGGGCTCGTCTCCCGGGGCGTGCGCGTGCCGGAGGAGGTCGCCGTCGTCGGCTACGACGACATCGAGTTCGCCGCGATCGCCGCCGTGCCGCTCACGTCCGTGCGGCAGCCGGCGCGCGAGATGGGGCGCGCCGCCGCCGAGCTGCTGCTCGCCCGCCTGTCGGGTGGCCCGGCGCCGGAGTACACGCGCCGCGTCTATCAGCCCGAGCTCGTGGTGCGGGAGTCGACCGTCGGCAGCGGGTGATCGCGGGCCTCGGCCCCGGGCGGATGCCGCCGCCGATAGCATCTCCCCATCATGCAGAAAGCGCTTACCGGGACGATCCGGATCGCCCAGAGCCCCCGCCCGGCCCGGTCGGTGCTGCGACTGCTGGCGCGTCGCCCCGGACGGCTGACCCTCGCGGTGCTCGCCTTCGCGCTGAAGGAGATCCCGCTGTGGTTCCTGCCGGTCGTGACCGCCGAGGTCATCGACCTGGTGGCAACCGGGGGCGCGGTCTCGAGCGTCCTCACTTGGTTCGGCATCGCGGCCTGCCTGCTGCTGCAGAACTACCCGATGCACCTCGTCTACACGCGCAACTTCATGACCGTCGTCCGCGACACCGGCGCAGACCTTCGCAACGCCCTCGCGGCGCGCCTGCAGAGCCTGTCGATCGGGTATCACACGCGAGTCAGCTCGTCGATCGTGCAGACCAAGCTCGTCCGCGACGTCGAGAACATCGAGCTCATGCTGCAGCAGGTCACGCACCCGCTGCTCTCGGCGGCGATGGTGCTGATCGGCGCGGTCACGATGACCGCGCTCGCCGTGCCCGAGTTCCTGCCGGTGTACGCGCTCGCCGTGCCGATCGCACTCGGACTGCGATGGGCGCTCGGGCGCCGCTCCCAGGCGCGCAACGAGACGTTCCGCCGCGAGGTCGAGGGCCTCGCGGCGCGGGTCGGCGAGATGGCCTCGCTCATGCCCGTCACCCGCGCCCACGGACTCGAGCAGACCGCGGTCTCGCGGGTCTCGGCGGGCGCCGACGGCGTGCGGCGCGCGGGCCTGCAGCTCGACATGCTCAACGGCCACGTCGCGTCGATCTCGTGGGTCGCGATGCAGCTGCTCGGGCTCGGATGCCTCGCACTCGCCGCCGTGTTCGCCCTCACTGGGTTCCTCCCCATCTCGCCCGGCGAGGTCGTGCTGCTGTCGAGCTACTTCGCGCTGCTCACGCAGGGCCTCACGCAGCTGCTCATGCTGATCCCCGTCGGAGCGCGCGGCATGGAGTCGATGCGCTCGATCGCCGAGGTGCTGCGCGAGCCCGACCTCGAGCACAACGAGGGCCGAGAGGTCGTCTCGCAGGTGAGGGGGCTCATCGCGCTTCACCAGGTGACCCACCGCTACGACGGCGCCGACCGGGATGCCGTCCACGACGTCTCGCTCGAGATCGCCGCCGGGGAGACCGTGGCGTTCGTCGGATCGTCGGGCTCGGGCAAGTCGACGATGCTCAACCTCGTGCTCGGGTTCGTGCGCCCGACCTCCGGGCAGATCCTGCTCGACGGCCGCGACATGCAGGAACTCGACCTCCGCACCGTGCGCCGGTTCGTCTCGGTGGTGCCGCAGGAGTCGGTGCTGTTCGAGGGGACGATCCGCGACAACATCGCCTACGGTCTCGACGGCACCTCCGAGCAGCGGCTGCGGGACGCACTGCGCGACGCCAACGCGGCCGAGTTCGTCGACGCCCTTCCCGACGGCTGGAACACGGTCGTCGGCGAGCGTGGCGCCCGCCTGTCCGGCGGGCAGCGCCAGCGCCTCGCGATCGCGCGGGCCCTCGTACGCGACCCGCGCATCCTGCTGCTCGACGAGGCGACCTCGGCGCTGGATCCCGAGTCCGAGGAGCTCGTGAAGCAGGCGCTCGACCGCCTGATGCGCGGCCGCACGACCCTCGTGGTGGCCCATCGCCTCTCGACGGTGCGCAAGGCCGACCGGATCGTCGTGCTCGAGCAGGGCCGTATCGTCGAGCAGGGGCCGCACGACGACCTGCTCGCGCGGGGCGGACGGTACGCGCGGCTCCACGCGGCGCAGAACGGCGATCCCTCGCGGGAGCTCTGACCGAGGGCGGCGCCAGCCGTTACCGGATCGATTCACGCGAGCCGCTCGGGCCCCTTGCGAAACGTTTTCTGTCGGGTAGCTTCGCGGGCAAGCGCTTTCCGAATCGCCCCATGCACCGAGGGACGCGCCCACAGCGCCGACGGACACCCACGCCGCGGCACCATCGAGAACGAAGACGTTCAAGAGAGGACACCGATGTTCACCACCAAGCGGGCAATCACCGCCGTCGCCGTCGCGACGGGAGCCGCCCTCGCCCTCGCCGGATGCGCGGGCGGCGAGACCGCGCCGGCCGAGACGGTCGACCCGAACGAAGAGGTCACGCTCGACCTCGCGTTCTGGGGCAACGACGTGCGCGCCGAGCTCTACAACGAGGTCATCGCCGCGTTCAACGAGGAGTACCCGAACATCACGGTGAACTCCACGTTCCTCGGCTTCCCCGAGTTCTGGGAGAAGCGCCAGACCGAGGCGGCGGGCGGCAACCTTCCCGACGTCATGCAGTTCGACTACTCGTACCTGCGCCAGTACTCCGAGAACGGCCTGCTGCTCGACCTCGGCCCTTACCTCGGCAGCATCATCAAGACCGACGCGCTTCCGGAGAACATCCTCGACATCGGCGTCGTCGGCGACGTCACGACCGCCATCCCGACGTCGACGAACGCGTGGGGCCTCTACACGAACCCGGTCCTGCTCGAGCAGGCAGGTGTGGAAGAGTTCGCGGGCGGCACGTGGGAGGAGTACACCACCTGGATGGGCGAGGTCACCGAGGCCGCCGGCGGCGAGTTCTTCGGCGGCGGCGACTACACCGGCCGCATCCAGAACCTCGAGCTGCAGCTGCGCGCCGAGGGCGGCGAGCTGTTCAACGAGGAGGGCGAGCCCGGCTTCGACGAGGCGCGCCTCACCGAGTTCTGGGAGTCCGGCCAGGCGATCCGCGACGGCATCGGCGTGCCGCAGCAGCGCGTCGAGGAAGTCGCCCCGCTCGGCGCCTTCGACACCGCACTCACCGCGAGTGAGCTGACGTGGGACAACTTCGGCTCGGGCTACCTCGGCAACCTGGGCGAGGGCTACACCGAGCTCGGCCTTGTCGCTCCCCCGATCACGGAGGAAGGCGCGAAGGACCTGTACCTGAAGCCCTCGATGCTCCACGCGATCGCCGCGAACACCGAGCACCCCGAGGCCGCCGCGACGCTCGTCGACTTCCTGATCAACTCGCCGCAGTCGGGTGAGATCTTCGGTACGAACCGCGGCATCCCCGCGTCGGAGACCGCCCTCGAGGCGGCCGAGCTCGACCCGCTCAGCCAGCAGATCGCCGACTACGAGAAGTCCATCGCCGACCGCCTCGGCGACGCCCCGCCCGTGCCGATCGTCGGCTACGGCACGCTCGAGGAGAAGTTCCGCCAGCTCGGCACCGAGCTGAACTTCGGGACCATCACGGTCGATGAGGCCGTCTCGCAGTTCTTCGCCGAGATGGACGTCGTCCTCAACCAGTGAGATCCTCCGGGTCCGGGCGCCCCTTCCTCCGTGGAGCGGCGCCCGGGCC
>NZ_JADGLL010000004.1 GCF_015235415.1 Microbacterium paludicola | reverse complement strand
GGTGCTGCTGATCGGCGACCCCTGGCTCGCGACGAGTTATGGTTTCGCCCTGTCGGTCGTCGCCACCGGGTCGCTGCTGCTGCTCGCACGTCCCATCGCGCGCGGCCTCTCGCGGTGGCTCCCGCTGCCGCTCGCCGCCGCCCTGAGCGTGCCACTGGCCGCGCAGCTCGCCTGCGGGCCGGTGCTGGTGCTGCTGGCGCCCGAGGTTCCGCTCTACGGCGTCGTGGCGAACCTGCTCGCCGGTCCCGCAGCGCCGATCGTGACGATCGTCGGCCTGGCGGCGTGCCTCGCCGCGCCCATCCCCGTGCTCGCCGATGGTCTGGCGGCGATCGCGTGGATCCCGTCGGCGTGGATCGCCGCCACCGCTCAGACCTTCGCAGCCATGCCGGGCGGGCAGCTCGCCTGGGTGCCAGGCCTCGGCGGAGCGCTCCTGCTCGCGCTGCTGGGCGCCGCCGCGGGCGTGATGATCGCCCGCGCCGGGCGGGACGGCGTCGTCGACCGGCATCTGCGTGCGGCCGCGGCGACCCTGCTGGCGGTGGCCGCGGGCGTCTCCACCGGCACCAGCGCGCTGAGCGGCGTTGTCGCGGGGCCTCTCACCGTGCCGCGCGACTGGGCGATCGCGGCGTGCGAGGTGGGGCAGGGGGATGGGCTCGTCCTGCGGTCGGGCGGCGCGGTGGCTGTCGTCGACATGGGGCCCGACCCCGAGCCCCTTGCCGCCTGCCTGTCGCGACTCGGCATCGACCGCGTCGATCTGCTCGTGCTCAGCCACTTCGACATCGACCACGTCGGCGGGCCCGCGGCGCTGCGCGATCGGGTGACGACGGTGCTGCCCGGCCCCCTCGGCGGCCCCGAGGACGAGTGGGCCCTTGACGGGCTCGGCGCCGCGCAGCGCGTCCAGGCGACCGTCGGGATGACGGGGGTGCTCGGTGAATCCCGCTGGACGGTGCTCTGGCCTCGTGCCGAGTCGCGGGCGTTCGAGCCCGGCAACGACTCCAGCGTCGTCATCGAGATCGAAGGGCCCGACCTGCCGCGCACCATCCTGCTGGGCGATCTCGGCACTTCAGCGCAGGCGGCGATGCTCGGCACCGCGCGGATCGCGGGCCCGTATCAGGTCGTGAAGGTCGCGCACCACGGCAGCGCGGATCAGCTCGCGGCGCTGTACGAGGAGGTCGACGCGAGCGTGGGGCTCATCACGGTCGGCGCCGACAACGACTACGGGCACCCGCGCGATGAGATCCTCAACACGCTCACCGCGCTCGGCACGGTGGTCGGGCGCACCGATCGCGAGGGACTCATCCTCGTCTCCCCGACGCCGGACGGCGTGTCCGTCTGGCGCGAGCGGCCGCCGTGACCCGAGCCGCACGGCGTCGCGTCGGTGGCCGCCGGTAGGCTGGCTGCATGGCTCCCGCACCCGCTTCGAAGTCTCCGGCGCGCGGGGCCAAGGCATCCATCCCGCAGCTGTCGTGGCGCAGCCCGCGCCCCGCGCCGATCGTCCTCGTGTCGGGCCCCGAGGAGGTGTGCGCCGAGCGCGCGATCGCCGGTGTGCGCGATTACCTGAAGGCCGAGGATCCGGCGCTCGAGATCGCCGACATCCGTGCCGACGACTACACGGCGGGCACGCTGCTCGCCGTCTCGGCCCCCTCGCTGTTCGGCGAGCCCCGTCTCGTGCGCGTCTCCGGAGTGGAGAAGTGCAGCGACGCGTTCCTCACCGAGGCGCTCGCGTACATCGAGCACCCGCAGGAGGGTGCGACCGTCGTCCTGCGCCACACGGGCGCGACAGTGCGCGGCAAGAAGCTGCTCGACGCGATCCGCGCCGGCGTCGGCGGGGGAGCGGAAGTGCCGTGTCCCGCCGTCAAGCGCGATGCCGACCGGCACGACTTCGCCGCCGGTGAGTTCAAAGCGGCGGGACGCCGGATCGCACCCCGCGCGCTGCAGGCGCTGCTGTCCGCATTCGCCGACGACCTCACCGAGCTCGCCGCCGCGTGCCAGCAGCTGATCTCGGACGTCGACGGCGACATCACCGAGGACATCGTCACGCGCTACTACGGAGGGCGCGTCGAGACCAACGCGTTCGCGGTGGCCGACACGGCTATCGCCGGCCGCTACGGCGAGGCGCTCGTCGGGCTGCGCCACGCCCTCGCCTCCGGTGCCGATCCCGTGCCGATCGTGGCGGCGTTCGCGATGAAGCTGCGCACGATGGCGAAGGTCGCCGGATCGCGCGAGCCGGCCCGCGCCCTCGCGGCGCGCCTCGGGATGAAGGACTGGCAGGTGGATCGCGCCCGCCGCGACCTGCAGGCAGGCTGGACGCAGGCGACGCTCGGCCTCGCGATCCAGGCTGCGGCGCGTGCCGACGCCGAGGTCAAGGGCGCGTCGCGCGATCCGGTGTTCGCGCTCGAGCGGATGATCTCCGTCATCGCCACCCGCCGCCCGTTCGGGGAGTGAGCAGCGGGCGGTCCTCGGCCCGGTAGCCGCAAAGCAAAGAACCCGCCCCCAGCGGGGACGGGTTCTTCGAGAAGAGTCAGCTCAGAGCGAGGCGACCTTGGACGCGAGAGCCGACTTGCGGTTCGCGGCCTGGTTCTTGTGGATGACGCCCTTGCTGGCGGCCTTGTCGAGCTTCTTGGCGGCCTTGACGAACGCGGCCTCGGCGGCGGCCTTGTCGCCGGAGGCGATGGCGTCGCGGGTGCGGCGGACGAAGGACTTCAGCTCGCTCTTGACGGCCTTGTTGCGCTCGCGCGCCTTCTCGTTGGTCTTGATGCGCTTGATCTGCGACTTGATGTTTGCCACGTGTCGAAAGACTTTCGTTCAGAGGTTGTGCGGACGATGTCGATTGACAGTAGAGGGATGTCGCTCGACGGGTGTGGGGTGGGACCCACACGCAAGCCAAGGACCAAGTCTAGCAGGTCAGGTGCTGCCCGCCGCGCTCGCGGACGCCCTGTCCGCGCGCGCCTCCACGGTGGCGATCGCCAGATCCAGCACGAGGTTGAATACCGCGGGCCGCATGGCGGTGACCAGGTGCGTCGTCCGGGGCACCACGATGAGCTCGGAGCCAGGCACCATGCTCGCGAAGACCTTCTCGTGCAGCCGCAGCTGATCCCACTGGCCGTTCACGAACCACACCGGCACACGGATGCGCCGCAGCGCCGCCGCCAGATCGAGCACGGAGAGGCTGCGCAGCGCCGCGTCCTGCGCGGCGAAGGCGTAGCCGCCCGCGCCGAAGTCGGTGCGTGTGTCGTCGGGAAGCGTGGCCCGTAGCATCGCCCGCGTCAGGATCAGCCCGCGACCGGGCAGCGCGTTGAAGCCACGCATCAGAGTCCGGTACGCGCGCAGCCCGAGCCCGCGCGGGATGGCGGTTGCCGACGCCGCGACGAGACCGGCGACAGGCGGTGGATCCGCCGCGCCGACGTACTCGGTCGCGACGAGCCCGCCCATCGAGTGGCCGACGAGCAGGACGGGGCCGATCGCGGCGGCGGAGCGCACCGCGGCGTCGATCGCAGCCATCGCGCCCTCGAGCGTGAAGGTCTCATCGATGCGGGTGCCGTGCCCGGGCAGATCGATCGCGTGCGCTCCGACGCCGCGTTGCTCGAGGTGCGCGACCTGGGTGCGCCACATCGTCGCGGACGTGCGGATGCCGTGCACGAGGACGACTTGCACCGACATGCACCCACGCTACCGAAACGACTTCGGGGCCGGTGGCCTCAGCCACCGACCCCGAAGCGGATCGATCAGTTCAGTCAGACGGGCGAATTACTCCGCCGCGCCCTTCTCCCAGCCGACGTTCTCGACCGGCGACAGGCCGAACAGGTCGAGACCCGTGTAGGTCTCCGGCGTGAGGTTCGCCAGGCCCTCCGAGGCCATCGAGATCCAGGGGCCCATGTACAGCGGCAGGATGCCCCACGTCTCGGCGATGATCTCGGCCTCGAGCGCGAGACCCGCCTCGGTCTGCTCCTCGGCGGTCGGCAGGGCCGACACCTCGTTCTTGATGCGCTCGTCGATCTCCGGCGTGCCGGTGGCCGACAGGTTCAGGCCGCTGTCCGAGCAGTACAGCTGACACATGTACGCCACGCCGTACGGGTCACTCGACGAGAAGCCGAGCAGAACGAGATCCCAGTCCTTCGTCGTCAGGACGGTCGAGAAGTCGCTCGCCGGGCGAACGTCGATCTCGACCTGGACGCCGATCTCGGCGAGCTGCGACTGGATGACCTGGGCGCGCGCCTGCGTGATCGGGTCGTCGCCGAAGATCGGGAGGCGGCCGGCGAGCTGGACGCCGTCCTTCTCGCGGACGTCGCCGTTCAGCGTCCATCCGGCCTCGTCCAGGATCGCGTTCGCGTCCTCGACGTTGAACTCGTACCCGGCCTCGGAAAGGGCGTCGACGTAGCCCTCCTGGAACGGGAACAGGTTCAGCGAGCCGACGGGCTCCTCGGTGTAACCGAGGCCGTCCCAGACGACCTCCTTGATCTGCTCGCGGTCGATCGCCTTGAACATCGCCTCGCGGACCTCGAGATCGGCGAACTGCTCGCGCTCGGCGTTGATCTGAAGCAGGTTCGTGGCCGTGCGCTGGGCGCGGTAGGTGACCGCACCCTCGACGTCCTTGAGCTGCTCGAGGTTGTCGGCCGAGAGGTTGTCGACGTAGTTCGTCTCGCCGTTCTGGAAGGCGTTGACGGCTGCGACCGGCTCGAGCACGCGGAACGTGACCTTGTCGAGCAGCGGCTCGTCGCCCCACCAGTTCTCGTTCGGCACGAACGAGATGGTCCCGCCGTTCTTGTCGAACTCCTCGATCTTGTAGGGGCCGGCACCCCAGTCGGCGTTCGGCTCCTCGAGGTAGCCCTCGTTGAAGAGCTCGGGGCTGTTCACAGCGGGGTGCAGCGGGTGCCAGAACAGGCCCTGCCACCAGGGGTAGACCTGCGAGAACGTGACGACGGCCTGGTACTCGTCGTCGCCCTGCTCGACCGACTCGATCAGCGAGTAGCCATCGGTCGAGTTGGGGAGGTAGCCCTCCTCGGACGAGCGGTTCGCCTCCCACGTGACCTTGTACGACTCCCACGTGAACGGCGTGCCGTCGTTGAACTTCGCCTCGGGGTTGATCGTGAACGTCACGACCGTCTTGCCGTCGACCTCCTCGGCCTCCCAGCCGGTGAGGTAGTTGGGGTTGGCCGATGCCTCGCCCTCGGGAGACATCAGGATCGTCTGGGGGTTGTACCACTCCCAGATCGTCGCCGTGTCGACCGAGCCGTCCGAGTGGTTCACGTTCATCTGCGGGGTGATCTCGGAGATCGGGAAGACCACCTCGCCGCCCTGCTCGAGGTTCTCGCGCGGCTGCGGGTTGTAGTCCGCCCCCTCGATCGTCTGCGGCGCCTCTTCGCCGGCTCCGTCGTTGCCGTTGCCGTTGCCGCCGCCGGCGCAGCCGGCGAGGGTCAGAGCGAGCGCGCCGCCAGTGGCGACGACGCCCAGCAGCTTGTGCTGCAGCTTCATTCTGGTGCTCCTTTCGACGCCCGGTGGGCGTCACTGGAATGGTGGGGACTGTTGAGTTGTGAGTCGGGCAGTGTGGGACGTCAGCGGTAGTGGCAGGCGTTCACGTGGACCCCCTCGCGACCGGTGAGAGGCGGAACCTCTGTCTCGCACCGGGTTCGCTCCGCGTCTCCGAGCGTCTTGTACAGCGGGCAGCGGCTGACGAACGGGCAGCCCTTCGGCTGCTCGGTCGGGCTCGGCAGATCGCCCGTGAGCACGATGCGCTCGCGGGTCCGTTCCTTCTGAGGATCGGGAACGGGGATCGCCGACAGCAGCGCCTGCGTGTACGGATGCTGCGGGTTGTCGAACACCTCATCCACGTCGCCGTGCTCGACGAAGCTTCCGAGGTACATCACCGCGACACGATCGGCGATGTGACGCACGACCGACAGGTCGTGCGCGACGAACAGATACGAGAGCCCGAGTCTGACCTTGAGCTCGTCGAGAAGATTGATGACGCCCGCCTGGATGGAGACGTCGAGCGCCGACACCGGCTCGTCCAGCACGACGACCTTGGGATTCGTCGCGAGCGCACGCGCGATGCCGATGCGCTGTCGCTGACCGCCCGAGAAGGCGGTGGGGAACCGGTCGCTGTGCGCCGGGTTCAGGCCCACGAGGTCCATGAGCTCGTCGACACGCGACTCGATGCGGCTCTTCGGCTCGCCGATGGTGCGCAGCGGCTCGGCGATGATATCGAAGACCGTCATGCGGGGGTCGAGTGCGCCCATCGGATCCTGGAAGACGATCTGGATGTCGCGGCGCAGATCGCGCTCGGCGCGGCCCGACTTCACATCGGCGACGCTGACGCCGTTGATGCGGATGTCGCCGTCCTGCTGGGCGGCGAGGTCCATGATCTGCAGCAGCGTCGTCGTCTTGCCGGAGCCCGACTCGCCGACGATCGCCATGCACTCGCCCTCGCGGACGTCGAAGGAGACGTTCTTGACGGCATGCACGTCGCCGATCCTGCGCTTGAAGAAGGCTCCGCGCGTGAGCGGGAACGTCTTCGAGAGGTTCTCGACCTCGAGTGTGGCCGGACGCTCCTCGCGGGGCGTGCGCACGAGCTCGGAGGTGGGGATCTCCGGCACGGGGTAGACGGGGTGGCCGTCGATGAAGCCGGCGCGGATCTCCTCTGCCCGGATGCATGCCGCCCGGTGGTCCTCCTTGCCGCCGACGGGGAGCAGCTCGGGCTCCTTCCTGCGACACGCGTCCACGGCGATCGGGCACCGGTCGGCGAACGGGCAGGCGTCGGGCAGATTCACGAGCAGCGGCGGGTTGCCTTTGATCGGCACCAGCGGCTGCTTCTCGGCCTTGTCCACGCGCGGGATCGCGCCCAGCAGACCGATCGAGTACGGCATGCGGGTGTCGGCGAACAGCTCGTCGACGGGGGACTGCTCGATGGGCTTGCCTGCGTACATCACGAGCACGTCGTCGGCGATGTTGGCGACGACACCCATGTCGTGAGTGATCATGATCACCGCGGCTCCGGTCTCGCGCTGCGCGGTCTTGATCAGCTCGAGGATCTGCGCCTGGATCGTCACGTCGAGGGCCGTTGTCGGCTCATCCGCGATGATCAGCTTCGGGCGGTTCGCCATCGCGATCGCGATGACGACGCGCTGACGCATTCCGCCGGAGAACTCGTGCGGGAACGCCTTCAGGCGGTTCTCGGGGTTCGGGATCCCCACGAGGCGCAGCAGCTCGATGGCGCGCGCCGTCGCCGCCTGGCGCGACATGCGACCGTCGTGCACGGTGAGGGCCTCGATGATCTGGTCGCCGATCGTGAAGACGGGCGTCAGCGAGGTCAGCGGGTCCTGGAAGATCATGGCGATGCCGTTGCCGCGCAGCTTCGACAGCTGGGCGTCGCTCTTGCCGAGCAGCTCCTCGCCGTCGAACTGGATCGATCCGCCGATGCGCGCATTGTCGTCGAGCAGGCCCATGACGGCGAGCGACGTCACCGACTTGCCGGATCCGGACTCGCCGACGATGCCGAGAGTGCGCCCGGGGAGCAGGTCGAAGGAGACGCCGCGCACGGCGTCGACGCGACCGGCCTCCGACGGGAAGCTCACGGTGAGGTCCCGGACGGTCAGCACCGGCTTGGACGTGGCGCTCGGGAGTGTGGTGTCTGCGATTGTCATGCGCGGCCTCCCGCCGCCGAGGTCGGGTCGAGCGCGTCGCGCAGGCCGTCGGCGACGAGCGCCATCGAGACGGTCAGCAGCGTCAGGGCGCCGGCCGGGAAATAAAACAGCCACGGTGCGCTCGAGACGCTGTTCGCGCCGATGCCGATCAGCGAGCCGAGCGAGACGTCCGGCAGCTTCACGCCGAAGCCGATGAACGACAGGCCGGTCTCGGTCAGCACGGCCGTGACCACGCCGAGCGTGAAGTTGATCACGAGCAGCGACCCGATGTTCGGCAGCATGTGGCGCAGCACGATCGTGAAGCCCTTGACGCCCATGTAGCGCGCCGCCTGCACGTACTCGCGCTCGCGGATGGACAGCGACAGGGTCCAGATCACCCGGGCGGAGAAGAACCAGCCCGTGAGGATCATGACGAGCGAGATCACGCGCCAGTCGCCGCCGGCGTCGTTCGAGATCATCGCGAGGATCAGGAACGTCGGCGTGACCATGAGGAAGTGGATGATGAGCAGCGTGACGCGCTCGACCGTGCCGCGGAAGTACGCGGCCGCCGCGCCGATCACGGCCGACAGGACGGTCGTGCCGATCGAGACGACCAGGGCGATCATGAGCGACCGCTGCAGGCCCACGACGACCATCGCGTACACGTCGTTGCCCGAGCCGTTGGTGCCGAACCAGTGCTCGGCGCTGGGCGGGTCGCTGAGCGACAGGAAGTCGAGCTCGATGTGGTCGTACTGCTGGAACAGCGGCCCGATGACCGCGAACAGCACGAGCACGGCGAAGATGACCAGGCCGACGAGGGCGCCGCGGTTGCGCGCGAAGCGGCGGCCGTAGAGCTCCCACTTCGACATGCGCTTGCGGCCCGGCGCGCGCAGCTCGGTGTTGGACGGCGGCGGGTTGTCGCCGTGCTCGAGGGGATCGATCAGACTGTTCGTCACGCTCATGTCAGCTCACCCGCACTCGAGGATCGAGGACCACGACGGCGACATCGGAGAGCACCGCGCCGACCGCCGTGAACACGGCGCTAAAGGCCGCGACGGCGACGACACCGTGAATGTCGTTGTTCGTGATCGTGTCGAGGAAGTACTTGCCCATGCCCTCCCACGCGAAGATCCGCTCGGTCAGGATCGCGCCGGTGAAGATCGCGGGGATCGAGAACGCCACCTGGGTCGCGACGGGGATCAGCGAGGTGCGGAGAGCGTGCCGGCGGACGGCCTGCGACTTCGTCAGGCCCTTCGCCCGTGCCATGCGCACGTAGTCGGTCTTGATGTTGTCCAGAAGCAGCGAGCGCTGCAGGAAGTGGTACTGCGCGTACCCCGTGAGCACGAGCGCGAGCGTGGGAAGAACGAGATGCTGCAGCGTGTCGAGGAGCACGGGGAAGAAACCACTGACCCCGAGCGACGCGGCTCCGGTCACGTAGAAGATGCGGGTGCCGACCGCGTCGTTGAGGGCGATCGCCAGCAGCACGATGGCGAGCGCACCGACGACGACGGGGATGTTCATCGTGACGATCGAGACGCCCTGCCAGACGCGATCCGCGGTCTTGTACTGACGCGAGGCGGTGTACACGCCGAGGCCGATGCCGACGAGCGTCAGCAGGATCGTCGCGCCGAGCATCAGCTCGGCGGATACCCACATGCGGTAGGCGACCTGCTCGTTGACCGACTGGCCGACGGGGCTGACGCCCCAGTCCCACCGGAAGACGATGCTGCTGAACCAGCCCCACCAGCGCTCGATGAGCGGGATCTTGTCGTCGAGATTGCGCGGGCGCAGCAGACCGACGATCTGCTCTTCGGTCAGGGGAGGGCGGCGGCCGACGTAGTTCGCGCGAGGGTCGAGATAACCCCAGGCGAGGAAGTACGTCAGATTGGTCACCGCCACGATCATCAGCAGCCAGCCCGCAGTGCGGCGCAGCATAAAACGGATCAAGGCGTAGGACTTCTTTCGTAACAGACGTTGACGGGGACTCTACCCCGCGGCTGCGCCCTCACCATCGAAGGCGCTCACCGGTGCGAAAAGCGTTACCTATCTGTGCTCTCGCCGTGAAAAACATGCAACACAAGCGCTATCGCCGTGCAACCTGCATGGTGCACGCAGGCGCGTGTGTATCGCAAGTGGGCGTTCTGCCCCGTGGGAGAGGCGGGAAGGGGAAGGGGGAGGGGGACCGTAGAATCGAACGGACATGTCACCCCGCGCCTCTACTCCGCTCGAGCCTGCCGCGACGCCCCCCGAGCGCATCCGCAACTTCTGCATCATCGCCCACATCGACCACGGCAAGTCCACCCTGGCCGACCGCATGCTGCAGATCACCGGCGTGGTCTCCGACCGCGATATGCGCGCGCAGTACCTCGACCGGATGGACATCGAGCGCGAGCGCGGCATCACGATCAAGTCGCAGGCGGTGCGCATGCCGTGGACCCTTCGGCAGGCTCAGGGACCGGACGTGACGGTCGCACTGAACATGATCGACACCCCGGGTCACGTCGACTTCACCTACGAGGTCTCGCGCTCGCTCGCCGCGTGCGAGGGCGCCATCCTGCTCGTCGACGCGGCGCAGGGCATCGAGGCCCAGACGCTCGCGAACCTGTACCTCGCGCTCGAGAACGACCTGACGATCATCCCGGTGCTGAACAAGATCGACCTTCCCGCGGCCGATCCGGATCGCTTCGCCAAGGAGCTCGCCGACCTGATCGGCGGCAGCCCCGACGACGTGCTGCGTGTGTCCGGCAAGACCGGGCAGGGCGTCGAGGAGCTGCTCGACCGCCTCGTGCGCGAGATCCCGGCCCCGAAGGGCGACGCGGATGCGCCGGCCCGCGCGATGATCTTCGACTCCGTGTACGACGCGTACCGCGGCGTCATCACCTACGTGCGAATGATCGACGGATCGCTGTCGCCGCGCGAGCGCGTGCAGATGATGTCGACCAAGGCGACGCACGAGCTTCTCGAGATCGGCGTGTCTGCACCCGAGCCGGTGCCGTCGAAGGGCCTCGGCGTGGGCGAGGTGGGCTACCTCATCACGGGCGTGAAGGACGTGCGCCAGTCGAAGGTCGGCGACACCGTCACGAACGCACGTACGCCCGCGAGCGACGCGCTGGCCGGCTACGTCGACCCCAAGCCGATGGTGTACTCGGGTCTGTATCCGATCGATGCGAGCGACTACCCGGATCTGCGCGACGCCCTCGACAAGCTGAAGCTGTCGGATGCCTCGCTCGCGTACGAGCCCGAGACCTCGGTCGCGCTGGGCTTCGGCTTCCGCTGCGGGTTCCTCGGCCTGCTTCACCTCGAGATCATCACCGAGCGGCTCGAGCGCGAGTTCGGCCTCGACCTGATCACCACCGCTCCGAGCGTGATCTACGAGGTCACGACCGAGACGGGCGAGACGATCGTCGTGACCAACCCGAGCGAGTACCCCGACGGCAAGATCAACGCCGTCACCGAGCCCATCGTGAAGGCGTCGATCCTCGCGCCGAAGGACTACGTCGGCACGATCATGGACCTCTGCCAGACGCGTCGCGGCACGCTGCTCGGCATGGACTACCTCTCGGAGGAGCGCGTCGAGCTGAAGTACACGATGCCGCTCGGCGAGATCGTGTTCGACTTCTTCGACCAGCTCAAGAGCCGCACGCAGGGCTACGCGAGCCTCGACTACGAGCCCGCCGGCCGGCAGGAGGCCGACCTGGTGAAGGTCGACATCCTGTTGCAGGGCGACCGCGTCGACGCGTTCAGCGCGATCGTCCACCGCGAGAAGGCCTACGCCTACGGCACGACGATGACCGAGCGCCTGCGCAAGCTGATCCCTCGCCAGCAGTTCGAGGTGCCGATCCAGGCGGCGATCGGCGCGCGGATCATCGCGCGCGAGAACATCCGCGCGATGCGCAAGGACGTGCTCGCCAAGTGCTACGGCGGTGACATCAGCCGCAAGCGCAAGCTGCTCGAGAAGCAGAAGGAGGGCAAGAAGCGCATGAAGACCATCGGTCGCGTCGAGGTGCCCCAGAACGCGTTCATCGCGGCGCTGTCGGGCGACGTCGAGGCGAAGGCCAAGTAGCCGCTCAGGCTCGGCACGTAGGGTGGATCACATGCGTCGCGGCACCTTCCAGGACGAGACGGTCGACTATGCGGCCGTCGGCGCCACCCAGGCGAACGACCTGCTCCAGTACCCGCCGGAGCACAGCATCCCGGCCGCGGATTCGTGGCGCATCGGCAGTGGCGAGGAGCGTTTCCGCACGGCGGGCGACGCCCTGCTGTCGTGGGGTGCGCTGAAGGGCGCGGGCCTGAAGGTGACGGACGTGCGCCCGGCGCCGGGACCGGCCTATTCGGGAGTGAGCTTCGACGGCGAGGGCAACCCGGTGGCTCCCTCCAAGCTCGAGAGCGACCAGCGCTACGACGCCGAGGGCACTCCGTATGCGGGCCCCGGAACGACGCTTCGCGTGCACGGCCGCGTCAACGGGATGCGCGCCGACGCCGAGCTGCGGGTCATCTTCGTGATCGAGGAGGCGCGCCGCGTCGGCTTCGCCCTCGGCACCGTCGGCGGATCCATGGTCAGCGGCGAGGAGTCGTTCATGGTCGAGTGGCGCGACAACGACGAGGTGTGGTTCACCGTGAAGGCCTTCGACCGCGGCGTGGGGCTGCTGTACCGGATGTTCAAGGGCTTCGTCCGCCGTCGCCGCCGGGCGCTGTTCGCCGGGTACCTGCGCGCGATCTCCCCGCTGTTCGCCACGCCGGGTTCGTGACGGGCCGCTGATGGCCGGCCCGCTGCCCCTCGGCGATCCGGCCCCGGCCGACGGACGCCTGCCCGACGGGATCCTGATCGATCCGGATGTCGACTTCGGCGTGTATCTGCACGTGCCGTTCTGCCGCGTGCGCTGCGGCTACTGCGACTTCAACACGTACACGTCGAGCGAGCTGCGCGGGGCGCGCCAGGACGAGTACGCCGACACGCTGCTGCGCGAGATCGCGCTCGGCCGCGAGGTGCTGGCGGACGCGGGCGAGCTGCGCCCGGCGCGCACCGTGTTCTTCGGCGGCGGCACGCCGACGCTGCTGCCCGCGGGCGATCTGGGGCGGATGCTCGACGGCGTGCGCGACGCGTTCGGCCTCGCGGACGGTGCCGAGGTCACGGTGGAGGCGAACCCCGACACGGTGACACCCGCCGTCGTGCGCGAGCTCGCGGCATCCGGTGTGAACCGCATGTCGATCGGGATGCAGTCGTCGGTGCCGCATGTGCTCGCGGCGCTCGATCGCACGCACACGCCGTCGAACGTGCGCACGGCGGTGGACGCCGCGCGGGACGCGGGGCTGGATGTCAGCGTCGACCTCATCTACGGCGCGCCGGGGGAGACCCTCGCCGACTGGGAGGCCTCGCTGGACGCCGCCCTCGCGCTCGAGTCCGACCACATCTCGGCCTACGCGCTGATCATCGAGGACGGCACGAAGCTCGCCCGCCAGATCAAACGCGGTGAGGTGCCCGTGCCGGACGACGATCTGCAGGCCGACATGTACGAGCTCGCGGACGCCAAGCTCGGCGCCGCAGGCTTCGAGTGGTACGAGGTCAGCAACTGGGCACGTAACGAGCGCCACCGCTCGCGGCACAACCTCGCATATTGGCGCAGCTCCGACTGGTGGGGGTTCGGCCCGGGCGCCCACAGCCACGTGGGCGGCCTGCGCTGGTGGAACGTGAAGCATCCCGCCGCGTACGCCCAGCGCCTGGCGCTCGGCGAGTCGCCCGCGGCCGGACGGGAGACGCCGGATGCCGATGCCCGCGCGCTCGAGCGCGTGCTGCTCGAGAGCCGGATCCGCGAGGGGCTCGCCATCGAGTCCCTGGGTGCTGATGCTCGGCGCAATGTCGCCGGTCTCGTGGCCGACGGTCTCGTGGATGGCGCGGCGGCCATCCGCGGCCGCGTCGTGCTCACCCTGCGCGGACGCCTCCTCGCCGACGCGGTCGTGCGTGCGCTCACGGAGTGATTGCACCCTCTCGCGGCCACGTCCGCGTACGGCTACTTCGGAGATGCCGCGTACTCCGGACGGCACCGGGCGGATCCATCCGGAGAAGTCGACATCTCCGGAGAAGTCGTCGGCGCCTCGCGGAGCCGGGTCGTTTCGACTCGCCTCGCCTGCTCAGCGACGCGACGCCGAACCTCGCTAGAATTGGCACTCAGAACGAGTGAGTGCCAAGCGCGACGGGAGGTGCCCATGGTCACGGACCGCGGACTGCAGGTCCTGCGCGCGATCGTGCAGGACTACGTCGACACGCACGAACCTGTCGGCAGCAAGTCGATCGTCGAACGCCACGCCTTCGGGGTGTCGGCGGCGACCATCCGCAACGACATGGCGCTGCTCGAGGACGAGGAGCTGATCACCGCTCCGCACACCTCGTCCGGCCGGGTGCCCACCGACAAGGGCTACCGGGTCTTCGTCGACCACCTTGCCGAGCTGCGGCCGCTCTCCACGGCGCAGCGCGCGGCGATCTCGACCTTCCTGCAGGATCCGGCCGACCTCGATGACCTGCTTGCGCGAACCGTGCGCCTGCTCACGCAGCTCACCGGCCAGGTCGCACTCGTCCAGTACCCGTCGTTCGCCTCGGCGAACGTGACCCACGTCGAACTCGTGCGGCTGGACGAGTTCCGGATGCTCGTCATCATCGTGACCGACACCGGCCGCGTGTCGCAGCGGCTGACGGCGACCCCGAGCGGCGTCGACGAGCAGGATGTGGCGCTGCTTCGCGCGCAGCTCGCCTCGCTCATCACCGGACGCTCCGTGCGATCCGGCTCCGAGCGGATCGAGGAGCTGCGCGCATCGGCGCCCGCCGACCGGTCGCGGCTCGACGAGGCGCTCCTCACGATCGCCGCCGTCGCCGGGGAGGAGCTCGACGAGTTCCGGCAGGATCGCCTCGTGATGGCGGGGGCGGCGACGCTCGCCAAGCGCGAGCAGGACTTCCGCGGCAGCATCCATCCGCTGCTCCAGGCGATCGAGGAGCAGGTCACCCTGCTGCGGCTGATGTCGGAGATGGCGGCGGATGAGAAGGGCCTGTCGGCGAGCATCGGACGCGAGAACGACTCGTTCGGGCTGACGGAGGCCTCCGTCATCGCCAGCGACTACGACGCCGGCGTGGGCCGGGCACGTGTGGGGCTGATGGGTCCGACGCGGATGGATTACCCGAGCAACCTGGCGGCGGCTCGCGCCGTGGCGCGGTACCTCACCAGGCTGCTCGACGAGGACGAGAACCGCCGGTAAGCGGCATCGATCAACCGGGATCGCCCGAGCGCGATCCATCGAAAGTGCGGGGCCGCGCGGGTGCGCGACCCCCGAGAGGCGGACTGTGGCTGACCACTACGAGGTGCTCGGAGTGTCGCGCGAGGCGAGCTCCGACGAGATCAAGAAGGCCTATCGCAAGCTGGCGCGCCAGCTTCACCCCGACGTGAATCCCAGCGAGGACGCGGCCGAGAAGTTCAAGCTCGTCACCCACGCCTACGAGGTGCTGAGCGACGACGAGAAGCGCCGCCGCTACGACATGGGCGGCGAGGACAGCATGTTCGGCGGGGCGGGCGGCTTCGGCGGCTTCAGCGACATCTTCGAGACCTTCTTCGGCGCGGGTGGCGGCGGCCGCGGCGGTCGCCCGCGCTCCCGCCGCGAGCGGGGCCAGGATGCGCTCGTGCGCGTCACGCTCGAGCTCGGCGACGTCGTCTTCGGCGCCCACCGCGACCTCGAGGTCGACACGGCCGTGCTGTGCGAGACGTGCAACGGCTCGTGCTGCCAGCCGGGCACCGGCCCCGAGCGCTGCGAGATCTGCGGCGGCTCCGGTCACGTGCAGCGCCAGGTGCGCAGCCTGCTCGGCAACGTCGTCACCTCCCAGCCCTGCGGCGCATGCCAGGGGTACGGCACGACGATCCCTCACCCGTGCCCGACGTGCGGCGGTCAGGGCCGCGTGCGCTCGCGCCGCACCGTGTCGGTCGACATCCCCGCCGGCGTCGAGTCGGGCCTGCGGCTGCAGCTTCCCGGCTCGGGCGAGGTCGGTCCCGCGGGCGGCCCGAACGGCGACCTCTACATCGAGGTGCAGGTCACGCCGCACCCGGTGTTCAGCCGCGACGGCGACGACCTGCTCGCGACGCTCGAGGTCTCGATGACCGATGCGATCCTTGGCTCGACCACGACGATCGAGGCGCTCGACGGGCCCGTCGACCTCGAACTGCGCCCCGGCGTGCAGGGCGGCGACGTGCTGACCATCAAGGACCGCGGCATCACCGGGCTGCGTTCGGGCCAGCGCGGCGATCTGCGGGTCGGCGTGCACGTGGTCACCCCGACGCGGCTCGACGCCAAGGAGCGCGCGCTGGTCGAGGAGCTCGCGAAGCGCACAAAGGCGCCGGCGCCGCGACTGGCGGAGTTCCACCAGGGGCTGTTCTCGAAGCTGCGCGACCGCTTCCGGCAGGGCTGATCCGATGGCCCTTCACTTCATCGACGAGACGGCCGGCGCCGTCGCGCCGGGCGACACGCTGACGCTCGCGGGAGCGGAGGCCCACCATGCCGCCGCGGTGCGCCGCGTGCGCGTGGGCGAGGCGGTCACGGTGACAGACGGCCGGGGAGCCTGGCTGGAGGGCGAGTGCGAGAGCGTCGCCCCGCGCGAGGTGGTCGTCCGGATCGTCGCGCGCCGTGACGAGGACGCGCCGAGCCCGCGCATCGCGCTGGCCCAGGCGCTGGCGAAGGGCGACCGGGACGAGCTCGCGGTGCAGGCGGCGACCGAGCTGGGTGTCGACGAGATCGTGCCGTGGCAGGCGTCGCGCTCCGTCTCGCGCTGGGAGGGGCCGAAGGCCGAGAAGGGCCGCACCCGCTGGGCGACCATCGTGCGCGAGGCCGCGAAGCAGGCGCACCGCGCCTGGCTTCCCGAGGTCACGCCGATCGCCACGACGGCCGCTCTCGCCGCGCGGGGCGACCGCATCCTCGTGCTCGAGCCGACGGCGGAAGTGCGGCTGAGCGCGGTCGACCTTGCGGACGCGGGGTCCATCCTGCTCGTCGTGGGCCCGGAGGGCGGCATCGCGCCCGAGGAGCTCGCCCGTCTCGAGGAGGCCGGCGCGACCCGTGTGCGCCTGGGTGACACGGTGCTGCGCACCTCGACCGCGGGGCCCGCCGCTCTCGCGCTCGTGAACGCGCGCCTCGGCCGCTGGTGACCTCCGCCTTCGGTCGTTGAGCGACGAGCGAAGCGAGGAGTCGAAACGGTCTGGACCTTGCGGCGGCGTCGGCGGACCGGGGTGTGTGCTCGACGACCGGCGGCGGGGCCCCGCGCATAGACTGGACGACATGGCTGAACCCTCGATCTTCACCCGCATCCTGCAGGGAGACATCCCCGGCGAGATCGTCGCCGAGACCGAGCGCGTGTTCGCCATCAGGGACATCGCCCCGCAGGCGCCGGTGCACCTGCTCGTGATCCCCAAGACGCAGGAGTACCGCGACGTCACCGAGCTCGCCGCCGGGGATGCGACGCTCCTCGCCGAGATGATCGCCCTGGCCAAGCGCCTCGGCCGCGAGCACGCCGACGACGGCGACTTCCGTCTCATCTTCAACACCGGCGCCGGCGCCGGGCAGACCGTCTTCCACGTCCACGCGCATCTGCTCGCGGGCGGCCTTGGAGAGAAGAGCCTCGTCGGTGAGTGACGCGAACCGCGACGACATCGTCACCGACACCGTGACGGCCGACGGCGTGGCGATGGTGCAGCTGCTCGGCCCGCAGGACCGCCTGCTGCGCATGGTCGAGAAGGCCCATCCGCGCGTGGACGTCCACGTCCGCGGCAACGAGATCACCCTGCGCGGAGAGGCCGCCGAGGTGCGCGCCGCGCGCACACTCGTCGACGAGCTGCTGCACATGACAAAGGCCGGCCACGCGCTCGGTGAGGCCGACGTGCAGAGCTCTGCCCGGATGCTGCGCGACGAGTCGGGCCCGCGACCCAGCGAGGTCATGGGCGAGGCGATCCTGTCGAGCCGAGGCAAGACGATCCGGCCCAAGACCGTGGGGCAGAAGGAGTACGTCGACGCGATCGACGAGAACACCATCGTGTTCGGGATCGGTCCCGCCGGAACCGGCAAGACCTACCTCGCCATGGCCAAGGCGGTGCAATCGCTGCAGCGTCGCGAGGTCGACCGGATCATCCTGACCCGGCCCGCCGTGGAGGCGGGGGAGCGGCTCGGCTTCCTTCCCGGCACGCTGACCGACAAGATCGACCCGTACCTGCGCCCGCTGTACGACGCGCTCAACGAGATGATGGATCCCGAGCTCGTCCCGAAGCTGATGGCGACCGGCACGATCGAGGTCGCCCCGCTCGCCTACATGCGCGGTCGCACGCTCAACAACTCGTTCGTCGTGCTCGACGAGGCGCAGAACACCACGCCCGAGCAGATGAAGATGTTCCTGACCCGTCTCGGCTTCGGCACGAAGATGGTCGTCACGGGCGACATCACCCAGGTCGACCTGCCGCAGGGCGCGTCCGGCCTGCGGCTCGTGACGCGCGTGCTCGACAGGATCGACGACATCCACTTCTCGCGCCTGACGAGCGACGACGTCGTGCGCCACTCGCTGGTCGGCCGCATCGTCGACGCGTACAGCGAGTACGACGAGCGCCGCCTCGCCGCCCGGCACGAGCGCGACGAGGCGAGCGAGTTCGCCAACCGCGCCGAGCGCCGTGCCGCCACTGCGCGCCCCACCGGTCCGCGTGACCGCATGCCCAAGCGAGGACGATCGTGATCGACATCAACAACGAGTCCGCCGTCGAGATCGACGAGTCGGTGCTGCTGCGCCTCACGCAGCACAACCTGGCGGCGCTGAACGTGTCGCCGGACGCCGACGTGGCGATCGTGCTCGTCGACGAGGGCGCGATGGAGCAGCTGCACCTGCAGTGGATGGACGAGCCAGGCCCGACCGATGTGCTGAGCTTCCCGATGGATGAGCTCCGCCCCGGGACCGAGGACCAGCCGACCCCTCCCGGGCTGCTGGGTGACATCGTGCTGTGCCCGCAGGTCGCGGAGTCGCAGGCGGAGACGGCCGGTCACTCCACGATGGACGAGCTCATCCTGCTCACCACACACGGCCTGCTTCACCTTCTCGGCTACGACCACGCGGAGCCCGAGGAGGAGCGCGAGATGTTCGGCCTGCAGCGCGAGCTCATCGCCGCGTTCGCCGCGGCGGAGCGCCGCCGGTCGGCGTGAGTACTGACGGATGACAGACCTCCCCGCGGATCTCCTGACCCCCGTCGCCTCGCTGCTGCTCGTCGGCGGGCTGCTGTTCGTGCTGTTCGCCGGCCTCATGTCGGCGATCGACGCGGCGCTGTCCGTGACGTCCCGCGGCGACCTCGTCGACCTCGCGTCTGAGGGTCGCAGCGCGAAGGCCCTGGCGCGCATCGCGGCCGATCCGGATCGCCACGCGGGCGTGATCGTGTTCGTGCGCGTGTTCGCCGAGACCGCGGCCGCGGTGCTGGTGACGGCGGCGTTCACGCTCATCCTGAACAGCATCTGGTGGGCCCTGCTCGTCACGGCGCTGCTGATGACGGGCGTGTCGTTCGTCGCCGTGGCGTCGATCCCCGCCACCTTCGGGCGCCGCTACGCGTCGACCCTGCTGCCGTTCACGGCCTCCCTCGTGCGCGCGGTCCTCATCGTTCTCGGCCCGCTGTCGAGCCTTCTCGCCGCCTTCGGAAACCGCCTGACTCCCGGCGGTGGCCGCCGCAGCTTCGAGTCGGAGGAGCAGCTGCTCAGCATCGTCGACGAGGCCGCGTCGCACGCCCTCATCGAGGCGGACGACCGGGCACTCATCCACTCGGTCTTCGACTTCACCGACCAGGTCGTCCGCGCCGTCATGGTGCCGCGCACCGAGATGGTGACCGTCGAGGCCGACGCCACGATCCACGAGGCGATGCGCCTGTTCCTCGACCGCGGGATCTCCCGCATGCCCGTCGTGGACGGGGAGGTCGACGACATCATCGGCGTGCTGTACCTGAAGGACGTCGTGCAGTTCGGCTTCCGCGATGCCGCGGGGCTCCGCGACTCGGGGCTGTGGCGCGACGCCGGCATCCGCGGGATCGCGCGCCCCGCCGTGTTCGTTCCCGAGCAGATGCGCGCGGAGACGCTGCTGCAGCAGATGAAGCGCGACGCCGTGCACGTCTGCCTCGTGGTGGACGAGTACGGCGGGATCGCCGGGCTCGTCACCCTCGAGGACCTCATCGAGGAGCTCGTGGGCGAGATCGCCGACGAGTACGACGTGCCCTCGAAGGAGATCGTCGAGCTTGCAGGCGGCCGCTATCGCGTGAGCTCGCGACTGTCGCTGGACGAGGTCGGCGACCTGTTCGGCGTCGAGCTGGAGGACGAGGACGTCGACTCGATCGGCGGCCTGATGGCCAAGACCCTCGGACGTGTGCCCCAGCCGGGCGACGTGGCAGAGGTGGCCGGGATCGTGATCACCGGCGGAACGTCGCGGGGACGCGGCCGCGGCATCGCGACGGTGTTCGTCGAGCGCGGAGAGGCGCTGCGGACGATCGAGGAGTACAGGGAGAGAGACGATGACTGAGTCACCGCGATCCGGGTTCGTGACGTTCGTGGGGCGGCCGAACGTCGGCAAGTCCACCCTGATGAACGCGCTGGTGGGCGAGAAGGTCGCCATCACGAGCGAGAAGCCGCAGACAACGCGACGCGCGATCCGGGGCATCCTGAACCGGCCGGCCGGTCAGCTCGTCGTCGTCGACACGCCGGGCATCCACAAGCCGCGGACCCTTCTCGGCCAGCGCCTGAACGACCTCGTCGAGCAGGTGCTGGGCGACGTGGACGTCATCGCGTTCTGCGCTCCGGCGCCCGAGAAGGTCGGCCCCGGCGACCGCCGCATCGCCGAGTCGCTCGACGGCTACCCGCGCGCCAAGAAGGTCGCGATCGTGACGAAGACGGATGCCGCCTCGTCCGACCAGATCATGGAGCGTCTCCTCGAGGTCAACGCGCTGCGCGAGGACTGGGCCGCGGTCATCCCGCTGTCCTCTCTCACCGGCGACCAGCTGGAGGTGCTGAGCGACGAGCTGCTCGCCCTGATGCCCGAGGGCCCGCCGCTCTACGAGGAGGGCGTCGTCACCGATGAGACCCTCGAGGACCGGATCGCCGAGATCATCCGCGAGGCGGCGCTCGAGGGCGTGCGCGACGAGCTTCCGCACTCGATCGCCGTGACGCTCGATGAGATCTCCCTGCGCGAGGACCGGGACGACCTGACCGATGTGCACGCGAGCGTCGTCGTCGAGCGCGACAGCCAGAAGGCGATCATCATCGGCCACAAGGGCTCGCGTCTGCGCGACGTCGGCGCCCGCGCCCGCGCCCAGATCGAGACGCTCGTCGGCACGAAGGTGTTCCTGAAGCTCCACGTGCGCGTGGCGAAGGAGTGGCAGCGCGACCCCAAGCAGCTGGGTCGCCTGGGATTCTGATCGGTCGAGCCTGAGCGCGGGAGAGCGCGCCTGAGTCGAAACAATCGCCGGGGCGCTCGACCGCCCCGAATGCGGGAGCGCCCCGGCGAAACTCAGGAGACGGGCTGCAGGAGCGTCGTGACGATCACGACGTCGTCACCGAACTCGGCGTCGGCGGCATCCTGATAGGTGCCGTCGTCCCACAGCACCTGCACATGCACGTACCCGTTCTCGACGTAGGCGACCTGCACCTCGTCGCCCAGGCGATCCGTCACGGTCTGCTGGATCTCCGCGAGCGTCGCCTCGTCGGTCTTCCCCGGTGCGCCGCCGGTCGGGTCCTCGGGTGCCATGGGGTCGTAGAGCGCGAGCGGGATCGGGGGAGCGGTGACCGTGATCCGCTCGCCGTCGAAGCCGCCCGTGACGGCGTAGGTGCCCCACGTGCGGCCCTCGGCCGACTCCTCGCCGTCGGCGGCGGCCCAGTCCCAGCCCTCGAGCGGGATGCCCGAGCACTGCGGCGGGTAGATCATCGTCATGGGGCCCGTGCACAGCGAGATCTCGCCCGCGTCGTCCATCACGGTGCCCTGCGCGACGATGTCGCTCGTCGGCGGTGCCGGTCGGACGTCGCCCAGCTTCGGCGGCGGCGGAGCGGCCGCGGGGGCATCGGCGCGGGGCGTGGCGCACGCCGTCAGGGTGAGTGCGAGGACCGCGACGGCCGTCGCGCTGATGCGGCGAGTGGTGCTCATATCCAGGAGTGTCGCGCGGTTCCGGATCGTCTCAGATTGATCATCCTGCTCATCCACCGGCGATCCGCGGCCTTCGCGACCGCGCAATCTGCGTGTTAGCCTGCTTACATGCGCCTCGGTGGGCTTCTTCTCCTTAGCCGCCGCGACGAGACCTCGATCTAGGGCCTCCTCGTCGCGGAGATCGTCGTGGCCCGACACACAACGACGAAATCGAGAAGAAGCGACACCATGGAGAACACCCAGAAGCCCAGCGGCATGCCGGTGCACAAGTACCGCCCGTATCACGAGCAGATCGTCGTCGATCTGCCTGACCGAACCTGGCCGTCCAGGCGCATCGAGAAGGCGCCCCGCTGGTGCGCCGTCGACCTGCGCGACGGAAACCAGGCGCTCATCGATCCGATGAGCCCCGAGCGCAAGCGCGTGATGTTCGAGCTGCTCGTCGAGATGGGCTACAAGGAGATCGAGGTCGGGTTCCCCTCGGCGAGCCAGACCGACTTCGACTTCGTGCGCCAGCTGATCGAAGAGGATCTGATTCCGGACGACGTCACAATCCAGGTCCTGACGCAGGCCCGCGAGCACCTGATCGCCCGCACGTACGAGTCGATCAAGGGCGCCAAGCAGGCGATCGTGCACCTGTACAACTCGACGAGCGTGCTGCAGCGCGAGGTCGTCTTCCGCACCGACAAGCAGGGGATCATCGACATCGCGCTCGAGGGCGCCCGGCTGTGCCGCCAGTACGAGAAGACCGTGCCCGGGACCGCGGTGTACTACGAGTACTCGCCCGAGAGCTACACCGGCACCGAGCTCGAGTTCGCCGTCGACGTCTGCAACCAGGTGCTCGAGGTCTTCGAGCCGACACCCGAGCGCAAGGTCATCCTGAACCTGCCGGCGACCGTCGAGATGGCGACCCCGAATGTCTACGCCGACTCGATCGAGTGGATGGGCCGTCACCTCAACCACCGCGAGAACGTCATCATCTCGCTGCACCCGCACAACGACCGGGGAACTGCGGTCGCCGCCGCCGAGCTGGGATACATGGCGGGCGCCGACCGGATCGAGGGCTGCCTGTTCGGCAACGGCGAGCGCACCGGCAACGTCGATCTCGTCGCGTTGGGCGTGAACCTGTTCACGCAGGGGATCGACCCGCAGATCGACTTCAGCGACATCGACCACGTCAAGCGGACCGTCGAGTACTGCAACCAGCTGCCGGTTCCCGAGCGCAGCCCGTGGGCCGGCGACCTCGTGTTCACCGCGTTCAGCGGATCGCACCAGGATGCGATCAAGAAGGGCTTCGAGGCGATGGCCGCCAAGGCCGCCGCGCAGGGAGTCTCGGTCGACGACATCGAGTGGGGAGTGCCGTACCTCCCGATCGACCCGAAGGACCTCGGCCGCTCGTATGAGGCGGTCATCCGGGTCAACTCGCAGTCGGGCAAGGGCGGTGTCGCGTACCTGCTGAAGAGCGACCACTCGCTGGACCTGCCCCGCAAGCTGCAGATCGAGTTCTCCGGCGTTGTGCAGGCGAAGACCGACGCCGAGGGCGGCGAGGTCACGAGCGACCAGATCTGGGCGATCTTCCAGGACGAGTACCTGCCGTCGGCCCACGAGGACGGGCGCTGGGGCCGGTTCGAGCTGCTGGGCACGAGCACGCAGAGCAAGCTCGACGGCAACGTCGCGCTCGAGGTGGTGCTGCGCGACGGCGAGGAGCGCATCGAGGTCTCGGGTCACGGCAACGGCCCGATCGCCGCGTTCCTCACGGTGCTGCGCGAGCAGGGGATCGACGTCACGCTGTACGACTACGTCGAGCACACCCTCAGCGCATCCGGTGACGCCGAGGCCGCCGCGTACGTCGAGCTGCAGGTCGACGGCCAGCGACTCTGGGGCGTCGGCATCGACGGCGACATCTCGACCGCGTCGCTCAAGGCGATCGTGTCCGGGGTGAACCGCTCGATCCGGGCCCGTCAGCCCGAGCTGGTCGCGGCCGTCTGACTCAGCGCCCGGGGAGGTCGTCGTCGCCGGCGGCCTGCTCGGCCTGATCGGCCGCGGCCTGCGCCTGCTCCGCGGCCTCCTCGGCGCGCTCGTTCGCCTCGGACGCAAGCTCCATGGCCTCCACTGCCTGGGCGGCGGCCGCCTGCGCCTGCTCGGCGCCGGCCTGAGCCTGCGCGATCATCTCGGAGGAGATGACCGGGATCGCCGACGTCTCGAGCGCGACGCGGCGGCGGTAGATCCTGCGCTGCTCCGGAAGCGAGACGTCGAAGATCACGGCGAGCAGGCGGATGACGGTGGTCACGACGACGCCTGCGACCGCCGCGGGAACGATGTCGAGGCCGGCCTGGAAGCCGACGGCGAGCACCGTGCATCCTGCCGCCGCCGCGACGGCATAGAGCGACCCGACGTGCATGATCGCGATCGGCAGCCCCATCGCGACGTCGCGCGCCACGCCACCTCCCACCGCGGCGAGCGCGCCGATGAAGATCGCCGGCACCAGCGGGATGCCGAAGGCGAGCGCCTTGCTCGTGCCGAAGGCGCCGAACAGGCCGATCAGGACGGCGTCGAGGGCGACGATCACCTTGTTCAGGCGGTCGAACAGCCCCGCCAGGAGCATGCCCGTGAGGGACGCGATGATCGCGGTCAGGATGTACCAGTTCGACTGCAGGGTCGCGGGGGTCACCCCGAGCAGGATGTCGCGGATGAGGCCTCCGCCCATCCCGACGATGATCCCGATCAGCGCCACGCCGAGGAGATCGAGGCGGCGCTCGCCCTGGAAGCCCGACGCGAACATCGCGCCCTGGACGCCGCCGAAGGCCACGGCGACGAGATCGGCCCACAGGGGCAGCACGAAGGTCGGGTCGGTCACCCCTCCATGGTGTCACCGGCCGGCCGAACGCCCGCTCGACGCGGTGCGCGGGCGCGTCGCCGGGGAGGCTTGCCTCGATCCGTCGCTCCGAAACGGAAGTTCGGGGCAAGGGCGCGCGAGCCTTGCGTCACACCATCACTCCGACGCGGAGGTTCGCGGCGCGTCCCCGTGGTGCCGCTTCGATCCGGCAACTTGGGGACACGGTGGGCGTCGTGTCCCCGTGGTGCCGCTTCGATCCGGCAACTTGGGGACACAGCTCTCGGCGTGTCCCCGTTGTGCCGGTTCATACCGACAGGACGGGGACACCGGCGCCCGCCCGCGGGGCAGCGGCCGGATGTCAGGGGCCCGGCGGATAATGGATCCGTGCCCACCTACCGAGACGAAGCGGTCGTGCTGCGCACGCACAAGCTCGGCGAAGCCGACCGCATCGTCACGATGCTCAGCCGGCGTCACGGCAAGGTGCGCGCGGTGGCGAAGGGCGTGCGTCGCACGTCGTCGCGCTTCGGCTCGCGGCTCGAGCCGTTCATGGTCGCCGACGTGCAGCTGTACGCCGGCCGCAGCCTCGACATCGTGCAGCAGGCCGAGTCGCTCGGCGCCTACGGGGCCGACATCGCCGCCGACTACGACAGGTACACCGCCGCGAGCGCCATGGTCGAGTCGGCGGATCGGCTGACGCACCACGAGCCGGTGCCCAACCAGTACTACCTGCTCGTGGGGGCGCTGCGGTCGCTGTCCCGCGGCGAGCACGCGCCGCGGCACACGCTCGACTCGTACCTGCTGCGCTCGCTCTCGCTCGCCGGGTGGGCGCCCGCCCTCGACGACTGCGCGCGGTGCGGCGCCGCCGGACCGCACGACCAGTTCCTCGCCCAGCTCGGCGGTGTGGTCTGCACCGCCTGCGCCCCGCCCGGCACCCCCCATGTGAGCGCGACCGTGCTGGGTCTGTTGCGCGCCCTTCTCGGGGGAGACTGGGAGACGGTCGATGCGGCATCCGCTCGCGACGCGTCCCAGGCATCCGGTCTCGTCTCGGCCTACGTGCAGTGGACGATGGAACGCGGGCTGCGCGCGCTGTCCCACACCTCACCCAGTCAGGGAGCCCGATGACGCCCAAGCCCTACACGCACCGCGACGCGGTGCCGTACCGCCCGATCGACTGGACGGGGCTGCAGGCGCCCGACTACGGCAAGGACGCTCCCGAGCATGTCGCGATCGTCATGGACGGCAACGGCCGCTGGGCGAACCGGCGCGGGCTGTCGCGCATCGAGGGCCACAAGGCGGGGGAGGAGGTGCTGCTCGACGTGGTCGCGGGGGCGATCCAGGCGGGCGTGAAGCACCTCTCCGTCTATGCGTTCTCGACCGAGAACTGGCGGCGATCTCCCGACGAGGTGCGCTTCCTGATGGGCTACAACCGCGATGTCCTGCACCGCCGGCGCGACCAGCTCAACGAGTGGGATGTGCGCATCCGGTGGGCGGGCCGCACCCCGCGCCTGTGGGGATCGGTGATCAAGGAGCTGAAGTACGCCGAGCAGCTGACGGCGGGCAACGGCGGCCTGACTCTGACCATGTGCATCAACTACGGCGGGCGCAACGAGATCGTCGACGCGATGCGCGCCCTGGCAGAGGAGGTCGCCGCCGGAAGGCTGAAGCCCTCGGGGATCACCGAGAAGGCGCTGCGGCGGCACTTCTACGTTCCGGACATGCCGGATGTCGACCTGTTCGTGCGCTCGAGCGGCGAGCAGCGCACGTCGAACTTCCTGCTCTGGCAGGCCGCCTACGCCGAGATGGTGTTCCTCGACACGCTGTGGCCCGACTTCAACCGCACCGACCTCTGGCACGCGATCGATCTGTACCTCGGACGCGAGCGGCGGTTCGGCGCGGCGATCGATGCGCCGACCGGCGCATGACGGATCCGGAATACGTCCGTGGCCCGCGGGGTTGGAGACTGACGTGACCGACGCGCAGACCTCCCCGGCCCCCATCCGCATCGACGTCTGGAGCGACATCGCCTGCCCGTGGTGCTACATCGGCAAGCGGAACCTCGAGAACGGCCTCGCCGCGGCGGCGCAGGACGAGGATGCCCCGCAGGTCGAGATCACGTACCACTCGTTCGAGCTCTCGCCCGACACCCCGGTCGACTTCGACGGTTCCAGCGCCGACTTCCTCGCCAAGCACAAGGGCATCACGCGCGAGCAGGCGCAGGAGATGAACGATCGCGTCGCGCAGATCGCCAAGGACCAGGCGGGCCTTCAGTACCGCTTCGACCTGCAGCAGCACACAAACACGGTCAAGGCGCACGAGCTCGTTCACTTCGCGAAGACGCAGGGCAAGCAGCTCGAGATGAAGGAGCGCCTGCTGTCGGCGTACTTCGTCGAGGGCCGGCACGTCGGCCGGATCGACGAGCTCGTCGAGCTGGCGGGCTCCGTCGGCCTCGACGAGGCCGCCGCGCGCGACGCGCTCGAGAACGACGAGTTCCTCCCCGCCGTCCGTCAGGACCAGGCGCAGGCACAGGCCTACGGCATCAACGGCGTGCCGTTCTTCGTGATCGACGGCAAGTACGGCGTCAGCGGCGCGCAGCCCGCCGACGCGTTCACCCAGGTGGTGCGGCAGGTCTGGGCCGAGCACCGCGGCGAAGACGCCTGAGGCGGGCTCAGCGCTCCAGCGCCGCCTCGATGGCGGCGACGATCTCGGGATCATCCGGCTTTTGCGGCGGCCGGAACCGGGCGACCGAGCCGTCGGTGCGCACGAGGAACTTCTCGAAGTTCCAGGCGACGCGGCCGGCCTTGCCGTGCGCATCCGGCGTCTTCTTCAGCGCCTTGTAGAGCGGGTGCGCGTTCGGCCCGTTGACCTTGACCTTGTCGCCGATCGGGAAGCTGACGCCCCAGGTCGTGGCGCAGTAGTCGAGGATCTGCTCGATCGATCCCGGCTCCTGGCCCATGAACTGGTTGCACGGCAGCCCGACGACGGTCAGCCCACGCTCGCCGTAGGTGCGCTGCAGCTGCTCGAGCTGCTCGTACTGCGGCGTGAGACCGCACTTCGAGGCGACATTGACCAGCAGCACCGGGCCGGGGAACTCGGCGAGCGTGCGCTCCGTGCCATCGGCTCCGGCGAAGGGGATGTCGCGCACAGGGGGCAGATCGGGGGCAGCCATACCCACAGGCTACGACCATCGGCTCCCACCCAAGGCGAGTCTGTGAGAATGGATCCGTGACCTCCGTGCTGACCCGCCGCCGCGCCCTGCGCATCGGCCCGATCGACCTCGACGTGCCGGTCGTCCTCGCCCCGATGGCGGGGATCACCAACACCGCGTTCCGCCGGCTCTGCCGCGAATACGGCGCCGGTCTGTACGTCAGCGAGATGATCACGACGCGCGCACTCGTCGAGCGCAACGAGGCGACGATGCGCCTCATCCGCCACCACGAGTCGGAGACCCCGCGCTCGATCCAGCTGTACGGCGTCGATCCCGTCGTGACCGCGGAGGCGGCGCGCATCATCGCCGAGGAGGACCGGGCCGACCACATCGACCTGAACTTCGGCTGCCCCGTGCCCAAGGTGACCCGCAAGGGCGGTGGATCCGCGCTCCCCTGGAAGCTCGGTCTGTTCCGCGACATCGTCGAGGGCGCCGTCAAGGCCGCGGGAGACGTCCCCGTCACGGTGAAGATGCGCAAGGGAATCGACGCCGATCACCTCACCTACCTCGACGCCGGGCGGATCGCGGAGGACGCCGGTGCCGCAGCCGTCGCGCTGCACGCCCGCACCGCCGCCGAGTTCTACTCGGGAACGGCCGACTGGTCGGCGATCACCAAGCTCAAGGAGACCGTCACGAGCATCCCGGTGCTCGGCAACGGCGACATCTGGAGCGCGGCCGACGCGGTCAGGATGATGGACGAGACCGGATGCGACGGGGTCGTCGTGGGCCGCGGCTGCCTCGGTCGCCCGTGGCTGTTCGGCGAGCTCGCCACGGCCTTCGGCGCGGAAGCGCCCGTTGTCGATGCGAACCTCGGGTTCGTGGCGCAGGCGTTCCGCCGCCACGCCGAGCTGCTCGCCGAGTTCTTCGAGGACGAGGATCGCGGCTGCCGCGACATCCGCAAGCACGTCGCCTGGTACTTCAAGGGCTACCCGGTCGGCGGCGACCTGCGCGCCAGCCTCGCGACCGCGTCGAGCCTCGCCGAGATCGACGACCTCCTCGCCCAGCTCGACCACGACGCGCCGTACCCCGGCGCCGCGGCGGAGGGCCAGCGCGGGCGCGCCGGCTCGCCGAAGCGGCCGGTGCTGCCGCAGGGCTGGCTCGATTCGCGCGACATCGCCGAGGACGCGAGCTGCGAACTCCAGGGAGCGGAGCTTGACACCAGTGGCGGCTGAGCTCCGGCGCCCGGATGGGTACGGCGACGGCGACGCCGAGCGCTTCTTCGCCGAGCACCACCGGTCTGAGCGCGACGACTTCGCCCGCGACCGCGCGCGCGTGCTGCACTCCGCGGGTCTTCGTCGCCTCGCCGCCAAGACGCAGGTGCTGAGCCCGGCGAGCACCGCCGACTTCGCCCGCAACCGCCTGACGCATTCGCTCGAGGTCGCGCAGATCGGACGGGAGCTGGCGATCTCGCTGGGCGTGTCCGCCGACGTCGTCGACACCGCGTGCCTCAGCCACGACCTCGGGCACCCGCCGTTCGGCCATAACGGCGAGCGGGCGCTCAACGAGTGGGCCGATCACATCGGCGGCTTCGAGGGGAACGCGCAGTCGCTGCGCATCCTGACCCGCCTCGAGGCGAAGGTGCTCGACGAGAACGAGCACTCGGTCGGCCTCAACCTCACGCGGGCCTCGCTCGATGCGACGTGCAAGTACCCGTGGACCGTGGACAACCCCGTGCCGGATCCGGGCGGGCGGCTCAAGTTCGGCGTGTATCCGGAGGACGAGGCGGTGTTCCACTGGATGCGCGACGGCGCGCCCGGTCGCCTGCGCTGCATCGAGGCCGAGGTCATGGACCTCTCCGACGACATCGCGTACTCCGTGCACGACTTCGAGGACGCGGTCGTCAACGGCTACATCGACCTGGAGGCGCTCGCGGATCCGGTGCAGCATCATCCGCTGATCGGCAAGATCCAGCAGTGGGTCGGCTACGACTACAGCCGCGAGGAGCTGGCGGACGGGCTCTATCGCCTGACGCGCCAGCCGATGTGGCTGAAGTCGTTCGACCGCTCGCGGCAGGACCTCGCGCGTCTGAAGAACCTCACGAGCGACCTCATCGGGCGCTTCGCACGCGCCGCGGTCACGGCGACGCGCGAGGCCTACGCCGGGTCGTCGCTCGCCCGGTACAACGCGCACGTGGTCGTGCCGCGTGTCGTGGATGTCGAGATCGCCGTTCTCAAGGGCATCATGGGCTCGTCCATCGTGACGATCGAGGCGCGCAAGGGCGTCTACAAGGAGCAGCGGCGGGTGCTCAAGCGCCTCGCCGATGCCCTGTGGTCGACGGACGCGCTGTGGTCGGCTGGGGCGGATGTGCTCGAGCCGGCGTTCGCCGCCGACTTCCGGGCGGCGCAGAACGACGCCGAGCGGGCACGCGTGGTGGTCGACCAGGTCGCGAGCCTCACGGACCAGACGGCGATCGACTGGCACAACCGCCTTGTCGGGGAGATCGACCCCGCCGAGGTCGGCATCTGGACTCCCCGCCACGCGCGTCCCGGCGCCCGGACGCGCTCTGCGGCGACGCCGCAGACGGTGGACGTCGGGGTGGGCTGATGCCCCGCATCCGTCAGGCCGACGTCGAAGAGGTCAAAGCGCGGACGAACATCGCCGACATCGTGGGCGAGCGCGTCGCGCTTCGGTCGGCCGGAGTGGGCTCGCTCAAGGGACTGTGCCCCTTCCACGACGAGAAGAGCCCGAGCTTCCACGTGCGACCGCAGGTCGGCTACTACCACTGCTTCGGCTGCGGCGAGTCGGGCGACGTCTACACGTTCCTGCGCGAGATGGACCACGTCACCTTCACCGAGGCCGTCGAGCGCCTCGCGGGGCGCATCGGCTACACGCTTCACTACGAGGACGGCGGCCCGGCGCCCGAGACGAGCGGCCGATCGCGGCTGTTCGCGGCGAACTCCGCGGCCGCCGAGTTCTTCCGCGCGCAGCTCGTCAGCGCCGAGGCGGAGCCCGCGCGGCGGTTCCTGGGGGAGCGCGGTTTCGACGCCGGCGCGGCGGCGCACTTCGGCGTCGGCTACGCGCCCAAGGGCTGGGACGCGATGCTCAAGGCCCTCACCGCTCAGGGCTTCACGCGCGACGAGCTCACCACCGCGGGCCTCGTCTCGACCAACCAGCGCGGCGGCGTGTACGACCGCTTCCGGGGCCGGCTGGTCTGGCCCATCCGCGACGTCACCGGTCAGACCATCGGCTTCGGCGCGCGCAAGCTCTACGACGACGACCAGGGCCCCAAGTACCTGAACACGCCCGAGACGCCGATCTACAAGAAGGCTCAGGTGCTCTACGGCCTCGACCTCGCCAAGCGCGACATCTCGCGCGGCGACCCCAAGCGCGTCGTGGTGGTCGAGGGCTACACCGACGTGATGGCCTGTCACCTCGCGGGGGTGACGACCGCGATCGCGACCTGCGGCACGGCCTTCGGATCGGAGCACGTCACGGTGCTGCGGCGCGTGATGGGTGACGATTCCGCGTCCGGCGAGGTGGTGTTCACCTTCGACGGCGACGAGGCGGGCCAGAAGGCCGCGATCCGCGCATTCGCCGAGGACGGGCGCTTCAACGCCCAGACCTACGTCGCCGTCGCCCCCGACGGCCTCGATCCGTGCGACCTCAGGCTGCAGCGGGGAGATGGCGCGGTCCGCGGCCTGCTCGACCACCGGGTGCCGATGTTCGAGTTCGTGATCGACCGCCGCATCGGGGGGTTCGACCTCCGCAGCGTGGAGGGCCGCATCGGCGCGCTTCGCTCCGCCGCGCCCATCGTCGCCGCGATCCGCGACAGGATGGTGCGCGCCGGCTACGAGCGCGTCCTCGCGCGGAAGCTCGGCATGGAGCCGCGCGATGTGCACGGCGCGGTCGAGCAGGCCGCGCGCCGCGCGTCGTCCGACGGCGCCCCGTCCCGCTCGGACGGCCGCTCGGATTCGCGCCCCGAGCCGCGTCCGATGCCGGGATCGGAGCCGGCGGTGCAGGCCCCGCTCGAGCGCGTGACGCTCGCGTCGCTGCCGCGTTCGACCGACGTCGCCCTCGAGCGCGACGCGCTCACGGGCATCCTGCTCTACGGCCACCGCATCGACCCGGACCTGCTCGCCCGCGCGGTGAGCATCCCGTTCCGCACGCAGGCGCTGGAGGCGGTGCGCGCCAGCGTGGCCACCGCGGCCGACCGCACGCGACCCGGATGGGCGATGAGCGCGATCGAGGCCGTGCGCGAGCCCTACCGGCAGCTCGCCGGCGAGCTGCTCGCGCGCGACTTCCCGGCCCGGGATGACGAGCACGCGATCGCGTCGGTGAAGGACATCTGCCGCCGCCTCATCCTGCGGGCGCTCGACAGCGAGAAGTCGGAGCTGCTCGGCGCGGTGCAGCGTGCGGCGCCGACGTCGGAGGAGGGACGGACGCTGCGCATGAGGCTCCGCGATCTCGACAACGAGCGCCGCGCCCTCATCGACGTCGAGTGAGTCGGCTGGCCCGCGGTGTTCGCAGCGGGCAGGATGGGCTCATGTTCCGCGTCCCGGATGATCCCGTCAACGCCGTCGTCTGCGACGACCTGAGCGTGAGCCGGTGGGGTCACGGCCCCGAGACCCGCGCGGTCGACGGGGCGACGTTCACCGTCAAGGCCGGGGAGATCCTGGTCGTCTCCGGCCCGACCGGGTCGGGGAAGTCGAGCCTGCTCGGCGTGCTCGCGGGGCAGAGCGACGACACGCTCGGCATCGCCGGGGGCGAAGCGCGGGTGTGCGGCATCTCCGTGCGGCGCCGGGGGAGGGATCGCCGGGTGCTCACCTTCCGGGTCGGCTACGTCCCGCAGGGGGCAGGTGCGACGCTTCCCGCGCGCCTCACGGTCGGGGAGACGATCGCCGAGCCGATCACGTCACGCGACCGCCGCGTCAACAGCCGCGCGGTCGCCGTCCGGGTCGCGGCACTGCTGGATGAGATGCACCTGCCGCTGGGCACCGCCGACCGCTTCCCGTTCGAGCTCAGCGCCGGGATGCGCCAGCGCGTGGCGTTCGCTCGCTCGCTGATCCTGGATCCGCGCATCCTGATCGCCGACGAGCCGCTCGCCAACATCGACCTCGAGGTGCGTCACGTCATCTACGACGCGATCGTGCGCCGCCGGCGCGACTCGGGCATGGCGGCGCTCATCGCGAGCAACGACGAGGCGTTCGCGCGCGAGCTCGGCGCCGCGCGCCTGCACCTGCACGGAGGCCACGTCGTCGCCCAGTCGGCGGACGGCCAGGTGCTGTGGACACCCGACACGCCAGGGCGCACGCCCGTGTCGTGAGCACCCGTTCGGCTTTGCTAAGATTGTGGGGTTGCCCCGCGAGGGGCAGAGGAATGATCCTCGGTAGCTCAATTGGCAGAGCAGCCGGCTGTTAACCGGCAGGTTCTTGGTTCGAGTCCAAGCCGGGGAGCCAACAGGGCCCGTCGAAAGACGGGCCCTTTCCCTTTGGTGCGCGCGGAGGGGCACCCTGTCGGTACACCCCTCATCAGAGGGTCCCTCGCGCGTCGGCACCGGGCGAGGCTGGATCGCATGACCGCTCCGCACCCGCACGCCCCCGCCGTCAGCCGGTCCCTGCCGGCGCTGCTGCTGATCCTCACGGTGTTCGGTCCGATCTCGATGGACCTGTACCTGCCGGCGCTGCCCGCGCTCACCGCGGAGATGGATGCGGCCACGTCCGTCGCCCAGCTGACGGTCACCGCGTGTCTGATCGGGCTCGCGGTCGGACAGCTGATCGCGGGCGCGCTGTCCGACCGATACGGACGACGGGGGATCCTTCTGATCGGCATCGTCGGCTACATCGTGACCTCGGCGCTGTGCGCGCTGAGCCCGAGCATCGAGTCGCTCATCCTCGTCCGCCTCGTGCAGGGGCTCGCGGGCGGCGTGGGCATCGTGATCGCCACCGCCGCCGGTCGCGACGTCTTCAGCGGCAGGGCGTTGATCCGCTTCTACGGGAGCCTGACCGTCGTGGGCGGGCTCGCGGCGATCGTCGGCCCCCTCCTCGGCGGGCTGCTCAACACCTTCACCAACTGGCGGGGCCTGTTCGTGTTCCTCGCGCTGATCGGCGTTGCGATCCTCGTCCTCGTCCTCATCGCCTTCGGCGAGACGCTGCCGGCCCAGCGTCGAGCCCAGGGCGGTTTCGCGAAGACGCTTCGCGATTGGCGAACCCTCCTGAGTGACCGCGGATTCCTCGGCGCAGTGCTGAACCAGGGGTTCCTCTACGCCGCGCTGTTCGCCTATCTGGCCGGATCGACCTTCGTGCTGCAGGACATCTACGGGCTCTCACCGCAGTGGTACGCCGCGGCGTTCGGCCTCAACTCCGCGGGTCACATGATCTTCGGCTATCTCGCCGGCCGCAGCGCCGAGCGGTGGAGCATCCCCGGCACACTCGTTATCGGCGTCGCCGTGACCGGCTCGGGTGCGCTGGGCCTCCTGGCCGCGGGACTGACCCCGGTGCCGCTGTGGGTGGTGATCGTGTCGCTGTTCGCGCTCTCCAGCGGAGTCGCGATCACGGCGCCTCCGGCGACGACCCTCGCGATGTCCGACTATCCGCAGATCGCGGGCACCGCGTCCTCGCTGCTCGGGATGGTGAGGTTCGGGTTCGGCGGCATCGCGGCCCCGTTCGTCGGCGTGGCCGGCGCGCTCAGCATCCTTCCGCTCGGTGTGGTCACCGTCGTCTGCGTCGCTCTCGCCGCCGCAGCCCTGCTCCTGACCCGTGCCCCCTCGACCGACGGTGCGCGGGGCGAGCGGCGCCCTGCCCTTGAGCCCGCATCCACCGCCATCCCCGACAGGAGCTCCTCATGAACATCGAACCCGCAGGCCCCACGATCAAGAACCCGCCCGAGCAGTTCGCCGGTGACGTCTGGGTCGACATGATCGCCACCCCGCACGAGGCCGACCAGCGGATGTCGGTCGCCCTCGTGCGGTTCGCGCCCGGCGCGCGCACCGCCTGGCACTCGCACGCCCGCGGCCAGTACCTCCGCGTCACCCAGGGCATCGCCCGATTCGGAACCCGCGACGGCCGGATCATCGAGCTCCACCCGGGACAGACGCTCTACACGCCACCGGGGGAGGACCACTGGCACGCTGCCGCCGCCGGCACCTTCATGGAGCACATCGCGATGCTCGAGAGCGGCGACGACCCGGCATCCACCACCGTGTGGAAGGAACACGTCACCGACACGGAGTACCAGGGGAACGACGTCGAGGGCGGGGCGGCGGCGGTGCCGCGATGATCCGCCGCATGCCCGTGGCGTTGGCCGCGGTCGGCGGGCGCCTCATGGGCGGCCCTCGGCGTCGACGGCGGCGGGGTGTTCCGCGCTCCACGAGGCAAGCAGGCGCAGCCGCTCGGCCGAGGGGGATCCGGGCTCCGCGGTGTAGATGAGCATCACGTTGCCCGGCTCGGCGGTGAGGGCGAACTCCTCGTACGCGAGGGTGAGCTCGCCGACGACGGGGTGGTGGAAACGCTTCGTGCCGGCACCGTGGGTGCGCACGTTGTGCGCCGCCCACAGCGTGCGGAAGTGGTCGCTGCGCGTGGACAGCTCGCCGACCAGATCCTGCAGTGCCTTGTCATGCGGGTCGCGGCCGGCCTCGGCGCGCATGATCGCCACGCACATCTCGGCGAACTTCTCCCAGTCGGGGTAGAACTCGCGGGCGGCAGGGTCGAGGAACTGGAACCTGGCCAGGTTCGGCGTGCGGCCGCCGTCGCCGATCGCCGGCGAGTAGAACGCACGGCCGAGGTCGTTCACCGCGAGCAGGTTCTGTCGCTGGTCGCGCACGAACGCGATCCCGTCCGTGATCGACGCGAGTGCCCATTGCAGGCTCTGCCGTGGCACGGGTGTCCCGGCGGCACGCCGCCGCGGCCGGCCGCTGGTGGGGACGCCGTCGGCCGCGCGGGCGAGGTCGAACAGGTGCGCGGTCTCGGTCTCGTCGAGCTGAAGCGCGCGGGCGAGGGCGTCGAGCACGGAAGCCGAGGCACCGGCGATCGCGCCGCGCTCGAGCTTGGAGTAGTACTCGACGCTGACCCCGGCGAGGCTCGCGACCTCGCTGCGGCGCAGCCCCTCGACGCGACGGTTGCCGCCGGCCGTGATGCCTGCCGCTTCGGGGGTGATCCGGGCGCGGCGGGTCATCAGGAACTCGCGCACCTCCGCTCGGTTGTCCATAGGACGAGGCTATGCGCGCCCGGCGGATCGAGGGGTTCCCTGTGGGTACACCTCACGGCAGAGTCTCCCGTTCGCCCGCGCCGCGCGCGAGGCTGGATCACGCGGCCCTCCGCCCCGTCCGCTCGCGGCGAGGCGCGGCTGCGGATCTGCGAACCCTGAATGGAAGGACACCATCATGCGTGGAGTCATCATGCACGCCCCCGGCGATGTGCGCGTCGAGGATCGGGACGACCCGACGATCCTCGAGCCCACCGACGCCATCGTCCGGCTCACGGCGTCCTGCATCTGCGGATCCGACCTGTGGCCGTATCGCGGCGCCGAGCCCGTCGACCATGCGCCCATGGGGCACGAGTACGTCGGCGTGGTCACCGAGATCGGTGCGGACGTGAAGAACGTGAAGGTCGGCGACTTCGTCGTGGGCTCGTTCTGGTCGTCGGACAACACCTGCGAGATCTGCCAGGCCGGCTACCAGTCGTACTGCGTGCACCGCACCCTCATGGGGACGCTCGGCACGCAGGCCGAGTTCGCCCGCATCCCGCTCGCCGACGGAACCCTCGTCGCGACGCCCGGCCAGCCCGACGCCGAGCTCATCCCGTCGCTTCTCGCTGCCTCGGACGTCCTCGGCACCGGCTGGTTCGCCGCCGTCGCCGCCGAGGCGGGCCCGGGCAAGACCGTCGCGGTCGTCGGCGACGGCGCGGTCGGGCTGCTCGGCATCCTCGCCGCACGCGAGCTCGGCGCGGAGCGGATCATCGCCATGTCGCGACACGCCGACCGCCAGGCACTCGCCCGCGAGTTCGGAGCGACCGACATCGTCGAGGAGCGCGGCGAGGAGGGCGTGGCGCGCATCAAGGAGCTCACCGGAGGTCTCGGCGCGCACAGCGTGATCGAGGCAGTCGGCACGCAGGAGGCGATGCACCAGGCGATCCGCGCCACCCGCGCGGGCGGTCACGTGGGCTTCGTCGGCGTCTCGCACGACGTGTCGCTCGACGGCCTCGAGCTCTTCGGCGCCGGCATCCACCTGCACGGGGGAGCGGCGCCCGTGCGGCAGTACCTGCCCCAGCTCATCCAGCTGATCTGGGACCGCAGGATCGACCCCGGCAAGGTGTTCGACCTGACGCTCCCGCTGGAGGACGCCGCCGAGGGCTACAAGGCGATGGACGCGCGCCGCGCCACAAAGGTGCTGCTCACCGTCTGAGGGATATCGGATCGGGGCGGCCGGACGTTCTCCGGCCGCCCCGTGACCGGGGCCTGGGCCGAGGCGCACACGGCCGCCGTCGTGACCGACTGGTCGCTGCTGCGACCCGTTCCGGCCGAGGACCAGCCGGGGGAGCGCCGATGAGCCTGCTGCGCACCGGCGCGCGCGGCGCCGAGCTGTTCCGGATGAGCGCCGACCAGGCGACGGTGACCGTTCACGCCCTCGACCCGGACGCGGATGCGGATCTGATCCACGGCTGGGTGACGCAGCCGCGCGCGGCGTTCTGGGGGATGGGCGGGCTCACGCGTGACGAGGTGCGCGACGCCTACGCGTTCGTCGAGACGCTTCCCACTCATCACGCCTACCTCGTGCGCTGGGACGGCACACCCGTCGTGCTGCTTCAGGCGTACGACGCGCAGGACGATCCGGTCGCCGTCGCGTACGACGCGCGGCCCGGGGACGTCGGGTTCCACTTCTTCCTCAGCGCCCGGATCGAGGGCGTCTCGGATGTGTGGGAGCTCCTCGGCCCCGCGCTCGTCTCGTTCCTGCTGTCGGAGCCCGGGGCCCAGCGCCTCATCGCCGAGCCGGACGCGCGCAACCGCGCCGCCGTCGCGCGGGTGCTCGCCATCGGGTTCCAGCGTGGAGAGCGGGTGCGGTTCGATTCCGCCTACGGGCCGAAGGACGCGCAGCTCGTGTTCCTCACCCGTGAGCGCGCGGCCGCTCTTCTCGCCGTCGCCTGACGCCGCGCTCCCCGCGGCCCGGCACCGAAGGGAACCGGCGCTTGCCGTTGACGCCGGCCGCGCCCCCAAGTAGCGTCGCCCGTAGCGTCTGGAAAGCGCATTCCATCCGCGGATGAAACGTTTCGAAGACGAGCGTCCATCATCAGGAGAAGAGGATTCGACGATGAATCTCAGACGACCTTCCTTCCGTGTGCTCGTGGCGGCGGCAGCCGCGGCGGGCCTTGTCGCGACCGGCGGTGCCGCCGTCGCCGCACCGCCGGATCATGCCGGGCCCTTCGGCGGTGAGGCCGTGCCAGAGGGCGTCCCGCAGCTCGAGGCCCTCGACCGCGGGCTCGTCGCGCTCGCCGGAAGCGGGGGAGTGCACCTCAGCTGGCGCCTGCTCGCGTCCGAGGTCACGGGAGCGACCGAGACCGGGATGGCAGGACCCGACTTCGTCGTGTCGCGCGACGGGACGGAGATCGCGACTGTCACCGACACGACCGACTTCCTCGATGGCTCGGGCAGCGCCGCCTCGTCTTACACCGTGACTCCCGTGCTCGACGGGGTCGCGGGAGAGCCGAGTGCGCCCGTCGCGCCGGTTTCCGCGGATCACCTCACGGTGCCGCTCACCAAGCCAGCCGATGGCGTGACCCCGAAGGGCGAGGCATACACGTACTCGGCGAACGACACCAGCGCGGCCGACGTGGACGGCGACGGCGATTACGAGCTCGTCGTGAAGTGGGATCCGTCGAACTCGAAGGACGTCTCGCAGGTCGGCTACACGGGGGAGGTCTTCCTCGACACGTACGAGCTCGACGGCACCCTGTTGAACCGCATCTCGCTCGGCCGCAACATCCGCGCCGGTGCGCACTACTCGCAGCCTCTCGCGTACGACTTCGACGGCGACGGCCGCAGCGAGCTGATGGTGAAGACAGCGCCCGGCACGAAGTCCACGCAGTACGCGGCCGATGGCTCGATCGTCGACGAAGCGTTCGTGACCCTTACCGACGACGACGCCGCATCCGGCGTGACGCACGACGACGACTACCGGATGAGCAACGCCGACTTCCGCGCGCACCTCACAGACCTGTTCCTCGGCTGGCACGAGCGTCCCGAGGTCGTGTCGGGACAGTGGCCCGCGACCCTCGAGGAGGCCTGGGGCGCACCCGTGAGGCACGAGTACCCCCTGTCGCCGCAGAGCGCACACGAGCTGACCGACTACTTCATCGACGTCTACGCACCGAGCCGCAGCGGTAACAACCGCCTGTGGAACTTCGAGGGCTTCATCCTCGAAGGGCCCGAGTACCTCACGGTCTTCGACGGGCTGACCGGCGAAGAGCTCGAGACCGTCGACTACACCCCGCCGCGGGGCGACGACGGCCTCCTGTGGGGCGACTACGCGATGGGCCGGATCGAGCCGGGCAACCGGGTCGACCGCTTCCTCTCGGGAGTCGCGTATCTCGATGGCGAGCGCCCGGCCGCCATCTTCGCCCGGGGCTATTACACACGGTCGACGATCGCCGCCTACGACTGGGACGGCGAGCACATCGCCGAGCGCTGGTTCGTCGACAGCGGGCACGTCCCGCTCACCAACCCGTTCAACGACGGCCCACACGGACGGGACGGAACCGACCCGGAGTTCGGCACCCTGACGACGCAGGGCTTCCACTCCCTGAGCGCCTCGGATGTCGACGGTGACGGAAAGCATGAGGTCGTCTACGGCTCGGCGACGATCGACGACGACGGCTCGCTGCTGTACAGCTCTGTCGCCACGATGCCGCCGCAGAGCGCGCAGCCCGGCGCAACGGCCCGCCTCGGCCACGGCGACGCGATGCACGTCACCGACATCGACCCCGCCCGCCCCGGCCTCGAGATCTTCACGGTGCACGAGGGTGGTTCCTGGGCGCCGTACGGCTACGCGCTGCGCGATGCGGCGACGGGCGAGGTGATCTACGGCGACTACACCGGCCGCGACACCGGGCGCGGCATGATCGGCGACATCGACCCCGCGGTCCCGGGTCTCGAGACCTGGGCGACGCGCCTGCGCGCCGCGGACGGCACCGAACTCGGCGCCGCGACGGGCCTCGGCACGAACCAGTCGATCCGCTGGGCGGGAGACCTCACAACGCAGATCGTCAATGGCTCGGGCGATGCCGCCGTCACCGTGGATGACCGCACCCGCGGGCGGATGCTCACCGCGGCCGGCACGCGCAGCAACAACGGCACGAAGGGCAACGCCGCGCTCGTGGCCGACATCGTCGGCGACTGGCGCGAGGAGCTGGTCGTGCGCACGACGGATTCGTCCGCTCTTCACGTCTACGTGTCAACGGATCCGTCGCAGCACAAGCTGCCCACGCTGATGCAGGACCCGCAGTACCGTGCCGAGGTCGCGCGCCAGCAGACGTCCTACAACCAGCCGTCCTACCCCGGGTGGTATCTGGCCTCCGACACCGACTTCGCTCAGGTGCCGATCCTGACTCTGGAGACGGCTCCGCGCGAACCGCAGCTGCGCGACCGCCCCGGCGCGAAGCACGATGCCGTGAAGGTGTTCGCCAGCCCGGGCGTCGCCTGGTACGTGAACGGCGAGCGGGTCACCGCACCCAACGGCACCGTCGCCGTGACGGGTGAGGTCGAGGTCGTCGCCGTCCCGACGGCTTGGCACCGCTTCCCGGCCGAGGCGCAGACGCGCTGGACGGGCTCGTTCAGCGACTGAGCCGCCGCACGTCCGATCGGGCTCCCTCGACTCGTCGGGGGAGCCCGACGCGCGAGGGGGCCTCCGCGAGTCGACCTCAGTCGGCCGGCTCTTCCCGCCGTCGCCTGGTCATCCGCGTGATCGCGTAGAGCACTGCTCCGAGCGCCAGAAGCGCTCCGCCGAAGAGCCACACGGCGCCGTCCTGCTGGGTGAGCAGCAGGATGCACGACGCGATGCCGAGGACAGGGACGATCGTCCAGACCCGGAAGTGGTCGTGCTCGACGTGGTCGCGCCGCAGCACGAGCACCGACACGTTCGCGCTGAGGAACACGAACAGGAGCAGCAGCACCACGGTCTCGGCGAGCATGGCGAGATCGCCGAGCAGAGTCAGGGCCATCGCCACCGCGGTGGTCGCGATGATCGCCACCCACGGCGTCCTGCGGTTCGGCAGCACGCGCCCGAACACGGACGGCAGCAGGCCGCCGTCGGCCATTCCGTACGCGAGCCGGCTCGCCATGATCATGGTCAGCAGCGCGCCGTTGGCGACCGCGATGAGGGCGATGAGGCTGAACAGCCACGACGGCACGGCGACCCCGGTCGCCTCGACGACGTCGAGAAGCGGGCCGGTCGACCCGCTCAGCTCCTCGGCTGGCAGGGCGATCGCGCTCGCGAGCCCCACGAGGACGTAGACCGCCCCCGCGACCAGCAGCGAGCCGAACAGCGCACGCGGATAGGACCGGCGGGGATCGCGCACCTCCTCGATGACGTTCGCGGAGGTCTCGAATCCCACGAACGAGTAGTACGCGATGATCACGCCGCCGAGCAGCGCGAGTGGCACCGCGGTGTCCGGCGGCGGCTGCAGCACGCGAGACACGTCGCCGCCACCACCCGCGAGGAACACCGCCACGACCACCACCACGATCACGAGCCCGCTGAGCTCGATGGCCGTCATCACGAGATTCGCCGACATCGACTCGCGGATGCCGCGGGCGTTCAGCGCCGCGACGACGGCGAGGAACACGATCGCGACGGGCACCGTGGGGACGTCGAGGAAGGTGCGGAAGTAGTCGCCGGCGAAGGCGAGCGCGAGGCCCGCGGCGCTCACGATGCCCGCCGCGAGCATGCTGAAGCCCACCAGGAACGACACCAGCGGGTTTCGGAACGCCCGTTCCGCGAAGACCGCCGCACCGCCCGCCTTCGGATACTTGGTGACGAGTTCTGCATACGAGCCGGCCGTGAGCAGCGCGAGCGCGAGGGCGATGAGCAGCGGCGCCCAGAGCAGACCGCCGACCTCGCCCGCGAGGACACCCATGAGCGCGTAGATCCCCGCGCCGAGGACATCCCCCAGGATGAACACGAACAGCAGGGGACCGGTGATGCCCCTCCGCAGCCGGGTGTCGTCCGTCGTCTCTGCGCTCACTCCGCCTCCGCTCTCCGCCCGCATCCGGTTCGAGCGCTTTCGTCCATGCTCATCCGCGCGCCCGCCGGGCGCCACGGCTTGACCAGGCGAGGGCCGAATCGATAACGCGCCGGCGCATCCCACGTCATCGGGCCCGGAGTAGCTTGGGAGCGTGCGGCAGGAGCAGCGGGCGGGCGACGCGAGACGGGAGCTGCTCTCCGCGGTCGAATCGCTCCGCTGGGTGCAGGCCCTGCCGCCGCTGGCAAGGCCGGCCGACGCGCGGCACGCCGCCGTGCTCGTGCTCTTCGGAGTGCTCGACTCGGTCGTCCCCGCCGTGCCGGATGCGGCGGTCGCGCGCGAGCTCGACGTCCTCCTGCAGAGGCGCGCCGCGACCCTGCGCTCGCATCCGTCCGAGGTGTCGTTCCCGGGTGGGCGCCGCGAGCCGGGCGACGCGGATGCCGTCGCCACGGCGCTGCGCGAGGCCGAGGAGGAGACCGGGGTCGATCCCCGCGACGTCGAGATCCTCGGCCTGCTTCCCGAGCTGCCGCTCGCGGCCAGCAGCCACCTCGTCACCCCGGTCGTCGCCTGGTGGCGGACGCCCTCGCAGGTGGCGGCCGTGGATCACGCCGAGACGGTGGACGTGCTCCGCGTGCCGGTCGCCGAGCTGCTCGACCCCGCCAGCCGCTTCATGTCGGTCTGGACGTTCCGCGGCCGCGAGCGCGAGGCGCCCGCCTTCGACGTCGGGGGCACGATCGTGTGGGGCTTCACCGCCATCGTGCTCGACCGCCTCTTCGACGCGGCCGGGTGGACGGTGCCCTGGGACACCGACCGCACCCGACCCGTCGAGGAGTTCTTCCCGCGGCCCGCGCGCGGCGGGGAGTGAGCACTCCCAGCGCGGCTCAGCGCGCGGCGCCCTTGAGCGACCCCTCCACCGGCTTGGCGGCGCCGCCGTCGCCGGGCTCGTAGATCACGCACTGCACGAGGCGGTCCTTCACGTTCGGGTCGTTCCAGCCGCCCTCCAAGGGCGCGAGGAAGACATACTCGAGCACCGAGTCCTCGTACGCCTTCCCGACGAAGCCCGCGAACGCCTCGTAGCAGCCCTCATCGGCCGCCGTGTCGATCGCCTCCTTGCCGGGCCACTCGCCGTCCGGCAGCGAGAACTCGTGGAAGATCTCCTCGGTGTGCGGCTCCGCGCAGGGGACCACCGCGGCGGAGGAGAGCTCTCCGCTGTCATCGAGATTGAGGCAGTCGCCCACCTCCAGCTGGAAGACGTCGACGTCACCACCCTCCGTGACCTGACCCGTCTCCTCGTCGCGGTCGGGCCCGCCGCCGAAGACCTGGTCGATCACGGCGCACCCGCCGAGGGTCGAGGCGAGGGCGAGTGCGCCGATCGCGGCGGCCACGCGGACGGGGCGGATGCGGATCATTGCGCCTCTCCTGTCGATCATGCGAGGCGGTGCACCGCCTCAGCGCTCACAGTAATCCCCGGCGGGGCGACGGGCGAGCCTCCGCGACGGGCAGAGCTGACCGGTATGCGCGTCAGCCCTCGAGATCGTCGATCCCGGGCATCCAGCTCGCGCCCGGACGTCCCCAGCCGCGCTTGCGGGCGATCTTCTGGACGAGCTTCGCGTCCGATCCGCCGAGCCGGTCGACGTAGAGGACACCGTCGAGGTGATCGAACTCGTGCTGCAGGATGCGCGCGCGCCACCCGTCGACGTCGATGCGCACCGGTGCGCCGTCCAGGTCGAGGCCGGTCACCAGGACGCGCTCCGAGCGCCGCAGCGGGAAGCGCTCGCCCGGGAAGGACAGGCAGCCCTCCGACTCCTCGTCCTCATCCGGCTCGCCGGGGACGGTCGGCGTCATCCAGAGCTCAGGGTTCAGGATGACCCCGCGCCACGGCTCACCCTCGTCGTCCTCGTACGAGTACGTGAAGATGCGCAGCGGAACCCCCACCTGCGGGGCGGCGAGGCCGACGCCGGGGGCGGCGTCCATCGTCTCGAACATGTCCGCGACCAGTGTGCGGATCTCGTCCGTGATCTCGTCGACATCGGCGGCGGGTGCGTGGAGAACGGGGTCGCCCATGATTCGGATCGGGAGCACGGCCATGTCTCCAGCGTAGTCGGGCCCCCGCCGGGTACCCTCGGAGGGTGCATCGGGGGATCGTTGAGCTGGCGCTCGGAAACGGGGTCATCGGCGTGGACGAGGTCGGTGATCAGCTGCTCGGTGCGTTCCAGAACCCGGGCCTCCTCCTGGGCATCCCGCTCGCTCTCGCTGGCGCGGTGTTCATGTCGCTCGGCGCGCAGTACCAGAGCCAGGGCGTCCGCAAGGTCGAGCGGATCTCCGGAGCGAACGCCGACACGGGGCTCGGGCTCTCGCACCTGCTGCGCCTGCTGACGCGCCCGTCCTGGGTGATCGGGACGGTCCTGCTGACCGTGGCCATCGTCTGTCAGCTCAGTGCCCTCGCCGTCGCGCCGCTCATCGTCGTGCAGCCGCTGGGCGCCGTCTCGCTCGTCATCACGACGCTGCTCAACGCGCAGATCACCGGACACGTGCCGACCAGGAAGTCGCTGACGTCGATTGGGCTGTGCGTGGGCGGCATCTTCCTGTTCGTCATCGTGGCGACGCTGTTCGCCACCGAGCACCCGCTCAGCCAGTTCGAACTGCTTGTCGTGCTCGCGATCCTGCTCGTTGTGATCATCCTGCTCGGCGTTGCCTGGCTGATGCTGCGGCACCGGATGGGCGCCCTGTTCTACATCACTGCCGCCGGCGTTCTCTACGGCTTCGTCGCGACCCTCGCCAAGGTCGTCATCAGCAGGTTCCAGCAGGGCGACTTCGACTGGCTCACGATCATCTGCCTGATCGCGCTCGTGGCCGCGGCGATTGCCGGCGGCTACTTCGTGCAGACGGCATACGCGTCGGGACCCCCGGACCTCGTCATCGCCGGCCTCACCGTGATCGACCCGATCATCGCGGTCCTCATCGGCGCGATCGTGCTCGGCGAAGCCTCGAAGGCTCCGCTGTGGGCCCTGATCGTCTTCGGCATCGCCGGGGCCGCCGCGTCTCTCGGCGTCTTCCTGCTCGCTCGGCACCACCCGCAGGTGGTGAGCGAGAGCCAGGAGCTGGCCATCGCCCGCGGCCGCGACGCGGGGGTGGATCGCGCCGCGCGCGACACCGACGAGCCGCTCCCGGGCAGCGCGTCGGCGCTCGACCAGCTTCGCGCGGCGCGCGATCCCGACGACCTGTTGAGCCGGCGGCTTCCGCCGGAGGACGAACCCGGCCCCACGAGGTAGCGCGGGTCGCGTGACCCGGCCCGCGGCGGGCCGGACCGGCGTATCGTCGATCGCATGGGGACGGCGGTGACGGGTTCGGTGACGTTCGCGAACGGCTTCGCGCGCGACGTCCCTGAGATGGCGGTGCCCTGGCGCGCAGAGCCGTTCCCGGATGCGCGACTCGTTGTGCTCAACGAGCCCCTCGCGCGCGAGCTCGGTTTCGACCCGGCGTTCCTGCGGACGCCGGAGGGCGTGAAGCTGCTATGCGGCGCCGCCCTCGGAGACGGCGCGGTTCCGGTGGCTCAGGCGTACGCGGGGCACCAGTTCGGCGGCTACTCGCCGCGCCTCGGCGACGGCCGGGCGCTCCTCCTCGGCGACGTCGCCGACGCGCACGGCGACCGGCGCGACATCCACCTGAAGGGCTCGGGCCCCACGCCGTTCGCGCGTGCGGGGGATGGCTTCGCCGCGCTCGGCCCGATGCTGCGCGAGTACCTGATCAGCGAGGCGATGCACGCGCTCGGCATACCGTCCACCCGGTCGCTCGCGGTCATCGCCACCGGGGCGACGGTGTATCGCGAGACGGCCCTGCCGGGCGCGATGCTCGTCCGCGTCGCGAGCAGCCACCTGCGCGTGGGCAGCTTCCAGTACGCCGCGGCCACGCGCGATCCGGATCTTCTCGTGCGGCTCGTCCGCCACGCGATAGACCGCCACCATCCGGAACTCGCCGAGGCGGACAACCCCCCGCTCGCCCTGTTCGAGGCGGTGCGCGACGCGCAGGCCGCCCTCGTCGCGCAGTGGATGCTGGTCGGCTTCGTCCACGGCGTTATGAACACCGACAACATGACGATCTCGGGCGAGACGATCGACTACGGACCGTGCGCGTTCATGGAGGCGTTCGATCCCGGCGCGGTCTACAGCTCGATCGACGTCGACGGCCGCTACGCCTACGGAAACCAGCCCTCGATCGCCGCGTGGAGCCTCGCGCGCCTCGCCGAGACGCTGCTGCCCGTGTTCGACGAAGACCGCTCGCAGGCACTCGCGCTCGCTCAGCAGGCCCTGGATGCGTTCGGCCCGCGCTACAGCGCCGCCTGGACCGCCGGCTTCCTCGCGAAGCTCGGCCTCGGCGCGGGAGCGGACGAGGATCTGACCACGTCCCTGATCGGCGACCTGCTGTCGCTGCTCCGGGCGGATCACGTCGACCACACCTCGTTCTTCCGCGCGCTGGGCGAGGCCGCGCGCGGCCGCCCCGAGCCGGTGCGGCGGCTGTTCCTCGATCTCGGCGCGATCGACGCGTGGATCGAGAGGTGGCGCGGGCTCGGCCCCGACGCGTCGGCGATGGACGCCGTCAACCCCGTCTACATCCCGCGGAACCACCTCGTCGAGGAGGCGCTCACCGCCGCGACCGATGGCGACCTCGGTCCGTTCGAGCGCCTGCTCGACGCGGTCAGCACCCCGTACGTCGAGCGTGCCGGCTTCGAGCGCTATGCGGAGCCGGCGCCGCAGGACTTCGGCGCGTACCGGACGTTCTGCGGCACCTGACGCGCTCCTCCCGTGCCGGGTCGTGACCCGCGCGGCAGTAGGCTCGAGGTACGCGGGGCGGTGGCCAAGATGGTCAAGGCAGCGGGCTCATAACCCGACGATGCGTGGGTTCGAGTCCCACCCGCCCCACCAACGAGCCGGACCGGATCCGCGCAGCCGCGTCAAGTCCCTGCCGCCGGGGGCGTCCGCGTGCGCATACTGACGCATGCGGACGTTCGGGGTGGAGGAGGAGTTGCTCCTCGTCGACGGGGTCACGGGAAGCCCGCGGGCGCTCGCCCCGGACATCCTCGATCGCTTCGGGCGCGGCGACGGGGCGGGCTTCTCGCTCGAGGCCGAGATGCAGCAGGAGATGATCGAGGTCGTGTCGTCGCCCTGCACCGAGCGCGGCGAGCTGCTGCGCTTTATGCGTGCGGGGCGGCGCACGGCCGACGGCCTGGCGCAGGATCGCGGCGCGCACGCCGTCGCGATCGCGGGCTCCCCGATGCCCGTCCGTCCGCACGTGACGACGCGGCGCCGCTACCAGGCCATCGCCGAGGGCTACGCGGGCATGGCGCGCACGACGCTCGAATGCGGCTTCCACGTGCACGTCGGCATCGCCGACCCCGAGTGGCGATCCTGAACCGGATCCGCGCCTGGCTGCCGGTGCTGCTGGCACTGTCGGCCAACTCGCCGTTCCGGGACGGTGAGGACACCGGTTACGCGAGCTTCCGCTTCGTCGCGTGGCACCACTGGCCGACCGCCGGCCCCATCGACGTCTTCGCGGATGCCGCGGCGTACCGGGCGTTCGAGCAGGAGCTGGTCGCCACCGGTGCCATCCTCGACACCGGCATGCTGTACTTCGACGCCCGCCTGTCGCACTCGCACCAGACCGTGGAGGTGCGGATCGCGGATGTCTGCCTGACGGCGGAGGACGGTGCGGCGCTCGCCTGCATGGTCCGGGCGCTCGTGGATCAGGCGGCGGATGACTGGCGCGGGGGAGTGGCTCCGCTGCCGGCGTCGACGGCGGCGATCCGGCTTGCCTCCTGGACCGCGGCGCGTCACGGCATGCGCGACCGGCTCGTCGACCCGCTCACGGGAACCGCGCGGCCCGCCTCGGCCGTCGTCGACCGGATGCTCGCGTGGGCCGGTCCGTCCCTTCGCCGGCATGGCGACGAAGAGGCCGTGCGGCACGCTCTCCGCGCGATCGCCCACCGCGGAACGGGCGCCGATCGGCAGTGGTCGGTCTACGCGCGGACCGGCTCGGTCACCCAGGTCGTGCTGGACGCCGCTCGCGTGTCCCGAGAATCAGGAATCACACGCTTGTGATTCCGGACCCGCCCGGGTCATAATGCTGGGAGAACTGAAGATTCGTCACCGGATCCGCCGGTCAGGTCGTAGGGGAAGACGCACCTGACGAAACGGAGAGATCATGGCGACACCTATGGCGCGCGGAGTGGTCTACATCCACTCAGCGCCACGTGCGTTGTGCCCCCACCTGGAGTGGGCGGTCGGCCGATCGCTCGGCCGGGCCGTGAACTTCGAGTGGGCCGACCAGCCTGTGCTGGACGGTGCGCGGCGCGCGGAGTTCTACTGGGAGGGCCCCGCCGGCACCGGCGCTGCCCTGGCCACCGGCATCCGCGGCTGGGAGCACCTGCGCTTCGAGGTGACCGAGGACCCGACCCCGCGCAGTGACGGCGGTCGCTGGATGCACACGCCCGATCTCGGCATCCACTACGCGCAGATGGACACGGCAGGAAACGTCGTCGTCCCCGAGGATCGCATCCGCTACGCGATGGAGGTCGCCGCGGGCGACCCCTTCGAGCTGCAGCGCGAGCTCGACATCGCCCTGGGCTCGGCCTGGGACGAGGAGCTCGAGCCGTTCCGTCACGCGAGCGACGACGCACCGGTCGTCTGGCTCCACAAGGTCGGCTGAGCACCGCACAAGCCACGGAGCGGCGCCGGTACCGCCGGCCGGTGAGGAGTCCCGGCGGGTGAGACAGCGTCACTCCGGAACGAAAGAAGCGGCCCCTGGAGAACCAGGGGCCGCTTCTGCGTCCGCGGATCAGTCGTCGTAGGACGCGAACGCCGCGACGGCGTTGTGTCCGCCGAAGCCGAACGAGTTGCAGATGGCCAGCTGCGGGTCGGCGCTGAGCTTCTGCGGCGAGGTCGACGCCTTCAGCGGGATCGCGGGGTCCTGATCGACGAGGTTGATCGTCGGGGGAGCGACGCGATCGCGCAGCGCGAGGATCGTGAAGACCGACTCGATCGCACCCGTGCCGCCGAGCAGGTGGCCGGTGGATGCCTTGGTGGCCGAGACCGGGATGTCGTGGACGCGGTCGCCGAACACCGACAGCAGCGCCGCGTACTCCGCCGGGTCGCCCACGGGCGTCGACGTCGCGTGCGCGTTGATGTGGGTGACCTCGTCGGGCGTGCGACCGGCCTGCTCGAGCGCCTGGCGGACGGCGCGCGACGCTCCGGCACCGGTCGGGTCGTTCGCCGTGATGTGGTGGGCGTCGGCGGTGACCGCGGAGCCGACGAGGCGGCCGTAGATCTTCGCGCCGCGAGCGAGCGCGTGTTCCTCGGTCTCGAGGATCAGTGCGGCCGCGCCCTCACCCATCACGAAGCCGTCGCGGTCGACCGAGAAGGGCCGCGAGGCCGTCTCGGGCGAGTCGTTGCGACGCGACAGCGCCTGCATGGAGGCGAAGGAGGCGACGGTGATCGGGTGGATGGCGGACTCGGTGCCGCCCGCGATCACGACGTCCGCGAGGCCGAGCTGCAGGTGCTCGTAGGCGCTCGCGATCGACTCGACGCTCGAGGCGCAGGCCGAGGCGACGGTGCGCGCGAAGGCGCGTGCGCCGAAGTGGAGCGAGAGGTTGCCGGCCGCGGCGTTGGGCATGAGCATCGGCACCGTCATCGGCATGACGCGACGCGGCCCCTTCTCGCGCAGCGTGTCCCACGCGTCGAGCAGCGTCCACACGCCGCCGATGCCGGTGGCGAAGTCGATGCCGAGGCGCTCGGGGGCGACCTCGGGAGCGCCCGCGTCCTCCCAGGCCTCCATGGCGGCGATCAGCGCGAACTGCGACGCGGGGTCGAGGCGCTTGGCGGTCGGGCGGGGAAGCACGGTCTCCGGGCGCACCACCGCCTCGGCGGCGAAGGTCACCGGGAGCTCGTACTCGGCCACCCAGTCGTGCTCGAGTGCGCGAGTGCCGGAGACGCCGGCGAGAAGGTTCTGCCAGTTCTCGGGCGCGGTGCCGCCGAGCGCCGACGTGGCGCCGATGCCGGTCACGACGATGGACTTGCTCATGGGTTGGTTCCTCGTGCTCCGATGAAGGGGATCCGGTGCCGCACCCGGTCGTCAGGGGTGCGGCACCGCGGATGTCACTGGTTGTTGGTGATGAAGTCGACGGCGTCCTTCACCGTCTTGAGGTTCTTGACCTCGTCGTCCGGGATCGTGACGCCGAACTTCTCCTCGGCGTTGACGACGATCGTCATCATCGAGATCGAGTCGATGTCGAGGTCGTCGGTGAACGACTTCTCGAGCGCGACCTCCTCGGCGGCGATGCCGGTCTCGTCGGTGATCAGCTCGGCCAGGCCGGCGAGGACCTCGTCAGTCGTGTATGCCATGGGGTACTCCTTCAGGATGTTTCGGTCGGATCGGATGATTCGGGAGACGACGGAACCGAGGTTCAGTCTATGGTCGCGGCGCCACGCCTCACGGGAGGACGACGACCTGTGCCGCGTAGACGAGGCCGGCGCCGAAGCCGATCTGCAACGCGAGGCCGCCGCTCAGCTCGGGATTCTCCTGCAGCAGCCGGTGGGTGGCGAGCGGGATCGAGGCGGCCGACGTGTTGCCGGTGGTCTCGATGTCGCGGGCGACCTTCACGGTCTCGGGAAGGCCCAGCTGCTTGGCGAACTCGTCGATGATGCGCATGTTCGCCTGGTGAGGGATGAATGCGGCGAGGTCGTCGGCGGTGATGCCCGCGGCCTCGAGGGCCTGCTTGGCGACCTTCGCCATCTCCCACACGGCCCAGCGGAAGACCGTGGGGCCCTCCTGGCGCAATGTGGGCCACTCGGCGGCGCCGTCGCGGAACTCGGTCAGCGTGTGGTTCATGCCCACCGCGCCCGCCTTGGAGCCGTCCGAGCCCCAGATCGAGGCCGAGACCCCGGGGGTGTCGCTCGGCCCCAGCAGGGCGGCGCCGGCACCATCGCCGAGCAGGAACGAGATGCTGCGGTCGGTGGGATCGACGATGTCGCTGAGCTTCTCGGTGCCGATCACCAGCGCGTAGCGGGCGGCGCCCGAGCGGATGAGCGCGTCGGCCTGTGCGACGGCGTAGCAGTAGCCGGCGCACGCCGCGTTGACGTCATACGCCGCGGCGGGGTTCGCTCCCACGCGGTCGGCGACGATCGCCGAGACCGAGGGAGTCTGCTTCGGGTTGCTGATGGTGGCGACGATCACGAGGTCGACCTGTGCGGGGTCGACGCCCGCCTTCTCGATCGCCTCCCGGGCGGCGGACGTCGCGAGGTCGATCGCATCCGTCTCGGGCACGGCACGCACGCGCGTGACGATGCCGGTGCGCTGCCGGATCCACTCGTCGCTCGAGTCGATCGGGCCGACGAGGTCGTCGTTCGGCACGGCGAGCTCGCCGCGCGCGGCGCCGTAGGCGTAGATGCGGGAGTGCGGAGCCCCGACGGCTTCCTTGAGGATGACGGTCATGTGCGTTCCGTTCTGTGAGGTCGGGGCGGATCAGGCGGCGAGCAGCTCGAGCGCTGCGGCTAGATCGTCCGGGGTCTTGACCGCGACGCTGGGCACGCCGCGCAGGCCGCGCTTGGCGAGGCCGACAAGGGCGCCGGCGGGCGCCAGCTCGATGATGCCGGTCACTCCCTGCTCGGCGAACGAGGCCATGCAGAGGTCCCACCGCACCGGGTTGGCGACCTGGTGCACGATCAGCTCGAGCGCTTGGAAGCCCGCGGGGACGGTGCTGCCGTCGCTGTTCGTCCAGAGGGTGAGATCGGGATCGCCGACCGCGCGGACGCCGTCGACCGCGCTGCGGAGGGCATCCTGCGCCGGCGCCATGAACCGCGTGTGGAACGCGCCCGCGACCTGGAGGGGGATGACCCGCGCCCCGCGGGGCGCCTGCTCGGCGAGGGCCGCAAGACCGCGAAGCTCGCCGGCCGCGACGATCTGACCGCCGCCGTTGAAGTTGGCGGGGGTGAGCCCGTTTGCCTCGATCGCGTCGAGAACCTGCTGCTCGTCTCCGCCGACGACCGCGCTCATGCCCGTCTCGACGAGCGCGGCGGCATCCGCCATCGCCCGACCGCGGACCCCGACGAGGCGCATTCCGGCCTCGGCGTCGATCACTCCCGACGCCACGAGCGCGGCGATCTCACCGACCGAGTGGCCCGCGACACCCGCGGGACGCGCGCCGCCGCCGGTGAGCTGCTCCCACGCGAGGATGCTCGCGGCGACGATGAGCGGCTGCGCGATGCGCGTGTCGCGGATCGTGTCGGCGTCCGACTCGGTGCCGTGCGCGACGAGGTCGACCTGCGCCGCTTCGGAGAACGACGCAAGGCGCTCCGCGGCGCCGTCGAGCTCAAGCCAGGGCGCGAGGAATCCAGGGGTCTGCGAGCCCTGTCCAGGGCAGACGACGACGATCACCCGTCCAGTCTGCCAACGTTGTTCAACGCGGCGCTGGCGACGGCCTCACAAGAAAACCGGAATCACTTGTGCGTGGCGGACAGTCCGTGAGCTCGCTTCGCTGCGGGTCTCTTCTGGCGGCTCGCGGCGGGCGTGCCTGGGAACCCACCGGCGAGCGAAGCGAGCGTGCCGCGGAGCGGCCAACCAGCGCGCCCCGGATGGAGCGGAGCGACAGCCCATCGAGCGCGAGTCCCGCCGCGGAGCGTCGGGCGAGGGATCGATGAGCGCGCGGCGCGAGCGAAGCGAGCTGACAATCAGCGGTAGCCAGGATTGGGCGCGAGCGAAGCGAGCCGAGAAACAGGTCAGCGAGGGCGGCGCACCGCGGCGCGGCGGCGGCCGACGTCCGCCGATCCGATCGAGCCGAGGATCAGCGCCGTCTGCAGGATGAGCGCCTCGCGCGGGCCCGTCGCATCCCAGCCGATCACGTCGCTGACCCGCTTGAGGCGGTAGCGCACGGTGTTCGGGTGGACGAACAGCTCGCGGGCCGTCGCCTCGAGCGATCGGCCGTTGTCGAGGTAGCTCCACAGCGTCGTGACGAGGTCGGTGGAGTGCGCCGCGAGCGGGCGGTAGATCCGCTCTACGAGGGTCTGCTTGGCGACGGGATCGCCGGCAAGAGCGCGCTCGGGCAGCAGGTCGTCGGCCTCGACCGGACGAGGAGCGTGGCGCCAGCCGCGCGCGACGGCGAATCCCGCGAGCGCGGCGCGGGCGCTCTGGCTCGCGTCCACGAGCGCGGGAACGGTCGGCCCGAGCACGAGGTAGCCCTCGCCGAACAGGGGCTCGAGGTGACGGGCGACCTCGATGAACGGCATGCCTTCGGACTCGGTCTCCTCGTCGGCGTCCGCCTCCTGGGCCCGGCCGATCACGATCACGAGACGCGATCCCTGCACGCCCACGAGCACATCCACGCCGAGCTTGCGCGACGTGCGCCGCACCTGGTCGACATCGAACTGCGGGGGAGCGGTGCCGACGAGCACACACGCCTGGCCGTGGCCGTGCCAGCCGAGCGCGGCGATCCGGCTCGGCAGCTCCTCGTCGGCCTCGCCCGTGAGGATGGAATCGACGACGAGCGCCTCGAGGCGCGCATCCCACAGGCCCCGCGATTCCGCGGCGCGTGCATAGACGTCGGCAGCCGTGAAGGCGACCTCACGCGAATACAGGAGGATGCCTTCGCGCAGGTCCTCGCTCTTCGACGCGACGCGCTCCTCGACGACCTCCACGGTGATCCGGATCAGCTGCAGCGTCTGCTGCAGGCTGACGCTCCGCAGCAGCTCGCGCGGGGCCGCCGCGAAGATGTCGGCCGCGATCCAGGGCGTCGACGTGGGGTCGTCGTACCACTGGATGAACGACGTGATGCCGGCCTGCGCGACGAGGCCCACCGCCGAGCGGCGCGCGGGAGGCATCCCGGCGTACCACGACAGCGACTGCTCGAGCCGTGTTGTGGTCGCCGTCGCGAGGTCACCGGAGATCCGGCGCAGCCAGGCGAGGGTGGCCGTCTTGTCGAGAGCGGCCCCCTCACCCGATGCCGTGCCCTCGACGGGCGTGGCGTCCTGACTCACTGAGAGCTCAGCTCTCCCCGCCGGCGTTCCCCGAGGTGCCGGCGTTGACGTCGTGCAGACGGTACTTCTCGATCGCCTGGGCGATCACGCTGCGGTCGACCTTGCCCTCGTCGGCGAGGCCCTGCAGGGCGCGCACCGCCATCGACGGGCCGTCGATCTTGAAGAAGCGACGGGCCGCGGCGCGGGTGTCCGAGAAGCCGAAGCCGTCGGCGCCGAGTGTCAGGTAACGCTGCGGCACCCAGGGCCGGATCTGGTCCTGCACGGCGTGCATGAAGTCGCTGACCGCGATGACCGGGCCCTCGGCGTCCTTGAGCTTCTCGGTGATGTACGCGGCCTTCGGCTCTGCCTCGGGGTGCAGGAAGTTGTGCTCGTCGGCGGCGAGGCCGTCGCGGCGCAGCTCGGTCCAGCTGGTCACCGACCACACGTCGGCGACGACGCCCCAGTCGTTCTTGAGCAGCTCCTGTGCCTCGAGCGCCCACGGCACACCCACGCCCGACGCGAGAAGCTGCGTGCGAGGGCCGTCGCCCTGGCCCTCCGAGATGCGGTGGATGCCGCGCACGATGCCGTCGACGTCCACGTTCTCCGGCTCAGCCGGCATCACGATCGGCTCGTTGTAGACGGTGATGTAGTACATCACATTGGGGTCCTCGTGCTGGCCGCCGTACATCCGCTCGATGCCCGAGCGCACGATGTGCGCGATCTCGTACCCGTACGCCGGGTCGTACGACACGGTCGCCGGGTTCGTCGAGGCCAGCAGGTGCGAGTGGCCGTCGGCGTGCTGCAGGCCCTCACCCGTCAGGGTCGTGCGTCCGGCGGTCGCGCCGATGATGAAGCCGCGGGCCATCTGGTCGCCGGCCGCCCACTGGGCGTCGCCGGTGCGCTGGAAGCCGAACATCGAGTAGAAGATGTAGATCGGGATCAGCGGCTCGCCGTGCGTGGCGTACGTCGTGCCCGTCCCGGTGAACGCCGCAAGCGCGCCGGCCTCGTTGATGCCGACGTGGAGGATCTGCCCCTGCGGGCTCTCCTTGTACGCAAGCAGAAGCGCGCGGTCGACCGAGGTGTAGTTCTGGCCGTGGGGGTTGTAGATCTTCGCGGTCGGGAAGTACGAGTCCATGCCGAACGTGCGCGCCTCATCCGGGATGATCGGCACGATGCGGTTGCCGAACCCGTCGACGCGCAGCAGGTCCTTCACGAGACGCACGAACGCCATGGTGGTGGCGATCTCCTGCGTGCCGGAGCCCTTCTTCATCAGGGCGTAGTCCTTGTCCTGCGGAAGAGGGATCTGGGTGTACTTGCTGCGGCGCTCCGGGAGGAAGCCGCCCAGCGCGCGGCGGCGCTCGAGCATGTACTGGATCGTCTCGTCGTTCTCACCCGGGTGGTAGTACGGCGGGCGGTACGGGTCGTCCTCGAGCTGCTTGTCCGTGACAGGGATGTGCATCGTGTCGCGGAACAGCTTGAGGTCGTCGAGCGTCATCTTCTTCATCTGGTGGGTCGCGTTGCGGCCCTCGAAGTGCGGCCCGAGGCCGTAGCCCTTGATGGTGTGGGCGATGATGACGGTCGGCTGGCCCTTGTGCTCCTGGGCCGCCTTGAAGGCCGCGTAGACCTTGCGGTAGTCGTGACCACCCCGGCGCAGACCCCAGATCTGGTCGTCGGAGTAGTCCTTGACCAGCTCGAGCGCGCGCGGGTCGCGGCCGAAGAAGTTCTCGCGGACGTACGCACCGGACTCGGTCTTGTACGTCTGGAAGTCGCCGTCGGGCGTCACGTTCATCAGGTTGCGCAGCGCGCCGTCCTTGTCGCGCGCGAGCAGGTCGTCCCACTCGCGGCCCCAGATGACCTTGATGACGTTCCAGCCGGCACCGCGGAAGAAGCTCTCGAGCTCCTGGATGATCTTGCCGTTGCCGCGCACCGGGCCGTCGAGGCGCTGGAGGTTCGCGTTGACGACGAACGTGAGGTTGTCGAGGCCCTCGTTGGCCGCGACCTGCAGCTGGCCGCGGCTCTCGACCTCGTCCATCTCGCCGTCGCCGAGGAACGCCCAGACGTGGCTGTCGGCCGTGTCCTTGATGCCGCGGTTGGCGAGGTACTTGTTCGTCATCGCCTGGTAGATGGCGTTGATCGGCCCGAGGCCCATGGAGACGGTCGGGAACTGCCAGAACTCGGGCATGAGCCGCGGGTGCGGGTAGGACGGGATACCGTTTGCCCCCGCCGACTTCTCCTGACGGAAGCCATCGAGCTGCGCCTCGGTGAGGCGTCCCTCGAGGAACGCGCGGGCGTACGGTCCGGGGGAGGCGTGTCCCTGAACGAAGATCTGGTCGCCGCCGGACGGGTGGTCCTGGCCGCGGAAGAAGTGGTTGAAGCCGACCTCGTAGAGCGAGGCGGACGACGCGTAGGTGGAGATGTGGCCGCCGACGCCGATGCTGGGCCGCTGCGCGCGGTGCACCGTGAGGGCCGCGTTCCACCGGATCCAGGAACGATAGCGACGCTCGAGCTCCTCGTCGCCGGGGAAGTCGGGCTCGTCCTCGGGCGCGATGGTGTTGACGTAGTCGGTGGTCGGCACCATCGGCACGCCCAGGTGCAGATCCTTCGACCGCTTCAGCAGGCTCAGCATGATCTCGCGACCCCGCTGATGACCCTTCGCGTCGACGAGCTCATCCAGCGACTGCTGCCACTCGCTGGTCTCTTCCGGATCGCTGTCCTGCGGTCCCTGCGAGTACGGATCCTGGTCGTGTACAGCCACCGGATTCCCTTTCGTCGAGCGGGGCAGGTCGTGCCTCGCGTACATGCCTGCGCGCGCGCCGATGGGTCCGAGCGCACGCGTGATCGCCTCTCAGCCTAGACCCCGCAAGGGTGCAGGATGGACGGGTGCCGCACGTGAGAGCCCTGTTCCGCTATCCGCTGAAGGGCTTCACGCCCGAGCCTCGTCAGTCGCTCACGGTCGGCCCGGACGGGCGCGTGGAGGGCGACCGGGTGCTCGCGTTCCGGTTCGCCGACGCGGCGGTGCCGGAAGACCGCGACGGGCTCGACTACTGGCCCAAGACCCGCGGGCTCGCGCTCGTCGACTTCCCGGGGCTCGCCCGGCTGGGGGTGACGTACGACGCCGCGGGGCAGCGCGTGCGCGTCAGCCTGGGAGACGACGTGCTGGCAGATGAGGGCCTCGACGAGGAGGGCCGCGAGCGTCTCACGGACGCCGTCACGGCCTATGTGCTGGGCACGCCGGACGGCCGTCGCCTCCGCGCCGAGGGACGCCTGCCGCTGCGGCTTGTCGGCGACGGTGTGGCGTCGCGGTTCCAGGACCGGCCGCGCGGGTACGTCTCGCTGCACGGCGGTGCATCGGTCGTGGCGCTGGATGCGATCACGGATGCGCCCGTCGACGACCGGCGGTTCCGCTCGAACGTTGTGCTCGACGGCGTCGCGGCCTGGGCCGAGCTCGGATGGACCGGGCGCGTCACCATCGGCGACGTGGCCTTCGAGGTGCAGCAGCCGATCGGGCGCTGCGTCGCGGTGCACGCGAACCCGGACACGGGGGAGCGCGACGCGCGACTGCTGCAGACGCTCACGCGCGACATCGGACAGGACGCGCCGACCCTCGGCATCCTGCTGCTGCCCGTCGATGGCGGTGGCGTCATCCGGGTGGGCGACGAGGTCCGCGTCGGCTGAGGCGCGCCCGTAGACTCGAAGAACGGGCCTTTAGCTCAGCTGGTAGAGCACCTGGTTTACACCCAGGGTGTCGTCGGTTCGATCCCGGCAGGGCCCACCACACCGTCAGAGCGCGCGCAGGCGCTCCAGCAGGGGCCCCGCCACGTCATCGAGGAACTGCTGCTGCTTCTCGTCGCCGATCTGCACGATCGCGATGTCGGTGAAGCCGGCGTCGAGGAACGGACGCACGCCCTCCGCGAGCGCATCCAGATCCGGTCCGCACGGGATCGACGCCGCGACGTCCTCCGGCCGGACGAACTGACTCGCCGCCTCGAAGCCCGCCGGGGTCGGCAGATCGGCATTGACCGCCCATCCGCCGCCGAACCAGCGGAACTGATCGTGAGCGCGCGCGACGGCCGCATCCGGATCCGGATCCCAGCTGATCGGCACCTGGCCGATCTTGCGCGACTCACCCTCGTGCTTCTCATCCCACCCCGTGACCAGCTGCGCCTCCGGCTGCACCGCGATCAGGTGATCGCCCAGGGGAGCGAGCTTCGACAGCGAGCTGTCGCCCGACACCGCTACTCCCAGCGGGACCCCGCCGTCCGGGGCGTCCCAGACCCGCGCCGAGTCGACGCGGAAGTACGCGCCGTCGTAGGTGACGAGGTCGCCGGTGTGCAGCGCGCGGATGATCTCGATCGCCTCGACGAGCATGTCCTGGCGCTGATCGACCCCGGGCCACCCCTCGCCGACGACGTGCTCGTTGAGGCTCTCCCCGGACCCGAGACCGAGGGTGAAGCGCCCCTCGGACAGAAGCTGCATCGTCGCCGCCTTCTGCGCCACGACCGCGGGGTGGTACCGCATCGTCGGGCAGGTGACGTAGGTCATCAGATCCACGCGGGAGGTCACCTGCGAGACCGCGCCCAGCACGCTCCAGGCGTAAGGGGAGTGCCCCTGGCTGGTGAGCCAGGGGGAGTAGTGGTCGCTCGAGACCTCGAAGTCGAAGCCGAGATCCTCCGCCTGCTGCGCATAGCGGACAAGCTCGCGCGGTCCGCTCTGCTCGGTCATCAGGGTGTAGCCGAAACGTGTCATCCGATCCTCCGTCGTGCGCGTCGGTCAGCGTCCACGGGCGACGTTACGAGCCTCGAGCAGCGGGCGCACGGGGGTTGCGGACGCGCGGCTCATCGGGCAACCTCCGCCCGTGCGGCGGGCGGGTGCCGGGGTAGGTTGGAAGGGTGAAAGCCAGCCCCGCAGACCAGCTCCTCCTGCTCGACGTCGTCGACATCGACCGCCGCATCGCGCAGGCGGAGTCCGCGCGCAAGAACCCGCCCCAGGCGGCGCGCGTGCAGGAGCTGATCGCCCGGCGCACGGCACTCGGCCGCGAGCTCGCGGAGAAGGCGGGAGCGCGCGACGACCTGCGCGCGGAGCTGAAGCGCATCGAAGGCGACGTCGCCGTCGTGTCCGCCCGTCGGGCGCGCGACGCGGAGCGTCTCGCCGCCACCAGCAGCCCGAAGGACGCCCAGGGGCTCGAGCACGAGATCGCCGGCCTCGAGAAGCGCCGCAGCGACCTCGAGGACGCCGAGCTTGAGGTCATGGAGAAGCTCGAAGCCGCCGAGGCGGCCGCCGCCGAGCAGCAGGCGCTCCTCGACGAGGTCACGTCCGAGGGCCAGCGCCTGAGCACCGAGGCGAAGGGAATCGTGGCGCAGGCGACAGCCGACCTCGCCACCCTGACGCGCGACCGCGCAGCGGTTGCCGGGCGCATCCCCGCCGACCTTCTCGCCCTCTATGAGCGGCTCGCGTCGCGCGGCACGGGCACCGCCGTGTTCACGCGCGGCATGTGCGGCGCCTGCAACATGAACCTCTCGCCCAGCGACCTCGCGGTCCTCCGATCGACCCCGGACGACGAGGTCGCGCTGTGCCCCGAGTGCGGCGCCATCATGGTGCGCACCGCGGAGTCCGGTCTGTGACCGGAGCCCTCATCGTCGAGGCCGACGGCGGCTCGCGCGGCAACCCCGGCACGGCTGCCGGCGGCGCGGTGGTGATCGACCCGGCCACCGGAGCGGTGCTCACCGAGGTCGGCGTCTACGTCGGCATCGCGACGAACAACGTCGCCGAGTACAACGGGATGATCGCCGGGATCCGGGCCGCGCTCGATCGCGACCCGACGGCCATCCACGTGAGGATGGATTCGAAGCTCGTCGTCGAGCAGATGACCGGCCGCTGGAAGATCAAGCACCCCGACATGCAGACGCTCGCCCGCCGCGCGCGCGAGCTGACGGCAGGGCGGACGGTCACCTTCGAGTGGGTGCCGCGCAGCGACAACCGCCTCGCGGACGCTGCAGCCAACGAGGCGATGGATGCGCGAGCGAGCTTCCGCCGCGATCTCGACGGCGGCGTGGCCGCCCCTGCACCCGAGGCCGTGGGCGGTGACTTCCTCCTCTGAACCGGCGGACGCCTCGCCGTGGGCACACGCGGATCGCATCGCCCTCGGGCGCACCGCGGGCGGCGGCATCGTGGCGATCGTGCTCGCCCGCGAGGGAGAGCGGGGCCGCCGGCCGCTGACGGCGGCAGAGCTGCCCGCCTGGGTCGCCGCGCGGGAAGCGGAGGCCGCGAACGCGGGCCGCGCCATCCGCTGGGTGTGGTCGAGCACGGCCGAGTGGTACCCGAAGCTCCTGGCGGCCGGCGTCCGCGTCGTGCGCTGCCACGACCTGCGGCTCTCGCACGCGATCCTGCGCGAGGCGGCGCCGAGCGCATCCGCCCTGCGCGCGGCGACGGAATGGGACGGGATCGGCACGGCCGAGGGCCCGGATGACGACGCGCTGTTCGCGCTGGATCGCACGGGATCCGAGAGAGGGCGCGACGACATCGCCGAGGTGCTCGCCGAGCTCGACCGCCAAGACGCGGCGGTGCCACTCGCGCCGGACCCCGGCAGGATGCGCCTGCTTCTCGCCGCCGAGTCGGCCGGCGCGCTCGTGGCCGCCGAGATGCGCGTCGCCGGGGTGCCGTGGGACGCCGAGCATCACCGCCGCATCCTGACCGAGGTGCTGGGCGCCCGTCGGGCCGGCGGCGTGCCCGATCACATGGCGCGTCTCGCCGCCGAGGTGCGCGAGGCGCTCGACGACCCGGCCGCCTCGCTCGATTCGCCGCCGCGCCTGCTGCGCGCACTGCACAGCGCGGGAATCCTCGTGGACTCGACGAGCAAGTGGGAGCTGCGTGAGATCGCGCACCCCGCGATCCCTCCGCTGCTCGAGTACAAGCGGCTCGCACGGCTGCTGACGGCCAACGGCTGGGCCTGGCTGGACGAGTGGGTGAACGACGGGCGGTTCCGTCCGGTCTTCGTGCCGGGCGGGGTCGTGACCGGCCGATGGGCGTCCTCGGGAGGCGGCGCGCTGCAGCTGCCCCGTCAGATCCGCGGGGCGCTGCGCGCCGATCCGGGGTGGCGCATCGTCGGCGCGGACGTCGCCCAGCTCGAGCCGCGTGTGCTCGCCGCGATGTCGCGGGACGACAGGATGGCGGATGCCGCGCGCGGGCGCGATCTCTACGAGGGCATCGTCGCGGACGGCGCGGTCAGCACGCGCGCCGAGGCGAAGATCGCCGTGCTCGGTGCGATGTACGGCGCCACCACCGGCGACTCGGGCCGGCTCGTCCCGCGTCTGCGCCGGGCCTACCCGCGGGCGATGGGGATGGTGGACGCGGCTGCGCGAACGGGGGAGGACGGCGGGGTCGTCGCCACCTGGCTCGGCCGCACGAGTCCGGGGCCGGACGAGGCCTGGCGCTCGGCTCAGGAGCGCGCCTCGCGTCCCGGTGCGTCGGCGGCGGATGAGAACCGCGCGCGTCGCATCGCGCGCGACCGCGGGCGCTTCACCCGCAACTTCATCGTGCAGGGGACCGCGGCGGAGTGGGCGCTCGCGTGGCTCGCGGATCTCCGGCTGCGGCTGGCGCAGCTGCCTCCTGTGGCGCCGGCCGCCGCCGCGCCGGCCTCGGGGCCGGCTTTCGCGCGGCGCGCGCACCTTGCGTTCTTCCTCCACGACGAGGTGCTGATCCACGCCCCGGCCGAACAGGCCGAAGCCGCAGCCGAGGCCCTGAGCGAATCTGCCGCGGCGGCCGGCCGCCTGCTGTTCGGCTCGTTCCCCATCGACTTCCCACTCGACCTGCGCATCTCCGACAGCGCCGCCAAGGAGTGACCGGCGGGATCCTCCGATCTCGGCGACGTAGACTGGCGGATGCGAATGGGTCGGCCGGACGACCGCGTCGCGGGCGGTTCGCCGCCGCGCGCCGAGGAACGTCCGGGCTCCACAGGGCAGGGCGGTGGGTAACACCCACCCGGAGCGATCCGCGAGACAGTGCCACAGAAAGCAGACCGCCGGGCACCCGAAAGGGCGCCCGGTAAGGGTGAAACGGTGGTGTAAGAGACCACCAGGGGTCGCGGTGACGCGATCCGCTCGGTAAACCTCGCCCGGAGCAAGACCAGACAGGGGACGTCGAAGCGGCCCGCCGAGTCCCCGGGTAGGTCGCTAGAGCGGCACGGCAACGTGTCGCCGAGAGAGATGGTCGTCGAAGGGGCGAAAGCCCCGGAACAGAACCCGGCGTACAGGCCGGCCCATTCGCCTCAGCCGTGAACGAAGACGCGCCCGGATCCAGTCGGATCCGGGCGCGTGCGGCTTACGGGGTCAGAGGGACAGCGACGCGGCGCCGATGATGCCGGCGTTGTTCGCGTGCGTCGCGATCCGCATCTCGGCGCGGGTCTTCAGCATCGGCATGAACTTCTCCGGGTTCTTCGACACGCCGCCGCCGACCAAGATGAGGTCGGGGGAGAAGAGGAACTCCACGTGGTCGTAGAACTCCTGCAGGCGACCCGCCCACTCCTCCCACGACAGGTTCTCGCGCTCGCGCGCGGTCGGGGCTGCGTAGCGCTCGATGGAGTCGCCGTTCCACTGCAGGTGGCCGAGCTCGGTGTTCGGCACCAGCGCGTCGTCGAACAGGAACGCCGATCCGATGCCCGTTCCGAGCGTCGTCAGGATGGTGAGCCCCGGCTGGTCCTTGGCGCCGCCGAAGCGGAGCTCGGCGAGGCCCGCGGCATCCGCGTCGTTGACGAAGTGGATCGGGCGTCCGAGGCCCTCCTCGAAGAAGCGGTCGGCCTCGAAGCCGATCCACTTCTTCGACACGTTCGCCGCCGACAGGGTGCGGCCGTTCTTCACGATCGTCGGGAAGCAGATGCCCAGGGGCAGCTCGTCGGCATCCGACCCGAGCTTGTCGAGCAGCTGCTCGACCGTCGCCAGGACGTCCTTCGGCTTCGCGCCTTCGGGGGTGGGGATCCGCACTCGTTCGCTCACCAGCTGACCGTCGACGAGGTCGACGATGCCGGCCTTCATGCCGGTGCCGCCGATGTCGATGCCGACGGCCCGGTCCACGCTCTTCGCCATGGTCACAGCCTATGGGAGCCGGAGGGGAGTGCTTGACGTTCGATCACAACAGAAGACGCCGGCCACGATGGGCCGGCGTCGTCTCTGTGTGATCGGTCAGGCCGACTTGGCGCGCGCCTCGTCGCCGGCGCCGCGGCGGGCCCGGACGAACTCGAGGCGCTCCGCGAGGATCTCCTCCAGCTCGGGGAGGGTGCGGCGCTCGAGCAGCATGTCCCAGTGGGTGCGTGCGGCCTTGTCGCCGCTGTGGTCGACCTCGACGGTGCCACCGTCGATCTTCAGCAGCGCCTCGCCGCCACAGCCGCGGCACTCCCAGGTCTGGGGGGCCTCGGCGTCGGCCGCGAAGGTGAGCGTGGTGTCGCGATCACACGCGGCACAGTGGTACGTGTGCTGGGTGCGCTCCATAAAAACGACGCCCTCCTCGCTCTGGAGGCTCTGGGCGCCGAGTCGGATTCCGCGAAGGCTGCGATCTGCCATTGTGTGGTCCTCTCGTCGGTCCCAGGTATAACGCTCGCGCCTGTGCGCATCATCCGAAGTGCGCGCTCCCGCAAGGGTTTCCCAGCCGAATCCCAGCGTGATGAGAGATGGGCCGCGCGGCTCAGCGGGTGAGGGTCTCCAGGGCGAGATCCGCCCGGTCCGTGACGATCCCGTCGACGCCCATCGCCACGAGCATGCGCATGCGCTGCGGGTCGTTGACGGTCCAGACGTGCACCTCGACGTCGGCGTCGTGCGCCCACCGGATGAGCCTCGGCGTGAGCACGCGGATCGCGCCCTGGCGCTCGGGGATCTGGATGGCATCGAACCCGCGCAGCAGCCGCATCGCGACCGGCCGCAGCCCGGCGCCCACGGCCGCGACGATGCGCGTGATCGTGCGGGAACCGGGCGAGATCGCCGGGCGCGCGGGGAGGGCCGCGTCCATGGCGATCCGGCGTCGCTGATCCGAGAAACTCGTCACCAGCACGCGGTCGGCATGCTCGGCGACCAGCCTGCCGACGCCCACGGCGGCCGCGCCGGCCTTGACGTCCAGATTGAATCGCGTCTCGGGGAACGCCTCGAGCGACTGCTCGAGGGTCGCGAGGCCGCCGAGAGACTCCATCTGCTGCGCGAGCTCCCGCAGCGAGACCTCCGCGATCGCGCGGCGGTCGCCCGTCACGCGCTCGAGCGTGTCGTCGTGAAAGAGCACAACGTGACCTTCCGCCGTCACGTGGCAGTCGGACTCGACGTACGCGGCGCCCGCGGCGTGCGCGGCGGCGATGGCGGCGAACGAGTTCTCGGCGACGTGATCACCCGGCACGGCGAGGCCACGGTGGGCGAGCACCCGCGGATGGGGCGTTCCGGTGAGGTACGGGTGCGTCACGGGCGATCCGACGGGGTCGTGCCGCGGCCGAAGCCGCCGGCGATGCCCTTGAGGGCCTCCGTCAGCTCGCTCGGGATGATCCAGAGCTTGCTCGACTGGCTCTCGGCGAGCTTCGGCAGCGTCTGCAGGTACTGGTAGGCGAGCAGCTTGTCATCCGGCGCGCCGGCGTGGATGGCGTTGAAGACGTTCTGGATCGCCTCCGACTCGCCCTGCGCGCGCAGCACCTGCGCCTGCTTGTCGCCCTCGGCCTTGAGGATCTCCGCCTGGCGGGCGCCCTCCGCGACGAGGATCTGCGACTGCTTCTGGCCCTCGGCCGTGAGGATCGCGGCGCGCCGGTCTCGCTCGGCGCGCATCTGCTTCTCCATCGCATCCCGCAGCGTCGCCGGCGGGTCGATCGCCTTGATCTCGACGCGGCCGACCTTGATTCCCCATTGGCCCGTGGCCTCATCGAGCGTCGCGCTGAGCTTGCCGTTGATCAGGTCGCGGCTGACGAGCGCCTCCTCGAGGTTCAGGCCGCCGACGACGTTGCGGAGGGTCGTGATCGAGAGCTGCTCGACGGCGCCGAGGTAATTGGCGATCTCGTACGTCGCGGCGCGCGGATCCGTGACGCGGAAGTACACGACGACGTCCACCGCGACCGACAGGTTGTCCTCGGTGATGACCTGCTGGGGCGGGAATGAGACCACCTGCTCGCGGAGGTCGACGCGCGCACGCGTGCGGTCGATGATCGGCATAAGCAGGTGGGGCCCGCCGTAGAGGGTGCGGTGGTACCTGCCGAGCCGCTCGATGATGAACGCCTCGCTCTGCGGCACGATCCGGATCGCCTGGACGAGCACCGTGATCACGAAGATCACGACGGCGATGGCGAGGATCCACAGCAGGATCGCTCCGATGTCTGGCATGAGTCAGCTCTCCGGGGTCGGTGTTGTCGCGGTCGTTCGGGTCACGATCGCCGTGGCGCCGTTGATCTGCTGCACAACGACCGGGGTGGCCGGCGGAAGCTCGCCACCTGCCTGCACGCGCGCCGACCACGAGTCGCCGTTCACGAGCTTGACGCGTCCGCCGATCGCCGTCACGGTCTCGGTCACCATGCCGTTCAGGCCGATGAGCGCATCCACGTTGAACTTCTGCGGGTCGGAGCTGCGGCGCAGCCTGCGCAGCAGCGGGGCCCGGAGCAGTGTGAGCCCGGCGACGGCCGCGACAGCGGCGATGATCACCTGCAGCCAGACGGGCGCGCCGGCGAGCGCCGCCACGATTCCCGCGGCCGAGCCGAGGGCGAGCATGAGGAACGTCAGCTCACCCGCCATGACTTCGATCGCGAGGAACAGGGCGATCAGCACGATCCAGCCGACCCACGCCCACTGTCCGATGAATTCCCACACTGCGAAGTCCATGGGGCCTCCTTGCTCGCACCCTACCAGCGGCCGACGACGCCGGGACGGACAACCGGAGCGCCGCGACATTGGAGGCTCGCGACAGGGCTCCGCGGTGCCTCGTTGGTACTGTCGAACAGACCCCAGGGCGCGCCGCGATGACCTCGCGACGCGCGCCCGATCCGCTCGTCCGCTCCAGGAGACACCGTGACCGACGCCCCCTCGCAGCCCATCGCCCCCGGCACCCTGGCGGGCAAGGTCGCCCTCGTGACCGGCTCCTCCCGCGGCATCGGCGCGGACACGGTGCGCTATTTCGCGCAGGCCGGCGCCGACGTCGTCATCAACTTCCGCAACAAGGCGCCCCGCGCCGAGAAGCTCGCCGCCGAGCTGCGCGAGCTCGGTGTCCGCGCCCTCGTCGTCGGCGCCGACCTGACGGATCCCGCGTCGGTGGACGCGATGTTCGCGGCCGTCAAGGACGAGTTCGGCACGCTGGACATCCTGGTCCTGAACGCCTCGGGCGGCATGGAGTCGGGGATGGCCGCGGACTACTCCCTCACGCTCAACCGCGACGCGCAGGTCGGCGTGCTGACGGCGGCCGAGCCCCTGCTCGGCGACGGATCGCGGGTGGTCTTCGTGACGAGCCACCAGGCCCACTTCATCCGCACCACGCCGACCATGCCCGAGTACGAGCCCGTCGCGCTGTCGAAGCGCGCGGGCGAGGACGCACTGCGCGAGCGCATCCCGGCGCTCGCCGAGAAGGGGATCGGCTTCACCGTCGTCTCGGGCGACATGATCGAGGGGACGATCACCGCCACGCTTCTCGAGCGCGCCAACCCCGGGGCCATCGCGCAGCGTCGCGAGTCGGCCGGGAAGCTGTACAACGTGTCGGAGTTCGCCGCCGAGGTCGCGCGGGCCGCGGTCGACCCGGTGCCGGCCGACAACACCCGCCTCGTCGGCGACGTCAGCGCCTTCGCCTCCGAGTAGCGGGCGTCGCGCGGGTGCGGCGGGCCCCACAATAGGTCCATGCCCTCGCACGACGTGGTCGTCATCGACCACCACGACAGCTACACGGGGAACCTCGTGCACCTGATCGCCGGGGTGACCGGCTCGCTGCCGCGTGTCGTCGAGCACGACGAGTGCACGGCGGCCGAAGTGCTCGCGCACGACTTCATCGTGCTGTCGCCGGGCCCAGGCCATCCGGCCGACCCGCACGACTTCGCCGTCGGGCGCGAGGTGCTCCGCGCGGGGGAGAAGCCGGTGCTCGGGGTGTGCCTCGGCATGCAGGGCATCGTGACGACGTTCGGCGGACGCGTGGAGCGGGTCGACCCGGGGCACGGCATCGACGCGACCGTGCACCACGACGGCGCGGGGCTGTTCGCCGGCATCCCCGACGGCTTCCGCGCCATCCGCTATCACTCGCTCGCGGCCCTCGAGCTGCCCGACGACGTCGTCGTCACGGCGACGGACCAGCGCACGGGTCTCGTGATGGGTGTCGCGCATCGCACACTGCCGATCGCGGGAGTGCAGTTCCACCCCGAGTCGATCCTCACCGAACACGGCGAGACGATCGTGCGGAACTTCCTCGGTGCCGCATGACCGACCGGATCGCACAGGCCGCCGGGAGCGGCCGCTGCGTCTGGCTTCACGGGGGTGACGGCGGGCCGCAGCTCGCCTGGCTCGAGCCGGACGACGTGTCGCTCACCTACGACGCCCGCCGCCGCGAAGTGACGCGCCACGTCGCGGCCAGGCGCGAGGTGGTCGGCGATGACATCTTCGACGTGCTCGCCGCCGAGATCGCGGCCGGGGCGCCGGACGACCGCTGGTACGGCTACTTCGGGTATGCCGCGCGCTCCGATCTGCCGGCGCGGCCCGACGACATCCTGCCCGACGCGGTGTGGATGCGCCCGTCGCACGTCGAGTCCCTCGAGCTGCCCGAGACCTCAGGGCAGCAGGTCGTCGGAGCCACCCACGAGCCCGCGCCGCAGTGGTACCGCGACGCGTTCGAGTCCGTGCAGGAGCACCTTCACGCCGGCAACTCGTACGAGGTGAACCTCACCTACCGCGCCACCACCCGCAGCGACCTGACACCGCTCGAGGCCTTCACGCGCCTGTGGCGGGTGAATCCCGCGCCCTACGCGGCGTACCTGCACCACGACATGCCCGGCGCCCGCGCCTTCGTCGCCGGCTCGTCGCCGGAACGCTATGCCCGGATCGACGCCCGCGGGACGGCGCGCACCCTGGAGGCGAAGCCGATCAAGGGGACCACCCCTCGCGGGGCGACCGCGGCGGAGGACACGGCGGCGGCCGAGCTGCTGCGCACCGACCAGCGCTTCCGCTCCGAGAACCTGATGATCGTGGACCTGCTGCGGCACGACCTCTCGCAGGTGTGCGAGGTCGGCACGGTCGAGGTGCCGACGCTTATGGCGGTCGAGTCGTACGCGTCGGTGCACCAGCTCGTGTCGACAGTCCGCGGGGCGCTGCGTGCCGACGTGTCCAGCATCGACGCCCTGCGCGCCCTGTTTCCTGCCGGATCGATGACGGGTGCCCCCAAGCTGCGGACGATGCAGATCATCGACGAGGTCGAGGCGACCCCGCGCGGCGCCTATGCGGGGGCGCTCGGCTGGATCTCGGGTGACGGCCGCGCCGATCTCGGCGTGATCATCCGGACGCTGCTGACCGACGGATCCGGCACGTACACGCTCGGCACCGGCGGCGGCGTCACTGTGCAGTCGACGGCCGAGGACGAGTACACGGAGTCGCGCTGGAAGGCCGAGCGCCTGCTGCGCGCTCTCGAGGCGTGACTCAGGCCCCGAAGACCGTCGCCGCGACGAACACGATCGGGATGCAGCCGAACGTGGTCAGGAAGACGACGTCTCGGGCGAGGATCTCGCCGACCCCATAGCGCTGGGCGTAGTTGAAGACGTTCTGGGCACTCGGCAGGCTCGCCAGCACCACGACCACGAGCATCGCGTGCGCATCGAGCTGGAACAGCAGCCCGATCGCCCAGGCCGCCACGGGCATCAGGAACAGCTTCATCCCGGTGGACAGCAGCACATCCGCGCGGGACGCGCGCGTGGTGAGCACCCGCTGCCCGAACAGCGACATGCCGAAGCTGAGCAGCAGCACGGGAACCGCGGCGCCGGCGATCAGGTCGATCGGCGCCGACACGATCGTCGGCAGCTCGATTCCGAGCACCGCGACGAGCACCCCCAGGGCGGCCCCGATGATCATCGGGTTGCGCAGGGTGCGTCGCAACGCGCGTCCGAGCCCCCGCCATCCCGCGGCGCCACCGCTGGAGACGCTGTCGAGGATCGCCAGGACGACGGGTGTGAAGATCAGCAGCTGGATCAGGATGACCGGGGCCGCATACGCGCCGTTGCCGAGCAGGTAGGTGGAGATCGGGATCCCGATGTTGTTGCCGTTGACGTAGCCGGCACCGAGGGCGCCGACCACGACCTCGCCGAGCGAGCGCTTCCAGAGCAGGAGCGCGATCAGCGCGTAGACCAGGATCATCGCCACTGCTGCGAGCAGCGACACCGGCAGCAGGGCCGAGAAGAGAAGCCCCAGATCGGCGTCGGCGAGCACCGCGAACAGCAGGAACGGATTCAGGACGAAGAACGTCAGGCGGCTGAGGACGTACCGTGCGTGCTCGCCGAGCAGGTCGATCCTGGCGACGATGTAGCCGACGAGGATCGCGAGACCGACGACCGCGAAGCCGGTCAGAACACCGATCACGAGGCGGGACGCACCTTCGGCGCGGGCAGCGGCGGCGCCTCCGCCGCGGCGACGGCCTCGAGGCGCCGCAGCGCCTCCTCGATCGCGCGATCGAGCTGGGGGTCGTCGTCCCGGAAGAGCTGCGCGGGGGTGTGCACGACCTCGATGTCCGGGTCGACGCCGTGGTTCTCGACGCCCCAGCCCTTGCCCTGCAGCCAGTAGGCGTACCGCGGCTGGGTGACCTTGGTGCCGTCGACGAGGTCGAACCGGCTGTCGATCCCGACCACGCCGCCCCACGTGCGCACACCCACCACGGGCCCGACGCCGAGCGCCTGGGCGCGCGCGTTGACGATGTCGCCGTCGGATCCCGAGAACTCGTTCGCGACGAGGACGACCGGCCCCCGCGGTGCGCGATCGGGATCCGGGACGAACTGCTCGAAGTGCCGGGCGGCGTTCCAGGCGATGACGCGGGACGCGAGGCGTTCGACGACGAGCTGGCTCGTGTGCCCACCGCGGTTGTAGCGCACGTCGGCGATCACGCCCTCGGCGTCGGTGGCGATGCGCAGGTCGCGGTGGAGCTGCGCCCAGCCGTAGCTCTGCATGTCGGGCACGTGCACGTAGCCGAGCCGTCCGCCGCTGCGGGTGGAGACGTACGCGCGACGCGACCGGACCCAGTCCTGATACCGAAGCACCTCCTCGTCCGGAAGCGGCACGACGACCACGCGCCGATCGTCCTCGCCCTCGCGGCGCAGGGTGAGCTCGACGGGCTTGTCGGCGGCCCCCACCAGCGACGCGGCGGGGCCCGCGACCTCGTCGACGGGCTTCCCGTCGACCGCCACGATGAGGTCGCCCTCGCGCGCGCCGACGCCGGCCTGACGCAGCGGTGAGCGGGCGTTCGGCTCGCTCGATTCGCCCGGCAGGATCCGGTCGATGCGCCAGCCGCCCTCGGCGGGGGAGAGGTCGGCACCGAGGAACCCCAGGCGGCGCGTCTGGTTGCCGAGCGGCGCGGAGGGGGTGACGTAGGCGTGCGAGGTGTTCAGCTCGCCCACCGTCTCCCACAGGATGTCGACGACGTCGTCGTGCGTGAGCGCGGACTCGACGACGGGACGCCAGCGGGCGACGACCGCGTCCCAGTCGACGCCGTCCATGTCGGCCCGCCAGAAGTGGTCGCGCATGATGCGGGCGTTCTCGTCGAACATCTGCCGCCACTCGGCGGGGCGGTCGACGGTGAAGCGCAGCCGGCCGAGGTCTACCTTGACGGCGTCGTCCTTCGCGGGACGGTCTGCGGGCACCACGGTGACGGCGTCGCGGTGCCGCACCGTCAGGCGACGTCCGTCGCCCGAGACGGCGTAGCGGTCCACCGCCTCGACGAGGGTGTCGGCACGGCGGTCGGCGAACGACCAGCGCTCGAGGCTGTCGGGCGTCGGCTCGTCCTTCACTCCCGCGCGGCGCGAGCCGAGCACTCCCTGCTCGCGGTGGACGGCGATCCACACCACGCCGCCGTCGACGCACCGCAGGTCGCGGTACTCCGCGGACGGAACGGGGAACGGCACGATCCGCTCCTCCGCGCCGTCGGCGTCCAGGTCGGGGCACACGACGCGCTCGTCCTCGGCGGGCTTCGGCGCCGGAGAGACGGGCCAGCCGTCGGCGCTCGGCCCGAACGGGGCGGGCTCCGTGGCCGACAGCGGGATCAGCCAGGGGCGCGTCGCGCCGGCGAACGCCAGGTCGAACGCGTGGGCGTTGTAGTGGGGATCGAACGTGCGATCCGACAGGAACACGAGATGGCGGCCGTCGTGCGTGAAGTCGGGGGAGCGGTCGTTGTACTGCCCCGTCGTCAGCCGGATCGCGGGGCCGGCCGCGTGGATGTCGGCGATCCAGATCGCGTGGAGATCGCCGCCGGCGTCCACCGGCTGGGTCCAGGCGAGATAGCGGCCGTCGGGGGAGAAGCGGGGAGTCCGCGCCTCGCCGCGGCCGGAGCGGCTGACCTCGCGCGTCGAGCCACCGGCGACGTCGACGACGCGCACGGTGCCGTCGTGCGAGATCGCCGCGATGCGGTCGCCCCCGGGGCTGGCGGCGAGGTGGAGGATGCGTCCGAGGTCGCCGGACAGCAGGCGGCGCGGCGGCTGCGTGCCGTCGAGAGACAGGATGTCGATGCCGTCCTCGCCGTCGGCGTCGCTCGCGACGGCCCCGAATCCCGTCCGTCCCAGCACGATCGGCTCCCGCGCGCGGATGCCCGAATCGGCCAGCAGCGCCCGCGCCGGACCCTCGCGGTGGGCGAGCCAGAACGCCTTGCCGCGCCAGGTGACGAGGCTGCCGGAGGCGTCGTGATCTGGGGCGAACGCGTCGAGCCGCCGGGTTCCGCCCAGCACCAGCGGCTCGGCGGCGGTGCCGGGAAGCGTGACGTCGATGGTCCGGGGCGCGCCATCGAGGCTGTCGAGGATCCGGATCCGTCCCCGGCTGTGCCAGACGATCCGGTTTCCGTCGGTCGTCGCGTCGCGGACGTAGCCGTCCGCCGCCGTCTGATGCGTGAGCAGGCGCGGCGCACCCTCGCCCGGGGTCTCCCAGATCCAGAGGTTCGCCTGCTCGTCCGCCCGGTCGGGGAACGTCGCGGCGCGGTCCGAGGCGAACACGAGCGCGTCGCCCAGCCACATGGGGTCGGTGATCGACGCCTCGTCCTCCGTGAGCAGCTGCTCCCAGGCGCCGGCGCCCTCGCGCGCGAGCCACAGCCGCGGGGCCGTGCCGCCGCGGTAGCGCTTCCAGTGCGCCGGCGGGCGGCTCCACGGCGTGGTGAGCACGATGCGCCCGTCGCCGTGAAGGGCGATGCCCGACGCCATGCCGATCTCGGGGCGCTCCCACGACCCGTCGAGAGAGAGGAGCTTCACGACCGTGTGCCGGATGTTCGCCTCGCCTCCGTTGGACGCGACGATGATGCGCCCGTCCGCGGTCCAGCCGAGCAGATAGGTCATCTGGGCGCCCCAGTGCGTGAGCCGTCGCACGTCGCCGGAGTCGACCTCGGCGACCATCACCTCCGGATGCCCGTCGCGGTGTGAGACGTACGCGATACGCGCACCGTCCGGCGAGAACCGCGGCTGACGCACCGGGGCGATGTCGCTCGTGAGGCGCCACGCGCGCCCTCCGGAGACCGGGGCGATCCACACGTCGTCGGCCGCGACGAACGTGAGGAGGTCTCCGTGGAGATGGGGATAGCGGAGGTATGCGGGACGGGCGCTCACCCCCTCAACCTACGGCTCCGTAAGCTGGGGGCATGACCACCACGCGCACGTCCATCCGCCGCGTCACCGTCTTCACCGGATCATCCGCCGGAGCGGACCCGGCATACGCCCGCGCGGCCGTCGACGTCGGGCAGGCGTTCGCCGCGCGCGGCATCGGGGTGGTCTACGGGGGCGGCAACGTGGGCCTGATGGGCGCGATCTCGACCTCCGCGCGCGAGGCCGGCGCCGAGGTGCACGGCGTCATGCCCGAGGCGCTCGTCGACAAGGAGATGGCGCACCCGAATCTCACGAGCTTCGAGATCGCCCCCGACATGCACGCGCGGAAGATGCGCATGGCCGAGCTCGGCGACGCGTTCGTCGCGCTGCCCGGCGGAATCGGCACCCTCGAGGAGTTCTTCGAGGTGTGGACGTGGTTGCAGCTCGGCATCCATCGCAAGCCCGTCGCGATATACGACGTGCGGGGGTTCTGGCGCCCGATGCTCACGATGGTCGACCGGATGGTCGAGGAGGGGTTCGTCACGGACACCTTCCGCGATTCACTGCTCGTCGTCTCCACGCCGCGCGGCCTCATCCACGCCCTCGAGGACTGGGAACCGCCGACGCCGAAGTTCAGCGCCGAGGAAGCGCCCCACGCCTGAGCGCATGTCGGCGGGTCGTGGCACGATCGGGATGTGACCCCGGCCGTCGACGAATCCCGTCTGCGCGATCTCGCGCTGCTGCGGCGCGTGCGCGACAGGATGGACCGCGAGTACGCGAAGCCGCTCGACGTGGAGGCGCTGGCGCGCGGCGTGCACATGTCGGCCGGTCACCTCAGCCGGCAGTTCAAGGCCGCCTACGGCGAGTCGCCCTACTCCTATCTCATGACCCGGCGCATCGAGCGTGCCATGACGCTGCTGCGCCGCGGCGATCTCAGCGTGACCGAGGTCTGCTTGGAGGTCGGCTGCGCGTCGCTCGGCACCTTCAGCTCGCGCTTCACCGAGCTGGTGGGAATGCCGCCGAGCGTCTACCGCAGCCGCGTCGAGCACGGGCTCGGGGGGCTTCCGTCCCTCGTGGTGAAGTCCGCCACGAGACCGGTCAGGAATCGAGAAGCGCGGCCCGCAAGGGCGTCGATAACGTGACCGACATGGACATCACAATCAACGCGAGCTTCCTGCCGCACACCGACCCGGAGGCGTCGCTCGCCTTCTACCGTGACGTGCTGGGCTTCGAGGTGCGCCTCGACGTCGGCTACGAGAACATGCGCTGGATCACCGTCGGTCCCGCGGGGCAGCCCGACACGTCGATCGTGCTCACCCCGCCCGCCGTCGACCCCGGCGTCACCGACGACGAGCGCGGGACGATCGCCGAGATGATGGCGAAGGGCACGTACGCGGGGGTCGTGCTCGCGACGCCCGACGTCGACGCCGTGTTCGAGCGCATCCAGGCGCTGCCCGACGTCGACATCGTGCAGGAGCCGATCGATCAGGACTACGGTCTTCGTGACTTCGCGCTGCGCGATCCCGCGGGGAACATGGTCCGCATCCAGCAGCGCGGCTGACTCATCCCGCAACCCCGTCCCAGACCACGGAACGACCGACACGAAGGAGCGCCGGTGCACCCCGCCGACACCCACGACCTGATCCGCGTGCAGGGCGCGCGCGAGAACAATCTGAAAGACGTCAGCGTCGAGATCCCGAAGCGCCGGCTGACGGTGTTCACCGGCGTCTCCGGGTCCGGCAAGAGCTCGCTCGTCTTCGACACGATCGCTGCCGAGTCCCGGCGCATGATCGACGAGACCTACAGCGCGTTCGTGCAGGGATTTATGCCGTCCGTGCCGCGGCCGGACGTGGATGTCCTTGAGGGGCTGACGACGGCGATCATCGTCGACCAGGAGCGGCTCGGTGCCAACCCGCGGTCGACGGTCGGCACCGTCACCGATGCGAACGCGATGCTGCGCATCCTGTTCAGCCGGCTGGGCGAGCCGTACATCGGCGGTCCGACGGCGTTCTCGTTCAACATCCCGACGCAAAAGGCAAGCGGAGTGATGACCGGGCCGAAGGGCGAGAAGACGATCGTCAAGGACGTCATCTACCTCGGCGGCATGTGCCCCCGGTGCGACGGCCGCGGCTCGGTGTCAGACCTCGATCTGACGAAGATCATCGACGAGTCGAAGTCGCTCAACGAGGGCGCGATCATGGTGCCCGGCTACACGGCCGACGGCTGGATGGTGCGCGGATTCGCCGAGTCGGGCTTCTACCCGGCCGACAAGCCCATCGCGCAGTTCAGCGAGAAGCAGCGCCACATGCTGCTTTACGGCGAGACCACGAAGGTCAAGATCCAGGGGATCAACATGACCTACGAGGGTCTGATCCCGAAGATCACGAAGGCGATGCTCTCGAAGGACATCGAGTCGCTGCAGCCGCACGTCCGCGCGTTCGTCGAGCGGGTGGCGACCTTCGCGACGTGTCCGGAGTGCGACGGCACCCGCCTGACCGAGGGAGCGCGCTCGTCGAAGATCGACGGGGTCAGCATCGCGGACGCCTGCCGGATGCAGGTGACGGACCTCGCCGAATGGGTCCGCGGGCTCGACAAGCCCGGCGCCGGCCCGCTGCTGAGCGCCCTCGGTGCGAACCTCGACGCCTTCGTGACCCTGGGCCTCGGGTACCTCAGCCTCGATCGCCCGTCCGGCACGTTGAGCGGGGGAGAGGCCCAGCGCATCAAGATGCTGCGGCACCTCGGCTCCTCGCTGACCGACATCACGTATGTGTTCGACGAGCCCACGATCGGCCTGCATCCGCACGACATCCAGCGCATGAACGAGCTGCTGATCCGACTGCGCGACAAGGGCAACACGGTCCTGGTCGTCGAGCACAAGCCAGAGGCGATCGCCATCGCCGACCACGTCGTCGACCTCGGCCCCCGCGCTGGCAGCCAGGGCGGCACCATCTGCTTCGAGGGGACGGTGGACGGGCTCAAGGCGAGCGGCACCCTCACCGGTCAGCACCTCGACTACCGCGCTCAGCTGAAGCCCGCGGTGCGTTCGGCGACCGGCGCGATCGAGGTGCGCGGCGCCAGCGGGAACAACCTTCAGGACGTGGACGTCGACATCCCGCTCGGTGTGCTGACCGTCGTCACGGGCGTCGCCGGATCCGGCAAGAGCTCGCTCATCCACGGCGAGGTGTCGCCGCGCGAGGGCGTGGTGTCGATCGACCAGGGCGCCATCCGGGGTTCCCGACGCAGCAACCCGGCCACCTACACGGGGCTGCTCGAGCCGATCCGCAAGGCATTCGCCAAGGCGAACGGCGTCAAGCCGGCGCTGTTCAGCGCGAACTCCGAGGGCGCCTGCCCGACCTGCAAGGGCGCGGGCGTGATCGTGACCGAGCTCGGGTTCATGGACACCGTCGAGACGCCCTGCGAGGACTGCGGCGGGAAGCGCTTCCAGGCCGCGGTGCTCGACTACAAGCTCGGCGGCAAGGACATCACCGAGGTGTACGACCTGCCGGTCGCCGAGGCGCGGCCCTTCTTCTCGGAGGGCGAGGCGAAGATCCCGGCCGCCGCCGCGATCCTCGGGCGACTCGAAGACGTCGGCCTCGGGTACCTGACGCTCGGTCAGCCGCTGTCGACCCTCTCGGGCGGCGAGCGGCAGCGGATCAAGCTCGCCAACCAGATGGGGGAGAAGGCCGACATCTACGTGCTCGACGAGCCCACGACGGGTCTTCACCTCGCCGACGTCGAGAACCTGCTCGGCCTGCTCGACCGGCTCGTCGACTCGGGGAAGACCGTGATCGTGATCGAGCACCACCAGGCGGTCATGGCGCACGCCGACTGGATCATCGATCTCGGTCCCGGTGCCGGCCACGACGGCGGCCGCATCGTGTTCGAGGGAACCCCCGCCGACCTTGTCGCCGCCAAGTCGACCCTGACGGGGGAGCACCTGGCGAAGTACGTGGGGGCAGTCGGGGCATGACTTCCTGGGTTCCCGAATGGGACGGCTTTCCGGCTTCGCTTCTCGAGTTCTGGACCGAGCGGCACCTCTGCACGCTGACGACGCTGCGCGCAGACGGCCGGCCCCACGTCACTCCCGTCGGGGTAGCCCTCGATCTGGAATATCGGTGCGCGTGGGTGATCACCTCACGCTCGTCGTTGAAGGCGAAGCTCGTCGGGCGCGATCCGCGTGTCGCTGCGTGCCAGGTGGACGGACGCCACTGGTCGACGCTGGAGGGAACGGCGAGCGTTCTGGATGACCCGGAGTCCGTCCGCCGCGCCGAGGAAAGGTATGCCGCGCGTTACCGGACGCCGCGGCCGAACCCCGAGCGCGTCGCGATCCGCGTCGAGATCGACCGGTTCCTGGTCTCGCAGAGCCTGACGGCCGATCTGCCGTCGTCCTGAAGCTGCGGCCGGTCTCCGTGCCAACGGGCTGGCGGCTGTCGCGCGCAGCCGCTAGCACGGATGAATGGAGTTCCAGGAGATCGTCGAGACCGTGGGACGCGGCAGCCGGTTCCGTCGGTTCCTCGGACGGTCGATCCTGCATCGTCGTCATCCGGACGTTCCTCAGCTGGTCACTCGAGCTGGAGATCACCGGGCAGTGGCCGTGGCAGAAGCGCAAAGCCCCGGCTGCCGAGGCCACCGAGTGACCCGGTGTGTTCTTGCCGATAATGCACATTATGTCAGTACAGATTGCAGACGCCCTAATAGGTGCGAACGCGATGCCGGGAGTTGCTCTCCCCGGGGGCCACACCCACGCACCGCGATCATGCGAAGGCAAGCACGCCAGTCAGTTCCCCAAGGCTGTCGATACGCAGGTCGGCAAGCTCGACCTCGGTCGAGGGCTTCATCGGACACCGGCCGTGCAGATCCTGCCGAACCGGCGCGAGGGTTACTCGCTGATCTGCGTCAGCAGCTCCAGCTGGTCGGTCCCCGCGAACTCGGCGATGCGGCCCTTGGCCAGGCGGTACATCCCGAACTCCGCGACGTTCACGTGCCGCCGCGTTGCGGCGATGCCATGGAACACGGCCTGATGCGTGCCGCTCCCCCGCAGGTGCGCCGCGATCCGGTCATCCTCGACGACGAGCTGGATGCGGCGCCATCGCCAGTCGGGGAACGCGTGGAAGAGGTCACCGAGATCACCGATCCACGCGTCCGCTCCCCCGGGCAGATGAGCCCGACGCACGGCGGGATCGACGAACTCGCGGATGCGCTCGAGGTCGTGTCGATTCAGGGCGTCGAGATAGTCCTCGAACCACTCGTGCATCTGCCACGGCTCCACTGAGCCATTATCGGCTCAGGCCGACACGCTCGGCCTCGCGAGCGACGAGCCGTTCCGCTGGTCAGCGGAGGGCGCGAAGGTAGCGGCGCCGCACGATCCTCTGCACGAGGAGCAGCGCCGGCCACGCGAGGCGCCATCCGCCGCGTGCTGCCGGGCGCGTCAGCGAGCGCACCGTCAGGCGGATCGCCTCCCCCTCACGATGCAGGATGAATGCCTCCTCGCCGGACACCGGATGGCCAGGCAGCGTGCGATAACTGAAGCCGACACGGTCGGTCTTGTTCACAACCTGGACGACCTCGATGGGTTCGCGGATCCGGATCCATCCCACCCTCGCGACGACCACGAGGCGCTGCGCCGCCGCGACCGGCGTTGTATCCGCGATGGTGAATCCGCTGCGCGTCTTCACCGCCCACGACAGCAACTCCCCCGTCGCACGGGCCCAGACCGCATCGCCACGGCCGATCTCGGCCGAGCGCTCGGAGACCCGTCCGCTACCGCGGGGCGCGGCCCAGACGGCTGCCGCCGGGTCCGTCATCCCCGCACCTGGATCGACGACTGCACGCTCATGGGTCCAACGGTAGCGATGCGGCGCGGAAACGACGGAGATGGACCGAATCGACGCACGCGATTCGCGTATCCGGTCCGTAGATCCGGGCATCGTCCGTCGATTCGGTTACCGCCTTCATGCCTGTGGGCGGCTGCCGTCACCGGCAGCCGCCCACAGGAAATGACCGCTCTTACTCAGCGGGCAGGACGAGCTCCTGGCCCACCTCGATGAGGTCGGGGTTGGAGATCGTGTCCTGGTTGACGGCGAAGATGCCGAGCCAGCCGGTCTCGAGCTCCTGCGCCTCGGCGATCTCGAACAGCGTGTCGCCGGCCTCGACCTTGTAGGTCTCGTCCGAGGGCTCGACGTCCGGAAGCTCGTACGTCGGCGCGGCAGGTGCGGCCGCGGGAGCCTGCGCGGCTCCGCCCGTCGAGGGGGCCGGGGCCGCCGGGGCCGCGGGAGCTGCCTGCTCCGCAGGCGCCGGAGCCGGTGCAGGAGCGCTCGGCTCGGCCGCTCCGTTGGCGCCGATCTGGGCCGAGCAGCTCGGCCAGGCGCCCCAGCCCTGCGTCGCGAGCACGTTCTCCGCGACGCGGATCTGCTCCTCGCGCGAGGCGGCGGCGGGGTTGCCGGAGCCGCCGTTCGCCTCCCACGTCGACTGCGAGAACTGCAGGCCACCGCGGTAGCCGTTGCCCGTGTCGATCGCCCAGTTGCCGCCCGACTCGCACTGTGCGAGGGCGTCCCAGGTCGCGTCGTCCGCGGCGTTCGCCGCGGACGGGATCAGAACACCGGCGCCGGCGGCGAGCACGCCGGCAGCGAGAAGGCCTCCCCGCGCGAGGCGCGAGGAACGGCGCGAGCCGGTGGTGATGCGGGAATTCGTGTTCAGGGTCACTTGGAACTCCACGGCCCCGTCTCCGCGTGCGACCGCAGTCTGCACGTCCGTCCGCCCGACCGGAATGGTCTTTGTGGATCTCGGGTACGAGGGACTCTCGGGGCGGATCCGACGGCGGTCCCTCGCCGTTCGAACTGCCACCATACGTGATGGTCACGAAGAAGTAACAATCACGTCCAGGCTCTTGCCAGGAACCGCCTCAGTCCAGGCGCATCTCCATCTCGACCTCGTCGCCGAAGGGCGGCAACTCGTACGGGCGGCGGTTTCCCGTTTCACGGAAGCCTCTGCGCCGGTAGAACGCGGACGCGCGGGGATTGTCCGCGTGCACCTCGAGCCGCAGGGTCTCGCCCTCGCCGCGAGCCCAAGTCACGACCGCGTCGAGCAATGCATCAGCGACGCCGATCGCCGCGCTGCGCCAGCCAGGGTCCACGAACACGCTCACGAGCATCGGCCCACGGGTCTGGGATACGAACCCGCGCATGATGCCGACCCAGCTTCCGTCATCGGCCACCGCCACGAAGCTCGCGTTGTGCGGCTGCTGCCCACGACCCGCGCGGGCTCGCCATTCGGCCTCGTCGATGCGGAGGCTCGCCTCGTACGTCTCGCCGTACGCGATCGGGGTGTCCTGCAGCATCCGCAATCGGATGTCGCGGAACTCCCGCCAGTCATCCGCCGTGACCTCGCGCACCGTGAAGCTCATGCGGTCACGCTATCTCCCCGCCGATGCGGGTCCCCCACACCCGCCGAGTGAGGTGCGCGCACCTCACCGCGCGCGGCGGCCTGTCGTAGCATCGGGCGATGATGAGTGAGGCGTTCGACACAGCGGTCGCGCAGGATGCGCCGGATCCGCGCCTGGGCCGGCGCGCCCCCGAGGTGCTCGACGAGTTCCAGCGGCGCGAGCGGCATCCGGAGTTCCGCGTCGACCTCGAGCGGATCCGGTTCTCGCCGTACTTCTCGCGACTGTCGGCCGTCACGCAGGTGATCTCGCAGACGGGCGCGGGCCTCGCCGTCCACAACCGCCTCACGCATTCGGTGAAGGTGTCGGCCGTCGCCCGTGCCATCGCCGTGCAGGTATCGCACGACCGGGGAGCCCAGGGACGCGTCGTGGCCCAGCTGGGCGGCTGCGACCCGGTCGTCGCGCAGGCCGCGGCCGCGGCCCATGACCTCGGCCACCCGCCGTTCGGGCACCTCGGCGAGCAGACGCTCGACCGGCTCGCGAAGGATCGGTTCGGCCTGAGCGAGGGCTTCGAGGGCAACGCCCAGACGTTCCGCATCATCACCCGCCTCGACGAGCACGATCGTGCCGGGACGGGCCTGAACCTGACGGCCGCGGTGCGGGCCGCCGTGCTGAAGTACCCGTGGCTGCGCCGCCAGGGCCGGGACGGAGCGGGAGGACCGCAGACGCCCCGCGGATTGACGCCCTCCTCGCCCGGCGGAGGAGCGAACAAGTTCTCGGTCTACGCGCTCGACCTCGCCGACATGCAGGATGCCCGCCAGGCGTATCCCGCGATCGGCGAGTATCAGCAGACCGTCGAGTGCGCCGTGATGGACATCGCGGATGACATCGCATACTCGCTGCACGACCTCGACGACTTCTACCGGGCAGGGCTGCTGAACCAGGCGACCATCTCGTCGGAGTTCCGCGCCTGGCGCCGTGAACGGGCCGAACTCGCTCATCTGGATCCGACCGAGCTGCGGATCGCCGAGCGCACGCCCGGCCGATCTCTCGAGCTGCTGTGGCGCCGGCTCGCGGACAAGGACCCGTGGATCGCCGACGAGGACGCCTTCATCGAGGCCGTGTCCCGGGTGAACGAGGACGTCGTCGAGGGGCTGCTGTCGGTGCCGTTCGACGGCTCGCTGCTCGCCGAGCGCTCGCTGTCGCAGTTCACCAGCGCCTGGATCAACCGGCTGCAGCACTCCGTGACGGTGAGCGCCGAACCGCCCGTGCGGTCGGGGCACGTCAGCCTCAGTACGGCGGCCTGGCACGAGGTCGCGGTGCTGAAGTTCCTGCACCAGCGGTTCATCCTGGAGCGACCCGATCTCGCCGTGTACCAGCGCGGCCAGGCGAGCGTGCTCGAGCGCCTCGTCGACGGTTTCGCCGCCTGGCTCGACGATCCGCACGACGTGCGCCGTGCGCCGCGGCGCCTGCTGGACCTCGTCGACCTTGCCGGGGAGGATCACGACCGGCTGCGGCGAGACCATCCGGAGCTCGTCGACGCGGAGGGGCCAGACCTGCGTGTCCGCGCGACCGGACGCGGGATCATCGACTACGTCGCGGCCCTCACCGACGCGCAGGCGATGCACCTCGACGCGATGATCAACGGGGGCTCCGAGCGACTCTGGGAGGGTGGCCAGGGCCTCTGAGCCGAGACAGCCGCACCGCGGCGGCTCAGATGCGCCCGCGTACGGGTGTGCGCTCGACCGGGTCGCCCTCCTCGGGCATCACCATCTCGGCGCGCACGCCGAGCAGCCGCACCTCGCGGTCCTCGAGCGCGTCGCACAGCGCGAGCGCGGCGGCGACGACGTCCTCTCGCTCGGCCGTCGGCTCGGCCAGCTTCCTGCCCCACGTCTTGGTGTCGAACGGCGCGTACCGCACCTTCAGGTGCACGCGCATCACCGCGCGTCCTTCGGCAGCGCAATCGTCGAACGCCTGACCGGCGAGCACACGCACCGCGTCTTCGATGTCGGCGCGGGTCACGAGGTTCTGCTGGTAGGTCGTCTCCCTGCTGTGGCTGCGGGCGACCCAGGGCGTGTCGTCGACGACCGCGGGCCCGATGCCCCTCCCGAGCTCGCGATACCAGACGCCCATCCGCGGCCCGAACTCCGCCACCAGTTCGTCGGTGGACGCGTCGGCGAGTTCCCGCACCGTGCCGATCCCGTGCGCCGCGAGGCGCTTCTCGACCTTCGCGCCCACGCCCCACAGGGCGCGGGTGGGCCGCTCCCCCATGACCTCGAACCAGTTCTGCGCGGTGAGCCGGAACGTACCGCGCGGCTTGCCGAACTCCGTGGCGATCTTCGCGCGCACCTTGTTGTCGCCGATGCCGACCGTGCAGTGAAGTCTCGTCGCCGCGAGCACCGCGTCCTGGGCCTGCTGCGCGACGGACTCGGGGTCATCCGTCGCCACGCCGAGGAAGCACTCGTCCCAGCCGAGCACCTCGAGGACCACGCCCGGGAGCGCACGCAGGGTCGCCATGACCTGTGCCGAGGCCTCCTCGTACGCGGCGTGGTCAACGGGCAGGAACACAGCATCCGGTGGGGCCTTGCGGGCGGCGATCTTCAGCGGCATCCCCGAGCCGATGCCGAAGGCGCGTGCCTCGTACGACGCCGTCGACACCACCGCCCGCTCGGTCGGGTCGCCGCGCCCGCCGACGATGACCGGCAGCCCCGCGAGCTCGGGGCGCCGCAGCACCTCGACGGCGGCGATGAACTGATCCATGTCGACGTGCAGCACCCATCGCGGCGCGCTCATGGCTGGAACGACTGCCTCTCGGTGAGTGTGAGCGCCATGCCGACATGGTGGCAAGGACCACCGACATCCGAAAGCCCCGACCGGCGCCGCGCCTGTCAAGCGGTGGTCGCGGCCCGCGAAGATCGCGCAGGATGGAGCCCATGCCGAACGTGCGCCTCCTCGACGTCGACGGACGCACCTTCCGCGTGTTCTCGTCCGAGCGCCCCGGCGCCGAGACCGCGTTCGTGCTCGTGCACGGGATCGGCATCTCGCACCGGCTCTTCTCGCGCCTGCACGGGCTGCTCGCCGAGCGGCACACCGTCCACACCCTCGATCTGCCGGGGTTCGGCGGCCTGCCGCAGCCCGCCGACTCGCCGGACGTCCCTGCCATGGCCGCGGGCATCGCACGCGTGCTCGAACGCATCGGGGCCGGCCGCGTCGTCGCCGTGGGTGATTCGATGGGAACGCAGTGGGTCATCGAACTCGGCGCACAGCGGCCAGACCTCGTCTCGCACGTCGTCGCGATCGGCCCCGTGGCCGACGAGCGGCATCGCACACCGCTGGCGCAGGCGACCGCGCTGGCCGCCGACACCGTGCGAGAGCCGCCGGACGCGAACATCCGCGTGCTCACCGAGTACACGCGCTGCGGCCCTCGGTGGTACTTCCGCCAGCTGCCGCACATGCTCTCCTACCGCATCGAGGATCGCGCCGCCGACCTCACGCAGCCGCTGCTCGTGATGCGGGGCGGCTGGGATCCGATCGCCGGGCGCGAGTGGTGTCGCCGCGTCCGCGACAGCGCGCCGCGCGGTCGCCTGGTCGAGGTGCCACGGCACCCGCATCTCGTCCAGCACACGGCACCCCGCGCGGTCGCCGCGGCGACCGCCTCGTTCCTGGCCGGGGAGGACGCATGATCCGGCCGCTGCGCAACCTCGCCTGGTGGGCGGCCGACTACGCCTACGCCGCGGGCTGGCAGGTGCGTGCGTTCGCGAACCGCACGGACCCCGCCGGCTTCCACTCCGGAGAGCGCGTCCCCATCCTGGTGATCCCCGGCGTGTACGAGTCCTGGAAGTTCCTGCAGCCGCTCGTCGTCGCCCTCCACGACCGGGGGCATCCGGTGCATGTCGTCGATCCGCTCCGACACAACCGGCAGCCCGTCGCCGCCGGCGCCGCGCTCGTCACGGAGTACCTCGAACGCCACGGCCTGAGCGATGTCGTGCTGGTCGCGCACAGCAAGGGCGGCCTGATCGGCAAGCACGTGATGGCCCTCGGCCCGGCGGCCCACCGCGTCCGCGGGATGGTCGCCGTCGCGGCGCCGTTCGGCGGCTCGCGGTACGCGCCGCTCATGGTGACGCCCACCCTCCGCAGCTTATCGCCGCGCGATGCGACGATCCTTGCGCTCGCACGCGAGACCGGCGTCAATGCCCGGATCGTGTCGGTGTACGGCCGCTTCGATCCCCACATCCCCGGGGGCAGTGAGCTCGCGGGCGCCCAGAACGTGGTCATCGAGACCGGCGGCCACTTCCGCATCCTCGCGCACCCGCGCGTGATCGCGGAGGTCGCCGCCATGGCCGAGCTTCCGCCCGCGCCCGGGTGATCGCTCAGCGCCGCGGCGTCCAGCCGAGCGGAAGCGGCCCGTCCGCGTCGGCGCGCTCGCGGTCGGCGGCCGCCGACCACCCCTGCGCGTCCGGGCCGTCGAAGCCGCCGCGCGCGACCCGGAACCCGAGATCCTCGTGGTGCATCCGGGGTGCGCCCCCACGCCGCACCGAGGCGCGCACGTTCCAGGCCTCGTCGGCGAAACCGCCGCCGCGGAACACGCGGTAGTCGTCGTAGCGCAGCGGATCGAGCAGATCCCAGCACCACTCCCAGACGTTGCCGAGCGTGTCGAACAGGCCGAACAGGTTCGGCAGCTTCCCGCCGATGTTCTGCGGCGTGCGCACCGCGTCGGCCGCGGTCCACGCGACCTCCGTGAGCGGACCGTAGTGCGGCCCGGTCGATCCGGCCCGGCACGCGTACTCCCACTCCGCCTCGGTCGGCAGGCGATAGCCGTCGGCGTCGACGTGCCAGGTGACCTCCTCGCCGTCGAAGGAGTACACGGGGTCCAGCCCTTCCCACTCGGACGCGGCATTGCAGAACCGGATCGCCCGCTGCCAGCTGACGCCGGTGGCCGGACGGCGCGGGTGCGGGTGCTCCTCGCCCGTGTCGCCGAGGATCTCGGCGACCTGCTCCTGGGTGACGGGGAACACGCCGATCTCGAACGGGGCGAGGTCCACCGTGCGCCGGGTCTTCCGGCGGGCGTTGTGGAGCGTCACGGCCCCGGCCGGGATGCGCGCGAGTTCGATGTCCAGCACGTCATCCATCCTGCCCCCACAGCAGGTTGGCAGGATCCAGGCGCCACTCGTCGGCGCAGGATGGGGCGCCGCGCGGTCCATGCGTGTGAAATGGAGCAATGACCACCGCCCTCGTCGTGATCGACATGCAGCAGGGATTCCTCGACCCGTTCTGGGGACCCACGACCAACCACCCGCAGTGCGAGCACAACGTCGCCCGCCTGATCGAGCACTGGACGGCGCAGGGCGAGCCGATCGTCGTCGTGCGTCACGACAGCGCGAACCCTCATTCCCCGCTCCACCCCGGCAACCCCGGCAATCGCCTCATGGATGCGGTCGACGCGGTCGAGCCGGCGCTGTTCGTCGCCAAGACCGTCAACTCGGCCTTCTACGGCGAACCCGATCTCGAGGCGTGGCTGCGCGAGGCGCGCATCTCGCGGATCGTCGTGTGCGGCATCCAGACGAACATGTGCGTCGAGACGACGGCGCGCATGGGCGGCAACCTCGGCTTCGACGTCGTCCTCGCGCTGGATGCGACGCGCACGTTCGATCTCACCGGGCCGGACGGAGTCGTGATCCCCGCCGACGTCCTCATGTCCACGACGGCGACCAACCTCCACGGCGGAGGTTTCGCGACGGTGCTGTCGACGGCGGAGCTGCTCGTCCCCGCGGCGTGAGGGCTCAGCGCCAGCCGAGCGCCGGCGCCACGTGCGTGAGGATCGACTCGATCATGTGCGTGTTGTAGTCGACGCCCAGCTGGCTGGGGATCGTGATGAGGATCGTGTCCGACTCGGCGATCGCCTCGTCGCGCCGCAGCTCCTCGATGAGGACCTCGGGCTCTGCGGCATAGGAACGGCCGAAGATGGCACGGGTGTTCGCGTCGATGTAGCCGACCTGATCCTCGTGGTCTCCCCCGCCGACGAAGTAGCGTCGGTCGCGCTGATCGGTGATCGCGACGATCGAGCGGGACACGGAGACGCGCGGCTCGAATCCCCAGTCGTGCTTCGCCCACTCCTCGCGGAACAGCCGGATCTGCCCGGCCTGCTGGACGTGGAACGGCTCGCCGGTCTCGTCGAACTTGAGCGTCGAGCTCATCAGGTTCATTCCCTGCTCCGCGGCCCAGACGGCGGTCGCGTTCGCTCCGGCGCCCCACCAGATGCGCTCGCGCAGGCCGTCGCTGTGCGGCTCGAGACGCAGCAGGCCCGGCGGGTTCGGGAACATCGGCCGCGGGTTCGGCTGCGCGAAGCCGCGGCCCTCGAGCAGCTGGAGGAACAGCTCGGTCTTCTGCCGGGCCATCTGGGCGCCGTCGGCGTCGTCGTCCGCGCTCGAGTACCCGAAGTGCTTCCAGCCGTCGATGACCTGCTCGGGTGACCCGCGCGAGATGCCGAGCTGCAGGCGGCCCTCCGAGATCAGGTCGGCGGATCCGGCGTCCTCGACCATGTACAGCGGGTTCTCGTACCGCATGTCGATCACACCGGTGCCGATCTCGATGCGCGACGTCTTCGCGCCGATCGCCGCCAGCAGCGGGAACGGCGAGCTCATCTGCCTCGCGAAATGATGCACGCGGAAGTAGGCGCCGTCGCCGCCGATGTCCTCGACGGCCTGCGCCAGGTCGATCGACTGCAGCAGCATGTCGCCCGCACTGCGCGTGCCCGACTCCGGATGCGGCGTCCAATGACCAAAGGACAGGAACCCGATCTTCTTCACGCTGAGGCAAACCCCTCGCCGTGCGAATCTATTCCACTGAATGAAGGTCGGATCTGCTGCCACTCGGCGAACTTCGGCAGACGCCCGTCTCCGGACGACGTGCGCGTCAGCCGTCGACGCAGCCAGGGGCCGACGTGCGTGCGGTAGTACTCGGCTCCCCGCAGCCGCACACCCGAATCGTCGACGGGCAGCGACCACCACGCCGGGTCGGGCTCGAAACCCAGCGCCGTGAGCACCCGTGCGGCGACGCGGTGGTGCCCGCGCGCGTTCATGTGCAGGCGGTCGGCCGACCAGAACGGGGCCTGCGCGAGCTCGCGATCCGGCCAGTTCAGCGCCCGCACGACGTCGACGCGGCCCTGCATCCGCTCCTCCACCGCGGCGGAGAGCTGATCGCCCCGGCGACGGACGAGCGCGCCGAGGGGCAGCCCCTCGGTGGGATCCGCTCCCGAGAGCAGGATGAGCCGCACGCCCTCCTCGTCGCAGCGCTTCAGGACGTGCGCGAAGGCGTCGGCGATGCGGGAGATCGGCGTGCGGGGACGCAGCATGTCGTTGCCGCCGCCGTTGAACGACAGGTGCGTGGGGCGCAGCGCGAGCGCCGCCTCGAGCTGCTCGTCGACGATCGGCCAGGCGAGTTTGCCGCGGATCGCGAAGTTCGCGTACTGGATGGGCTCGCCGAGCGCGTCCGCCCATCCCTGGGCGGCGAGGTCGGCCCACCCGCGAGGGGTGCCGTCCGGCAGTTCGTCGCCGACGCCCTCCGTGAACGAGTCGCCGATCGCCGCGTACCGCACCTCAGCCATGGCGGCAGTCTATTCCGGTGGTCGCATACGCGGGCCCGTCAGCCGACGGGAAGGCGCTCCTCGAGGGCGGCGCCCTTGCGCTCGGCGAGCGGGATCACGCCGATCGCCGCGACGGCGAAGAAGATCGAGAAGACCGTGAACAGCAGCGGCGCCCCACCGATGCCCATCGCCCACGGCACAAACAGCGGCGCGACGATCGACGCGATGCGCCCGGCGGCCGCCGCCCATCCGGCTCCGGTCGCGCGCAGCGCTGTCGGGTAGAGCTCGGGTGTCACCGCGTACAGGGCGCCCCAGGCGCCGAGGTTGAAGAACGACAGGGCCATGCCCGTGGCGATGATCTGCCACTCCTGCGTCGAGTTGCCGAACAGGATCGCGGCGACCGCCGAGCCGACGAGGAACGTCGCGAGCGTCGCGCGCCGGCCCCACACCTCGATCAGCCAGGCGGCGACAGCGTAGCCCGGCAGCTGCGCGAGCGTGATGATCAGGGTGAACCCGAACGACTTCACCAGGTCGAATCCCTGCGCGAACAGGATCGACGGGATCCAGATGAACGCGCCGTAGTACGAGAAGTTGACGCAGAACCAGACGAGCCAGAGCGCCCCCGTCCGCACCCGCAGCGCGGGGATCCAGAGCGCCGCGACCGCGGCAAGGCCCCGCGGTGTCGACGGCGCCTGCGCGGCGGACCGCGGGACGACGGGTGACTCGGCGCGCGTGACGGGCCGGCCGGCCGACGCCTCGAACTCGCGCACGATCGCGTCCGACTCGGCGATGCGCCCCTTGCTCTCGAGGTACCGGGGCGACTCGGGAAGGGCCCACCGCACCACCAGCGCATACACGGCGGGGACGGCGCCGATGGCGAAGGCCCAGCGCCACCCCTCCTCGAGCGGCACGACGAAGTAGCCGATCAGCGCGGCGAGCGTCCATCCGACGGCCCAGAAGGCCTCGAGGATGACGACGAGTCGGCCCCGGATGCGCGTCGGGGCGAACTCGCTGACGTACGTGGACGCGACCGGGAGCTCGGAGCCGAGCCCGAGCCCGACGAAGAACCGCAGCACAAGCAGCGCCGCCACTCCCCCGACCAGCGCGCTGGCTCCCGTGGCGACGCCGTAGATGAGCAGCGTCAGGGCGAACACCTGCCGGCGCCCCAGGCGGTCGGCGAGAAGACCGCCGACGCTCGCGCCGATCGCCATCCCGATGAACCCGACCGACGCGATCCACGAGGTCTCGGTGGGCGACAGCTGCCACTCGGCCGCCAGCGCCGCGATGATGAACGAGATCAGGCCGACGTCCATCGCATCGAGCGCCCAGCCCACGCCGGAGCCGGTCAGCAGGCGCAGGTGCTTGCGCGTGAACGGCAGGGAGTCGAGGCGAGCGGACGGCGCGGTCATGGCTCCACCCTAATGGTCAGGCTGACCTATCAGTCGGATCCGGCCAGCAGCTCGCGCACCCGCGGCGCCACGACGGTCCCGTAGAGCTCGATGCTCTTCATGAGCTTGTTGTGCTCGAGCCCGCCGTTGGCGAACTTGAGGTCGAAGCGCGTCAGGCCCAGCGTCCGAACGGTGTCGGCGATCTTGCGCGCCACCCGCTCCGGGGAGCCGGCGTACACGGCGCCCTCGGGGCCGACCTCGTTCTGGAACTGGAGGCGGTTGTAGCCGCCCGCCCAGCCGCGCTCGCGCCCGATCTTCTCCCGCAGCGCCGCCATCTCGGGGTACAGCTCGTCCCACGCCTGCTCGTCGGTGTCGGCGATGTGGCCGGGCGAATGAACGCCGACGGGCGCGATCGGCTTCTCGTGGGAGGCGAGCGACCGGTGGAAGAGATCGACGTACGGCCGGAACCGGGCGGGAGACCCGCCGATGATCGCCAGCATGAGCGCGAGCCCGTGCCGTGCCGTGCGGACCACCGATTCGGGCGAACCGCCGACGCCGACCCACGCGGCGATACCGTTCTCCGTCTTCGGGAACACATCCGCCTCCGTGAGGGACGGGCGCATGGTCCCCTGCCACGTGACGGGACGCTCGCTCATGAGCTGCACGAACAGGTCGAGCTTCTCCTCGAACAGCGCCTCGTAGTCGTGAAGGTCGTAGCCGAACAGCGGGAACGACTCGATGAAGGAGCCGCGACCGAGGATGACCTCGGCGCGACCGTGCGAGACCGCGTCGAGCGTGGCGAAGCGCTCGTAGACCCGCACGGGGTCGTCGCTGGAGAGCACGGTCACGGCGGTGCCGAGCCGGATGTCCTTGGTGACCGAGGCGATCGCGGCCAGCACGATCTCGGGGCTCGACACGGCGAACTCGTGCCGGTGGTGCTCCCCCACCCCGAAGAAGGACAGCCCCACCTCGTCGGCGAGCTTCGCCTGCGCGACGATGTTGCGGATCGTCTCCGCGTCGCTGAGGGTTCCGCCGTCGGGTCCTCGTGTGACGTCCCCGAAGGTGTCAAGCCCGAGCTCGATCTCCATGTCGTTCCTTCCTATTCACTCGCATGGAACCCGAGCGGGGCTGCGGCTATTCCGCCGCCTCAGCCGAGCAGCGCGGACTTCAGCGTGTCGAGGCCGACGCCGCCGAGATCGAGGGCGCGCTTGTGGAACTCCTTCATGGAGAAGCCGTCGCCGCGCGCCGCGCGATAGTCGTCGCGGACCTGCTCCCAGAGGCGCTGGCCGACCTTGTACGACGGTGCCTGGCCGGGCCAGCCCAGGTAGCGGTTGACCTCGAAGCGCACGAACTCGTCGGGCATGTTCACGTTCGCGCGCATGAACTCGAGCGCGTAGTCGGCGTCCCACGTCCCGGCGCCGTCGGGACGCGGCTTTCCCAGGTGCACCCCGATGTCGAGCACAACGCGCGCGGCGCGCATCCGCTGTCCGTCGAGCATGCCCAGCCGGTCGGCGGGATCGTCGAGGTACCCGAGCTGCTCCATCAGCCGCTCGGCGTACAGGGCCCATCCCTCGGCGTGGCCGGACGTGCCGGCCAGCAGGCGGCGCCACGAGTTGAGCTGGGCGCGGTTGTACACCGCCTGCCCGATCTGCAGGTGATGCCCCGGGACGCCCTCGTGGTACACCGTCGTGAGCTCGCGCCACGTGTCGAACTCGGTCACGCCCTCCGGCACAGACCACCACATCCGGCCCGGACGCGAGAAGTCGTCGGTGGGCCCCGTGTAGTAGATGCCACCCTCCTGCGTGGGGGCGATCATGCACTCGAGCCGCCGGATCGGCTCGGGGATGTCGAAGTGGGTGCGCCCGAGCTCGGCCACGGCGCGATCGCTCGTCTCCTGCATCCACTCCCGCAGCGCATCCGTGCCGATGAGCTTGCGGGACGCGTCCTTCTCCAGGTGCGCGACGGCCTCGGCGACCGTGGCGCCGGGAAGGATCTCCCGCGCGATCGCCTCCTGCTCGGCCGTCATCCGGGCGAGTTCATCGAGCCCCCACTCGTACGTCTCGTCGAGGTCGATCTTCGCGCCGAGGAACCGCCGCGAGTGAAGCGCGTACAGCTCGCGACCCACCGCGTCGGTCTCGGTCGCGGCGTGGGCGAGCGGTCCGGTCAGGAACTCCGCGAGCCGGTCGTAGGCAGCGCGTGCGGAGGTCGCCGCACGCTCGAGCTCGACGCGAAGCGCCTCGGGGAGTGCGCCGTCTCCGGCCGTCGCCTCCGTCGCGAGGGTGGCGAAGAAGCCGTCCTCCGCGGTGTAGCGCGGGATCTGATCCGCGACCTCTCGCACCTGCCGTGCTGCCGGGACGACGCCGCGATGGATGCCCTCGGTGAGCGTCTCGACGTAGCCGTCGAGAGCGGCGGGGACCGCCGCGAGGCGGCGCGCGATGACCTCCCAGTCGTCGGCCGTCTCGGTCGGCATCAGGTCGTACACCTGACGGACATCCTGCGCGGCGCTGGCGATCACGTTCAGGTCGCGGAGGTGCCACTGCGCATCGTGCAGCTCCTGCGCGAGGCGCAGCTCGGCGCCGAGGTCCGCCTGCGTCACCCGGTCGATGTCGTCGGCCGGCACCGCGGCCTCCAGGGCCGCGAGCGTGCGCCGTCCGGTCTCAAGGGCATCGTCGTGCCCGGCGAGGCTGAAGTCGTCGTACCGATCGCTGCTCTCGCTGCGCCCGATGTACGTCGCGGCGATCGGCGACAGACGCACGACCTCGTCGACCCAGCCCTCCGCGATCCGATCGATCTCCGTCTGCGGCCGCTGCTGATCCGTCATCCCGTCGGTCCCTTCGTCGGCCGCGCTCAGTGCGCGGCTTCGTTCCAGTCGGCGCCGCGTCCCACCTGCACGTCGAGCGGCACCGTCAGCTGCGCGGCGCTGCCCATCCGATCGCGGACGATGCGCTCCACATCGTCCCACTCGCCCGGCGCCACCTCGACCACGAGCTCGTCGTGGATCTGCAGCAGCACGCGGGAGCGCAGGTCGCGCAGGTCGTCGTGGATGCGGAACAGCGCGATCTTCATGATGTCCGCCGCGCTCCCCTGGATCGGGGCGTTGAGGGCCGCGCGCTCGGCGTTCTCGCGCAGCTGGCGGTTCGGGCTCGTCAGATCGGGGAAGGGACGGCGGCGGCCGAAGATCGTCTCGGTGTAACCGTCGACGCGCGCCTGCTCGACCGACGAGCGGAGGTAGTCGCGCACCGCGCCGAAGCGAGCGAAGTACTCGAGCATGAGGGCCTTCGCCTCCGACTGCTCGATGCGCAGCTGCTTCGAGAGGCCGAAGGCAGACAGGCCGTACACGAGGCCGTACGACATCGCCTTGACCTTCGTGCGCATCGCGGATGTCACGTCCTCCGGGGCGACGCCGAAGACCCTGGCGCCGACGAAGCGGTGAAGGTCCTCGCCGGAGTTGAACGCCTCGACGAGGCCCGGGTCGCCCGACAGGTGCGCCATGATGCGCATCTCGATCTGCGAGTAGTCGGCCGTCAGCAGCGCCTCGTAGCCCTCGCCCACCTCGAACGCGGCGCGGATGCGGCGCGACTCCTCGGTGCGGACCGGGATGTTCTGCAGGTTCGGGTCGGTGCTCGACAGACGCCCGGTCTGGCTGCCGGTCTGCACGTACGTGGTGCGCACGCGCCCATCCGGACCGATCGCGGCATCCAGGCCGTCGATGATCTGCTTCAGCTTCGTCGCCTCGCGGTGCTGCAGCAGCAGGTCGAGGAAGGGATGGTGGGCCTTCTCCTGGAGGTCGGCGAGGGCCGCGGCGTCGGTCGTGTAGCCCGTCTTGGTCTTGCGGGTCTTCGGCAGCTGCAGCTCCTCGAACAGGACCTCCTGCAGCTGCTTGGGCGAGCCGAGATTGACCTCGTGGCCGATCGCGGCATACGACCGCTGCGCGAGCGCGTCGGCGCGACCGCCGAGTTCGCCCGAGAATCCCGAGAGCTTCTCGTGCGACACCGCGACGCCCGCGAGCTCCATGTCGGCGAGAGCGATCAGCGTCGGCAGCTCGATGTCGGTCAGCACCGTGTTGACGGCGTCGGGCAGCTCGTCGCGCAGCCCCGCCGCCACACGCAGCGTGTACCAGGACAGCTGCCCGGGCGTCGCGCCCTCCGTCTCGGGGACGAGCTGGGAGGGATCGGCCTCGGGCAGCTTCTCGCCGAGATAGCGCTCGACGAGATGGCCGAGCGTGCGGTCGGGGAAGCTCGGACGCAGCAGCCAGCCGGCGACGATCGTGTCGAAGGCGAGGCCGCCGACCGTCGCCCCCGCACGCCCCAGCGCCTTGACCTGGGGCTTCGCGTCGGAGAGCACCTTCGGCGCCGCGGAGGCGAGCCACGGGCCCAGGGCGGTGGCGACTTCGTCGGACCAGGATGCCTCGACGGCCTCACCGGCGGCCGCGAGGCCGATGCGGTCGGGACGGCCGGCCTGCACCGTCACCGTCACGCCGACCTCGCCCTCGGCGGCGGCAGCCCAGGCGGCGAGCTCGGCCGCGGGAAGCTCCCTCGGCGTGGGCGCCGGCTCGGCCGGCGCCTGCGGCTCGTCCTCGCCGGTCGTGCCGGCCCACTCGAACACGCGCGGCAGCAGGGTGCGGAACTCGAGCCGGGCGAACACGTCGCGCACCGCCTGCGGGTCGAGCGGCTTCACCGCGAGCTCGGCGGGTCCGAAGGGAAGCTCGACGTCGCGCAGCAGCCGGTTCAGGCGGCGGTTGCGCCGCACGTCCTCGATGTGGTCGCGCAGGTTGCCGCCGACCACGCCCTTGATCGTGTCGGCTCCGTCGAGCAGCGCGTCGAGCGACCCGAACTGCGTGAGCCACTTCACGGCCGTCTTCTCACCGACCTTCGGCACACCGGGGAGGTTGTCGCTGGTCTCGCCCACGAGCGCCGCGATATCCGGGTAGAACTCCGGCGCGAGGCCGTACTTCTCGACGACCGCCGCGGGGTCGTACCGCTTCAGCTGCGACACCCCCTGCACCGACGGGTAGAGCAGCGTCACGTCGTCGTTGACGAGCTGGATGGTGTCGCGATCGCCCGAGCAGACGAGCACCCGGAAGCCCTGCTCCATCCCCTGCGTCGCGAGCGTCGCGAGGATGTCGTCGGCCTCGAAGTCGGGCTTCGTCAGCACCGTCACGCCCATCGCGTCGAGGCACTCCTGCAGGAGCGGGATCTGCCCCTTGAACTCGGACGGCGTCTCGGACCGGTTCGCCTTGTACTCGGTGTACTCGCGGGTGCGGAACGACTCGCGGGACGTGTCGAAGGCCACCGCGAGATGGGTGGGTTTCTCGGCCTTCAGCAGGTTGACGAACATGGAGAGGAACCCGTAGATCCCGTTTGTGTGCTGCCCATCCTTCGTCGTGAAGTTCTCGACGGGAAGCGCGTAGAACGCCCGATAAGCGAGCGAATGGCCGTCGACGACGAGAAGGGTAGGCTTTGCGGAGTCCGTCACCCTGCCAGCCTAACTTCGGCCAGGGACATACCGAGGAGCCGCCGTGTCCGACCGTTCGACCGTCCTCTCCCCCGGACTCGAATGGCTGCACCAGCGCGGAGTCGGCGTGCTCGCCGAGCGCATGGGGGTGCAGTTCACCGAGTTCAGCGCCGAGCGCTCCGTGGCGACGATGCCCGTCGAGGGAAACACTCAGCCGGTCGGTCTCATGCACGGCGGCGCATACGTCGTGCTCGGCGAGACGATGGGCTCGATGTCCGCGAACTACCACGCGGGGCCCGGCCGCCTCGCCGTGGGCCTGGACATCAACGCGACCCACACGCGCTCCGCGCGCACCGGCATCGTCACCGCCACGTGCACCGCGATCCACCTCGGGCGCACGACCACGGTCCACGAGATCGTCGTCGTCGACGAGTCCGGCCGCCGGTGCTCGACGGTCCGGATCACGAACCTCATCAAGGACCTTCCGGCCTGACACCCGGCCCGGCGACACCCACCGAGCGAGCGAGACCGCACCCCGCGGCCGAGACCGCGCCCCGCGGCCGAGACCGCAGTCCCCACACGCAGTCTCGGCCCGCAGCTGCAGTCTCGACCCGCAGCTGCAGTCTCGGCCCGCGACCGACGTCTGGGATGCGCGGACGGCGCCGCAACGAGAACGGCCCCGCCCCTTGGTGAGGGACGGAGCCGGATGTCTCGGTGAGGGTGCTTACGCCTTCTTCGGCGAGAGCTGCTCGATGATCGCCTTGGCGACATCCTGCATCGTCAGGCGACGATCCATCGACGCCTTCTGGATCCAGCGGAACGCCTCGGGCTCCGACAGACCCATCTTCTCGTTGAGCAGGCCCTTGGCCCGGTCGACGAGCTTGCGGGTCTCGAAGCGCTCGACCATGTCGGCGACCTCGGCTTCGAGCGTGATGATCTGCTCGTAGCGCGCCAGGGCGATCTCGATCGCCGGCAGCAGGTCGTTCGGGGTGAACGGCTTCACGACATACGCGAGGGCGCCGGCCTCGCTCGCTCGCTCCACGAGCTCCTTCTGGCTGAACGCCGTCAGAAGCACCACGGGCGCGATGTGGTTCTTGCTCAGCCGCTCGGCCGCGCTGATGCCGTCGAGCTGGGGCATCTTCACGTCCATGATCACGAGGTCGGGGCGCAGCTCGGTCGCGAGCTGCACGGCGGTCTCGCCGTCACCCGCCTCGCCGACCACGTCGTATCCGTTGTCCCGGAGGATCTCGACGATGTCGAGGCGGATGAGGGACTCGTCCTCGGCGACGACCACGCGGCGCGGTGCCGCGGGTGCCTGTCCGGTCTGCTCTTCGGTCACCTGTACATCCTAGTTCTTCGTCGTGTGACGCCCGGGAGCCACGTCGGCTCGGGCGTTCGATTGTGCATGGGAGTGCCGGTGGTGGGACTCGAACCCACACGCCCTCACGGACAGCGCATTTTGAGTGCGCCGCGTCTGCCATTCCGCCACACCGGCCCCGATCGACACTACCGCGTCGGCACCGTCGTCCATCCGGTCGGCTCCCAGACGGCCGACCGCCCCGACGCGCCAGGCGCATCGGGGCGGTCGCGGTGCCGTGGCGTTACTGCTGGTAGACCGGCGCCGCACCGTGGACGGCGTCGCCCACCTTGTGCACGCGCAGGTCGTTGGTCGATCCGACGATCCCGGGAGGGGAACCGGAGATGACCACGACCTTGTCGCCGATCTGGGCGAGTTCGTTCTCGAGCAGGTACTCGTCGACCTGGTGGAACATCGCGTCGGTGTGCGCCACCATCTCGACGAGGTGCGACCGGATGCCCCACGTCAGCGCCATCCGGTTCTGGATGGCCGGGTCGGGCGTGAACGCGATCATCGGGCGGTGCGAGCGCAGGCGCGACATGCGACGCGCCGAATCGCCCGACTGCGTGAAGATGCAGAGGAACTTGGCGTCGACGAAGTCGGCGACCTCGACGGCGGCGAGGGTGATCGCGCCGCCCTGCGTGCGCGGCTTCGTCTGCAGCGGCGGGATGCGCTCGAGACCGTGGTCCTCGGTCGACTCGACGATGCGCGCCATGGTCGCGACGGTGACGATCGGGAACTCGCCCACGCTCGTCTCGCCGGACAGCATGACCGCGTCCGCGCCGTCGAGCACCGCGTTGGCGACATCACTCGTCTCCGCGCGCGTCGGCACGGGGTTGGTGATCATCGACTCGAGCATCTGCGTCGCGACGATGACCGGCTTCGCCATCCGGCGGGCCAGCTCGACGGCCTTCTTCTGCACGATCGGCACTGCCTCGAGCGGAAGCTCGACGCCGAGGTCGCCGCGGGCGACCATGATGCCGTCGAAGGCGTCGACGATGTCCTCGAGGGCCTCGACGGCCTGGGGCTTCTCGATCTTGGCGATGATCGGGACGCGACGTCCCTCCTCGGCCATGATCACGTGGGCGCGCTGCACGTCCTTCGCGTTCCGCACGAACGAGAGGGCGATCAGGTCGGCGCCCTTGCGCAGGGCCCAGCGCAGGTCGGCCTCGTCCTTCTCGCTGAGGGCGGGGACGTTCACGGCGGCGCTCGGGATGTTGATGCCCTTGTTGTTGGACACGTTGCCCGCGACGATCGTCTTCGTCGTGACGGTGCGCTCGTCGGCCTCGACGACCTGGAGACGCACCTTGCCGTCGTCGATCAGCAGGAAGTCACCGGGCTTCACGTCCTGCGGCAGGCCCTTGTAGGTGGTGCCGCAGATCTCCTTCGTCCCCTCGATCTCGTCGATCGTGATGGTGAAGATGTCGCCCTCGGCGAGGTAGTGCGGGCCGTCCTTGAACTTGCCGAGCCGGATCTTCGGGCCCTGCAGGTCGACGAGGACGGCGACGGGCTTGCCCAGGTCCTGGGCGGCGCCGCGCACGTTCTCGTAGTTCGCGTCGTGGACCGAGTAGTCACCGTGGCTCAGGTTCAGACGAGCGACGTCGACCCCCGCCTCGATGAGCTCTCGAACCTTCTCGCGTGTCGATGTCGCGGGCCCGAGGGTGGCGACGATCTTGGCACGTCTCAACTGCATACCTCCGCACAAGGATGGTCAGGGTTGGGGTTTTTCGGCGGGGCCACAGAACTTCCGATCCTTGTGACGCGCCGACGGGGATTCGCTCGTCAGCCTACGCGGGCTGCAGACCGATCGCGACATCCGTGGGGCGCACCGGAGAGGGCAGGGACGTCTCCCCCATCAGGTAGGCATCCACCTCCGCGGCGACCGACCGGCCCTCCGCGATCGCCCAGACGATGAGCGACTGCCCACGTCCCGCGTCGCCCGCGACGAACACGCCGGGAGCCGTCGCCTGGAAGGCGCCGTCCCGCTCGACGTTCCCGCGCGAGGTGAACTGCGCCTGGAGCTGCGACTCGAGCGCGTCGCGCTCGGGGCCGGTGAAGCCCATCGCGATCAGCACCAGGTCGGCGGGGATCTCGCGCTCGGTGCCGCGCTTCGGCACGCGGCGTCCGTCCACGAACTCGGTCTCGGCCACGACGAGGGCGCGCACCTCGCCCGCGTCGTTGCCGACGAACTCGACGGTGGAGGCGAGGTACTGACGCTCGCCGCCCTCCTCGTGGGCCGAGGAGACCTCGAACAGGGTCGGCGTCATCGGCCACGGCTGGTGCTCGGGACGCTCGCTGCCGGGCTGCTTGCCGATGGCGAGGTTGGTCACGCTCAGCGCGCCCTGACGGTGGGCGGTGCCGATGCAGTCGGCGCCGGTGTCGCCGCCGCCGATGACGACGACGTGCTTGCCCTCGGCCGTGATCTGGTTCGGCACGGTGTCGCCCGCGACGGCCTTGTTCGACTCGACGAGGTACTCCATGGCGAAGTGGACGCCGGCGAGGTTGCGGCCGGGGATCGGCAGGTCGCGCGGAACCGTGGCGCCGGTGGCGACGACGACCGCGTCGTACCGGGCGCGCAGGTCGCTCCAGCTGATGTCCTTGCCGATCTCGACACCGGCGCGGAAGCGGGTTCCCTCGTCCTGCATCTGGCGAAGGCGCGCCTCGACGTGCTTCTTCTCCATCTTGAAGTCGGGGATGCCGTAGCGCAGCAGGCCGCCGATGCGGTCGTCGCGCTCGTACACGGCGACCGTGTGACCGGCGCGCGTGAGCTGCTGGGCGGCGGCGAGGCCGGCGGGACCGGATCCCACGACCGCGACGGTCTTGCCGGTCAGGCGTGCCGGCGGCTTGGGCTCGACCCAGCCGTTGCCGAACGCCTCGTCGATGATCGAGACCTCGATCTGCTTGATCGTGACGGCCGGCTGGTTGATGCCGAGCACGCACGCGCTCTCGCACGGCGCCGGGCAGAGGCGACCCGTGAACTCCGGGAAGTTGTTCGTCGCGTGCAGCCGCTCGATCGCGGTGCGACCCTCGCCGCGCCACGTCAGGTCGTTCCACTCGGGGATCAGGTTGCCGAGCGGGCAGCCCTGGTGGCAGAACGGGATGCCGCAGTCCATGCAGCGCCCTGCCTGGCGGCGGAGCACGGCCGAATCACCCGGCTCGTACACCTCCTTCCAGTCGAGGATGCGAACTGGCACGGGTCGGCGAGCGGGGAGCTCCCGCTCGGTCACCTTCAGAAAGCCCTTGGGGTCAGCCACCGGTCACCTCCAGGATGCGGTTCCAGACGACGTCGCCGTCGGGGTCAAGCCCCTCGGCGACCGCCTCCTGGCGGGTCTGCAGAACGGCGGCGTAGTCGCGCGGCAGGACCCGCACGAAGTTCGCCACCTCGTTGTCGAAGTCGTCGAGCATGCGCTGCGCGAGCTCGGATCCGGTCTCCGCGACGTGCTGCTGGAGCAGGTCGCGCAGGATCTCGGCATCGCCCGAGCCCAGCTCGGTGAGGGTCAGCTCGCCCGTCGCCAGCGCCTCGCGGTTCACGAGGTCGGTGTTCAGGCGGTACACGTACGCCGTGCCGCCCGACATGCCGGCGCCGAGGTTGCGCCCGGTGCGGCCGAGGATCACCGCGAGGCCACCTGTCATGTACTCGAGCGCGTGGTCGCCCACGCCCTCCACGACGGCGGTGGCGCCCGAGTTGCGGACGAAGAACCGCTCGCCCACCACGCCGCGCAGGAACATGGTGCCCTGGGTCGCGCCGTAGCCGATCACGTTGCCGGCGATGACGTTCTCCGAGGCGTCGAAGGTCGCTCCCTTCGGGGGGCGGATGACGATCTGGCCGCCCGAGAGGCCCTTGCCGACGTAGTCGTTCGAGTCGCCCTCGAGGCGCAGCGTGATGCCGTTGGGCAGGAACGCGCCGAACGACTGCCCGGCCGAGCCCGTGAGCGACACGTCGATGGATCCGGCGGGCAGGCCGTGCTCGCCGTGCGCCTTCGTGACGTGGTGCCCGAGGAGCGTTCCGGCGGCGCGCGCCGTGTTGCGCACGGGCAGCTCGATCTTGACCGTGCCGCCGTTCTCGATGACGTCCTTCGCGCGCTCGATGAGCGGCACGTCGAAGTGGTCGTCGAGCTCGTGGGCCTGGTCGCGCTGGTGGCGGCGCGGCTCATCGTCGGCGAAGCGCGGACCCTCGAGGATCGGCGTGAGGTCGAGACCCTCGGCCTTCCAGTGGGACAGCGCCGTGTCGGTGTCGAGCAGCTCGGCGTGACCGATCGCCTCGTCGAGCGTGCGGAAGCCGAGGGCTGCGAGGTACTCGCGCACCTCCTGGGCGATGAACTCCATGAAGTTCACGACGTGCTCGGCCTTGCCGGTGAAGCGCGAGCGCAGCACGGGGTTCTGCGTCGCGACGCCGACGGGGCAGGTGTCGAGGTGGCACACGCGCATCATGATGCAGCCGCTCACGACGAGCGGTGCCGTGGCGAAGCCGAACTCCTCGGCGCCGAGCAGGGCGCCGATGATGACGTCGCGGCCGGTCTTGAGCTGGCCGTCGACCTGCACCACGACGCGGTCGCGCATGCCGTTCAGCATGAGCGTCTGCTGCGTCTCGGCGAGCCCCAGCTCCCACGGCGTGCCCGCGTGCTTGAGCGAGTTCATCGGGCTCGCACCCGTGCCGCCGTCGTGACCGGAGACCAGGATGACGTCGCTGAGCGCCTTCGCGACGCCGGCCGCGACCGCGCCGATGCCCGACTGGCTGACGAGCTTCGTGTGGATGCGGGCGGCGGGGTTGGCGCGCTTGAGATCGAAGATCAGCTGCTTGAGATCCTCGATCGAGTAGATGTCGTGGTGCGGCGGCGGCGAGATCAGGCCGACGCCGGCGGTCGCGTGACGGGTGCGCGCGACCCACGGGTACACCTTGCCCGGCGGCAGCTGACCGCCCTCGCCCGGCTTGGCGCCCTGGGCGAGCTTGATCTGGATGTCGTCGGCTTCGGTGAGGTACAGGCTCGTGACGCCGAAGCGGCCCGACGCGACCTGCTTGATGGCGCTGCGGCGCTCGGGGTCGAGCAGGCGGTCGACGTCCTCGCCGCCCTCGCCGGTGTTCGACTTCGCGCCGAGACGGTTCATCGCGATCGCGAGCGTCTCGTGCGCCTCGCGCGAGATGGATCCGTAGCTCATCGCGCCGGTGGAGAACCGCTTCACGATGGACGAGACGGGCTCGACCTCATCGAGCGGCACCGGCGGGCGCACATCCGTCCGCAGCTGGAACAGGCCGCGCAGGGTCTTGAGCTCGGCCGCCTGGTCGTCCACGAGCTTCGTGTACTCGCGGAAGATGTCGTACCGGCGCGTGCGCGTCGAGTGCTGCAGGCGGAACACCGTCTCCGGGTTGAACAGGTGGGGGGCGCCGTCGCGGCGCCACTGGTACTCGCCGCCCGTCCAGAGGCGTTCGTGCGCCCGCGGCGCGCGGTCCTCCGGATACGCGAACGCGTGGCGCGCGGCGTTCTCGGCCGCGATCACGTCGAGGTCGACGCCGCCGAGCTTGCTCTCGGTGCCGGTGAAGTACGCGTCGATCAGCTCCTGCGACAGGCCGACGGCCTCGAACACCTGGGCGCCCGCGTACGACGACACGGTCGAGATGCCCATCTTCGACATGATCTTCAGCACGCCCTTGCCGAGCGCGTAGATCAGGTTCTTGACGGCCTTCTCCGGCGTGATGCCCTGGATCGTCCCGGAGCGGACGAGGTTCTCGACCGTCTCCATCGCGAGGTACGGGTTGACCGCGGATGCGCCGTAGCCGATGAGCGTCGCGACGTGGTGCACCTCGCGGACGTCGCCCGCCTCGACCACCAGGCCGACCTTCATGCGCGTCTCGTTGCGGATGAGGTGGTGGTGGATCGCCGAGAGCATCAGGAGCGACGGGATCGGCGCGAGGTCCTGGTTCGAGTCGCGGTCGCTGAGCACGATGAACTCGACGCCGTCCTCGATCGCGTTGTCGACCTCGCGGCACATCTGCGCCAGGCGCTTCTCCAGGCCCTTTCGTCCCGCGGCGACGCGGTACAGCCCGCGGACCGTGATCGAGGACCGACCGGGCAGCGCCGTGTGGATGTGCTGGATCTTCGCCAGCTCGTCGTTGTCGATCACCGGGAAGTCGAGACCGACCGTGCGCGCGTGATCCGGACCCCAGTCGAGGAGGTTCGCCTCGGGACCGAGGCCGAGCTTGAGGCTCGTGACGACCTCTTCGCGGATGGAGTCGAGCGGCGGGTTCGTCACCTGCGCGAACTGCTGCGTGAAGTAGTCGAACAGCAGGCGCGGGCGCTCGCTGAGCACGGCGATGGGAGTGTCCGAGCCCATCGCCCCGAGCGGCTCGGCGCCGGTGCGGCCCATGGGCGTGAGCAGGATCCGCACCTCCTCCTCCGTGTAGCCGAAGGTGCGAAGGCGCCGGTTGATGGACGCGATGGGATGAACGATGTGCTCGCGCTCGGGCAGGTCCGCGAGGCGGACGGTCCCCTTGTCGAGCCACTCCTGCCACGGGTGCATGGCGGCCAGGTCGCGCTTGACCTCGTCGTCCTCGATGATGCGGCCCTGCGCCGTGTCGACCACGAACATGCGGCCCGGCAGCAGGCGGCCGCGGCGCTCGATGCGCTCGGGCTCGAAGTCCAGCACGCCGGTCTCGCTGCCGATCACGACGAGGCCGTCCTTCGTGACGGTCCAGCGACCGGGACGCAGGCCGTTGCGGTCGAGCATTCCGCCGACGACGGTGCCGTCCGTGAAGATCAGCGACGCCGGGCCGTCCCACGGCTCCATCTGCAGCGAGTGGTACTCGTAGAACGCACGCACGTCCGGATCCATGTCCGGCTGCTTCTCGTACGCCTCCGGCACCATCATGAGCATCGCGTGCGGCAGGCTGCGGCCCGTCAGGGTGAGCAGCTCGAGGACCTCGTCGAACGACGCGGAATCGCTCTGGCCGTCCTCGCAGATCGGCAGCAGCGGGCGGATGTCGCCGAGCAGGTCGGACGCGAGCTGCGACTGACGCGCGCGCATCCAGTTGCGGTTGCCGCCGACGGTGTTGATCTCGCCGTTGTGGGCGAGCATGCGCAGCGGCTGCGCGAGCGGCCACGACGGGAACGTGTTCGTCGAGTAGCGGCTGTGCACGACGGCGAGCTCGGTGACGAAGCGCTCGTCCTGGAGGTCGGGGTAGAACGGCTCGAGCTGGAGCGTCGTGACCATTCCCTTGTAGCCGAGGGTGCGGCTCGAGAGCGACACGAAGTACGCGTCGAGCTCGTGCTGCGCGCGCTTGCGCAGCCGGTAGATGCGGCGGTCGAGAGCGATCCCCGAGAGCGAGGAGCCGTCGGCGTCCGCGCACGAGACGAACAGCTGCTCGAAGGCGGGACGCGCGTCGTACGCGAGCTTGCCGAGGTTCTCGTCCTCCGTCGGCACGTCGCGCCAGCCGAGCACCGTGATGCCCTCGCTCACCGCGACGCTCTCGATCGAGGCCTTCATCGCCTCGCGCGCCTCGTCCTCGCGGGGAAGGAAGATCATTCCGGCGGCGTACTCCCCCACCGGCGGTAGGTCGAAGCCGACGACGGCACGCAGGAACGCATCCGGCATCTGAGTGAGGATGCCGGCGCCGTCACCCGTGCCGGCGTCGGAGCCGATCGCGCCGCGGTGCTCGAGGTTGCGCAGCGCGGTGAGCGCGAGATCGACGATGTCGTGTCCCGGCTCGCCCCGCAGGGTCGCGACCATGGCGAGACCACACGCGTCCTTCTCGAACGCCGGGTTGTACATCCCCTGCTTCTCGGGGAAGCCCGAAAGCGAGGAGTGCGATCCGTAACGGGGGCGAGATGCCATGCCTACCGTCCTTGAGGTTGGTGCTCAGCCGGGACGACATCGGCCCTGTACTGCTGCAGAGAGGTACGTCGCCGCAAGCGGCCGCGAGAGGAACGCCCGCTCCGTAGGGAGCTGCGTGCTACTTCGCGGCGGCGGTGCTTGTGGCGGCGGCCTGGTGGTGGATGACCTCCGACGCAGGCGGTTCGCTGACGTCGACGAAGTCGGTGGGGTCCTCCGAGTGTAGCGCGTCGCCGTCGCCTCGCTCGCGTCCGGGCATGTACGGCGAGGGCTCGACACCGAGGTGTCGGCGCTGCACGACCAGGATCGCGATGCCGACGACGACGCCGAGGATGGCCGCCCACACGTTGGTGCGCAGGCCGAGGTAGATCTCGCTCGGGTCGATCCGAATCGACTCCCACACGATGCGTCCGAGGCTGTACCAGATCAGGTACAGCGCGAACAGGCGGCCCCACTGCAGGCGCAGGCGGTTGCCGATCCAGAGCAGGAAGATGACGCCCAGGACGTTCCAGATCACCTCGTAGAGGAAGGTCGGGTGGAAGAGCGTGCCCTCGGGCAGGCCCTCCGGGATTGCCGTGTTCTCCGGGTCGATCTCGAGGCCCCAGGGAAGGTCGGTCGGCCAGCCGAACAGCTCCTGGTTGAACCAGTTGCCGAAGCGGCCGATCGCCTGGGCGAGCAGCAGACCCGGGGCGAGCGCGTCGGCGAACGTCCAGAACCTCACGCCGGTCCAGCGGCATCCAAGCCAGGCGCCCACGGCGCCGCCGATGAGCGCGCCGAAGATCGCGATGCCGCCCTCCCAGATGCGGAAGACCGCCCAGATGTCCGTGCCCTCGCCGAAGTAGAAGCCGGGGTGCGTGAGGACGTGGAAGATGCGAGCGCCGATGATCGCGAGCGGCACGGCGAGCAGCGCGATGTCGATGACGACCCACGGCTCGGCACCGCGCTTCGTGAGCCGGTGGTTCGTCATCAGCGTCGCGACGACGATGCCGGCGATGATGCACAGCGCGTAGAAGTGGATGCGCAGCGGGCCGAGGTCGATGTAGCTGATCGGCGGGCTGGGAATGCTCGTCACGACGGACGCGAGCGCGGAAGACAGCATGATGCCGAGTCTAGTTCGACGGACGCGGGGTACCGGACGCCAGCTCGCGCGTGACGGCCGCGAGCTGCTCGACGCCGCCGTCGCGCAGCGCGCGGACGAGGGCGGTGCCGACGATCGCGCCGTCCGCGTACGTCAGGACGTCCGAGATCTGCTGGGCCGTCGAGATGCCGATGCCGACGCACGCGCGCCCGGCACCGTGGGCGCGCAGACGCTCGACGAGCGTGCGGGCCGCCGCGTCGAGCTGCGCGCGCTCGCCCGTGATGCCCATGGTCGACACCGTGTAGACGAAGCCCGTTGTGTTGCGGACGACGAGGTCGAGCCGCTCGTCGGTCGAGCTCGGGGCGGCGAGGAACACGCGATCGAGACCCGTGCGCTCGCTGGCGGCGATCCACTCGGGTGCCGCCTCCGGGGTGATGTCCGGCGTGATGACGCCTGCGGCCCCCGCAGCCACCAGGTCGTCCGCGTAGCGGTCGACGCCGTACTGCACGACGAGGTTCCAATACGTCATGACGAGGACCGGCACATCCGTGCGCGCGGTGATCTCGCGCAGGGCCGTGAACAGGTCACGCGTGCGGAAGCCCGCCGCGAGAGCCGCCTGCGTGGCCTCCTGGATGAGGGGGCCGTCCATCACGGGGTCGCTGTAGGGCGGGCCGAGCTCGATGATGTCGACGCCGTTCTCGGCGAGGGCGACGGCCGCGTCGATGCTCGTCTGCAGGTCGGGGTAGCCGACGGGCAGGTAGCCGACGAACGCGCCGCGTCCCTCCGCGTGCGCCTTCGCGATCGCGTCCTCCACCACACTCACTTCGACTCGCTCCGCTCGCTCAGCACATCGCATGCCTGCGCCCCCTGGGTCCCGTGTTCCTGCGCGGCCTGCGCGTCGTCGTACAGCTCGAAGTAGCGCGCGGCGGTGTCCATGTCCTTGTCGCCCCGGCCCGAGAGGCAGATGGCGATGATCGCGTTCGGGCCCAGCTCGCGGCCGATCCGGAGGGCGCCCGCGAGCGCGTGCGCCGATTCGATCGCGGGGATGATCCCCTCGGTGCGGCTGAGCAGGCGCAGCGCCTGCATCGCCTCGTCGTCCGTCGCGGGGATGTACTCGGCGCGCCCGATGTCGGCGAGCCACGAGTGCTCGGGGCCGACGCCCGGATAGTCGAGGCCGGCCGAGATCGAGTGCGACTCGATCGTCTGGCCGTCCTCGTCCTGCAGCACGTACGTCCGCGATCCGTGAAGCACGCCGGGGCGACCGCGCTCGATCGACGCCGCGTGACGCGGGGTGTCGACGCCGTCGCCGGCGGCCTCGACGCCGTAGAGCTTCACTCCCTCGTCGTCGAGGAACGCGTCGAACATGCCGATCGCATTCGAGCCGCCGCCCACGCAGGCGAAGACCGCATCCGGGAGGCGCCCGGCGCGCTCGATGAGCTGGGCGCGCGCCTCCTCGCCGATGATCTTCTGGAAGTCGCGCACCATCGCGGGGAACGGGTGCGGGCCCGCCGCGGTGCCGAAGATGTAATTGGTGGTCTCGACGCTCGCGACCCAGTCTCGGTATGCCTCGTTGATCGCGTCCTTGAGGGTGCGCGATCCGGTCGTCACCGGGATGACCTCGGCGCCGAGCAGGCGCATCCGAGCGACGTTCAGCGCCTGGCGCTCGGTGTCGACCTCGCCCATGTAGATGGTGCACTCGAGGCCGAACAGCGCGGCGGCGGTGGCCGTGGCGACGCCGTGCTGACCGGCACCGGTCTCGGCGATCACGCGGGTCTTGCCGAGGCGCTTGGTGAGCAGCGCCTGGCCGAGCACGTTGTTGATCTTGTGCGAGCCCGTGTGGTTGAGGTCCTCGCGCTTCAGGAACACGCGCGCTCCCCCGGCGTGCTCGGCGAAGCGCGGCACCTCGGTCAGAGCCGACGGGCGGCCGGCGTAGTCGGCGAGCAGCTCGGCGAGTTCGTCGCGGAAGGCGGGATCGGCGATCGCCTCGGCGTGGGCGAGCGCGAGCTCGTCGATGGCCGCGACGAGCGACTCGGGCATGAACCGCCCGCCGAAGTCGCCGAAGAACGGGCCGTGCTGGTCGCGCAGGCTTGTGGTGTCGCTCACGATCCGGCCTCCAGGAATACGTTGAGAGTGGCCACGGGGTCGCCCGTCACGAGCGCCTCGCCGATGAGCACCGCGTCGGCGCCCGCCGCGCGGTAGTGGGAGACGTCGGCGGGCGTCAGCACCGCCGACTCGGCGACCTTGATCGCGCCCGCCGGGATCTTCTCCACGAGCCGGCCGAACAGATCGCGGTCGAGCTCGAACGTCGACAGGTCGCGCGCGTTCACCCCGATGAGGGCGGCGCCGAGGTCCGCGGCGCGGGCGACCTCGTCGGCGCTGTGCGCCTCGACGAGGGGGGTCATCCCGAGCTCCCGGACGAGGCCGTAGAGCTCGGCGAGCACCGGCTGATCCAGCGCCGCGACGATCAGCAGGACGAGATCGGCACCCGCTGCCCGTGCCTCGAGCACCTGGTACGGCGTGGCGATGAAGTCCTTGCGCAGCACCGGCACCGAGACCGCCTGCCGCACCGCGGTGAGGTCGGCGAGGCTTCCCTTGAACCGGCGCTGCTCGGTGAGCACGCTGATCGCCGAGGCGCCGCCCTGCTCGTAGAGCCCTGCCTGGTGGGCGGGATCCGGGATGGCGGCGAGGTCGCCGCGCGACGGGCTGGCGCGCTTCACCTCCGCGATGATGCGGACGCGTGCGGCGGGTGCGAGCGCGGCGAGGGCGTCGCGCGCGGGCGGCTGAGCGAGAGCCGCGCTCTCGACCTCCGCCAGCGGGCGGGTGAGCCTGCGGTTCTCCGCGTCCTCCACCGCGCCGGCCGTGAGGTCGGCGAGCAGCATCAGTGGGCCTTCGACGTGTACTTCGGTCCGTTGGCGCCGTAGCCGGCCTTGGTCATGATCCAGCCCACGAGAGCGCCGACCACGAGCAGACCGACGGCCACCCAGAAGAGCACCCAGACGTCGATGAACAGGGCCACCGTGCCGAGCGAGATCGCCACCAGCATGATGATGACGGCCGTCCAGGCGGCGGGCGAGTGTCCGTGACCGGGGTCGTCGGTGTGGTTGCTCATCGCGTATGTGCTCCTTCGATGCGTGGGACCTCCGAAAGTCTATCGGGCGCGCGGGGTGCCATCCGATGCGGGCGGACGGCCGACGCCCAGGATGTCGTCCCTCGGCCGCTGTCAGCGGGTCGGGTCGTCGCCGCGGGACAGATCGTCCCAGGAGTCGACGGCATCCAGGGTCGTGTCCTCCGTGCGGGCGACCGGCTCGGCCGTCGCGGCATAGCGGCGCCCGCCGCGGGTCCACTGGTGCGCGGTCGCCAGCACCGCCAGTCCCGCGAGTCCGAGCACCACAGCGGCGACGATCGTGACGAGGGGCCACGGCGTCGCCGCGACGTCGTGCACAACGCCCGCCACCGCCTCCGTTCCCGCCAGGCCGGTGCGCTCGGTCACGGCGGGGGCGACGGCCGACAGCGGCGGCGCGCCCAGCATCGGCGCCGACAGCGCGATCACGGCGCCCGCGACGACGACGGCCAGGGCACCGAGGACGTAGCGGAGCACGCGCCCGACAAGGGTCAGCACGAGCCCGAGTGCGAGTGCGGTGAGCATCAGCGGCTGCAGCACGGGCACCGCGATCGCCCCGGAGACCGGCAGATCGCCGTCAGCGAGCGTCGCGACGGCCCAGGTCTGGGTCGAGCCGATCAGCCCGATCGCGCCCGCCGCCAGGATGGCGACGACCGTGAGCGGACGGGCGCGTGTGCGCAGGCTCACGTCGCGGGGGTCCCGTCGAGGTCGGCTGCCACCGCGCCGAGGTCGCGGCCGTCGAAGCAGGTGCGGGTGCCCGTGTGGCAGGCCGGCCCGGTCTGCTCGACCTTCAGCAGCACCACATCGCCGTCGCAGTCGAGGTTCGCGGAGACGACCCGCTGGATGTTGCCCGAGGTGTCGCCCTTGCGCCAGTACTCCTGACGCGAGCGGGACCAGTACGTGACACGGCCTGTCGTGAGCGTGCGGCGCAGCGCCTCGGCGTCGAGCCAAGCGAGCATCAGCACCTCGCCGCTGTCCCACTGCTGCACGATCGCCGGCACGAGGCCGTCGGCGTTGAACGCGACGCGAGCGATCCGCTCCTCGAGGTCATGCTCGGCGCTCTTCGCTTCTGCTCGCTCAGCAACCGGATCAGTCATCGCGCGTCGATCCCCTCCGCGCGCAGCGCGCGCTTCACATCGTCGATCGTCAGCTGGCCCGAGTGGAACACGCTGGCGGCGAGCACCGCATCGGCGCCCGCGGTCACCGCCGGCGGGAAGTGCTCGGGGGCACCCGCTCCTCCGGACGCGATCACGGGAACGCTCGAGAGCTCGCGCATCAGGCGGATCAGCTCGAGGTCGAAACCCTGCTTCGTGCCGTCGGCGTCGATCGAGTTGACCAGCAGCTCACCCGCGCCGCGGTCGATCGCCTCGCGGGCCCACGCGAGGGCATCCAGGTCGGTCTCGGTGCGGCCGCCGTGGGTCGTCACGACGAATCCCGAGGGCGTCCGAGACGACCGCTTCACGTCGAGCGACAGCACGAGCGCCTGCGCGCCGAAGCGGTCGGCGATCTCGCTGAGCAGGTCGGGGCGCGCGATGGCGGCGGAGTTCACTCCCACCTTGTCGGCCCCGACGCCCTGCAGGCGCGCCACGTCGTCGGTCGTGCGGACGCCACCGCCGACCGTCAACGGGATGAACACCTCCTCCGCCGTGCGCCGGACGACGTCGTACATCGTCGCGCGCTCGTCGACCGTGGCGGTCACGTCGAGGAAGGTGAGCTCGTCGGCGCCCTGTTCGAAGTACTCGCGCGCGAGTTCGACGGGATCGCCCATCTCCCGCAGGTTCTCGAAGTTCACGCCCTTGACGACGCGACCGGCGGCGACGTCGAGGCACGGGATGACGCGCGTGACCACGCTCATCGTCAGAGCCTCGCGTTGTCGATCGCGGTGACGAGGATGGCGCGCGCGCCGAGCTCGTACAGATCGTCCATCACCCGGTTGACGCCCTTGCGGGGAACCATCACGCGCACCGCCACCCACTCGGGATCGCGCAGCGGCGAGACCGTGGGCGACTCGATTCCCGAGGCGATCTCGACCGCGCGGTCGACGAGCTTCGCGGGGAGGTCGTAGTCGACCATCACGTACTGGCGGGCGACCATCACGCCGCGCAGCCGGCGCAGCAGCGTGTCGACGCCGGAGCGCTCGTGCGGACCCTGGATCAGCACCGCCTCGGACTCGAGGATGACCGGGCCGAAGATCTCGAGACCCGCCTGGCGCAGGGTCGTGCCCGTCTCGACGACGTCGGCGATGGCGTCGGCGACGCCGAGCTCGATCGCGGACTCCACGGCGCCGTCAAGCGGGACGAGGTCGGCCGCCACGCCGTGGCTGTCGAGGAACGAGTCGACGAGGCCGGGGTACGACGTCGCGATGCGCGCGCCGTCGAGTGCCGCGACATCCGCGAACCGGCCGGGCACCGCCGCGAACCGGAACGTCGACCGTGCGAATCCGAGGGTCTCGATCTCCCGCGCGGGCATGCGGGCGTCGAGCAGGAGGTCGCGGCCGGTGATGCCCACGTCGAGCGCGCCGAGCGCGACGTACGTGGCGATGTCGCGCGGACGGAGGAAGAAGAATTCGACGTCGTTGGCCGAGTCGATGAGGTGGAGCTGCTTCGAGTCGCGACGACCGGCGTAGCCGGCCTCGGCGAGCATCTCGGCGGCGGTCTCGGACAGGGATCCCTTGTTCGGGACGGCGATGCGGAGCATGTCAGCTTTCGGGAAGGGGGTCGACAGGGCTGGAGGCGAGCTCACAGATGTCGGTAGACGTCGGCCGGCGTCAGGCCCTTCGCGATCATCATCACCTGCAGGTGGTAGAGCAGCTGGGAGATCTCCTCGGCGGCCTCGTCGTCCGACTGGTACTCGGCGGCCATCCAGACCTCGGCCGCCTCCTCGACGATCTTCTTGCCGATCGCGTGGACGCCGGCATCCAGCTGCGCGACGGTTCCCGAGCCCTCGGGGCGCGTCTGAGCCTTCTCGCTCAGTTCGGCGAACAGGGCATCGAAAGTCTTCACCCCGTGAGTTTATCCGCTCGCTTCGCTCCCGCGTCGCACGCGGTCGGGCACCGGCTTCGCTCGCACGAGGGTACTGTGTCGGGACGGCAGGGGTCAGTGCGCGTGGGCGTGGGCGGCGAGGGAGCGGAGGCCCGCGATCGCGCCGTCGATGTCGTCGGCCCCGAACACGGCGGATCCGGCGACGAAGGTGTCGGCGCCCGCCTCCGCGGCCTGCGCGATGGTGCCCGCGGCGATGCCGCCGTCGACCTGCAGCCAGACGTCCGCCCCACGGCGGCGGGTCTCGTCGGCGAGACGGCGCAGCTTCGGCATCGTCTCCGGCATGAAGCCCTGCCCGCCGAAGCCGGGCTCCACCGTCATCACCAGGATCTGGTCGAACTCGTGGAGGTGCTCGAGGAGGCCGTCCACCTCGGTGCCCGGCTTGACCGCCACGCCCGCGCGGGCGCCGATCTCGCGCAGCCGCCGGGCCAGCGCGACCGGTTCGGCGGCGGCCTCGAGATGGAAGGTGACCGACGCGGCCCCGAGCTCGGCGTAGCCGGGAGCCCAGCGGTCCGGATCGTCGATCATCAGATGCACGTCGAGCGGCACGGGGCTCGTCGCCTGGATCCGCTCGACCATCTGCGGCCCGAACGTGAGGTTCGGCACGAAGTGGTTGTCCATCACGTCCACGTGCACAAAATCGGCCGACGCGATCCGCGCGAGCTCGGACTGCATGTTCACAAAATCGGCCGCGAGGATGCTCGGGTTGATGCGGGGGGCGTCAGGTAGCGACATCGATCGGGTCCTCCGGATCGGATCAGCGGGTCTTGCGGAGCAGGGCGAGGAACATCGCGTCGGTGCCGTGGCGGTGCGGCCACAGTTGCGCGCTCCCCGCACCCGACGCCGGCGTGGGCAGGTCGATGGCGCCGCGCGACACGCGCCGCAGCACGGCGCGGGCGTCGAGCTCCTCGACCGCGTCCCCCAGCTCCTCGCGCACCTGCGCGACGATCGCGGACGTCTCGGCGAGATGCGGTGAGCACGTCACGTACGCGACGGTGCCGCCCGGCTTCAGCGCGGCGAACGCGGCGCGCAGCAGCCCCGCCTGCACCACGGCCAGATCCGCGACGTCGCTCGGCTGCTTGCGCCAGCGCGCCTCCGGCCGCCGGCGCAGGGCGCCGAGACCGGTGCAGGGGGCGTCGACGAGGACGCGGTCGTACGTCCCCGCGCGCTCGGCAGCGAGCTCGCGCCCGTCGGCCTCCGAGACGTCGACCTGCAGGGGGATCGGGGCGATCGCCTTGCGCACGAGACCGGCGCGGGCGGGAACGAGCTCGTTCGCATCCAGGTGCGCGCCGTGAGCCAGTGCCTCGGCCGCGAGGAGCGCCGTCTTGCCACCCGGGCCCGCGCAGAGATCGAGCCACCGCTCCCCCGGCTCGACCGGGGCGAGCCGGGTCAGGGCCAGGGCGACGAGCTGCGACCCCTCGTCCTGCACGCGCACGGTGCCGCCCGAGGCGCGGACGAGCGGCTCGGGGTCGCCGGCGCGGAGACGGAAGCCGACCGGCGAGTAGGGCGTGCGGGTTCCGTCGGTCTCGGCGAGGCCGGGCAGCGCGGCCATCGTCACGCGCGGCGAGACGTTGTGAGCGTCGAGCAGGTCGTCGAGCTCGTCCGCACGCCCCTCGGCGGCAAGCGCGCGACGCAGGGCGCGGACGATCCAGACTGGGTGCGACGACTCGAGCCCGATGCGCTCGTCATCCGATCGCGCTGTGTCCGCGATGCGCGTGAGCCAGTCGCCCGGGTTCTCCCGCGCCACGCGCCGGAGGACGGCGTTGGCGAAGCCCGCGGCGCCGGCCCCAGCCTTCTCACGTGCGAGTTCGACGGACTCGTTCACCGCGGCGTGGGAGGCAACGCGGGTCGCCAGCAGCTGATGGACGCCCAGACGCAGCGCGTCGAGCACGGGCGCATCGACCGTTGCCGGGTCGCGGTCGGCCGCGAGAGCGATCACGGCGTCGTACGTGCCGAGGCGCCGAAGCGTGCCGTAGGTCAGCTCGGTGGCGAGGGCGGCGTCTCCGCCCGAGAGCCCCGCCCGCTCCAGCTCGCGCGGAAGCAGCAGGTTCGCGTAGGCGTCCGAATCCTGCACGGCGCGCAGCACGGCGAACGCCACGCGGCGCGCGGGCTGCACCTGGTGCCAGGCCTTGGCGCTCGGCCGCTGTGCGCGGCGATTCCGCGGCGCCGGGGACGACGTGCGGTGCCCGTCGCCCCGGCGGGCGCCGCCTTCGCGATGCTCGACCATCAGGCCTCGCCTCCCAGCACGACGGTGCCGCGCGTGCCGCGGGCCCAGTCGCTCGCGCCCATCGCCGCCTTGCCGGCCGGCTGCACCCGCTCGACCAGGATCGGATCGGTGCCCGTCCCGACGAGGATGCCGCCCGCGACCGGGGCGACCTCGCCGGGCGCCAGGTGGCCGGCGCCGTCGGCGCGGCGGGCGGCGAGGATCTTGAACCGGGCGCCGTCGAGCGTCGTGTGGGCCCCCGGCTCGGGGGTCACCCCGCGGAACCGGTCGAGGACGCGCTCCGCCGGCTCGCTCCACGCGAGCAGTCCGTCGTCGATCGTCAGCTTCGCCGCGTGCGTCGGCTCGCCGACCTGGGGGGTCGCGACCGCCGTGCCCGCGGCGATGCCGGCGACGACCTCGGTCAGCAGCCCGGCGCCGCTCTCGGCGAGGGCATCCAGCACGTCGCCCGCCGTCGCGTCCTCCGGGACGTCGTAACGCAGTTCGCCGAACACGTCGCCGGCGTCGAGCTCGGGCACGAGCCGGAACACCGCGGCACCCGTCACGCGGTCGCCCGCGATCAGGGCGCGCTGCACCGGCGCCGCCCCGCGCCAGCGCGGCAGCAGCGAGAAGTGAAGGTTGATCCAGCCATGCGGCGGCTGCGACAGCAGCGGCTCCCTGACGAGGCCGCCGTAGGCGACGACGACCGCGAGCTCGGGCTGCAGCTGCGTGATCCGCTCGGTGGCCTCGGCATCCAGCCGCGCGGCCTTGATGACCGGAAGACCGAGCTCCGCGGCCGCGGCGGCCACCGGCGAGGGCGTCATCACGCGCTTGCGTCCCAGCGGTGCGTCGGGGCGGGTGACCACGGCGGCGATGTCGTGGCCGGCGGCGTGCAGCGCGCGCAGCGACGGGACCGCCACCGACGGCGTCCCGGCGAACACGATCCTCATGCGTTCAGCGGTCACTGCTCCCCCGTCTCGCGGCGCACCGGCCTGCGTCTCACCCGCTCCGCGGGGCTCATCCGGTGCCATTCACAACTCCGGCTCGACGATGTCGAGCCTGGCCGTGAGTATATTCCGCGGCGCCCGCGACTTCGCCGAGCCCCGGCGCGACGAGCGCGCGTTCACTGCCTCGGTCACGACCGACGCGCGCAGGCTCGCGGCGACGGCGGCTCCCCGGGAGTAGTCGAAGCGGATGAGCGCCCGCGCGCCCGGCCACCCCTGGCGATCGAGCGGCACGGGCCCGAGGACCGCGTCGGCCGGCAGCTCGGGGACGTCGGCGCGGAGGGTCGCGAGCGCGCGATCGACCGCCGCGACGTCGCCCTCGATGCGTGCGACGCGGGCCGTGGGCGGCATCCGCAGCGGCGCGCGGTCGGCGAGCTCGGCGCGGGCGTAGGCGGCCTGCGTCCAGGTCGCGAGCGCCCGCCCGACCGCGCCGCCCACACCGACGAGGTGGACGGGAGCCCCCGGGGCCGCCAGTGCCGCCGCGTTCGACCACCACCGGAGGCACGCCTCGCCGATCCTCAGCTCCGGCGCCTGCAGCATCCTGTCGCCGTCGAGCAGCAGCACCGCCCGGTACCCGCCCTGGGCGATGGGTTCGGCGCCGCGCGTCGCGACCACAAGGGCGGGACGGTCGTCGACCTCGAGCACCGGATGGGCGTTATCCGCGACGATGACGCGCGCGCCGGGGAACGCGCGCCCCAGCTCATCCGCCGTCCGCTCGCTGCCGGATGAGGCGAGGCGCACGCGGGGCGAGGAGCACGCCGCGCACGTCCATGCGGTGGCCGAGCGGCCGCACCAGCCGCACACCGGGGTCGCGCCCCGGCCGGGAGCATGCAGAGGGCCGCCGCAGTGCCGGCAGCGCGCGGGAGCACGGCAGTCGGCGCACACCAGGGTCGGGGCGTACCCGGGCCGCGCGACCTGCACGAGCACCGGGCCGTGCTCGAGGCCCTCACGCGCCGCGCGGAACGCCGCCGACGGGATGCGGGCTCCGGGACGCTCGCTCTCGTTCAGCGCGCTCAGGATGACGTTCGGCGCGTAGCGCCGGGCGGCCGGCACGTCGCGCACCCAGCCGAGCGCCACCAGCCGCTCCACGTCGGCCGTGCGCGTGTGCCCGGCCAGCAGCAGGGCCGGGGTCTCCCCCGAGTCTGGGTCGGCGAGCTCCTGGCGCACAAGAGCGGCGTCGCGGGCGTGCACGTAGGGCGCGAGCTGCTCCTCGTACAGGGGATCGCCGTCGTCCCACAGCGCGATGAGTCCGAGCCGCGCGACGGGCGAGTACACGGCCGAGCGGTTGCCGATGACCACGCAGGGCGCATCGGCGAGCGTCCGGAGGAACCCCCGATAGCGCTCGGGCCCGGTCTGCTGGGCGTCGTGACGCACCACCGCGTCGGCGGGCAGCGTCTCGAGCAGCGCGCCGTGCAGCGCGTCGAGGTCGCGGTGGTCGGGCACCACGAGCACCACCGAGCGCCCGGCGGCGAGCACCACCGTCGCCGCGGCCGAGATCAGCGCGGTCCACGCCGGACGGGCACCCTCGAGCCGGGGCGGCGCGTCCACGGCGAGGCGGCCGGACTCCTCGAGCCCCTCCGCGAGCCCGGGGTACGCCGCCAGCAGCGCGTGGGCGGCCTCCACCCGACCCTGAGGCACCACCGGAGCCGGCGGCGGGTCGCCCGCGAGCCACTGCTTCTCGACCCGTACCTGGCGCTTCGGGATCGCGAGCCGCAGGATGTCGACCGCCGACCCCGCCGCACGGTCGGCGACGCGCCGGGCGAGCGCGTAGAGCCGCGGCGGCAGCACCTCGGCCGCCGACACGACGGAGTCGAGCTCGGACAGCGGCCTGTCGCCGTCTGCCTCGTCGCCGATCTCGACCACGTACCCGTCGACGACGCGGCCGGCGGTGCGCAGCGGCGCCTTGATCCGGACGCCCGGAACGCACTCGCCGGCCAGCTCATCCGGGATCGCGTAGTCGAACAGCCGGTCGAGCTGGGGCAGCGGCGAGTCGATCAGCACGCGCGCGACGCGGCGCGACACGACGGCTCCCCTTGTCCGCTCGGGTCAGAGGCCGGCGGCGCGACGCAGGTCGTCGACGCGCGTCGTCTGCTCCCACGTGAAATCGGGCAGCTCCCGGCCGAAGTGACCGTACGCGGCGGTCTGCGCGTAGATCGGGCGCTTCAGGTCGAGCTGCTCGATGATCGCGGCGGGCCGCAGGTCGAACACCGACCGGATCGCGTCGACGATCACGTCGTCGGACACGGCGCCCGTGCCGAACGACTCGACGTACAGGCCGACCGGGTTCGCCTTGCCGATCGCATACGCGACCTGCACCTCCAGGCGCTCGGCGAGGCCCGCGGCGACGGCGTTCTTGGCGACCCAGCGCATCGCGTAGGCGGCCGAGCGGTCGACCTTCGACGGGTCCTTGCCGCTGAACGCGCCGCCGCCGTGGCGCGCCGCGCCGCCGTAGGTGTCGATGATGATCTTGCGGCCGGTGAGCCCCGCGTCGCCCTTGGGGCCGCCGGTGACGAACGGGCCCGCGGGGTTGATGTAGAGCTTCACGCCCTCGAAGTCGAGGCCCGTCTGCTCGAGCACGGGGCGGATCACGCGCTCCTCGACCTCGGCGCGGATCTCGTCCTGTGTCATCTTCGGGTGGTGCTGCGTGGACACCACGACGGCGTCGACCGTCTTCGGCGTGAACCCCTCGTAGCCGAGCGTGACCTGCGTCTTGCCGTCGGGGCGCAGGAAGGGCATCTCGCCGTTGCGGCGCACCTCGGTGAGCCGCTCGGCGAGGCGGTGGGAGGCCCACGCGGCCATCGGCATGAGCTGCGGTGTCTCGTTCGCCGCGAAGCCGAACATGATGCCCTGGTCGCCCGCGCCGAGCTCGTCGTAGTGATCCGACGAGCCCTCGCGCGTCTCGAGCGCCGTGTCGACGCCCGCCGCGATGTCGCTCGACTGCTCACCCACCGACACGCTGACGCCGCAGGAGTCGCCGTCGAAGCCCATGTCGCTCGACGTGTAGCCGATGCGGTTGATCACACCGCGCACGATCGCGGGGATCTCGACGTACGCCTCGGTGCGGATCTCGCCGGCGACGTGCACGAGGCCGGTCGTCACGAGCGTCTCCACCGCGACGCGGCTCTCGGCGTCCTGCGCCAGCAGGCCGTCGAGGATGCTGTCGGAGATCTGGTCGCAGATCTTGTCGGGGTGACCCTCGGTGACGGACTCCGACGTGAAGAGGCGAAGGCTCATGCTGCTCCTAGGCGAGGCGTTTCGGCGGGCGGTGTGCGACCGGTGACAGGGCTCAGACGAGAAGGTGGTCGCCACCCATGATGGGGGCGACCACCGACATCAGGTCAGGCGCGTGTCACTCGGCGTGACGCAGGCGCAGCTTGTCCTGGTGGATCTCGTGGAGCGCGATCGTCAGCGGCTTGTCCTCGACCGACGAGTCGACGAGCGGGCCGACGTTGTCGAACAGGTTCCCCTCGTGGAGATCCGTGTAGTAGTCGTTGATCTGGCGGGCGCGCTTCGCGCCGTAGATCACGAGCTGGTACTTCGAGTCGACCTTGTCGAGCAGCTCGTCGATGGGCGGGTCGATGATGCCCTTGTTCTCCGTGGTCATGCGGAACCTCCTGGCTGGGCGACGGCAGTCGCGTGGAAGACGATCGGCGTCGGCGGATCTGGATGCGGTCCGGAGCGGACCAGACGGATCAGCGCGCGGACGCCTGGGTCAAGTCTACGACCTGGCGCGCGGCGGTGGCGACGTCCTCGTTCACGACGTGGAAGTCGAACTCCCCCTGGGCCGCCAGCTCGACCCGCGCGGTGCGCAGGCGACGGGCGCGCTCCTCCGCGTCCTCGGTGCCGCGGCCGACGAGCCGCTGCACGAGCTCATCCCAGCTCGGCGGCAGCAGGAACACCAGCGAGGCGCGCGGATCGGCGGCGCGCACCTGCCGCGCGCCCTGCAGGTCGATCTCGAGGAGGACGGTGCGCCCCTCGGCCAGCGCCGCCTCGATCGGTCCGCGCGGCGTGCCGTAGCGGTACTTGTTGTGCACGACGGCGTGCTCGAGCAGCTCGTCCTCGGCGAGCATGCGATCGAACTCCGCGTCGTCCACGAAGTAGTAGTGGACGCCGTCGATCTCGCCGGGGCGGGGAGGACGCGTCGTCGCCGACACCGAGACGAGGATCTCGGGGTGCTCCTCGCGGATCTTGGCCGACACTGTGCCCTTGCCGACGGCGGTCGGGCCGGCGAGCACGAGGAGGCGGCTGCGTCCCGGGCGGGGTCGCGGCTCGGGCATCCGCCGATCGAGCCACGCCTCGAGGGCCGAGCGCTGCCGCGTGCCGAGGCCGCCGAGGCGCTTGACCGGCGAGATGCCGAGCTCGGTCAGGATGCGGTCGCGCTTGCCCTCGCCGATCGCGGGCAGCGAGGTCAGGAAGTCGGGGACGCGAAGCGTGCCGGCCGGCGACGCCGGGTCGGCCGCCGCGCGGCGCAGCACCTCCTGCGGCGTCACGACGCGGGTGGCGAGGTCCCGCTTCAGCGACGCGCGCGCCCGCCGGGCGGCCACCGCGCGGCGGGAGGCCGCGGCCCTGTCGACCTCCGGGGGCCGCGTCGCGGTGGCGCGAGGCGCGTCATCTGCGGTGTCAGACATGCAGGCTCCCCTCGGTGACGGGCGGGTAGGCGGAGGCGGCCGCGGCGATCGCATCCGCGATGCCGGCGGGGCCGGCGGACAGGAGGCTGCGGCTCTCGCTCGCGACGACCGCGGGGGCCATCGTGCCATACACGGCGCGCAGCTGATCGGGGCGCGCCCCCTGGTGGCCGAAGCCAGGGGCCAGGATGGGCGCGACGGGCGAGAAGGGCTCCAGCCCCGCGGCTGCCCAGTCGACCGTGGCGCCGATGACGAAGCCGAGGCTCCCCCAGTGGCCCTGCCCCGCGGCCTCGGCGTTGCGCCGGGAGACCTCGGCGACGATCTCGGCGGAGACCGTCCGCCCGTCGCCCGACGTCGCCCGCTGCAGCGCGGTCGCCTCGGGATTGCTCGTCGCCGCCAGCACGAACGCCCCCTTGTCGTGGGCGTGCGCGAGCGCGAAGGTGCCGTCGAGGGATCCGACGCCGAGGTACGGGGTCACGGTCAGCGCGTCCGCCTCGAGCGGGGCACCGGGTGTCAGCCACGCCGCCGCGTACGCGTCCATCGTCGATCCGATGTCGCCGCGCTTGGCGTCGGCGATCGCCAGCAGCCCCGCGCCGCGCGCCGCGGCGAGAACGTCCTCGAGGGCGGCGATGCCGGCCGACCCGTGACGCTCGAAGAACGACACCTGGGGCTTCACGAAACCGGCGCGCCCGGTCGCGGCCTCGACGACGCGGAGCCCGAATTCGCGCACCCCCGCGGCATCCGCGCCGAGCCCCCACGCCGCCAGGAGCGGCTCGTGGGGGTCGATGCCGACGCAGAGGTGCCCGCGCCGCGCGATGGCGGCGCGGGCGCGGTCTCCGAACGAGCCGGCGGATGCGGTCACACCGCCCCCAGGGCGAGGGCGGTGCGCTCCGCACGCTCGGTCGCGTACTCCTGCAGGCTCTTCACCCGGAAGCCGTCGCGCATGGTGTCCAGGGCGCTCACCGCGGCGCCCAGCGTGGCGATCGTGGTGAACAGGGCCTTGTCCCCGCCGACCGCCGCGGCGCGGATCTCGTAGCCGTCCGCGCGCGCCGACATGCCGCTCGGGGTGTTCACGATGATGTCCACGCGACCCTCGTTGATGAGGTCGACGATGTTCTCCTCGCCGGACTCCTGGGTCGCGCTGTACTTGCCCACGACCTCCGCCTTGATGCCGTTGCGCAGCAGGATCTCGGCCGTGCCCTCGGTCGCGAGGATCGAGAAGCCGAGCTGCTGCAGGCGGTGGGCCGGCAGGATCACGTCGCGCTTGTCGGCGTCGGCGACCGAGATGAACACGGTGCCGCTCAGCGGGATTCCGCCGTAGGCCGCCGACTGGCTCTTCGCGAACGCCGTCGGGAAGTCGCGGTCGATGCCCATGACCTCGCCGGTGGAGCGCATCTCCGGCCCGAGCACCGAGTCGACGATCTGTCCCTCCCGGGTGCGGAACCGCTTGAACGGCAGCACCGCCTCCTTGACCGAGACCGGCGAATCGAGGGGCACGCGCGATCCGTCGGTCTGCGGCAGCAGACCCTCGGAGCGAAGCGTGTCGATCGTCTCGCCCGCCGTGATGCGCGCGGCGGCCTTGGCGAGCGGGATGCCCAGCGCCTTCGACACGAACGGCACCGTGCGGCTCGCGCGGGGGTTCGCCTCGATGACGTAGAGCACGCCGGCGCTGATCGCGAACTGCACGTTCAGCAGGCCGCGGACGCCCACACCCTGCGCGATCGCGAGGGTCGCCTCGCGCACGCGGTCGATCTCGGTGCGGCCAAGCGACATGGGCGGCAGCGCGCAGCTCGAGTCGCCGGAGTGGATGCCGGCCTCCTCGAGGTGCTCCATGATGCCGCCGATGTACAGCTCGTGGCCGTCGTAGAGCGCGTCGACGTCGATCTCCACGGCGTCGTCGAGGAAGCGGTCGACGAGCAGCGGGGCATCCGCACCGATGATGGCGTGCTCCGCGATGCGTGCGAAGTAATCGCGCAGGCTCGCGGTGTCGTACACGATCTCCATGCCGCGGCCGCCGAGCACGAAGCTGGGGCGCACGAGCACCGGGTAGCCGATCTCCTCGGCGATGCGGACCGCCTCGGCCTCGTCGGTCGCCGTGCCGTTGCGCGGGGCGAGCAGGCCGCCGCGCTCGAGGATCTCGCCGAAGAGCTTGCGGTCCTCGGCGAGGTCGATCGCCGCGGGGCTGGTGCCGAGGATCGTGTAGCCGGCCTGCTCGATGCCCTTCGCGAGCCCGAGCGGGGTCTGGCCGCCGAGCTGGCAGACGACGCCGTGGATCTCGCCCGAGAGCGACTCGACGTGCAGCACCTCGAGCACGTCCTCGAGCGTCAGCGGCTCGAAGTAGAGACGGTCGGACGTGTCGTAGTCGGTCGACACGGTCTCGGGGTTGCAGTTGATCATGATCGTCTCGAACCCGGCCGCCGACAGCGCGAACGACGCGTGCACGCACGAGTAGTCGAACTCGACGCCCTGCCCGATGCGGTTCGGGCCGGATCCGATGATCACGACCTTCTTGCGGTCGGAGGGGGTCACCTCCGACTCGAAGTCGTAGCTCGAGTAGTGGTACGGCGTGAGCGCCGGGAACTCGCCCGCGCACGTGTCGACCGTCTTGAACACCGGGCGCAGCCCGAGCTCGTACCGGACGCCGCGCACATCCGCCTCGTCGGTGCCGCGCAGCTGCGCGATCTGGACGTCCGAGAAGCCGTGCTCCTTCGCCAGGCGCAGCACGCGCTCATCCAGCTCCGCCGCCCCGGCGACCACGTCTGCCACCTCGTTGATCAGCACGATCTGGTCGAGGAACCACGGGTCGATCGCGGTGGCGTCGAACGCCTCGGCGACCGTCGCGCCCTTGCGCAGCGCCTGCTGCACGAGCACGATGCGGCCGTCCGTGGGAGTGCGGGCCTCGAGGAGCAGCTCCTCGGCGGAGCGCGGCTCGTCGCCCCAGTGGAAGCTCGAACCGCGCTTCTCGACCGAGCGGAGGGCCTTCTGCAGCGCGGTCGTGTAGTTGCGGCCGATCGCCATCGCCTCGCCGACCGACTTCATGGTCGTCGTGAGGGTCGGGTCGGCGGCGGGGAACTTCTCGAACGCGAACCGGGGCACCTTCACGACCACGTAGTCGAGCGTGGGCTCGAACGACGCGGGGGTCACCTTCGTGATGTCGTTGGGCACCTCATCCAGGCGATAGCCGAGGGCGAGCTTGGCGGCGAGCTTCGCGATCGGGAAGCCCGTGGCCTTCGACGCGAGCGCCGACGAGCGCGACACTCGCGGGTTCATCTCGATCACGATGATCCGGCCGTTCTCCGGGTTGACCGCGAACTGGATGTTGCAGCCGCCCGTGTCGACGCCGACGGCGCGGATGATGTCGATGCCGATGTCGCGCAGCTTCTGGTACTCGCGGTCGGTCAGCGTCAGCGCAGGGGCGACGGTGATCGAGTCTCCCGTGTGGACGCCGACGGGGTCGACGTTCTCGATCGAGCAGACCACGACCGTGTTGTCGGCCGTGTCGCGCATGAGCTCGAGCTCATACTCCTTCCACCCGAGGATCGACTCCTCGAGCAGCACCTCGGTCGTGGTCGACTCGCGCAGGCCCTGGCCGGCGATGCGGCGCAGATCCTGCTCGTCGAACGCGAAGCCCGAGCCGAGGCCGCCCATTGTGAAGGACGGGCGCACGACGAGCGGGTAGCCGAGCTCCTCGGCGCCGGCGAGCACCTCGTCCATCGTGTGGGCGATCACGCTGCGGGCGACCTCCGCGCCGGCGTCGATGACCAGCTGCTTGAAGATCTGGCGGTCCTCGCCCTTGCGGATTGCATCCACCTTCGCGCCGATCAGCTCGACGCCGTACTTCTCGAGGATGCCGCGCTCGTGAAGCGCCATGGCGGCGTTCAGCGCGGTCTGGCCGCCGAGCGTCGGCAGGATCGCGTCCGGCTTCTCCTTCGCGATGATCGACTCGATGACCTCGGGGGTGATCGGCTCGACGTAGGTCGCGTCGGCGAACTCGGGGTCGGTCATGATCGTGGCCGGGTTCGAGTTCACCAGGATGACGCGCACGCCCTCCTCGCGGAGCACGCGGCACGCCTGGGTGCCGGAGTAGTCGAACTCCACGGCCTGACCGATGACGATCGGTCCGGAGCCGATGACGAGGACGGACTGGATGTCGTCGCGCTTAGGCATTCGCGTCCTTCTTGGTGAGGTGCTCCACGACCATGTCGCGGAAGCGGTCGAAGAGGTAGTTGGCGTCGTTGGGGCCGCCCGCGGCCTCCGGGTGGTACTGCACCGAGAACGCGGGGATGTCGAGGGCGCGCAGGCCCTCGACGACGTCGTCGTTCAGGCCCACGTGGCTGACCTCGACGCGGCCGTAGCCGGCGGGGCTGTCGAACTCGCCCTCGAGGGGCGCCTCGACCGCGAAGCCGTGGTTGTGGGCGGTGATCTCGACGCGCCCGGTGAGCTTGTCCTTCACCGGCTGGTTGATGCCGCGGTGGCCGAACGGGAGCTTGTACGTGCCGAGGCCGAGCGCGCGGCCGAGCAGCTGGTTGCCGAAGCAGATGCCGAAGAACGGAAGGCGCTCGTCGAGGATGCCGCGCAGCAGTTCGACGTGGCCCTCGGAGGCCGCGGGGTCTCCGGGTCCGTTCGAGTAGAAGGCGGCGACCGGCTCGATCGCGAGCAGCTGCTCCCGGGTGACGTTCTGCGGCAGGACGTGCACCTCGAACCCGCGGCGGGCGAGGTTGTTCACGGTCGCCTGCTTGATGCCGAGGTCGATCACCGCGAGGTTGCCGATCTTCTCGCCGACGGCCGGTGTGACCTCGGCGACCTCGACCGACACCTGGTCGGAGAGGTTCTGGCCGGCCATCTCCGGCGCCTCGGTGACGAGGCGCAGCTGCTCCTCCTCCGCGAGGGACGCGGCGTCGCCCGAGAAGATCCCGCCGCGCATGCTGCCGGCGGAGCGGATGTGGCGCGTGATGGCGCGGGTGTCGATCCCGCTGATCCCGACGATGCCGTCGCGCTCGAGAGCATCGTCGAGGGTCTCCTCGGCACGCCAGCTCGACACCACGCGGCTGGGGTCGCGCACGATGTAGCCGGCGACCCAGACGCGGCGCGACTCGGGGTCTTCGGTGTTGACGCCGGTGTTGCCGATGTGCGGTGCGGTCTGCAGCACGATCTGGCCGGCGTACGACGGGTCGGTGAGGGTCTCCTGGTAGCCGGTCATGCCGGTCGTGAAGACCACCTCGCCGAGGGTGGTGCCGCGGGCGCCGTAGGCGTGCCCGGGGTAGCGCGTGCCGTCTTCGAGGACGAGCACCGCAGGCTGGCGGTCGAGGAGCGATGTCATCGCTGTGCTCCCATCTGGGTGGAGTCGGAGGGTGAGTCGGTGGGCGTCTGAAGACGCGCAATCTCGGCCCCGAGGGCATCCGGATCGCCGTCCTGCAGACGGAGGTAGGTGTCGCAGACGGTGCCGTCGTCGGCGGTCCAGGCGATCAGGACGAGGCCGTCGTTCTCGACGACGCGGTCGATCGCCCAGGTGGCGCGTCCCGCGCCCTCGATGCGCGCGGCGCCGAGGAAGACGGGAGCCGATCCCGGCAGCTCGAGCGCGACGCCGGCGTCGGTCACGACCACGGTCGCCCGGGCACGGAACGCGAGGTGCCGCACGTTCAGGCGATCCAGCGGCGCCTCGTGGCGCGTCGTGGCGACGTACAGGCCGGTGAACGTGCCGCGGATCTCGCCGCGGCGTTCGCCGACCGGGGCCGCGATGCCGGCGTCGCGCCGGGATCGTCGTCGCCAGCCCCACGCCATCAGCGCGAGCACGACGACGGCGAGGCCGACGAGGATCAGTGCGGCGGCTTCCTGGGTCATTTCGACTCGCTCCGCTCGCTCAATGCATCGGATGCGATGACCCCCTGCGGCTCGACGAGCTCGCCGTTCGCGAGGGTGACGTAGCCGCGGTGGATCGTCCACATCACCTGGCCGGGAAGCTCGCGCCCGACGTACGGCGAGTTGACGCTGCGGCCGCGCAGGTCATCGGTGCCGAACGAGCCGCCGGTGCGGGGGTCGTAGAGCGTGAGCTCGGCGGGCTGACCCACAGCGAGCGGCGTGCCGTGTCCTTCGAGCCGCCCGATCCGCGCCGGTGTCGCGGACATCACGCGCGCCACGTCCGCCCAGTCGAGCAGGCCTGTCTCGACCATCGCCTGGTGGACGACGCGCAGCGCGCTCTCGAGGCCGACCATTCCGTTGGCCGCGGCGGGCCACTCGCACGCCTTCGCCTCGGCCGGGTGCGGCGCGTGGTCGGTCGCGACGATGTCGATGGTGCCGTCGGCGAGGCCCTCACGGACCGCCTGCACATCCTCGGCCGTCCGCAGCGGCGGGTTGACCTTGTAGCGGGCGTCGTAGCCGCGCACGAGCTCGTCGGTCAGCAGCAGGTGGTGGGGGGTGACCTCGGCGGTGACCGCGATCCCCCGCTTCTTCGCCCACCGGATGATGTCGACCGATCCGGCCGTCGAGAGGTGGCAGACGTGCAGGCGCGAGCCGACGTGCTCGGCGAGCAGCACGTCGCGCGCGATGATCGACTCCTCGGCGACGGCGGGCCATCCCGTGAGGCCGAGCTCGGCCGAGACGATCCCCTCGTTCATCTGCGCGCCCTCGGTGAGCCGGGGGTCCTGCGCGTGCTGCGCGACCACGCCGTCGAAGGCCTTCACGTACTCGAGCGCGCGGCGCATGATCAGCGGGTCCCACACGCAGAAGCCGTCGTCGCTGAAGACACGGACCCGCGCCCGAGAATCGGCCATGGCGCCGAGCTCAGCGAGCCGCTCGCCCTTCTGGCCGACCGTGACCGCGCCGATGGGCTGCACCGTCGCGTAGCCGGCCGCCTCGCCGAGGGCGAGCTCCTGCTCGACCACTCCCGCGGTATCGGCGACCGGCGAGGTGTTGGGCATCGCGAACACCGCGGTGAACCCACCCGCGGCAGCCGCGCGCGTGCCGGTCAGGATGGTCTCGCTCGCCTCGTAGCCGGGCTCGCGCAGGTGGGTGTGGAGATCGACGAGGCCGGGCAGGGCGATCAGGCCGTCCGCGTCGATGCGCGTCGCACCCTCGCGGGACAGTCCAGTGCCGACCTCGGTGATCCGGCCGTTCTCGATCAGCAGGTCGGCGCGGTCGACGCCCTCGATCGCTGCTCCGGTGATGAGGAGGACCTCGTTCGTGGGCTTCAGGCTCATCGCCCCTCCTCGTTTGCGCGCTTCGGGTTCGTCCGCTCGCCTGCCAGCAGCAGGTACAGCACCGCCATCCGCACCGATACGCCGGCCTTGACCTGCTCGAGCACGGTCGAGCGGGGCGAATCGGCGGCCTCGGCGGAGATCTCCAGACCCCTGTTCATTGGCCCGGGGTGCATGACGATGCTACCGGGAGGGAGGCTGATGAGGCGCCGAGGATCGAGCCCCCAGCGACGCGAATACTCCCGCTCAGAGGGGAAATACGCTGCGTTCATGCGCTCCAGCTGGATGCGCAGCATCATGACCGCGTCGGGAGCGTCGGCGATCGCCTCGTCGAGGTCATAGCGCACGGTCACCGGCCACGCCGACGTGTCCTGGGGAAGCAGCGTCGGCGGGGCGACGAGCGTCACCTCCGCGCCGAGGGTGTGAAGCAGCCAGACGTTCGAGCGTGCGACCCGGGAATGGAGGATGTCGCCGACGATCGCCACCCGGAAGCCCGCGAGATCGCGTCCGCGGCTGTCGCCGCCGTAGCGGCGCTTGCGCATCGTGAAGGCGTCGAGCAGGGCCTGCGTGGGGTGCTCGTGCGTGCCGTCGCCGGCGTTCACGACGCCCGCGTCGATCCATCCGCTGGTCGCGAGGGTGCGGGGCGCCCCGGAGGCGCCGTGGCGGATGACCACCGCGTCGGCCCCCATCGCCTGCAGCGTCTGAGCGGTGTCCTGCAGGCTCTCGCCCTTGGAGACGCTCGAGCCCTTGGCGGCGAAGTTGATGACGTCGGCCGAGAGCCGCTTTGCCGCGGCCTCGAACGAGATGCGGGTGCGGGTCGAGTCCTCGAAGAACAGGTTGACGACCGTCTTGCCGCGCAGGGTCGGGAGCTTCTTGACCTCGCGCGACTGCGTGTCGGCCATGTCCTCGGCGATGTCGAGGATGCGGATGGCGTCCTCGCGGGCGAGCGTGCGGGTGTCGAGCAGGTGCCTCATCGCTCGTCCTCCCGCGCCTCGATCGTGACCTCGTCGGCCCCGCCGTCGATCTCGGCGAGGCGCACGTTCACGCGCTCGGAGCGCGAGGACGGCAGGTTCTTCCCGACGAAGTCGGGCCGGATCGGCAGCTCGCGGTGGCCGCGGTCGACGAGGATCGCGAGGCGCACGGCGGCGGGCCGGCCGATGTCGTTCAGCGCGTCGAGCGCGGCGCGGATGCTGCGCCCGGAGAACAGCACGTCGTCGACGAGCACAACGACCTTGCCGTCGATGCCGCCGGGCGGGATCTCGGTCGGCCGCGGCGTGCGCGTCGGGTGCTGGGAGAGGTCGTCGCGGTACATCGTGACGTCCAGGGCCCCGGTGGGCACGACGGTTCCGGCGAAGCGCTCGATCAGCGCAGCGAGCCGGCGGGCGAGGGTGACGCCGCGGGTCGGGATCCCGAGGAGGATCAGGTCGTCCGGGCCCTTGTTCGACTCGAGGATCTCATGGGCGATCCGAGTCAGGGCCCGCGTGATGTCGGCGTCATTCAGCACAGCGCGCGTGCTCATGGGCCTCTCCCTTCTCCGCCTCACGGGACGGTGTTAAAGGTGCAGGTGGGTCCAGCCTACCGGTGCCGGACTCCCCCAGCGCGCGCCGGTTGCTGACCGCGCGCCGGAGAGCCGCAGCGACGGCCGTGCGGGTCGGTCATCTCGACTCGCAAGCTCGCTCGATAACCGGGGGTGGGGGCACGCAGAGGTGCGGCAAACGCACCGAACAAGCGGCGCGAAGGTGCACACGCCGCACGTTTACCCCACCGGTTGCTGAGCGAGCGCCAGCGAGCCGAAGCGACCGACCTGTGCGGGTCCGTCATCTCGACTCGCGAGCTCGCTCGATAACCGGGGTTAAGCCAAGGGCCGGCACCCCACCGGTTGCTGAGCGAGCGCCAGCGAGCCGAAGCGACCGACCTGTGCGGGTCCGTCATCTCGACTCGCGAGCTCGCTCGATAACCGGGGTTAAGCCAAGGGCCGGCACCCCACCGGTTGCTGAGCGAGCGCCAGCGAGCCGAAGCGACCGACTCGAAGCCGCCCACCCGTGCGAGCGGGTCATCTCGACTCGCTCCGCTCGCTCGATAACCGGCGGGGTGCGCAGAGGGCCTGTGCCTGTGCGAACGAAGTGAGCGTGGAGCGAAGCGACCCCGCAGCGCGAAGCGCTGCCGCAACGGAGCGTCAGCGACGGTGCCTCGCTCACGGGTGCCGGCGCGGAGCGTCGGCGCGAGCGTGCGAGACGCTTCTAAAACGACCCTTCAGCTGCGGGCGATGCGGGCGAGCACTCCGTGGACGAACGCGCCGGAGTCATCCGTGGAGAACTCCTTGGCGAGGTCGACCGCCTCATCGATCGCGACGGCGGTCGGCACGGCGTCGTTGAACAGGATCTCCCACGTCGCGATGCGCAGGAGCGCGCGGTCGACGGTGGGCATGCGGTCGAGCTTCCAGTCGCGGCTGTGGGTGGAGATCTGCTCGTCGATCTCCTCGGCGTGGTCGATCACGCCGTCCACGATCTCGCGGGCGTAGAGCCAGGATGCCTGGCGTGCCGGCTCGGACGCGGCCCGCTTCGCCTCGGCCGCGAGGGCGACCGAGAGCTTGTCGCCGCGGACGTCGGCCGAGAACAGGATGTCGAGGGCGCGCTTGCGTGCCTTGGTGCGGGCGCTCACTTCTCGCGGCCGAGGTACTCGCCCGTGCGGGTGTCGACCTTGACGCGCGTGCCGGTCTCGAGGAACAGCGGCACCTGGATCTCGGCGCCGGTCTCGACCGTGGCGGGCTTCGTGCCGGCGGACGAGCGGTCGCCCTGCAGGCCCGGCTCGGTGTAGGTGATCTCGAGGATCACCGACGCGGGGAGGTCGACGTACAGCGGGGTGCCGTCGTGGAGGGCGATGGTGACCTCCTGGTTCTCCAGGAGGAACTTCGCGGAGTCGCCGACGGTGGCAGCGGGGACCGTGATCTGGTCGTAGTCCTTCTGGTCCATGAAGACGAAGTTCTCGCCGTCGTTGTAGAGGTACGAGTAGTCGCGGCGGTCGACGTTCTGGATGTCGACCTTGGCGCCGGCGTTGAACGTGCGGTCCACGACCTTGCCGGTGACGACGTTCTTGAGCTTGGTGCGGACGAACGCGCCGCCCTTGCCGGGCTTGACGTGCTGGAACTCCACGACGCTCCAGAGCTGCGAGTCGATGCTGAGAACGACGCCGTTCTTGATGTCTGCGGTGGATGCCATGGATCTTCCGTTCGTTCGATTGAGTCGCGCCGAGTCGCGCGCAAGTCCGGGGCCGTCACGGCCGAGGAACGATCCTATCGTGTCGGCGTGGGAGTCCCCCGAGCGGGAGCCCTCAGCCGCGGCGGGTGCTGATGATGCGGCCCTGCTCCTCGGCGCCGATCTCCTGGTAGGCGGCGAACAGCAGCGACTCGTCGGGCGCCTGGTGAACCGTCGGCTTGGCGATGTCGTCGAGCAGGATGAAGCGCAGCATGCCGCCGCGCGCCTTCTTGTCGCGCTGCATCGTCGCCAGCAGCGTCTGCCACGCGCCCGCGCGGTACGTGGTCGGAAGGCCGAGCAGCTCGAGCACCCGGCGGTGCCGGTCGACCGCGGCGTCGGAGAGACGTCCGGCGAGGCGCGACAGCTCGGCGGCGTACATCATGCCGACGGAGACCGCCGCGCCGTGACGCCAGCGGTAGCGCTCGGCGTGCTCGATCGCGTGCCCGAGCGTGTGCCCGTAGTTGAGGATCTCGCGCAGGCCCGCCTCGCGGAAGTCCTCCCCCACGACGTCGGCCTTCATCTGGATCGCCAGCTCGACGCAGCGGCGGAACTCGGGCGAGGCGACGTCGATCGCGCGATCCGGGTCCGCCTCCACGATGTCGAGGATCTCGGGGTACCGGATGAAACCTGCCTTGACGATCTCGGCGAAGCCCGCGAGCACGTCGTTCTCCGACAGCGTTGCGAGCAGATCGAGGTCGCAGATGACCGCGCGCGGTGCCCAGAACGCGCCGACGAGGTTCTTCCCCTCCGCGGTGTTCACGCCGGTCTTGCCGCCGACGGCCGCGTCGACCATTCCCGCCACGGTGGTGGGGACCTGCACGATCTCGACGCCACGCAGCCAGCTGGCGGCCACGAACCCGGCGAGGTCGGTCACCGCGCCGCCGCCGAAGCCCACGACGGCATCGGTGCGGGTGAAATCGGCCTGGCCCATGATCTGCCAGCAGAACGCGGCGACCTCGATGCGCTTGCCCGCCTCGGCGTCGGGGATCTCGGCCAGCAGCACCTCGCGTCCGCCGTCGGCCATGAGGGCCTCGCGGAGCTCGGCCGCCTGGGCGCCGAGCGTCGGCGGGTGGACGACGAGCACCTTGCGCGCCGCCGGGGGAAGCGCGGGCCCGACCTGCCCGATCGTGCCGTGACCGATGGTCACGTCGTAGCCCGGGGTGCCGTTCACGTGGATCACGGTGTCGCCCGGGGTGCGGTCGTCCGCCTGCGTGCTGGTCTCGCTCATCGCGTCGTCTCCTTGTCGCCGTCCGCGCCGGGAACCGGGGCGTTCGGGTCCTCTGCGCTCAGATCCTCTGCGCTCAGGGCGGTCTCATCCTGCGTCGTCTGCTGCTCCGAGGGAACACCCGGCGCGAAGGCCGGATCCTCGGCGCGCACCCACGCGGCGATCGCCGTCACGACGTCGCCGAGGGGGCCCCTCGAGGTGTCGAACACCGCATCCGCGACCTCGCGGTAGATCGGCTCGCGTGCGTCGCGGATCCGGATCCAGGCGTCCAGCGGATCCCCGTCGCCGCTCAGCAGCGGGCGCTTCTGCTGGGCGCGGATGCGGCCCGCGACCACGCGCTCCTCGACCGTGAGCAGCACGACGTGGTGATCCCGAAGGGCGGCGCGCGTGCCCGGGTGGAGCACGGCGCCGCCGCCGAGTGCGACCACCCCGCCGCGCGCCACGGCGGCGATCACGGCCTCGTGCTCCAGCGCACGGAAATGGGGCTCCCCGTGCGCCGCGAAGATGTCGGCGATCGGCCCGTGCTCTTTGACGACAGCGCTGTCGGTGTCGCGGAACCGCACCCCGAGCGTGCGCGCGAGGCGACGCCCGATGCTCGACTTGCCGGCGCCCATGGGGCCGACGAGCACGAGCGCACGCGGCGATGCGCCGGTCGACTCGGCGGCGGGGACGCCTGCGTCAGAGTGCGAGGTCATGCGCGAGGTCGACCGGCTGCGCCGACGTCCGCAGGCTCTCCGCGATGCCGTCCACGTAGGCGGTCAGGTTGCGGCGCGTCTCCTTCACGGAGTCGCCGCCGAACTTCTCCAGCACGACGTCGGCGAGCGTGATCGCGACCATCGCCTCGGCCACCACGCCGGCGGCGGGCACCGCGCAGACGTCGGAGCGCTGGTGATGGGCCGCGGCCGTCTCGCCGGTGGCGACGTCCACCGTCCGCAGTGCGTGGGGAACGGTCGCGATGGGCTTCATCCCCGCCCGCACGCGCAGCACGGTGCCGGTGGACATGCCGCCCTCGGTGCCGCCGGCGCGGTCGCTGCCGCGCGCGATGCCGTCGGACGTGACGAACAGCTCGTCGTGCGCGGCGGAACCGCGGCGGCGGGTGGTCTCGAAACCGTCGCCGACCTCCACGCCCTTGATCGCCTGGATGCTCATCAGCGCCTGCGCGAGCTTTCCGTCGAGGCGGCGATCCCAGTGCACGTGCGAGCCGAGCCCCGGCGGCAGGCCGTACGCGAGCACCTCGACGATGCCGCCGACGGTGTCGCCCTCCTTGCGGGTGTCGTCGACCTCGGCGACCATGCGCTCGGAGGTCTCGGGGTGGAAGCAGCGCAGCGGATCGGCGTCGAGCGCGGCGACGTCATCCGGCGTCGGCACCGGCGCGTCATCCGGCACGCGCACCGGCCCGATCGACAGCGTGTGGCTGACGAGCCGGATGCCCAGCTCCGCCAGGAACGCGCGGGCGACCGCCCCCAGCGCGACGCGCGCGGCCGTCTCGCGGGCGCTCGCGCGCTCGAGGATCGGGCGCGCCTCGTCGAAGTCGTACTTCTGCATCCCGACCAGGTCGGCGTGTCCCGGGCGCGGGCGGGTGAGCGCTGCGCCGCGGCCGCGGGACTTCTCGGTGAGCTCCACGGGGGCCGGGTTCATGACCTCGGTCCACTTGGGCCACTCGGTGTTGCCGATGCGCAGGGCGATGGGGCTGCCGAGGGTAAGGCCGTGACGCACGCCGCCCGAGATGGTGAGCTCGTCCTGCTCGAACTTCATGCGCGACCCGCGGCCATAGCCGAGCTTCCGACGCTGCAGGTCGGCCTGGATGTCCTCGGCAAGCAGGGGCACGCCGGAGGGAAGTCCCTCCATGACGGCGATGAGTTCGGGGCCGTGCGATTCGCCGGCCGTGAGCACGCGGAGCATGCGCCTAGTCTCCCATGAGCGCGGAGCGCATCGCGGCGCGCACGTCATCCTCGGACGCGAGCGGCTCGTCGACGGATCCGGTCGTGAACACCCGCACCTGCAGCACCGCCTGGTGAAGCAGCATTCCGAGCCCCGGGATCGCCGGTCCCTGCCAGCGGCTCGCCAGGTGCGACGGCCACGGGTGGTAGGCGACGTCGAACAGCGGATGACCGCCCGCCGCGAGGGCGTCGGCATCCTCGTCCGGCAGGATCGTGCCGCCCGGCAGCGCGCAGACGGTGAGGTCGACCGGCGCGTGCGGGCCGCCGAAGGGCTCCACCGAGACGGGGACGCCCAGCGCCTCGCCGAGCTCCACGAGGGGCGCGGCGCGCTCGGGCCGGCGGGCGACGACGCTCGCCGTGCCGGCGCCCATCTCGGCCGCCGCCACCAGCGCCGACGCGGACGTGGCGCCCGCGCCCACGATGCGGACCGAGCCCACCTCGGCGATCCCCTCGTCGGCAAGCGCCGCGACGATCCCGCCGACATCGGTGTTGAATCCGACCGGCGCGGACGCAGGTGCCCCGGTCGGCCTCGACACGTCAGCCCCGGGCAGGAGCAGGGTGTTCACCGCTCCGGTGAGCTCGGCACGGCGATCACGCCATCCGCTCGCCCTCCACGCGCACTCCTTCAGCGGCATCGTGACCGCGAGCCCGCGCCACGACGAGTCGAGCCCTGCGAGCACACCATCGAACTCGCCCTCGGCGACGCGGACGCGCTCGAAGCTCCACTCCCGTCCGAGCACCCGGTACGCCGCGTCGTGAAGCTGCGGCGAGCGGCTGTGCGCGATCGGGTCGCCCCAGACCGCGAGCCGGGTGGCTCCGGTCATCCGCCGCAGCCGCCGTGGTCGGGGTTGTCGGCACACCACGCGTGAAGCTGCGCTTCGTTCTGCTGCTGCTCGGCGTAGGTCTCCGCGAAGAGCGTCTCCCCGGTCTCGAGGTTCACGGTGACGAAGTACTGCCACCCGCCTTCCGTCGGCTGCTGAGCCGCCTGGATCGCCTCGTCGCCGGGGTTGGCGATCGGACCGACGGGCAGCCCGGGGTGCACGTACGTGTTCCACGGGTTGGGATCGTTCAGCTGCTCCTCCGAGCTGAAGACCGAGCCCTGCTCGGCTGCCTCCGGGTGCGCGGCCCGGTACCCGAACTGGGCGGTCGAGTCCATCTGGAGCAGGCCGTTGGTGTCGGAGATCTCCGGATCGAGGCGGTTGTAGATCACCTGCGCGACCATCCCGAAGTCCTCACGCGAGGCGCCCTCGCGCTGCACGATCGACGCGACCGTCAGGATGCGCTGCTCGTCGCCCGCCGCGACGCCGGCGTTCGCGAGCGACTCGCGCGTGCGATCCACCATCGTCTTGATGACATCCTCGGCGGTGACGCCCGGGTCGAACGTGTAGGTCGCCGGGAACAGCCATCCCTCGAGGCTGTCGGCCTCGACGTCGTAGGCCGAGGGGTCCTCGGCTGCCGCCTGCAGCTCCTCGAGCGGCATGTCGAGACCCGTGGACGCCGCCTCGAGGGTCGCCGAGACGGTCCAGCCCTCCTGCAGGGCGACCGTGTTCTCGAGCTTGTTCGCGGGGTCCGCCAGCGCGGCAAGCGCCGCCTCGGACGTCATCTTCTGCTGCAGCCGGTAGATCCCGGGGTAGAACGTCGGGATCGCATCGGCATCAAGCAGGTGGTCGTAGAAGGAGTCGGGCTTGAGCGTCACGCCGGCCTCGTAGAGGGTCTGCGAGATCGCCTCGCCGCCGTCGCCCTCCTCGATCGTGATGATCGCCTCGCCGGTGGCCTCACCCGGCTCGTAGTCGCTCGGCCCGTCCCAGCCGAACCGCTCGGCGATCTGCGTGCCGTAGGTGTTCCACACGTACATGCCGCCGGCGACGATGCCGCCGAGGATCGCCAGCAGGATGATGAGCGTGACGAGGCAGCCGCGGCCCCCGCGGCGCTTCGGCTCGACCGTGTTCTCGGGAACGAAGAGGTCCTCGAGCGACGCCGGCTCCGGACCGCTGGGCGCCGGCGCCTGGCTCGCGAGCGCCGCCGTCTCGGCGAGCGTCGCGGGAGCCGAGCGCTCGGCCGGGGGCGTCGCCTCCGCGGCGGGGGTGACCGTGGTCGCCGGCGTGCGCTCGACGAAGATCCCGTCGTCCCAGGGCATCGCGCGCGCCGCCGACACCGGATCGCCGGCCGTCGGCACGCCGCTCGCGTCGCCCTCGGGCGTGGCGGATGCGGACGGAGCCTGCGGGGCCCGCGCCGACTCGCGCGCCTGGCGGCGCGTCATCGGCGAGGACTCGGGTGGCGTGCTCTCGCGGGACGGATCGGTCATGAGCGGGGCTTACTCCTCGGGTATGCCGGCCGGGTTGCCGGCGGCCGCCCCGGTGCGTTTCTCGCTGTCGATGGCGTGCTGGAGCAGCACCACCGCGGCGACCTGATCGACAATGCTACGAGAACCCCTCTGGGTTCTGCCCGACTGGCGCAGCGCCGAATGCGCCGACACTGTGCTGAGGCGCTCGTCCACCAGCCGCACGGGCGCATCCTGCGCCGCCGCGAGCTGAGCGGCGAACTCGCGCGCGTCAGCGGTCGACAGGGTGTCCTCGCCACGCATGTTGAGCGGCAGACCCACGATGAACTCGAGCGGCTCGTACTCCCCCGCGAGCTCCACCAGCCGGGCGATCGAGCGCTCGTCGCGCGGCACCGTCTCGACCGGGACGGCGAGCATCCCGTCGGGATCACAGCGCGCGACGCCGATGCGGGCCTTGCCCACATCCACGCCGAGGCGCACTCCCCGCCGGAATCCCGTCACGCGCCGCGCCCGATCACGCGGTCCGCAGCTGAGCGCGCACGGCGTCGAGCGCGGCCGGGATGCCGGCCGCCTCGGAGCCCGCGCCCTGCGCCATGTCGTCGCGTCCGCCGCCTCGACCGCCGAGCGGCTCGAGGGCGGCCTTCACGAGGGCACCGGCCTTCGCTCCGGCCGAACGCGCCGCCTCGTTCGTGGCGACGATCGCGAGCACCTTGTCGCCCGCCTGCCCCGTGAGGGCGACGACCGCCGGATCCGATCCGAGACGGTCGCGCACCGACAGCGCGAGGCTGCGCAGGTCGTCTGCCGACCCGACCTGGCCGACGGACTCGGCCACGAGATTGACGGATCCGGTGCGCTGCGAGGTCTGAGCGAGCGCCGGCACGCGGTCCGCAAGCGCGCGGGCCTCGAAGGCCGCGATCTTCTTCTCGGCGGCCTTGAGGTTCGCGGTGAGCTCGGCGATGCGGGCCGGGAGCTGGTCCTTCGGCGCCTTCAGCGAAGCCGAGAGCTCGGCGACGAGCGCCCGCTCGGCCGTCAGCTCGCGGAACGCGTCGAGACCGACGAGCGCCTCGACGCGACGGTTCGACGCTCCCACCGACGACTCGCCGATCAGACTCACGAGGCCGATCTCGGCGCTCGAGGACACGTGCGTCCCGCCGCAGAGCTCGCGCGACCAGGGGCCGCCGATGTCGACCATCCGCACGGTCTGGCCGTACTTCTCGCCGAACAGCGCCATCGCTCCCGCCGCCTTCGCCTCGTCGAGCGAGAGCACGCGCGTCGTCACCTCGAGGTTGTCGCGCACCGCGTTGTTGGCGATCTCCTCGATCTCCGAGCGGGTCTCGGGGCTCAGTGCCTGCCCCCACGTGAAGTCGAAGCGGAGGTAACCGGCGCGGTTGAGCGATCCCGCCTGGGTCGCGCCGCTGCCGAGGGTGTCGCGCAGTGCCGCGTGCACGAGGTGCGTGGCGGAGTGCGCCTGCTGGGCCGAGCGGCGGTTGGCGGCGTCCACGATCGTCGTCGCCGGCTGATCGACGCCGACCTCGCCGCGCACGACCTCGACGGTGTGGCTGATGAGTCCCGCCACCGGGCGCTGCACGTCGAGCACCTCGAGCTCGTAGCCCGGGCCGACGATCGTTCCCTTGTCGGCCACCTGGCCGCCCGACTCGGCGTAGAGCGCCGTCTCCGCGAGGATGACCTCGGCGATCTGTCCCTCGGATGCCCGACCGGTGGCGAGGCCGTCGACGAGCACGCCGAGCACGCGGCTCTCGGTCTCGAGATCCGTGTAGCCGGTGAAGACCGTCTCGCCGAGCGCACGGAAATCGCGGTAGACGCTGACGTCGGCGATCGCGCGCTTGCGCGAGCGCGCATCCGCCTTCGCGCGCTGGCGCTGCTCCTGCATCAGCGCGTCGAATCCGGCGCGGTCGACGCCGATGCCCGCCTCCTCCGCGATCTCGAGCGTGAGGTCGATCGGGAAGCCGTAGGTGTCGTGAAGCAGGAACGCCTGGTCGCCGGCGAGGGTCGACCCGCCCCCCGCCTTCGTCTTCTGCACCGCGGTGTCGAGGATCGTGGATCCGGACGTCAGCGTGCGCAGGAACGTCTCCTCCTCCGCGTACGCGTAGGACGAGATCCGCTGCCAGTCGCTCTCGATGACCGGGTAGGCCTCCTTCATCGCGTCGCGCGAGGCCTCGAACAGCGCGGGGAACGTCGCCTCCTGGACGCCGAGCAGGCGCATCGCGCGCACGCTGCGGCGCATCAGGCGACGCAGGATGTAGCCGCGGCCCTCGTTCGAGGGCGTCACGCCGTCGGAGAGCAGCATCAGCGAGGACCGGACGTGGTCGGCGATGATGCGGAAGCGCACGTCGTCCTCGTGTGAGACGCCGTAGGGGCGACCGGAAAGCTCGGACGCGCGATCCAGGACGGGGCGGACCTGGTCGATCTCGTACATGTTCTCGACGCCCTGCTTGAGGAACGCGACCCGCTCGAGCCCCATGCCGGTGTCGATGTTCTTCGCGGGAAGATCGCCGACGATGTCGAACTCGGTCTTCGAGCGCACGTTCGTGATCTCGTTCTGCATGAAGACCAGGTTCCAGATCTCCAGGAACCGGTTGTCGTCGACGATCGGGCCGCCGTCCTTGCCGTAATCGGGTCCGCGATCGAAGTAGATCTCCGAGCACGGACCGGCGGGGCCGGGTTGGCCGGTTGTCCAGAAGTTGTCCTCGCGGCCGAGGCGCTGGATGCGCTCCGCCGGGAGCCCCGCGATCCGCTGCCACAGCTCGGCGGCCTCGTCGTCGGTCTCGTAGACGGTGACCCAGAGGTCCTTCGGGTCGAAGCCGAGCCCGCCGTCCTCCTCGGAGGTGGTCAGCAGCTCCCAGGCGAAGGAGATCGCGCCCTCCTTGAAGTAGTCGCCGAACGACCAGTTGCCGAGCATCTGGAAGAACGTGCCGTGGCGCGCCGTCTTCCCGACCTCTTCGATGTCGTTCGTCCGGATGCACTTCTGCAGGTCGGCGGCTCGCGAGTAGGGGGCCGGAACGACACCCGTCAGGTAGGGGATGAACGGAACCATGCCGGCGATCGTGAACAGGATCGACGGGTCGTCGCTCACGAGCGAGGCGGACGGCACGATCGTGTGGTCGTTCTTCTCGAAGAAGTCGAGGTAGCGCTTCGCGATTTCCGCGGTCTTCATGGGCAGTGCTTCGTCCTTGACTGGTGGCGCCGCGCCCCGCCGGAGCGGACGCGACTGCATGCGGGGACGGCCGTCTCGCGCGACGGCCGGAGAGCGGAGGGGGTCAGGCTGCAGGGGCGTCGTCCGCGGAGGTGCGGCGGGCCTCCTCGAGGCGGTACGCCTCGCCGATGCGGTCGACGAACTCGTCGATGCGGGCGTCGATGTCGGCGAGCACCTCGGCGCCGCGCGGGTCCTTGTTGAGGAAGTGGGCCGCGGCGAAGCCCGTGGCGATGCCGAGCAGGAACCACAGCACGTTCTTCATGTCACCCATCCTCCAGCTTGGGCCGCGCGTCGCGACGTCGTTCCATCGTAGACCGACCGGCGCCGCCGGGCAGCGCGCCGGGCACTGCGCGAACGACGGAGGGCGCCGAGGCAGAAGCCTCGACGCCCTCCGGACGGATCGATGGATCAGCGAGCCGCGTAGTACTCGACGACGAGCTGCACGTCACACGTGACGGGCACCTCGGCGCGCTTCGGGCGACGCACGAGCTTCGCCTGGAGCTTGTCGAGCTCGACCTCGAGGTAGCCCGGAACGTTCGGGAGGACCTCGGCGTGACCGCCGGCGGCCGCGACCTGGAAGGGCTCGAGCGACTCGCTCTTGCCCTTGACCTCGATGGTCTGACCCGGCTTCACGCGGAACGACGGGCGGTCCACGATCTTGCCGTCGACGAGGATGTGGCGGTGAACCACGAACTGGCGCGCCTGCGCGGTCGTGCGGGCGAAGCCCGAACGCAGCACGAGGGCGTCAAGACGCATCTCGAGCAGCTCGACGAGGTTCTCACCCGTCAGGCCGTCGGTGCGGCGCGCCTCGTTGAAGGCGATGCGGAGCTGCTTCTCGCGGATGCCGTACTGCTCGCGCAGACGCTGCTTCTCGCGGAGACGGACGGCGTAGTCACTGTCGGCCTTGCGCTTCGTGCGGCCGTGCTGACCGGGGCCGTAGGGGCGCTTCTCGAGGTAGCGCGCCGCCTTCGGGGTCAGCGCGACGCCGAGGGCGCGCGACAGGCGGACCTTGCGGCGGTCCTGGGACTTGGTAACCATGGTTTCCTTTCACGAGGCCGCGGCTGTCGCGACGCTCGGACGTACAGTCCCCTCCCATCCGATTCGGGCGTACGTCTACCCACCCGAGGGATCAAGCAAAAGGGGATGTGCCCGGATTTCGAGCCGATCCAGCTTACCAGGTCCACCCGAGCACGCCCGACCAGCGCCGGCGGGGCCGCGGTCCTCCCCCTGGATCAGTAGCGGATCGCGTCGATCGGCCGGACCCGGAGGGCGACCAGCGCGGGCACCAGGCCGGCCAGCGCGCCCACGCCCGCCGAGACCAGCAGGCCCGTGACGGCGGCCGACATCGGGAAGGCCGGCGGTTCCTGCAGCATCGCGAACATGTTGTCGGCGACGAGCGGCATCCGCAGCACGAGGATCGCGATCACGATCCCGACGCCGCCCGCGATGACGGTCGCGACGACGCTCTCGAGCATCACCGAGAAGAACACCCGCGTGCCGGTCGCCCCGAAGCTGCGGCGCACGCCGATCTCGCGGATCCGGTGGCGCACGGTGACGAGCGTGATGTTCAGCAGGCTCAGCCCGCCGAGCGCGAGGATGAGGCCCGAGATCCCGCCCAGCACCAGCAGCATGGGGCCGAACGGATCGAAGCCGCCCTGCTCCTGCTGGTAGAGGTAGTCCGTGCGATCGGCTGAGACGTCGTACCCCTCCGGCAGCGACGCGGCGATCGAGGTCTCCATCGCGTCGATGAGCTCCTGGGCGCCGTCGACCGGGATCCACGCCTCGCGGCTCGTGTTCTGGGCGAGCGCGTCGGCGCCGATCAGCGCGGCGACGTCGTCGTAGACGAGGAAGCCGTTGAACGAGTACTGATCCTGTGTGGTCGTCACTCCGACCACCACCGCCTCGGCCTCGGCCGGCGCCGTGGGCGTTCCGTCGGCGGACCACGTGGTCAGCGTGACTGTGACCTTCGGATGCGTCTCCATCGCGGGCGAGCCGAGCGACTCCCACCAGTTCTCGCTGATCACGATCGCCGGCACCAGCCGTGCCGCATCTGCGTCCGTGAACCAATGGCCGTGCAGGATCGGCACGCGGTGCATCACTCCGTAGTCCGGGTCGACCGCCTGCATCCCGGCCCACCCCTCGTACGGAAGCTGTGCCTCGAGCCACGCCTGACGCGCGACCCAGTCGATGCCGAAGCGCTCAGCCGTCGCGAAGAGCGCGGCGTCGAGCGCGTCGCCGTCCGCCGAAGCGACGATTCCCGATGCGTCCGGCTCCCCCTGCGCGGCGCCGATCATGACGAGAGCGGGGCGTCCGCCGCTGCGCTCCATCTGCTCCTCGAAGCCCTGCGAGAGCATCTGCCCCAGGGCGACGACGCCCGTGAACGCGGCGACCGACACCGCCACGACGATCAGGCTGAGCAGGACGCGGAGGCGGTGGACGCGCAGCTCCTGCCACGCCTCGGCGAGTGAGCCGGCGGCGGAGGTCAGGACGCTCATGCGCCGGCTCCGGCCGCCGCGGGCGCCGACGCGGCGGGCTCGAGCACCGGAACGGTCTCGTGCAGCACGCCGTCGGCGAGACGGAACGCGCGCTGCGCGCGGGCGGCGACGTGCGGGTCGTGCGTGATCGTGATGAGCGCGGCGCCCGCCTGGGTGGCGATGTCGTCCAGCAGATCCATGATCGTCGCACCGGTGTCGACGTCGAGCGCGCCCGTCGGCTCGTCCGCCAGGATGAGCCGCGGCGACCGCACAAGAGCGCGTGCGATAGCGACGCGCTGCTGCTCGCCACCGGAGAGGCGTTCCGGCGTCTGCTGCAGCCGGTCGCCGAGGCCGACGCGATCGAGCATCTCGGAGGCGAGCGCACGGCGGCGCCAGAAGCCGCGACCGCCGTCGTACATCAGGGGCATCTCGACGTTCTCGAGCGCCGTGCGCCGCGGCAGCAGGTTGAACTGCTGGAACACGAACCCGACGTTGCGGCCGCGCGTGCGGTCGCGACGCCCGGCGCTCATCCGCTGCAGCGGCACGCCGTCGAACTCCAGGTCGCCGTCGGTGGGCGCGTCCAGCAGCCCGAGGATGTTGAGCAGGGTCGATTTGCCCGACCCCGAGCGGCCCATGATGCTCAGGTGGTCGCCGACATGGACGTCGAGGTCGACGCCGCGCAGGATGTGCAGGGGCGCGGCGTCCGGCAGCTCCACGGTGCGGGTGATGCCGCGCGCCCGCAGGATCGGGACGCTCACCCCTGCGCCTCGGCGGACGTCTGCTCCTCGGCCTGCGCGGCGGCGGGCACGAACTCGAAGATCGTCTCCCCCTCCTCGAGTCCCTCGCGCACCTCGATGCTCTTGCCGTCGTTCAGGCCGAGCACCACCTCGCGCTCCTCCGGCATGCCGTCGGGCCCGGGCACGAAGACGACGCCCGCCTCGGCCGTCCCGATCACGGCGGTCATCGGCACGACGAGCACGTCCTCGGCGATGCCGCCGGCGATCGTGATGGTCGCACTGAGGCCCGGGAAGACCCGGACGTCCGCTGGCACCGGGCAGCGCACGGTCGTCGTGGGAGACGAGGGCGCCGCCGAGTCGTCGGCCGGCAGACCGGCGAGCGGGGTCTCGAGCACCAGGCCCGTGCAGGTGAAGGGCGCGGGACCGCCGGCGATCTGGATTGTCGCCTCCTTCGGCTCCGCCGTCAGGCGATACCGATCCTCCGGGGCGATGGATCCCTGGATCCGGAACGTCGCGGGGGCGACGGCGCCGACGGTGTCCCCCGGCGCGACCGCCTGGCCGCTCGCCAGTGAGAGGTCCGACAGCGTGCCGGTGCCGGGCGCGATGATCTCGCTCCACAGGTCGAACGTGGAGCCGTCCTCCTGGGGGATCTGCTCGCGCACGCTCGCGATGATGGCGCCGGCCGCGACCTGCTGGCCCTTGCCGGCGAACACGTCGACGACCGTGCCCGCCTTGTACGCCGTGATCGCCACGGCGGGGTCGCCCGCGACCGTCGCCTTCAGCTCCAGGTCGTTCCGGATCGTGCCGCGCTCGACCGCCAGCTGCGGCTCGAAAAGCGCGCCCGTCGGCTCGGCGCCGGCGCCCATCACGGGCGCCTCGCTCTGATCGGGGAAGAACGCCAGCTTGGCGAGGGCCGCCGCGGCGACGACGCCGATGACGAGCCAGACGACGGGAAGGATCACACGCCGGAAGACGGCCATGCTGGTACCTCGGTTCGGGGGGAGACGGAACGGTACGCTCACCCTCCCGGGACACGGACCGGGGCGTCAAGGACGCCGCGGACATACCCGGGCAGACCCTGATCGAAATCAGGGGCCGGCGTCCGCTCAGCCGCCGAGGATGCGACGCAGCTTCTCGAGCCGCGCACCGATCTCGCGCTCGGTGCCGTGAGGCTTCGGTTCGTAGTACCGTCGCCCGCGCAGCTCGTCCGGCAGGTACTGCTGGGTCACGACGCCGAGCTCGTGATCGTGCGGATACACGTAGCCCTTGCCGTGGCCGAGCCGTTTGGCTCCCGGGTAGTGCGCGTCGCGCAGGTGCTTGGGGACAGCGCCCATCCGGCCGGCCTTGATGTCGGCCATGGCGGCGTTGATCGCGTTGTACGCGGCGTTCGACTTCGCGGCGGTCGCGAGGTACGCGGTGGCCTCGGCGAGCGGGATGCGTCCCTCCGGCATGCCGATGAACGCGACGGCGTCCGCCGCGGCCACGGCGATCTGCAGCGCCTGCGGGTCGGCGAGGCCGATGTCCTCGGAGGCCGAGATCACCAGGCGGCGCGCGATGAACCGGGGGTCCTCCCCCGCCTCGATCATCCGGGCGAGATAGTGCATCGCCGCATCGACATCGGAGCCCCTGATCGACTTGATGAACGCGCTGATCACGTCGTAGTGCTCATCGCCCTGCCGGTCGTAGCGCAGCAGTGCCCGGTCGACGGCCTGGGCGACGTGCTCGGCCGTCACGGCGGGCGTCTCGGCTCCCTCGGGCGCCTCCGACACGGCGACGCCGGCGCTCGCCTCCAGGGCGGTCAGCGCCCGCCGTGCATCGCCCGAGGCGAGCCGGATCAGGGCGGCACGGGCCTCTGGTTCGAGCTCGACCTCGCCGGCGAGGCCTCGAGAGTCGGTGACGGCGCGGTCGACGAGCACGCCGAGATCCTCGTCCGTCAGCGGCTGCAGCGTGAGAAGCAGCGAGCGGGACAGCAGCGGCGAGATCACCGAGAAGCTCGGGTTCTCGGTGGTCGCCGCGATCAGGATGACCCAGCCGTTCTCGACGCCGGGGAGCAGCGCATCCTGCTGCGCCTTGGTGAAGCGGTGGATCTCGTCGAGGAACAGGATCGTCGACTGGCCGTAGAGATCGCGCTGGTTCAGCGCCTCCTGCATGACCTCGCGCACGTCCTTGACTCCCGCGGTGATGGCCGAGAGCTCGACGAACCGGCGCCCCGACGAACGGGCGATCGCCTGGGCGAGCGTGGTCTTGCCCGTTCCGGGCGGCCCCCACAGGATGACGGACACGGTGCCGGGCGCCTGCGCCTCGGGGTCGGCGAGCGCGACGATCGGCGAGCCCGGCCGCAGGAGGTGCGCCTGACCCGCCACCTCATCCAGCGACGTCGGACGCATCCGCACGGCCAGGGGCGTCAGGCCGCGCCCACCGCCCATCAGGGATCCGCTCGCTGGAGTCATCCCCTCAGACTATGAGGCGCCCCTGACAAACGGTCCCGGCTCGCGTCTTCGCCCGTGTCGATTTCGACGCTCGCGCCGCCCATGCGTAGGCTCGATCCCGCTCTGCAGGAGGCGCCTCGCCGGCGCCGTCGTCGAGAGGATCCGTCAGACATGGCCGCAGGGGGCAAGGCATCCGCCAAGGAGCGCGCCGCGCGCGAGGCACGGGAGCGCGCCCGCCTCTACGAGGCGCGGCTCGAGCACCACCGCGCGCAGTCCCGCCGCCGTCGCCGCGACAACATCGTCGCCACCAGCGTCGCCGCCGTCGTCATCGCCGGCGCGATCGGCGGCCAGGCGCTCTTCTACAGCGTGGGCCCGGGCGCCGCCACCCTGCACTCCGGGGCCGCCGCTGCAGCCCGCGAGTGC
>NZ_JADGLL010000049.1 GCF_015235415.1 Microbacterium paludicola | reverse complement strand
CCCACCGCCCGAGCCCCCGCTGGAACCGCTGTCGTGCGTGCCGGCGCCGCCCGATGATCCGCCCGACGTGTCCTCCTGGCGCCCGGATCCCGGATCCATCGCGGCGAAGCCGATCGCGGCGGCGCCGTACGTCATCGTGTCGTGCTGATTCGGCGCCGTCCGACGCCCTCGGCGCCCGGGATCGGGCGAACCGGCCGGCGATCGGCCGGAGGCGAGGCGCACCACCACGGCGACCACGATCCCGATGACCACGATCCCGGCGACGATGGCCACCAGTGTCGTCGTACCCGCGTCCAGCTCGATGCCCATGTGGTGCCCTTCGGTCCGTTGTGGCCACAGTAGCCCGCCCCACCGGTCGTGTCACCGGTCGTCGGCACCGGGCGATCTGCACGCGTCGCAGCCCTCGGGCAGGGCACCCCGCGAAGCCGCGAGGCCGTCGGAGGAGCGGGTTGTCACATGGCGCGGAGCGGTGACGGCGCGTCTCTAAGATGTCTCAGATGGATGCCGCCCGGAGGTGTCCACTGCGAAGCGGCGCGCCCGGCGCCCTCACCCAGGAGTACCAGTGGCACTGATCGTGCAGAAGTTCGGCGGATCGTCGGTCGCCGACGCCGAGAGCATCAAGCGCGTCGCGAAGCGCATCGTCGACACCCGCCGCGCCGGCCACGACGTGGTCGTCGCCGTGAGCGCGATGGGCGACACCACCGACGAGCTGCTCGACCTCGCGGCGCAGGTCGCCCCGATCCCGGCGCCGCGCGAGCTCGACCTGCTGCTCTCGAGCGGCGAGCGCATCTCGATGGCGCTGCTCGCGATGGCGATCCACTCGATGGGCTACGAGGCGCGCTCGTTCACGGGCAGCCAGGCCGGCATGATCACGACGGCCGACCACGGCGCCGCCCGCATCGTCGACGTCACCCCCGTGCGCCTGCGCGAGGCGCTCGACGAGGGCGCGATCGTGATCGTTGCGGGCTTCCAGGGGGTCAACCCCGACAAGAACGACATCACCACCCTCGGCCGCGGCGGATCCGACACGACGGCCGTGGCGCTCGCGGCGGCCCTCGGCGCCGACGTCTGCGAGATCTACAGCGACGTCGACGGCATCTTCACCGCCGACCCCCGGGTGATCCCGCGGGCGCGCAAGCTCGACACCGTCACCGCCGAGGAGATGCTCGAGCTCGCCGCCAACGGCGCCAAGGTCCTCTACATCCGCGCGGTCGAGTACGCGCGGCGTCACGGCGTGCTCATCCACGCCCGTTCCACGTTCACCGCGAATGAGGGAACCTATGTCCTGGGGGAGGGCATGGCCGATCCCCGTCAGAGCAGCAAGGAGTCAGCGATGGCCGATGTCATCGGCATGGAGGAGCCCGTCGTCACGGGCGTCGCGATCGATCAGAGCCAGGCGAAGATCACGGTCGTCGGCGTCCCGGATGTCCCGGGCTCGGCGGCGGCGATCTTCTCGCTCGTCAACAAGACCGGCGCGAACATCGACATGATCGTCCAGAACGTGCAGTCGGCCCAGCCCGGCCGCACCGACATCTCGTTCACGCTTCCCAAGCAGTCGGCCGTCGAGGTGCTGAAGGTCCTCACCGCCGAGCAGGAGACGATCGGCTACGACAGCATCGTTCACGACGACCAGATCGGCAAGCTGTCGGTAGTGGGCGCCGGGATGCGCACCCACTCGGGCGTCTCGCTCACGCTGTTCGAGGCGCTGAGCACGGCCGGCGTGAACATCGAGATGATCTCGACCAGCGAGATCCGGATCTCGGTGGTGCTGCGCGGCGACGAGCTGAACCAGGCGGCGCGCGCGGTGCACACCGCCTACGGTCTCGACAGCGAGATCGAGGCGACCGTGTACGCCGGCACCGGGCGGTGAGCGTGCTCGCCGCGCTCACCCTTCCTGCCGAGCTGACGACGCCCGACGGCGACCTCCTCGTCCGCGGCGCCGAGCCGGCGGATCTCGATGCCCTCATCGCGCTGATCGCCGCCGACCCGGTGAGCGCCGCGCGCGGCGACACCGCCGATGACGACGACAAGGCCGTGTATGCGCGGGCACTCGAGGCGCTGCAGGCCGACCCCTCGAACGGGCAGCTCGTCGCCGAGCGCGGCGGCGAGGTGGTCGCCACCCTGCAGCTCACGCTGATCCCGGGGCTGTCGCGCCGCGGCGCGACGCGACTGCAGGTCGAGACGGTCCGCGTGCGCGACGACCTCCGCTCCGCCGGCATCGGCCGCACGCTGATGCGCTGGGTGGGAGAGGTCGCCCCGACGCTCGGTGCGCAGCTGATCCAGCTGACCTCCGACGCGGAGCGCGTCCACGCCCACCGCTTCTACGAGCGGCTCGGGTACGAGGCGTCGCACGTCGGCTACAAGCTCACCGTCTGATGGCGATCCGGATCCGTCCCGTCACGCCCGACGACCGTCTCGACTGGGCCGAGCTGTTCCGCGGCTACCGGGACTTCTATGCGCTGGAGCCGGATGACGCGGTGGTCGACACCGTGTGGGGTTGGCTGATGGACGACGGGCACGAGCTCGGCGGACTGGTGGCCGACCTCGACGGAGCGCCCATCGGCATCGCGCACTGGCGCCGGTTCGCGCGGCCCTCCCGCGGCGGCACGGCGATCTTCCTCGACGACCTGTTCACAGCTCCGCAGGCCCGAGGAGCCGGCGTGGGACGGGCGCTCATCGCCCACCTGCAGCAGCTCGCCGCGCACGAGGGCCTGCTCGAGGTGCGCTGGATCACCAGTGAGACGAACACCGACGCCCAGCGCCTCTACGACCGCGTGGCCGAGCGCGTGCCCTTCTTCACGTACATCGCGAAGCCCGCCTGACCCGTCGGACGGTCACGCACCGCGCGCTTCCTGCCACGGAGCGTCATCCCGGTCTTCGCGGGGGCGTGCCGCCGGTACAATCGACCAACCCCGCCACGCTCCATCCCGAGGATCAGCCATGACCCGCATCTCCGATTCAGGACTCTCTCTCGCCGTCGTCGGCGCCACCGGACAGGTCGGCACCGTGATGCGCGAGATTCTCGCGGAGCGCGCGTTCCCGATCCGCGAGCTGCGCCTGTTCGCCACGGCACGCTCGGCTGGCACGACCATCGAGTTCCAGGGCGTCGACGTCGTGGTCGAGGACGTCGCCACGGCCGACCCGGCGGGCATCGACATCGCGCTGTTCTCGGCCGGTGCGACGGGCAGCCGCGCCCACGCCCCGCGCTTCGCGGAGGCCGGCGCGGTCGTGATCGACAACTCCAGCGCCTGGCGCATGGACCCCGAGGTGCCGCTTGTCGTCAGCGAGGTGAACCCGCACGCGATCGCCGAGGCCGTGAAGGGCATCATCGCCAACCCGAACTGCACGACGATGGCGGCGATGCCCGTCCTGAAGGTGCTCGACGCCGAGGCCGGCCTCGAGAGGCTCACCGTCAGCACGTACCAGGCGGTGTCGGGCTCCGGGCTCGCCGGCGCGAACGAGCTGCTGGGCCAGGTCGAGGCGGTCCTGGCGCAGGACGACGTGCTCGGCCTCGTGCACGACGGATCCGCGGTCGAGTTCCCGGCCCCCGAGAAGTACGTCGCCCCGATCGCGTTCGGCGTCATCCCGTTCGCCGGCAACCTCGTCGAGGACGGCCTGAACGAGACGGACGAGGAGAAGAAGCTCCGCAACGAGAGCCGCAAGATCCTCGAGCTGCCCGAGCTGCGCGTGTCGGGGACCTGCGTGCGCGTCCCGGTGTTCACGGGCCACTCGCTGTCGATCAACGCCGAGTTCGCGCGCGACATCACGCCCGAGCGTGCCCGCGAGCTGCTCGCCGACGCCCCGGGCGTCGCGCTGGACGAGGTGCCGACGCCGCTGAAGGCGGCCGGCAAGGACCCGAGCTTCGTCGGCCGCATCCGCCCCGACCTCGCCGCCCCGGAGGGCAAGGGCCTCGCGCTGTTCATCTCCAACGACAACCTGCGCAAGGGCGCGGCCCTCAATGCCGTGCAGATCGCCGAGCTGGTCGCCGCGGACATCCAGGCCCGCGCGACCGTCTGACCCCTCGCTCGCTTTCTCGGGCCGCAAGAACATCCGTTCTTGCGGCCCGTCGGCGTCCCGGCGGTCAGGGGGCGCCCAGGGCCGGAACTAGGATGGACGGGTGAGCGAAACCGTCGACGTCGTGCTCATCGGTGGCGGAATCATGAGCGCCACCCTGGGCACACTTCTCAAAGAACTTCAGCCCGACTGGAAGATCGTCGCCTTCGAGCGACAGGGCGAGGTGGCGCAGGAGAGCTCCAACGCCTGGAACAACGCGGGCACGGGCCACGCGGCGCTGTGCGAGCTGAACTACATGCCCGACGCCGAGGACCCGTCCAAGGCCGTGCAGATCAACGAGCAGTTCCAGCAGAGCCGCCAGCTGTGGGCGTCGCTCATCGCGAAGGGCGTGCTCGACGAGCCGTCGACCTTCATCAGCGCGACCCCCCACATGACCTTCGTGCGCGGTGAGAAGGACGTGGCGTATCTGAAGCGCCGCTACGAGACGCTCAAGCAGCAGCCGCTGTTCGCGGGCATCGAGTACTCCGAGGACTCGCGCGTCATCAACCAGTGGGCGCCGCTGCTCATGCAGAAGCGCCGCAAGAGCGACGAGCCGTTCGCGGCGACCCGCACGCCGTCGGGCACCGATGTGGACTTCGGTGCCCTGACCCGCCAGCTGTTCGACCACCTCACCGGCAACGGCGCGGAGCTGCGCCTGAACCACGAGGTGAAGACGCTCAAGCGTCAGAAGGACGGCACCTGGCTCGTGAAGTACCGCGGCAAGGTCGGCCAGACGCCGGGCGAGGTCCGCGCGCGCTTCGTGTTCGTCGGCGCGGGCGGCTGGGCGATCAAGCTGCTGCAGGCATCGAAGATCAAGGAGATCCGCGGCTACGGCGTCTTCCCGATCGGCGGGCAGTTCCTCAAGACCACGAACCCCGAGCTCGTCGCCGCGCACCGCGCCAAGGTGTACTCGCAGGCCGCCGTGGGCGCGCCGCCGATGTCGGTGCCGCACCTCGACGCGCGCATGGTCGACGGCGAGGGATCGCTGATGTTCGGCCCGTTCGCGACGTTCAGCCCGAAGTTCCTCAAGAACGGCTCGCTGCTCGACATCGTCACGCAGGTGCGCGCGCACAACCTCGGCTCGATGCTGAAGGTCGGCGCGACGAACCTCGACCTCGTGAAGTACCTGGTCAGCGAGCTGCTGAAGAGCCGCAAGAAGAAGCTCGACAGCCTGCGCGAGTTCATGCCGACGGCGAAGGACGAGGACTGGGAGCTGATCCAGGCCGGCCAGCGCGCGCAGGTCATGAAGGGCGGCAAGCTCCAGTTCGGCACCGAGGTCGTCTCCTCGGCCGACGGCTCGATCGCCGGCCTGCTCGGCGCCTCGCCGGGTGCCTCGACCGCGGCGACGATCATGCTGAACGTGCTGAAGAACTGCTTCGCCGACCGGATCGGCGAGTGGGAGCCGAAGCTGCGCGAGCTGATCCCGACGTACGGCGACTTCCTGAACGACGACCCCGCCAAGGCCGAGGCATCGACCGCGGCGACCGCCGAGGCGCTGCGCATCACCGCGTGAACCTCATCACGGTCTCGGCGATCGCGTTCGTGCGCGACGACGGGCGCGTCCTGACCGTCCGCAAGCGCGGCACGTCCCGCTGGATGCTGCCGGGCGGCAAGCCGGAGCCCGGGGAGCGGGCGATCGACACGGCGGTGCGGGAGGTGCGCGAGGAGCTCGGCGTCGACATCCTGCCCGAGGAGCTCGAGCTGCTCGGGGCGTTCGACTCGCACGCCGCGAACGAGGCGGATCACGCGCTGCGCGCCACCGTCTTCCTGTCGCGCAGGACGGTGGATCCGGTCGTGCAGGCCGAGATCGACGACCTTCGCTGGGTGGATCCGGCGGATCCGGATGACGCCGAGGCCCCGCTCAACCGCGACATCGTCTTCCCGCTGCTGACCCGACGGGTCTGAGCCGGCCGCCGCCCGGAGGGGGGATCGGGTCCGGATCTCCCTGCCGGGCGTCGGCGACCCCTCGTATGCTGGCAGGACCCCCCTCCCGGAGCACTGGCGGACCGATGAGCACACCTCAGAGACATCCCTCGAGCACCGACGCGCGCCGCGCCGTGTTCGAGTTCGACCAGGCCGTCGACCGCATCGCGGAGGAAGCGGGCTTCCTCGCGCTCGGACCGCACCAGCAGGCGGCGCGATTCCTCGCGGAGGCGCACCGGATGCTCGACGACGTGCGCGTCGTGATGCACCGCATCGACGCCGGGTCGCACGACCCGATGCTGCGCCCGAGCGCCCAGCGCCGCATGCACGCCACGGCCGTCCAGCTTGCCCAGGCGGGTCTCGTCGACGCGGAGCGCGTGACGGTGACGGCCCAGCGGCTGAAGACGCAGGTCATCGCGCCGGAGGCGATCCGTGGCGGATCGATAAAGGGCGTGCTCGTGGGGCCGCTGCGCGACGGCGCGGCGAAGGTCACCGCCTGGAGCGTCGAGAAGTGGACGGGATCGCCCCTCATCCCGGGTCAGCTGCAGAGCACGGCGGCGGTCGCCGCCGCGACGACGGCGGCCGAGCGGATCGCCCAGCGCGGCCGGGTGCCGGCCCGGCCCACGGGGAGCGCGCCGGCGCGTGCCTGGCGTCGCGCGGGCATCATCTCGGCGGTCACCGGCGGCGGCGCCCTCGCGGCGTACGGCGGCTGGACGCTTCTCGCCCAGCTGCTCGGCCTGCTCTAGGGGCGAGGCTCCGAAGCGCGCACGCACCACGGCCTAGGCTGGGGGGCGTGGCCAAACTGTACTTCCGCTACGGCGCGATGAACTCGGGGAAGTCGACGTCCCTGCTGCAGGCGGCCTACAACTACGAGGAGCGCGGGCAGCGGGTGCTGCTGGCGAAGCCCGCCATCGACACCAAGGGCGCCGGCCAGATCGAGTCGCGCCTCGGCGTCACGCGTGACGTTGACTTCCTGATCGGCCCCGACGACTCGGTGCGCGAGCTGTTCCGCGCCCAGCGCGAGCGCGTCCAGGCGGCGGACGACGCGCTGATCCCGGGCGATGCGACCCCGGATGTCGCGTGCCTGCTTGTCGACGAGGCGCAGTTCCTCACCGGGCCGCAGGTCGACGATCTGTTCCGGATCGCGGTCGAGGACGGCATTCCCGTGATGGCATACGGCATCCGCACCGACTTCCGCACAGAGGCGTTCCCCGGCTCCCGCCGGCTGCTCGAGATCGCGCACTCCCTCGAGGAGCTCAAGACGATCTGCCGCTGCGGCCGCAAGGCGCTGTTCAACGGCCGCGTGATCGGCGGCAGGTTCGTGTTCGACGGCGACCAGGTGGCGATCGACGCCGCCACGGCCGCGATCAAGGACGAGCACTTCGTCACCTACGAGTCGCTCTGCGGCGCCTGCTACCTCGAGGAGTCGGGCGGCGTGCTCGCGCCCTGACCGGAGATGATCTCTCGGTCGAGCGAGCCATCCGCGTCTGAAAAGATGAACCCATGAAGGTTCTTCTCGCCGGCGGTGCCGGATACATCGGCGCGCACACGGCCGTCGCCCTGCTCGATGCCGGTCACGAGGTCGTTCTGCTCGACAACCTCGGCAACACGAGCGCCGTCGTCGAACAGCGGATCGAGCAGATCACGGGCAAGAAGGCGCCGCTCGTCGTCGGCGACGCCGCGGACGACGAGATCGTCGAGGGCGCGTTCACCGCCCACGGTCCGTTCGACGCGATCATCCACTTCGCGGCCCACAAGGCGGTGGGGGAGTCGACGCAGAAGCCCCTCGACTACTACGCCAACAACCTCGACTCGACGTTCGCGCTGCTGCGCGTCGGCCTCGCGAACGGCATCCGCTCGTTCGTCTTCTCGAGCACCGGTACGGTCTACTCCGACCCGGCCGACCTGCCGTTCACGGAGGACGCGACGCGCAACCTCGTCGAGCTGTCGAACCCGTACTCGAAGACGAAGCTGATGAACGAGGTCGTCCTTCAGGACGTCCAGAGCGTCAACACCGAGGTCAGCATCACCTCGCTGCGGTACTTCAACCCGGTCGGCGCCCACGAGTCGGGTCTCATCGGCGAGGACCCGCAGGGCATCCCGAACAACCTCATGCCCTTCGTCGCGCGGGTCGCGGTGGGCCGGCTCGAGAAGATCGGCATCTTCGGCGACGACTACGACACCCCGGACGGCACCGGCCAGCGCGACTACATCCACGTTGTCGACCTCGCCGAGGGCCACGTCGCGGCGCTGGAGAAGGCGCAGCCGGGCTTCGCCGTCTACAACCTCGGCACCGGGCAGCCTGTGAGCGTGCTCGAGCTGATCGCGTCGTTCGAGAAGGCGATCGGCCGCGAGCTCCCCAAGGAGTTCCAGCCGCGCCGGCCCGGCGACCTCGCCGCCACGTACTGCGACCCCGCGAAGGCAGAGCGCGAGCTCGGCTGGAAGGCGCGCCTGACGATCGACGACATGACCCGCGACGTCTGGAACTGGCAGCAGAAGAACCCCGGCGGCTACGAGGGCTGAGCAGGCCCTTGCTCGTTCGTTGAGCGAGCGGAGCGAGTCGAAACGCCGCTGATCCTGCGTGCTCGCACGACCCGCCCCGACCCGACGCGTTGCGTGGTCTGACCACAGGGGCTACTGTGGTCAGACCATAGTGACGGGGGTGCCGATGCCGCAGGACGACGTGTCGCCGCGCGCCTGGCGCACCGTGCTCGAGCGGATCGAGGCCGATCTGCTCGAGGGACGACTCGGGCCCGGCGACCGCCTGCCGGGCGAGCGCGATCTCGCCGCGAACCTCGGCGTAGGACGCTCGAGCGTGCGCGAGGCGCTGCGGGTGCTGGAGTCGATGGGGCTCGTGCGCACGGCATCCGGTTCCGGCCCGTCCGCCGGCGCGATGATCGTCGCCGCACCGCAGGGCGGGATCGCCACCCTGCTGCGGCTGCAGCTCGCGGCGCAGGGCTTCCCCTTCTCGGATGTCGTCGCGACCCGCGCGGTGCTCGAGGGCTCGGTCGTCGAGTCGCTCGCCACGGCGATCCGCGACGCGCAGGATCCGGATCTCGCGGAGTCCGAGCGTCTGCTGCTCGCCATGGCCGACGACGACCTCGAGTCCGAGGACTTCCTCGCGCTCGACGCGAGGTTCCATCTGTCGCTCGCCGAGGCATCCGGCAACGTCGTCGTCGCGGCCGTCATGGCCGGCCTGCGCACGGCGATCGAGGCGTACGCGCGCCAGGGCGCCGCCGCGGTGGCCGACTGGCCCGCGCTCGTCGCCGACCTGCGCGACGAGCACGCGGCCGTCCTCGACGCCGTCCGCGCGGGCGACCCCGAACTCGCGCGCGAGCGCGTGCGATCCCACATCACCGGCTTCTACGCGCGGACGCACCTCACCGGTTCCGCGCCCCGACAGAAAGGCTCCTGATGGTCAAGCGGCAGTTCCCGAACCCCAAGGACGTCTTCGAGTACGTCCAGCTCAAGAAGCCGTCGTTCGGCGGCAAGGAGCGCCGGCTGCAGGATGCGCTCACGATCGCCGACCTGCGGCTGATCGCGAAGCGCCGCACGCCGAAGGCCGCGTTCGACTACACGGACGGCGCCGCCGAGGGCGAGCTGTCGATCCTGCGCGCGCGCCAGGCGTTCGAGGACATCGAATTCCACCCCGACATCCTGCGCCCGGCCGAGGATGTCGACACGTCCACGCAGATCCTCGGCGGGCCGAGCGCGATGCCGTTCGGAATCGCGCCGACCGGCTTCACGCGCCTGATGCAGACCGAGGGCGAGACGGCCGGCGCGGGGGCGGCCGGGGCGGCGGGCATCCCGTTCACGCTGTCGACCCTCGGCACGACGTCGATCGAGGACGTGAAGGCGGCGAACCCGCACGGGCGCAACTGGTTCCAGCTGTACGTGCTGCGCGATCGTGAGGTCTCGTACGGCCTTGTGAAGCGCGCGGCCGAGGCCGGCTTCGACACGCTTCACTTCACGGTCGACACCCCCGTCGCCGGAAACCGGATGCGCGACTACCGCAACGGGTTCTCGATCCCGCCGCAGCTGACGGTCAAGACCGTCCTCGACACGCTTCCGCGGCCGTGGTGGTGGTTCGACTTCCTGACGACGCCGAAGCTCGAGTTCGCGTCGCTGAAGTCGACGGGCGGCACGGTCGGCGACCTCATCGGGCAGGCGATGGATCCGACGATCAGTTACGAGGACCTCGCCACGATCCGCGAGATGTGGCCGGGCAAGATCGTGATCAAGGGCGTGCAGAACGTGCCCGACGCGGTGAAGCTCATCGACCTGGGTGTCGACGGAATCGTGCTGTCGAACCACGGCGGGCGCCAGCTCGACCGGGCGCCGATCCCGTTCCACCTGCTGCCGAAGGTCGTCCGCGAGGTCGGCAAGGACGCCACGGTGATGATCGACACGGGCATCATGAACGGCGCGGACATCGTCGCGTCGGTGGCGCTCGGCGCCAAGTTCACGCTCATCGGCCGCGCCTACCTGTACGGCCTGATGGCCGGCGGCCGGGCAGGTGTGGATCGCACCATCGCCATCCTGCGCAGCGAGATCGAGCGCACGATGAAGCTGCTCGGAGTCAGCTCGCTCGAGGAGCTCGAGCCCCGTCACGTCACGCAGCTCACGCGCGTCGCGCCGGTCTCCGTTGCCTACGGCGAGGCGGCCGAGGCGCTCGCGAAGGCGCAGCCGGTGCGCACCCCGCGCGCGACGGCCGCATCCAAGCCCGCCGCCCCCAAGGCACCCGCGAAGCCCCGCGCGAAGAGCGCCGCGGCGAAGACTGCCGCGAAGCCCGGCACCACCCCGCTCGAGGCGGCCGAGCAGACCTCCGACACGGTCGGCGCGGCGGAGGAGGGCCTCACGCCTGGTCGCTGACCACCGGTCGTTGAGCGGAGCGCAGCCTTCGGCGAGGTGCGGACGGTTTCGACTCGCTCGTTCCTCGCTCGCTCAACCCGTTTCGACGTGCGTTCGCTGGCGCTCACTCCCGCTCAACGACCGGGACGCGGTGATCCCCTCCCGGTCGTTGAGCGGAGCGCAGCGGAGTCGAAACGGGCTGAGCGAGCGTCAGCGAGTCGAAGCCGGGCTTGAAGCCGTCGGCATCGTCGGGGCGGTTTCGACTCGCTCGTTCCTCGCTCGCTCAACCCGTTTCGACGTGCGTTCGCTGGCGCTCACTCCCGCTCAACGACCGGGACGGGGTGAACCCCCACCGGTGCTCAACGACCGGAACGGGGTGGACCCCCACCGGTCGTTGAGCGGAGCGAAGCGGAGTCGAAACGGGCTGAGCGAGCGTCAGCGAGTCGAAGCCGACCGCAGCCCGCCTCAGCCCCGTTCGGGCAGTGTCTCGAGTAGGGCGTCGAGCTTCTCGGCCGTGTCTTCCCATCCCGTGACCGAGATGCATTCGATGTCGCCCATCGCGAGGACGGGGTAGTCGTTGCCGTCGGGGTCGAGGCGGTCGCCGTAGAACAGCATCGCGGCCAGCGGCACGCCGGTCTCTTCGGCGAGGCGGCGCATGCCGTAGGCCTTGTCGATGCCCTTGCGGGTGATGTCCACCGACGTCGATCCCCCCGAGCGCACCTCGAGGTCGGGCACGCGGGCGGCGACGGCGTCGCGCAATGCCGACTTGCGTTCCCCGGTGGGGTCCCACGCCTTCTTCGCATCCACCGGGGCGGCCTGCCCGAGGGCGGAGAACGTGATCTGGGATCCGCGGTCTTCGAGGATGGGCCCCCAGGTCTCCGACTCCCACAGCCCGAGGCGTCGGGCTTCCTCCTCGACGGCGGTGAGGGCGCGGTGCTTCTCGTCGTCGGTGAGGTCCTGGGCGTAGAGCATAACGAGCTCGTCCCCGGAGAAGCGGTAGTACTGGGTGCCGCAGGTGGGAAGCAGGTGCAGGTGCGACAGCGTCTCAGCGGGAGCGTGGGGGAGCCGATCGACGACCTGGGCACGGAACTGGGCGATCTGCCCGCCGGAGATGATGGCGACCTCGACCCGCTCCGCAAGCCGGATCAGCAGGTCGCCGATGCGAGGGTCGATGGGGCTCTTCGAGGGGGCGAGCGTGTCATCCAGATCGAACGACACGACCCGGGGCGCGAGGGTCATGCGTTCAAGCCTAAGCGCGGCGCCGCAGCGCCCATACGCTGGGAGGCATGATGCCGCTTCCGCCGGACCACTCGTCGGATCCCGCCCAGAAGGCGAAGCACGCCGCCTCGTTCGGCGCGGCCGCCGAGCTGTACGAGCGGGCCCGGCCGGGGTACCCGGATGACGCGGTCGCGTGGCTCGTCGGGCCCGACCCCCGCGATGTGGTCGACGTGGGCGCCGGTACGGGAAAGCTCACGCGGCAGCTGATGGCACCCGGTCGGCGGGTGACGGCAGTGGACCACGACGCCGGGATGATCGCGGAGCTCTCGCGCCGGGTGCCGGAGGTCGAGGCGCTGGTCGGCCGAGCCGAGGCGCTGCCGCTCGCGGACGCGTCCGCAGACGCGCTCGTGTTCGGGCAGGCATGGCAGTGGGTGGACGTGGCGGAGGCCTCCCGCGAGGCGGGCCGCGTGCTGCGACCGGGCGGCGTGCTGGGCCTCGTGTGGAACCTGCGCGACGAGTCGGTGCCGTGGGTCGCGGAGTTCGGCGAGGTCATGCGCGGCTCGGATGCCGCCGGCATGTTCGCGAAGGGCGGCCCCGCGGTGGCCGCGCCGTTCGGGGCGATCGAGGAGCGCGTGTTCTCGTGGAGCACAACGCACACGCCCGACAGCCTCGTCGAGCTCGCCGCGTCGCGCAGCTACCTGCTCACGGCGGGGGACGCCGAGCGTGCGGCCGTGCTCGCCGGCGTGCGCCGCCTGGGCGAGCGTGTCGCGGGACCCGACGGCACGATCGAGCTGCCCTACGTCACCCACGCGTTCCGCGCGATCCGGCCCTGATCACCCGCGGTCGGTCGCACCCCTTCGGATCAGGTAGACTTACAGGGTTGCAAAACGGGGTGTGGCGCAGCTTGGTAGCGCGCGTCGTTCGGGACGACGAGGCCGCAGGTTCAAATCCTGTCACCCCGACCAACTGACAGAGGGACCAGCCGTATCGGCCGGTCCCTCTGTCGTTTCCGCCGCGAAGTCAGACGGTCAGCGCCTTGCGCCATTCGGCGGCGAGGTACTCGAGGTCGTGATGCTCCACTGCGTGCCGGGTGACGCGCTCGAGCGTGTAGCCCGACTCGGCCCAGGCTCGCGCCTGCGGATCCCGCGGCACGGACTCGTCCTCGGAGGCGGCGGGAATCGCGTCGCCCTCCGGATCCGGACGGTGCAAGCTGACCGCGCGCAGGGCCGTCCGCCAGCGCGACCGGGCCTGATCCTCGGCGGCCTTGATCAGCATGGCCTCGAGGATGCCCGTGTCGCGCCGGGGGACGAACACGCTGAGGTTCGCGAGCACGCTGCCGTCGGCGGGGGCCATGAGCTGCGCGGCCCCGGCCGCCCGGCCGGCGATGCGCGCGAGCAGCGGTACCCACGTCGCGGAGGACGTCTCCCGCAGCCGCGCGAGCACCTCCGCCGGATCCTGCGCGAGCGCACTGGATCCGCTCTGCTCGCGCGTGACCGTCCCGGCGATCGTGACGTAGTCGAGGAAGTCGCGAGCATCGTGCGCATCGATGCTGTCCGGCAGCGCGACGGGCACGATCTCGACGGCGATCATCCTCGCCATCCTGCCAGCCGCGATCCGGAACGCCCGGCTCACGCGCCCGCGGTGCGCAACGCGGACGTCAGCTCAGAGCGGCGCGAACGAGCTCGGTCACGCGCTTCTCCACCTCGGGGGTCCACTTCAGCACAGCGAAGGCCGTGGGCCACATGTCGCCGTCGTCGAGGGCGGCGCGATCCTCGAACCCGATCGTGGAGTAGCGGGTCTTGAACTTGCCCGCGGGCTGCATGAACACGAACATCTTCCCCTCGCTGTTCGCGAACCCGGGCATCCCGTAGTACGTCTTGGGCACGAGCTCGGGCGCCACCTGCGAGACCGCCCGGTAGAACCCCTCCGCGAGGGCATTGTCCTCGCCCTCGAGCTTCGCGATCGCCTCGAGCACGGCTTTCTCGCCCGCGGCGCGGCTCTTGCCGACCTTCTCCTGCTCGCGCAGCTCCTTGGCGCGCTGCTTGACTGCGTCGCGCTCTTCCTTGCTGAGCCCCTCGCTCATCCGACTCCTCCTTGTCCCGTCGCCCGGATCGGGCGATGAACTCAGGCTAGGAGTCGGCGCGCGCGGCGCGCTTCTCGAATCCTGATCGATCAGGCGCGCGGTGCGAGGGTGATCAGCGAGACCTCGGGGCGGCATGCGAAGCGCACGGGCGCGTAGATCGAGGAACTCGGTCCAGAAGTCCGTGGTCTCCGCGTCCCCCAGCGACGCTCTGAGAGGATCTCCCGGCGGCCGTCGCAGGCGACGCCGGTAGCGACCACGAGCGCCTGAGAGACCACCCTGCCACGCAGGCGGACATCAAGATAGACATCGAGGAACAGATACGGGAACCAGGTGCGGTCGACGCGGCGCTGCAGGAGCTCAGCGACCGTCTCGTCGATCTCCTGGCAGATCCGGGACACGGTGCACCTAGAGATGCCCGTGTCGTTGCACAACGTGCGTATCAGCTGGTCGAACCTGCGTGTGCTGACCCCGTCACAGCTTCGGGATCGCAAGGTCAACCTCCCCGGCCGGAGACGGCGAGGGTCTTCGCGCGGGTGCCGTTGCGGCGCGAGACGCGCTCCGGGGAGCGCTCATGCGGGGCAGCGCCTATCTTCGCGGTCGCCTCCGCGTCGATCAGGTCCTGCAACCCGGCCTGCAGCATCCGCCGGAACACGTCCGCGCGGGCAGGGTCGGGATCGGCGAGGACTTCGTCGAACAGCGTCGTCAAGACAGATTGGTTGTGGGTTGTCGGGGGGGATCACTTCTTTTTTCTCGCCGGAGACAACTGGGGTTCCCACCATGACCTCTCTACGTCATCGAAGACGAGAGCCCCGCGGGAAGTGACACCACGCTAAGAGACTCACCCTGCCCCTACGACGGCCACCCTTTAACGGACGACCACCGTTCCGTTGCACCGATTCAAGACCGGACTGACTCCCGCGCCGTGGCGGCTGGCTAACTTCGTCTCATCTAGTCCGTCTGACGCAAGGAGAGACACTATGCCCACCGTCTACTACCCCGACCTCAGAGCTGGTGTCCCCGTGGTCGCTGGCGCAAACGGTCCCGTCACGTTCAGTACGCCGCGCACGTACCGCGGCGCGGTCGGAGTTCACATCACGGATATCTCACGCGACGACGGCCGCGTGTGGGCGCAGACGATGACGCGGTTTGCGCTCGTGGATGGCAACGGGAACGTGATGCTGCAGAAGAGTATCGCGAAGAACTGGGGAGCAGACCCCGGTTGGGTATGGCTCTCGGGCGGTCTGGGCGGCGCCCACAACTTGTACTGGCGGATCGGCATCGAGTTCCAAGCAACAGCCGGTGGGGACTTCCTGCTCGGCTGGTCGACCATTCGATTCGACGCGCGGTACCAGTACTGACGCCCATCCGATCAAGCCCGCCGCCCATCCAAGGGCGGCGGGCTTGATCGTGCCTAGCTGCGGTCCCCAGGGACCAGCTTGTCCGGGTCTGGACGAAGTACTAGGACATCCCGGCCGAAGATCCCGGGTCTGTTGCATAGGTGTCAAGGTGAGTCAGACTGCGAGGGCGGGGGCGTGTTCATGATGGTCTCGAACTCGATCGGCGTCACCATGCCAAGGCGGGCCTGCCGGCGGCGCCGGTGATAGGTCCGTTCGATCCAGGTGACGATCGCGATGCGCAGTTGCTCGCGGGTCGCCCAGGAGCGGCGGTCGAGGACGTTCTTCTGCAGCGGGCTGAAGAACGATTCCATGGCCGTTGTCGCCCACGGCGCCGACCCTGCCGATCGATCCGACGAGGTCGTGGTGGCGCAGGCCGCGGACGAACTTCTTCGCGCGTAACTGGGCAGGTTCAGCCAGTCGATGCAACACGGGGTTCTAAAGAGACCGTAGCTGCTCGCTGAACACCTCCGCAGGCGTCCTCCAGCCCAAAACCTTCCGGGTTCTCCGCGACGCGAACGACGTCGGCACGGAGACGTGGAGCAAGACACTGCCCACGCCGGCGCGGTACCAGTGCCAGGCACGAGGCCGTCGTAGATCACGGCGACAGGTAAGCCGTCGCGACACCACGCGCTGTCGCCAGCCAGCATGGCGTTGATTCCTTGCGTAGCATGCGCTACCCAGTCGCGGAGATCACGACCGCCGCAAGAAAAGCTGGTTGGTTCGTGAGGTAGCCAAGGTAGTCAAACGGATTACTGCCGCCCACCGCCACGCGTCCAGCGAACGTCACCAGCAGCACAACCAGGACGAACCGCGGAATCAGAGTGAGCAGGCGCTTCCGTGCGTCGAGGCGGTGCGTCCGATGTCCATCTGAACGCACCGCCTCGAGCTGTCACGGAACCAGATGTGTATTGCCTACTGGCCACAGAACGACCGCAAAAGCAAGAGCCAGAACAACCACGCTGCCGGTAGCCGCCCACACGCCTGCGAGGCGCGTGCGGTCGTCACGCTGCAGGTGAAGTGTCCTTACCCGGCCGATCACAAGGCCGGCTACGAGCAGGAGCAGCCAGATGACAAGAAGCGCCACGCCGAGATTAAGATTCCAGGGGCTCTCCTCGTTATCCCAGTAGGTCTTCTGCACGAACCCGGTCGCCTCGAGTTCCAACCCGGCCTCATTGACGAACAGGGCTGCCATCAGTCCGCTGAGGGTGCCGAGCGCAATGAGGGCCCAGGACAACCCAGGATACGAAGAGGGACGCATCGCTGGATTCTAGCCTCGGAAGATCTCGTGCCAGCGGGCGATCGCATAGTAGAGGTTCATGCGGTTGCGTCCGTATCGCATAGCCTCGTCTCCCATGCCCACGTCCGACCACGAGTAGTTGTACCCAGTACACATAGCCATCACCTGGCTCGGCGTCATGATCCTCAGTTCGGCGATGCTTGCCCCTCCACCCTGTCCAGCTCGGGCGGCCTCCCTCATCATCGTGACCGCTGCAGCACGGATGTTCCACTCCTCGTCCGTGTTGAGCAGTTGCCAAATTTCCCACATGTCCTGCCACCTGTCTGGGTCATACGTCCGGGATGCGAGGACTCCATTCGCAACCGCCCAGTTGATCGATCGGAGGGCCGTGCTCGCCTTGATCTGGCAGCACCCCGTCGAAGAATCGGGCTCCGACCCCGGCGGGGGCGTGAGGCCGAGTTCGAGAGCGTTGTAGTAGGCCCTGACGCGCCCGTCTTGGACGTCGTCAACGATGTTGATGACGGACCCTTCCCAGATCATGGGGGTCATGACCAGAGCCTTCGGAACGTCCAGTTGTGCGGCGAGATCGGTGATGTACGCGTCGTGGGTGTCGATGCGCGCCATGGTGTTATTGAAGTTCTCGGTCATAATCCCCTGCTGCGCGAGCGAGTCTTCGTGCTCGAACACTTCGCGCCACACGTCTTCCTTAAAGGCGTCGACGTACTGGGCGGGAATCAGCGGGTCCGCATCGGTGCTCAACGAAGGAACGAGCGCCTGAACGCCCTGGTCTCGCCCCGAGACGATGTTTTTGTCGATCTCGATTGCACCACCGACAGTGAGAGTCTGGACCTGGTCAAACGCCCAACTCCCAGGAAGGGGCTGTCCGAGGTTGCCCGCGTAACCCGTGGACATGTCCGAGACGAAGCTGAGCTCCGCTAGCCCGGCCGCGACGATCGTCCGGCAGACGTCGCGCGGCCCGTAGATCCCCACTCGATAGGTGCGTCCCGTACGCCCAATGCGCTCATGAATGCCCTCGAAGTACTCCATGATGCCCCCTTCGACCTGATAGGGCAGTGCGTCGAAGTCGACGGCGAAGTAGATGACGGTGTTCTCGGGGAAGCCGTAAGCCCATGCAGCGTTGCTCGCTTCCTCCGCCACTTCCTTGCCGCGGCGGTTGGTGAAGTGTTCGTACTCGCTTCCGCCTGTCTGGAAGATCGGGAAGATCCGCCCTCCCGCGGCGATGATTCGCTCGGCTTCGCCTCGTTTCAAGCATTTGTCCGGCGAGAAGTCCGGCGTGTTCGTGAGGTAGCGGCCGAAGTACTCGTATCCAGCAGCGCGGAGCACAGCAAGCTTCTCCGACGTGAGCGTGGTGATACAGTCGGCGCCGGTGCCAGCCCGGTCCGGGTCCCCGGTGCTCACGAGCAGCGCGGCCCAGGTCTGAAAATTGGCTGCGCCCGTGACCGGAAGCGCCACGAACTGCTGAAACTGTGAGACCGCAGTCGAAAGCGCAGCGTCGAACGTCCCGCTGAACCCGACGGGGTAACCATTGACGATGATCCCCAGCCGGAACAGATGCACGAAGAACTTTGTGGTGTCGGTCGAACCGACCGACAGGTTCCCCTGCGCAGCGAGGTACGACTTCGTTGTCGGACCGAAGTTGCCGTTCGCGACTCCGTCCGCGAGGCCGAGCTCGTACTGGACCGCGAACATCAGGGCACGGTGCGTGTCGCGAAGAAAGTAGCCATCGGCGGGGACGATGTAGAAGTCTCTTCTGCCGATGTAGCGACGATTGAGTGCACGCTGTGCGTCGCGGATCGACGGATCTCCACCGGGCAGCAGTGTCGCTGCGTCCATGGTCAAAAGGAACTTGAAGACCTTCGGTGCGAGCGCGCTCGAGGGTGTCAAGCCGAGATCTGTGGTCAGCTGCGTCACGGCGGCCTGCGTCGCTGCCGTCCACGTGCCGGGAAGCTCGCCATTGCCGGCGTTGTAGCCCTTGCAGTACAAGGCCGCTTGGGCGAGCTTGACGATGTTCGACGGCTGGGCCGAAGCGGGGGGATTTGTCGTGTTCAGTGAGCCGAAGGTTGTCAGAGCCGAAAGGGTACCGGACCCAAAGTTGTCCACCTGCGGCGAGATGCCAAGCTCGTACTGCAGGGCACGCGTGAGCGCATACATCGTCGCCCAACCGGTAGCGCCGTCCACGGATAGCTCGACGCCGAGCGTGTCGCTGTACGTCTCGTTGTACCAATGCTGCACACCGGAGACCCAGGGATCAGACATGAGGCTTCCTTCCTTCCACAGTTTCCGCGGCCAGCTGGACGCGGTCCGTCTGGTCTATCCGCGAAGCCACGCGTGTTGGAGGGATCGGTCCGAGAGTTATGCAGCGGCTCGTCGGGTAGCGCCCAACCGATCGGTGTCTTTGAAGGATGAATGACGCTACGCGGAGAACACGTCTAGCCACAGGCCATCCAGCCGATTCCAGGCCCCATCGGCCGACGTCGGCCGATGGGGCCATCTGTCGAGGCCGCTGGCGGAGGAACGCCATCAGCGGTTTCGTCCCCGCGGGCTGTCACCGCGAGGCTCGTATCGGCGGGGTGCCGCCCTGAACCGGGAAGGGCGCGACGAACTGCATCTCGTCCCTCTCGCTCTCGAAGGGCAACGCGTAACCCTGCGGGACCCGGGATCCGCTCGAACGAACCGACGGGCGGCTGCGTGTGGCCGACGGAGGGGCCCTCGTTGTGTTTCAGGGCTGTCCCAGCGCTCTAGCGTTCGCGTAGCATCCGATCGAGACGATCGGCGAAGGTGCCCGGGCGGGCGTGATCGCAGCCCGCCCGGGTGTGTTGCTGTCAGGTTGAATCGGCCTGACTTTCGTTCCTATCGGGAGCCTTGTCCAGCAGGTGCCGGATTGGCTGATTCCAGGTCAGCGTAGTACGCGTCTTCGACCTCGATCGGGGTGCGCATGTCGAGCTCGCCGTGGAAGCGCTGATTGTTCCACCACCACACGTACTCAAGGGTTGCTAGCTCGACCTGCTCGACGGTTCGCCAGGGGCCGCGCTGACGGATCAGCTCGGTCTTGTAGAGACCGTTGACCGCCTCCGCGAGGGCG
>NZ_JADGLL010000048.1 GCF_015235415.1 Microbacterium paludicola | reverse complement strand
GAACGGGATCATCGAGCTCCACCGCCGCCTCGCCCGCGGCTACCGCAACCGGCACAACTACCGGCTCCGCATGCTCCTCGCCGCCGGCGGACTCACCCCATGACCCCCACCGGATGTCCGAAGAGCCCGCAACGGCGACCCCGAGTACCTCAGGGGCGCCGCCAAGGAGTCCGCCCGCCGGCTCGGCGTCGACGCCATCGGTCTCTACCAGTTCCACCGTCCCGACCCGGCGGTGCCGTACGCCGACTCGATCGGCGCGATCCGCGATCTGCTCGACGAGGGCGTCATCCTGATGGCCGGCATCTCGAACGCCGACGTCTCGCAGATCGACGAGGCGCGGGAGATCCTCGGCGGCCGGCTGGTGTCGGTGCAGAACCAGTTCTCACCCGCGTTCCGCTCGAGCCAGGGCGAGCTCGAGCACTGCGCCGAGCTCGGCATCGCGTTCCTTCCCTGGAGCCCGCTCGGCGGCATCGCCGGTGCGAAGGACCTCGCCGACCGCCACGGCGCCTTCCAGGAGGTCGCGGATGAGGTGGGCGCCAGCGTCTACCAGGTCACCCTCGCCTGGGAGCTCGCGCTCGCGCCGATCGTGATCCCCATCCCCGGCGCCTCCCGTCCCGAGAGCATCCGCGACTCGGCCGGTGCCACCGACCTCGTGCTGACGGCCGACCAGGTCGCCCGCCTGTCCGCCTGATCCTCTGGAGGAACCGATGAAGACCTTCACCCTGCCCGGCACCGATCTCGAGGTGCCGAACGTCGTCCTCGGACTGATGCGCATCCAGGACAAGACCGACGAGGAGGTGCGCACGCTCGTGAGCACCGCCCGCGACGCGGGCATCACCTTCCTCGACCACGCCGACATCTACGGATCCGGCGTGCACGGCTGCGAGCGGCGCTTCGCCGAGGCCATGAAGCTGACGTCCTCCGAGCGCGAGCAGTTCGTCATCCAGTCGAAGGCCGGCATCGTCAAGGACGGGCCGTACTTCGACTTCTCGTACGAGCACATCGTCGAGTCGGTGAACGGGTCGCTCGAGGCGCTCGGCACCGACTACCTCGACATCCTGCTGCTTCACCGTCCCGACGCCCTCGTCGAGCCGGAGGAGGTCGCCCGCGCGTTCGACGAGCTCGCCGCGTCCGGCAAGGTGCGCGCGTTCGGCGTCTCGAACCAGACCCCGCGCCAGATCGATCTGCTGCGCAAGTACGTGACGCAGCCGATCGTCGCGAACCAGCTGCAGCTGTCGATCACTCACTCGCCGATCATCGCCCAGGGCGTGGCGGCGAACATGCAGGGGCTGGATCAGTCGATCGTGCGCGACGACGGGATCGTCGACTACTGCCGCCTGAACGACATCACCGTGCAGGCGTGGTCGCCGTTCCAGGCGGGCTTCTTCGACGGCCCGTTCCTCGGCTCCGAGCGCTACCCCGAGCTCAACGCCGTGATCGACCGCCTCGCGGAGAAGTACGAGGTCCCGGCCGAGGCGATCGCCGTCGCCTGGATCACGCGCCACCCCGCGCAGATGCAGGTCGTGCTCGGCACCACGACGCCCGCGCGCGTGGCCGCCGCGGCGCTGGGCTCGGACATCCCGCTCACGCGGCCCGAGTGGTACGAGCTGTTCCGCGCCGCCGGCTACGTCGTCCCGTGATCGCCGCCGGCGGGGTCTTCGGACCCCGCCGGTGACCACGCGAACGGGCCGGCGACGTCGTCCCACCGCTGGAGCGTCTGCTCCCCCCAGAACCAGGCGAACAGCAGCAGCGCGATCGCCTCGCCGATGAGCACCACCGGAGCCTCCCCGAACAGCCCCCACTCCGTCTGGCGATCCAGGATCACCAGCACGAGGAAGAGCAGATCGGCGACGAGGAGGCCGGCGACAAGCCGGTACACGGTGCGCTGCCACGGTGTCGGCGGCGTCTCATCCGCCTCTGCCGGGCGCCATCCGTACACGATGGGCACGGCGGCGAACGACCCGAAGAACAGCAGCACCGCCGCGAAGTGCACGGAGCCGACCGGCCAGAGGGCGAGCGGGAAGCCCTCGCTCAGGCCGGGCGCGAACGCGAGCAGCGCGAGGCCCGCGGCCGCGACGAGGGCCGCCGCCGACACGATCCGGTGAGCGGAGGTGGTGGCGATGCGCTGCCGTCGCCGGATCGCGGCCGTCGTCACGACCGCGAGCACCACCACGATCACGTAGGTGGCCACGCCGACGCGGACCTCCGGCAGCAGCGCGGTGGGAATGCAGTCCGCCCCGACGCACGTGAGGCCTGGCGCCGTGCCCTCCCCGCGGATCGGGGTCGGCACGATGGCGATGAGGGGCGCGAACAGGGCTGCCACATCGAGGAAGATGCTCGGCCGCCGCCGCCCCGACAGGGCGAGCATCGCCACCGAGGCCGCGATGAGCACGCCGACGAAGACGGCTCGCGCCGGGGTGTAGAAGTAGTGGCTGATCGACGGCAGCACCTGCCAGCCGAGGTGGACCGGCTGCCACGACACGACGACGGTCTGGATCGCGACGGCGATGAACAGCGCGGCGACGAGCAGGACGAGGGACAGCCGCAGGTGCCGCTGCGTGCGCAGCGCGGAGGAGGCCGGTGCCGCCGGGGTGCCGGTCATCCCCTCACGCCCTCGCGCGGCTCAGGCCTGCTCGGCAAGTCGGACGAGCAGGCGCAGGGCGTGCTCCACGGTCGCGCCGAGGACGTCCTCGGGATCGCCCGCGAACTGGAAGTGCTCGGCTCCGGTGTCCGTCGCCGTCGCCCAGCCGAGGTACACGGTGCCGGCCGGGTGCCCGTCCTCGGGATCCGGCCCGCCCACGCCCGTCGTCGCCACGGCGAGGTCGGCGTCGAGCAGTGCGCGGACGCCCGTCGCCAGGGTGGTGGCGCACTCGGGAGAGGTCGGATCCGTTCCCTCCGGCACGCCCAGCAGGTGCGTCTTCACCGGCATCCGGTACGCCACCACGCCGCCCGAGAACCAGTCGCTCGACGACTCGCCCTTGCCGACCTCGCTCGCCAGAAGGCCGGACGTCAGCGACTCGGCGACCGCCACGGTCAGACCGCGTGCGCGGGCAGCCTCGCTCAAACGCTCGATAGGAGTCTTCACGCATTCCACCCTGTCACCCCGATGGGAAGCTCCGGGTCCGCTTGACGCGGCGGGTGTCTTGCTGACAGGGCGGAGGGCCGACAAGCGGTCGGATAGCGTCGAGGTGTGACGCCTGAGTCGATCGATCCTGCGGCCCTCGGAACGGACGCGAGCGATGTCTCGCCCTGGTCGATTCGCGCGGAGGGCTTCGACGAGTCGCTCCTGGGCCGGCGAGAATCCGTCTTCACGCTGTCGAACGGGCATGTCGGGTGGCGGGGCAACCTCGACGAGGGTGAGCCGTCGGCGGAGCCGGGGAGCTTCCTCAACGGCGTGCACGAGGCATCCGATGCCCTACGCCGAGCCCGGTTACGGCTATCCCGCGCGTGGACAGGCCGTCGTGAACGTCACGGACGGCAAGGTGATCCGCCTCTTCGTGGACGATGACCCCTTCGACATGCGGCGGGGGCGTCTGCACCACCATGAGCAGCGGCTCGACATGCGCGACGGGGTGCTGCGACGGCGCTCGCGGTGGACGTCTCCGTCGGGATCGACCGTGACCGTCGAGTTGGAGCGGCTGGTCTCTCTCACACACCGTGCGGTGGCGGCGATCCGCTACACCGTGACCGCGGACGAGCACCCGGTCGCGATCGCCGTGCAGTCGGAGCTCGTGGCGAATGAGCCGCTTCCGTCCGTGCACCCGGATCCGCGCGTGCAGGATGCGCTCGACCCGGCGTTCGCGGCTGCGGGACAGCACACGCGGGGCGACTCGGCCACCCTTGTGCACCGCACAAGGGAGAGCGGGATCCACGTCGCCGTCTGCATGGACCACGAGACGTCCGGGGATGCGACGGTCCGGGAGCTGCGCACCGAGGTCTCCGACGATCTCGCGCGCACCACCATCCGGGCGCAGCTGGCACCCGGCGCGCGAGTGACCGTTGTCAAGTACGTCGGACACGAGGAAGCGGGCGAAGTGTCGGTGCCCGGTCTGCGTGACCGGGCGGAGGAGGCCGTGAACGACGCGCGCCGCACGGGGTGGGACGGGCTCGCCGCGCAGCAGCGTGCGACGCTGGACGGCTTCTGGCATCGCGCGGATGTCGTCGTCGACGGCGACGACGGGCTGCAGCAGGCGATCCGATTCGCGCTGTACCAGGTGTTCCAGTCGGCCGCGCGACTCGAAGGCCGGTCGGTGCCGAGCAAGGGGCTGACGGGCACCGGATACGCCGGGCACACCTTCTGGGACTCGGAGGCGTTCGTCCTGCCCGCGCTCACGTACCTGGAGCCCGCGGCGGTGCGCACCGCCCTGCAGTGGCGGCACGACACGCTGCCGCAGGCACGCGAGCGCGCCCGCGAGCTGCACCTCGAGGGGGCCGCGTTCCCGTGGCGCACGATCGACGGCCACGAGAGTTCGGGGTATTGGCCGGCCGGCACCGCGGCCTTCCACAACAATGCGGCGATCGCCGCAGCCGTCTGCCGTTACGTCCGCGCCACCGGGGATGTCGACTTCGAGCGCGACGCCGGTGCCGAGATCCTGATCGAGACGTCCCGGCTGTGGGCGTCCCTCGGACGCTGGGATGTGGACGGCGGCTTCCACATCGACGGCGTCACCGGGCCGGACGAATACTCGGCCCTCGCTGACGACAACGTCTACACCAATCTGTCCGCCCGGGAGAATCTCGCCGCGGGCGTCGCCGCGGCCCGCCGCCATCCGGCTGTCGCCGCGCGGCTGGGCGTGACGGAGGCGGAGATCGAGGTGTGGTCCGCGGCCGCGGAGGCGATGACCATCGGATACGACGCCGAGCTGGGCGTGCATGCGCAGTCCGCCGGCTTCACCCGGCATGCGCGTTGGGACTTCGACGCGACAAGGCCCGACCAGTACCCGCTGCAGGAGAACTTCCCGTACGTGGATCTGTATCGCAAGCAGGTCGTGAAGCAGGCCGATCTCGTGCTCGCGCTCTACACGTCCTGCGATGCGTTCACTCTCGAGGAGAAGGCGCGCGACTTCGCGTACTACGAGTCGCTCACCGTGCGGGACTCGTCCCTGTCTGCGTGCGTCCAGTCGATCATCGCGGCGGAGGTGGGGCATCTGGATCTCGCGCTCGACTATCTCGACGAGGCATCAGGCATCGACCTGGCTGACACGCAGGGCGACACCGCCGACGGGCTGCACATCGCCTCGCTCGCCGGAACCTGGAGCGCCATCGTCGCGGGCCTCGGCGGCATGCGCGAGACCGACCGCGGTCTGCGGTTCGCCCCGCGCCTTCCCGCGCCGCTGCGGCGCGTGTGCTTCCGGCTCACGTTCCGAAAGGCGCTGCTCGAGGTCGACGTCACGGCGGACCGGTCGCGCTACACGATGATCGAGGGGGAGCGCTGCGCGTTCCGTCACTTCGACGAGGAGATCGTCCTCGTCGCCGGCGAATCGGTCACGCGGTCGACCCCCGCGCCGCGCGTTCTCGGACCGAAGCCGCAGCAGCCGCCGAGCCGGGAGCCCAAGCCGCGGTGACGACGGCGCCGCGGTGACGCGGGACATCCATCGCTCGGTGCCCCTGGAGGGACTCGAACCCCCAACCGTTTCCTTAGGACGGAACTGCTCTTCCATTGAGCTACAGAGGCTGGCCCGGCAAGTCTAACGGGGCTTCGCGCTCGACCCTCCACAACAACGCGGCCGCCGCCCGGACGAACCGGGCGGCGGCCGCGTCACGCGCTGGCGCGTTACTGCTGGAGCGCGAGGGCGAAGCGCACGCCCTCGTCGGTGACCTGCGCGTCGAGCACCTTGTCGTCGAGCTCGGTGGCCGCGACCTGCTCGAGGAACACGCGGGCGTCGCCGTTCTCGACGACCGTGTCACCCAGCTCGGGCGACGGGGCGAGCGTGAGCGCATAGCCCTCGTCGGACGCGCTGGTGCCCTGGATGCGGAGCCCCGCGGTCGAGGCATCCGGCGTCTGAGACACGATGGTGCGGACGGCGTCCGTGGCGTTCTCGGTAAGCGTGAGCATCTGGCTCTCCTTCCCTCGGGACCGGCCACGATTCCGAGAATCGACGTCGATTGCAAGGGTCACGCGGGACGTCCAGGGGATACACACCTGGATCCTCGACGGCTCAAAGCCGCGGGGCCCGGTGTGGCTCGACGCTGCGCACCCGGATAAAAGGAAACCCCCGTCAGGCGAGCCTGACGGGGGTGACCGAATATGTCGGAAAGCGGATCAATTCGCGGCTTCGTACGCCTCGATGATCGCGGCCGGAACGCGACCGCGCTCCGAGACGGTGAATCCGTTCTTCTTCGCCCACTCGCGAACGGGACCGTAATCGGTCTGCCCGGTGCGGCGACGGCCGCGTGCTGACGCAGAAGCCGAGGAGCCGGAGGACATGCGGCGGGCGGCCGAGATGTAATTCGCGAACGCGTCGCGCAGTGCCTGCGCATTATCCGCGGTGAGGTCGATCTCGTAGCTCTTCCCATCGAGGGAGAACAGGACCGTCTCTCCTTCGCCGGGTTCAAGGACAGTGCCGTCGAGGTCATCGACGAGCTGGTGAACGATCTTTCGGGCCATAGGCCGATGATACCGGTTGAACCGTGGAGTTATAGGGGGAGAGAGGTACCCATTTCCACGGTGCGCAATTGGCGGGAGAGGAAAGTCGGCTCTGCTAAGGAAGCAGGCCCCATTTGCGCGCTCTTGCAACGGCTGCATGTCGCGTGGAGGCATCGAGTTTCGCCATCGCGGCGCTCAGATAAGCCTTCACGGTTCCCTCGCGAAGGCCCAGCAGCATCCCGATCTGCGCATTCGTCTCTCCGAGAGCGGCGCGCGCGAGCACATCCACCTCGCGGGGGGAAAGGCGCACCTCCGGAATCGGCTCCGTGCGCGGAGCCTCCGAGAAGCCCGCCAGCGCGGCCAGCCGGCGCTCGACCTCGGCAATGCGCGCACGCACTGCCGCGTCGTCGATCGACGTCGCGATCGCACGGAGCTCCGCGTAGCTCTCCCGCAGCTCCTCGCGGTGACGGGGGGAGAGGTCGACCCCGGCCGGGGCCGCCGACTCCGCGAGGCGTCGACGCGCCTCGTCGCGCTTCGCCAGCTCGCGTCCGAGGTCCTCGGCCACGCGCACCGCGGGGGCTGCGGCGACGCCGCCGACGGTCGAGCGGCTCCAGGCCCCGCCGTAGAGGACGCCCCGGGCCCTGCCCGAGACGATGACCGGCGTCGCAAGCAGCGTGCCGATCCCCTCGCCGAGGATGTAGACGTCGTAGTCGTGCGTGATCTGGCGAGCCGTCCGGTAGTCGCCCGTCATCCGCGGGCGCAACTCCACCATCGCCCGGCCGCCGAGCCCCCGCTCGGGCTGCACCGAGAGGCCCGCGAGGGCGTCGGTGTGGTTGCCGACGAACGCCGTCATCCGGGCGACGCCGTTCTCGATGAGGCCCCCGAACGCGACGGGAAAGCGGGTGCGTCGCGCCAGTTCGCGCACCGCATCCGCAACCAGCCGACGGTCGTCGGCGAGCTCCTCTTGCAGGGTCAACCGGATACCAACTTTCGGGGGTGACGGCCCCTTCGCCGCCTTCGTAGCGTCGAACCTATCATCGGCCCTGCCCTGCTTGGGGCCGTATACGCGGCGCGATGGAGCGCCGTGGTTCTCGACATGTGGCAAGGAGGCCTCGTGACAGACACGCCCCCCGGTGCTCCCACCCAGGGACGCATCGATTACATCGCGGAGGAGAACTCCCCGCGGTTCCGCGAATTGAAGCGCACCCACCGTTCGTTCGTCTTTCCGCTCTCCGTGTTCTTCCTCGTCTGGTACTTCGTCTACGTCCTGCTCGCCGGGTGGGCGAAGGACTTCATGGCGCAGCCCGTCTTCGGCGACATGAATGTCGGTCTGCTGATCGGTCTCGGGCAGTTCGTGACGACTCTGATCATCACGCTCTGGTATGTCCGATTCGCCAACTCGCGCCTCGACCCGAAGGCCGCCGCCATCCGTGAGGATCTCGAGAAGCAGGAGACCGGCGCATGAACGTCTTCGCCGCGGCCGCAGAGACGGCCCAGAGGAACAACCCCGTCCTGAACATCGCGATCTTCGGCGCCTTCGTCGCCGTGACGCTGTTCATCGTGATCCGGGCATCGCGCAACAACAAGACGGCCGCCGATTTCTACGCCGGCGGGCGCTCGTTCTCCGGCACGCAGAATGGCTTCGCCATTGCGGGCGACTACCTGTCTGCCGCATCGTTCCTCGGAATCTGCGGCGCGATCGCGGTATACGGATACGACGGGTTCCTCTACTCGATCGGATTCCTCGTCGCGTGGCTTGTCGCGCTGCTGCTCGTCGCCGAGCTGATGCGCAACACGGGCAAGTTCACGATGGCCGATGTCCTCTCGTTCCGCCTCAAGCAGCGTCCCGTCCGGATGGCGGCGGCGATCAGCACGCTCGTCGTGTGCTTCTTCTACCTGCTCGCCCAGATGGCAGGTGCGGGCGGCCTCGTCGCCCTGCTGCTCGGGGTGACCGACCAGATCGGCACCGCGGCGGTCGTCACGGTCGTCGGCGTGCTGATGGTCGGCTACGTGCTGATCGGCGGCATGAAGGGCACGACCTGGGTGCAGATCGTGAAGGCCTTCCTGCTCATCGGCGGCGCGGTCATCATGACGATCTGGGTTCTCGCGATCCAGGGAGTCGATCTGTTCAGCGCGGCCGTCGAGGCGTCGCAGAACCAGACCTACCCCGAATCGGCGAAGGCCCTCGGCGACGCCATCGCCGGCGGGGCCTCGGTGCTCGACCCGGGCCTTCAGTACAAGAACCCGCTCGACTTCCTGTCGCTGGGACTGGCCCTGGTGCTCGGCACCGCCGGCCTGCCCCACGTCCTGATGCGCTTCTACACCGTCCCCACGGCCAAGGAGGCGCGCAAGTCGGTCGTCTGGGCGATCATGCTCATCGGCGGGTTCTACCTGCTCACGCTCGTGCTCGGCTACGGCGCGGCCTCGCTCGTCGGCGCGGGGACGATCCTCACCGCCCCGGGCGGCGTGAACTCGGCGGCTCCGCTGCTGGCTCAGGCGCTCGGCGGTCCGGTGCTCATGGGCATCATCTCCGCGGTCGCCTTCGCGACGATCCTCGCGGTCGTCGCCGGCCTCACGATCACGGCGGCGGCGTCGTTCTCGCACGACATCTACAACGGTGTCGTCAAGCGCGGCACGGCCACCGAGAAGCAGGAGCGCAAGGTCGCCAACATCACGATCCTCGTGATCGGCGCCCTCGCCATCATCGGCGGCATCGCCGTGCTCGGCCAGAACGTCGCGTTCCTGGTGGCGCTCGCCTTCGCCATCGCGGCGTCGGCGAACCTGCCGACCATCCTGTACTCGCTCTTCTGGCGCGGCTTCACCACCCGCGGCGCCGTGTGGAGCATGTACGGCGGTCTGATCGCCGCGATCGTGCTGATCGTGCTCTCGCCGGTGTTCTTCGGCGGCCCGACCAGCGTCCTGAAGACCGGCGAGGGAACGGCGATCTTCCCGCTCAGCAACCCGGGCATCGTGTCGATCCCGATCGGCTTCCTGCTCGGCTGGCTCGGCTCGATCACGTCGAAGGGGTCGGAGGACCCGCGGATCGCCGCCGAGATGGAGGTGCGTTCGCTCACCGGCCACGGCGCCGAGAAGGCGGTGCACCACTAGATCGACGAACGGCGCCGAGCGCCGGTCCGGGGCGGCCTACACGCCTCCGGGCCGGCGCTCGGTCGTTGAGGGGCGCGGGATCAGGCGGGCCAGACGCCGCTCGTGCCGCGGCGGTGGCTGTCGACAAGGTGGGTGTCGACGATGCCGACGGCCTCCATCAGCGCGAACATCGTGGTCGGGCCGACGAAGCGGAAGCCCCGGCGCTTGAGCTCCTTGGACAGGGCAAGCGATTCGGGCGACGACGAGGGGATGTCGGCGAAGGATCGCGGTGCCGGCGTCTCGAGCGGGCGGAAGCTCCAGACGAGCTCGGCAAGCCCGCCCCTCTGACCTCCGTCCGGATCCGGAACGGTGCCGCGCATGGCGACGGTCGCCCGCGCGTTGCCGATGGTGGCGAGGATCTTCGCCCGGTTGCGGACGATGCCGGCGTCGGCCATCAGCCGCTCGACATCCGACTCGTCGAATGCGGCGACGGCATCCGGCGCGAAGTCGGCGAACGCGGCGCGGAAGGCGGGGCGCTTGCGCAGGATCGTCGCCCACGACAGGCCCGACTGGATCCCCTCGAGGCTGAGTCGCTCGAACAGGCCCTGCTCGTCGCGGATCGGCATTCCCCACTCGGTGTCGTAGTACGCCTGCATGAGCGGATCGCGCGCCGCCCAGAGCGGGCGCACGAGGCCATCGGGCCCGGTGACCAGATCGGTGATGGTGTCGGTCAAAAGTCGTCTCCGTTCGCAGAGGCCGGCGCGGGTGGGATCGAGAAGGACGCGGGTGCGCCCTTCTCGAGGTCGATCAGGAAGCGCTTGTTCTCGGGGCGGCCGCCGTACTCGCCGATCGAACCGTCGGAGCGGATCACGCGGTGCACGGGGACGACGAGCGAGAAGGGCGTCGTGCGGCAGGCGGTGCCGACGGCGCGGTGCGCGCGGGCCCTGCCGGCCATGACGGCGACCTCGCCGTAGCTCGCGGTCTCGCCGTAGGGGATGGTGCACACCGCCTGCAGCGCATCGCGCGCGAAGCCGTGCGTGAGGCTCCAGTCGATCGTCACGTCGAACGACTCGCGCCGCCCCTCGAAGTACTCGTCGAGCTGGGCGAACAGCGCGCCGCCGGAACCCGGCACATGGTCGGGGACCACGCCGTGCTCCTGCGCGAGCAGCTCGAGCACCCAGCGGTCGGTGTCGTCCGAGACATGCAGCGCGAGCACGCCGTGGTCGGAGAGCACGGTGGTCACGACGCCGAGGGGCGTCGCGCCGAGGTCGTAGCGGAGGGTCACGTCCCCATCCTGGCGGCTGCCGGGGACACCGGATCCGGTTCCGGCGAGCGGGGATGGATCCGGTCGCCTCCCTGCCCTGTGGACGAACCAGGCGGCTATTACCACGGACTGGGACGACGCGCCCGGACCCAATCCGGCGAAACTCCGCCGCGCCCGCGCGATATGCGCGTACGCCGCGCCTACCCTGGCTCACGTGTGGCGGACAGAAGGCAGCTCCGCGGTGGATCGCATCGTGGCAGACGACACGGGGACCATCGTGACCCCCACCGATCTCGGCGTGGCCGAGCCGGGGGTCGTGGTCGCGCACGTCGCCGACCCCGAACGAGAGCGGCTGCGCATCGTTGCGGGCGATCTCGGCGGCCCCTCGCCGCTGCTTCACTTCCCGATCGGCGTCGACGGCACCGAGGTGCCGGAGGCCGGCATCGACATCACCAAGGCGCACCCCGGGAGCCTGCCGCAGTTCATCACGGGCAAGTCGACGCTGCTGTCGAACCTGTTCCGCGACGAGGTGGCCCTTCGCACCGCGCGCATCGCGGCCGAGCGCATCACCACCAAGCACCTCGAACTGCGCACGGTGCGCGGCATCGACGCCGTGCGGCTCGCGGTCGGCATGGCCGTGTGGCGTGTCGCCGACGAGCAGTTCGCCGCGCCCGTCCTGCTGCGCCCGCTGGCGATCCGGCGTCACCACAGCGACTTCGAGCTGAAGCTGCACGGTCACTTCACCGTCAACCCCGAGCTCGTGCGCGCCGCGCGCGACCACTTCGGCGTCGAACTCGACGGCGACGCGCTCGCCGCGCTCGCCTACGGGGAGGGGGTGTTCAAGCCCCAACCGGTCATCGACGCCCTCCGCGCCGCTCTCGCGCACGTGGACACGTTCTCGGTGCGTCCCCGCCTGATCGTCTCGACCTTCGCCGAGGTGGGAGGCGCGATGGCGCGCGACCTCACCAGGCTCGACCACCCGCTGCTCAACGCCCTCGCGGGACACCCCGAGGACCTCGCCGCGCTCGCCGCGGACGTCACGCCCGCGGCGGTGCCGAATCCGGATGAGCGCGCGCCCGCCGCCGACACCCTGCTCCTCGACGCGGATGCCGAGCAGGAGGCGGTGCTCGCGCGCATCGCTGCCGGCGAATCGCTCGTGGTCCACACGCTTCCCGGCACGGGCGGCACGCAGACCGTCATCAACGCGGTCGGCTCGCTCGTGCGCGCCGGCAAGCGGGTGCTCGTCGTCAGCGCCCGCCGCGCGACGCTCGACGGCGTGCGGCACCGGCTGGCCGGCATCGGCCTCGACGGGCTCGCCGTCTCGCCGGCCGACCTGCGCCGCGACCTGATCCGCGCGATCGGCCGCAACGAGAAGGCCGAGCAGCCGAAGGTCGCCGAGGTCGACGATGCGCTCGTGCGTCTGCGAACGGTGCTGCGCGACTACCGCCGTGCGCTCACCCGCCGGCACGACAGGCTGAACGTCTCGGTGCTCGACGCGACGCGCGCGCTGACGAAGCTCGCCTCGCTTCCCGAGCCGCCCTCGACGTCGGCGCGCCTCGGCATCCGCGCGCTCGAGGCCCTCGCGGGCGACCGCGTCTCGGCCGGCAAGACCCTCGCGCTCGCGGCGCGCCTCGGCGAGTTCAAGGTCGGCCCCGACGACTCGCCCTGGTACGGCGTCACGTTCGCGACGACCGAGGATGCCCGCCGCGCCCACGAGCAGGCCGGGAAGCTCCACCACAAGAGCGTGCCCGAGCTGCTGGAGCGGGGCTACGAGCTCATCGCGCAGACCCGCATGCGGCCGTTCACGACGATCGACGAGCTGGGCGAGTTCCTGCGCCTGCTCCACGGCATCCGCGACTCGCTCGACCGCTTCAGCCCGACCGTGTTCGAGCGCCCGCTCGCCGACATGATCCGCGCATACGGTCCGCGCCGCGAGTCGCAGATGACGGGGGCCGCGCGCCGCCGCCTGAAGCGCCTCGCCAAGGAGTACCTGCGCCCCGGCGTCCACCTCGCCGACATGCACGAGGCGCTCGTGCGCATCCAGCACCAGCGCGCGCAGTGGCAGAAGCTGGTCGACGTCGGCACCATCCCCGACATCCCGCTGGGTCTTGCCGACGTCCAGGTCGAGTGGCAGCGCGTGGAGGCCGAGCTCTCTGATCTGGATCGCGCGCTCGGCCGCGGCACGCGCCTCGCGGCGATGCCCGTGCAGCGCCTTGTCCGCACCCTCGCCGGCCTCGCCGCCGAGTCGGAGGTCTTCGACAACATCGTGGAGCGCGCCGAGCTGCGCTCCGAGCTCGCCCGCCTCGGCCTCGAGCCGCTGCTGACCGAGCTGTCGGTGCGGCACGTCGACGAGGAGCGCGTGGGCGAGGAACTCGAGTTCGCCTGGTGGCAGTCGGTGCTCGAGCACCTGCTGCAGCACGACCGCGCGCTCTTGGGCGCGAACACCTCGGTCGTCGATCGGCTCGAGCGCGACTTCCGCCTCGTCGACGAGGCGCACGCCGCCGCATCCGGCCCGCTTCTCGCCTGGCAGCTCGCCGCGCAGTGGCGCATCGGCATCGTCGACGAGCCCGAGGAGTCGGCGGCGCTCCGCCGCGCCCTCACCCAGGGGCAGGTCACGCCGCAGGACCTCCTCGCGCAGGCGCCGACGCTGGGGCGCATCCTCGCCCCGGTCTGGATCGCCTCGCCGTACGAGGTCCCCTCGATTCCGGATGACCCCGCGTTCGACGTGGTGCTCATCGCCGATGCGGGCGCCATCGGCGTCGCCGAGGCGGTGCCGGCCATCCGCCGCGCACGCCAGGTCGTCGCCTTCGGCGACCCCGTGACGCAGCGGCCGACGCCGTTCGCCGTGGCCGCGGCGGGGGAGCCCGCCGCCGACGCCGCGTTCGATCCTCAGAGCCTGTTCGAGAGCCTCGCCGAGGTGCTGCCCCTCGCCACCCTCACGCGCAGCTACCGGGCTGGGGGAGAGGACCTCGCCGAGCTCGTCAACGACGCGTTCTACGGCGGCGAGATCGTGTCGCTGCCGTGGGCGGGCTCGTACCTCGGCCGCGGCAGCCTCTCGGTCGACTACGTCGAGGGCGGATCGGGCACGCCCGACCCGATCACCGGATCCGTCGAGAGCCCGGACGCCGAGGTCGCCCGCGTGGTGACGCTCGTGGTCGAGCACGCGGTGAACCGCCCCGCGGAGTCGCTCATGGTCGTCACTGCCAGCCGCCGCCACGCCGAGCGCGTGCGCACCGCGATCATGGAGGCCTTTGCCGGGCGGTCGGATGTCGCCGACTTCGTCGCGCGCGAGACGGCGGAGCCGCTGGCGGTGCTGACGCTCGAGGAGGCCACCGCCGAGAGCCGCGACCGCGTCATCTTCTCGCTCGGCTACGGCCTCACCAAGCACGGCCGCGTGCTCAGCGAGTTCGGCGACCTGTCGACGCCCGACGGCGAGCGGCTGCTCACGGTCGGCATGACGCGAGCGCGCCGCTCGATGGTGATCGTGTCGTCCATCCGGCCCTCCGCCTTCGATGAGGGGCGGCTCGAGCACGGCGCCGCGACCCTGATGGGCATCCTCGGCAGCATCGCCGCCCGCGGGCGCGAGGCGCGCCTGGAAGACCTTGCCGACCCGCTCACGCTCGCCCTCGCGCGCGAGCTGCGCCGACTCGGCGTCGCCGTGGACGTCGACTACCGCGGCCTGCTGCCGCTCGTCGCGCAGCACGGCGGCAAGGCGGTCGTTGTCGAGCCCGACCCCGAGTCGCGGGGCGAGTCGCTGCGCGAGTCGCTGCGACTGCGGCCCCACGTGCTGCGCCGGCTGGGCTGGCACTACGTGCGCGTGCACGCCTTCGACCTGTACAGCGACCCTGCGGCCGTGGCCGAGCGGATCGCCGCGGTGCTGGGCGTCTCTCCCGAGGCGCAGCGCGCCGACGGCGACACCCAGCCGCTCAGCCTCTGAGGCCGTGGACGGGAAGCAGCCGCCGCGTCAGCGGGTGGTGCGCGTGCGCGGTTCGCGCCGCGCCAAGCTGACGCCGGTCGAGGGAACGCTCACCGACTCCGAGGCCGAGGCGACGCTGCGCGGCGAGAAGGCGCCGGCCGATCCATCCGCCGATCGCGGACCGAATGACGAGCGCCTGCGCCGCGACGTGCCGCCTCACTACTGAGGCGGAGCCGACGGAGCCGGGCGTCCCGTCGATCCCGGATCCGTCGGATCCCGAATCGCGCACGAAGAAGGCCTCCCCGGATGATCCGGAGAGGCCTTCTTCGATCCGTGCGGGTCAGGCCCGGCGCTGTGCCGCGAGCAGGTCGCGGATCTCGGCGAGGAGCTCCTCCTGCGTGGGCGCGGCCGGCTCGTCCTCCACGACGCCCAGCTTCGCTGCGCGGCGCTCGGCCATCTTGTTCATCGGCAGCACGAGCGCGAAGTACACGACCGCGGCGACCGCGAGGAAGTTGATGATCGCGGAGATCACCGCGCCGATGCCGAAGTTCGCGGTGGCGAAGATTCCCTGGATCGGGATCACCCAGCCCGCGAGGTCGCCCGACGGCACGAGAGCGCCGATGAGCGGGTTCACGATGTGCTCGACCACGGCGGTCACGATCGCGCTGAACGCGGCGCCGATGATCACGGCGACCGCGAGGTCGATCACGTTGCCGCGCGAGATGAATTCCTTGAAGCCCTGAATCATGGGTCCTCCCCCTTTGCCGACACGATCGCCGGCATCATTCCCGTTACGCGCCCGAACTGGGCGACGCCTCCGGCTTCGATGATGCCGGAGCGGGGGACGCTGCGCCAGCAGCGGCACGCCCGTCGGACGAACCGCGCGAGTCGGTCCGGTAGAAGCCGGACCCGTTGAACGTCACGCCGACGGACCCGTACTGCTTGCGCAGCACGCCGCCGCACGCGGGGCATTCGGTGAGGGTGGCGTCGCTGAACGACTGGACGGCATCGAACGCGTGCCCGCAGGTCTTGCAGGCATAGGCATAGGTGGGCATGCGACCTCGAAGGTGTCGGAGGAGTCAGGTGTCGGCCGGCAGCCGCACGGTGCGCGTCGGGGTCACGACCCCGGTCACCGGCTGGTCGTGCACGTCCTGCGGCACGCTGTCGACCAGTTCCGAATCATAGATGACGGCATAGGCGGGGGGACGCCGCGCCATGGAACCCAGGGTCTTGTCGAAGAAGCCGCGCCCCCAGCCCATCCGCATCCCGCCCCTGTCGACGGCGGCGGCCGGCACGATCATCAGGTCGACGTCGTTGACCGCGATCGGGCCGAGCAGCTCGCCGACGGCCTCGGGCACGCCGAGGGCGCTCTGCACCTCCTGGCCGCCGGGGGACGCGACGGTCCAGTCGAGCAGCCCGTCCTCGCGCATCACGGGGAGCAGCACGCGCAGGCCCTGCTCGATCGCCGCGTTGATGAAGGAGCGGGTGCCCGGCTCCGTCGGCGAGGAGAGGAAGCAGGAGACGCTGCGTGCGCCGAGCGCGTCGACGAGCGCCTCGAGCTGCACCCGGATGCCCTCCGCGGCGCTCTCGCGCTGCGCGTCGGACAGCTGCTGCCGTCGCTCGCGGAGCTCGGCGCGCAGCGCCCGCTTGGCCTGATCGAGCGAGTCCGTCACATCGTCTCCCTCCGGCCGCTCCGTGCGGCGCGTTTCCACGAGTCTAGGCGCGGGCTCCGCCGGGGCTCGGATCGGGGCGACGCGGGGCCGGTGACACCAGTCGGTCACAGACGCGTAACGCCCTTCGCCTACGATGAGGGCATGCATCCCCCGCAGATCAAGGCAGTCATCCCCGCGGCCGGCCTGGGCACGCGCTTCCTCCCCGCCACGAAGGCCACTCCGAAGGAGATGCTGCCGGTGGTCGACAAGCCGGCCATCCAGTACGTGGTCGAAGAGGCCGTCGCCGCGGGCATCCGCGACGTGCTCATGATCATCGGGCGCAACAAGAACGCGCTCGCGAACCACTTCGACGCGGTTCCCGAGCTCGAGACGAAGCTGCTCGACAAGGGCGACAAGGCGCGTCTCGAGCGCGTGCAGGCCTCGAGCGACCTCGCCGACATCCACTTCGTGCGTCAGGGCGAGCCCAAGGGCCTCGGCCACGCCGTGCTGCGCGCCGAGGCGCACGTCGGCAGCTCTCCGTTCGCGGTCATGCTCGGCGACGACCTCATCGACGAGCGCGACGAGCTGCTCACGACGATGATCGCCGAGCAGGCGAAGCGCGGCGCGATGATCATCGCCCTCATGGAGGTCGACCCCGACAGCATCCACATGTACGGCTGCGCCGACGTCGAGGAGACCGACACCGAGGGCGTCGTCAAGGTCAAGGGCCTCGTCGAGAAGCCGGCCAAGGAGGATGCGCCGTCCAACCTGGCGATCATCGGCCGCTACGTGCTCTCGCCCGAGATCTTCCCGATCCTCGCGCGCACCGCTCCGGGAAAGGGCGGCGAGATCCAGCTGACCGACGCCCTGCAGGAGGTCGCGACCGACGCCGAGGGCCCCGGCGTGTTCGGCGTCGTGTTCCGCGGCCGTCGCTACGACACCGGCGATAGGGTCGACTACATCAAGGCGATCATGCGCCTCGCGGCCGATCGCGAGGACCTCGGACCCGAGCTGCGCCCGTGGTTCAAGGAGTTCGCGAAGACGCTGTAGCCACACATTTCCCGAAGGAGCCGGATGGACGGTCTCGCCCCGCGACAGCATGGGCCGATCTCCATCCGGCTCGTTCGTCACCGGGACGCGCGGATCCTGCAGAACGAGCTGCTCATGAACCGCTCCTGGCTGCGGCCGTGGGAGGCGACGAGCCCCGGCGGCCCCGCTCCGCTCGACATGCGCGGCAGCATCCGCCGCCTGCTGCAGCAGTACCGCGACGGGCAGGGGGTGCCGTTCGTCATGGAGTACGACGGCGAGATCGCCGGCCAGCTGAACGTGTGGGGGATCGCGCGGGGATCGCTGTCCTCGGCGACCATCGGCTACTGGGTGAGCGAGCGTTTCGCGGGTAAGGGGATCACGCCGACGGGCGTCGCCCTCGCCACCGACGTGTGCTTCACGAAACTGCAGCTTCACCGGATGGAGATCTGCATCCGGCCCGAGAACGCGGCGAGCCTGCGCGTGGTGCAGAAGCTCGGCTTCCGGTACGAGGGCCTGCGGCGGCGGTACATCCACATCGACGGCGCCTGGCGCGACCACTACGCCTTCGCGCTGACGACCGAGGACGTGCCCGACGGCGTGCTGCAGCGCTGGGCGTCCGGACGCGCGCCGCAGCACGCCGCCGACATCCCCTAGCGCACGCGTCCGGGATCGGCACGGGCAGCGCAGGCGATGCGGCAGGACACGCCCGCCGCCTGCCGGGTGGGCGGGGCGGCGTCGCCTACCGTGGGGGGCATGGATGGGCAGCTGCTGGGCGGAGGCGTGGTCGTCGCGGTCGCGACGCTGCTGTGGCTCGTCTATCTGCTGCCGACCTGGCAGAGCCGCGCGCAGTACAACGCGGCCGAGCGCAACGCCGTGCGCCTGAACCAGGCCCTGCGCGTGCTCGCCGAGACCAGCGAGACGCCGGAGGAGGTCCGCGTCGAGCTCACCGCTCGCGAGGCCTCGGCCAAGCAGAAGCTGGCGAAGCAGGTGCAGGCCGAGCAGAGCCGGCTCAAGATCGAGCAGAGCCGCCTGCAGGTCGAGAAGGACCTCGTCGCCCTCGAGCAGAAGCGCCGCGAGATCGCTGCTCTGCGATCCGCCCCCGAGGTGCGTCAGGCGAAGGCCCGCCGTCGGGTGAGGCTCGTCGCCACCGTGGCCGCGCTCGCCGGGATCGCGCTGAGCGGCCTCGGCACGTGGGCGCTGATCGCCGGCGCCGGCGCCGTGTGGCTGAGCGCCGGAATCGCGATCACGCTCCTCGCGCTCGCGATGCTGCAGCGGATGGCCGCCGTGCAGGCGCGTGCGGCGCGCCGCGCCGCGGCCCCCGCGGTGGGTGCCGCTCCGGTGCGCCGCGCCGCGCCGGCTCCGCTGCTCGACGAGGCAGATCGCGGCTGGGTGCCGCGCTCGCTGCCGGCCCCGCTCACCGCGACCGCCGGGTCGCGCGCGCAGACCGCGAGGGCCGAGGCCGAGGCGCGCGAGGCGCTGCGACGGGCCGCCGAGCAGGAGGCCCTGCGCCAGCGTGCCGCGCAGCTGCGTCCCGCTCCCGTGCCGATCGAGACCGTCCGACCGGATCCTGCCGCGGCCTCCTCGCCGTACGCGCGCATGGGCTACGTCGACGACGCCGAGATCGAGGCGCACGTCCGCGACCTGCTCACGCGTCGCGCGTCCGCCTGATCCGGGATCCGGCACGCCCGGGCTGCCGCCGGCGTGCGGGAGCGCCCCGCGGGTCTGGTAATGTTGACGAGGTTCACGGGCCCATGGCGCAGTTGGTAGCGCGTCTCGTTCGCAATGAGAAGGTCGGGGGTTCGAATCCCCCTGGGTCCACGTAAGTTGAGAAATTCGAAATCTGCCCCGTCTGATGGCGGGGCAGTTTCGCGTCCGGAGCCGGTTGGGGCGTCTCGCCCCCATGCTCCTGCGCGAGGACAGCGGCCGCCGGTTCGGCTGGCACGAACGTGACGTGTTCGTCCTCGTCGATGACTATTCGCTTGAACAGCGCGCGGTTGAGCATGCGGCGTTCAGCAGGTTCGCACTTGCTGTAGAGGTCACCGAGGTCGGTGAGGACTCCGACGATCTGATCGAGGCCCTCGTGAGCGCTGTGGTAGGTGTTCGCGAGGCTGTCGAGCCGGCTGCTGATCGCGTCGAGGCTGGTGCGGATGCGGTCCTGTTCGCTCTTGAGCAGGTCGAGCGGGATGGCGTCGGCGTAGTGGGCTTGGACGAGCTTGAGGCGTTCGGCATCGAGCTTCTCGCGCTGGGTGGTCAACACGGTGCGTTCGTCGTCGCTGGAGGCTTCGAGCTGGCTGAACACTTGGTGCAGTACCTGGCTGACGTGCTCGGCTTCTGAATCGGCCTGACTTTCGTTCCGTTCTTCAAGCAAGGATGGAACACGATGAACAGGAAGTATTCGCCGGAGATGCGTGAGCGGGCGTTGCGGATGCTCGCGGAGACGCGGCCGTCGCACCCGACGATGATGAGCGCGGTTAGGCATGTGGCTGGGCTGCTGGGGATGAGCCCGGAGACGTTGCGACTGT
>NZ_JADGLL010000047.1 GCF_015235415.1 Microbacterium paludicola | reverse complement strand
CGCCCACGTCGAGGCGACGGGGCCGGCCTCCATCCCGGGCCGGCGAGCGCGGATCTCGGCGCGGACGAGCCAGAGGATCGCCGCGATCAGGAACACGGCGGCGACGAAGTCGGGATCGCCCGGCACCGCGAGCTGCGGGATGGCGAACACCGTGATCAGCACCACGGCGGCAAGCAGCGGCAGGCGGACGTCGCGCACGACGTGCCCGATGCAGAAGGCGAGGAACCCGCCCGCCGCGATCAGCACGAACGCGAACTCGCGGCTGGGATCGATCGGGGCGACGCCCTCGACGACCTCCACCCCGACGAGGTCGAGCACCCGCGGCAGATCCCGGAGCAGGTCGAGGGTGGGAAGGAAGCCCAGCAGCGCGTCGTCGTGCCCGAGGGCCAGGGTCGCGCACACCGCCCACACCAGGAGCTCGCCCACCGCGGCGACGATGCCGGGAACGCCCATCCGGCGCAGCAGATAGCCCGCGAACAGCACAACCAGGATGGTCGCGACCGCGCCGGGCATCCATCCCGGCTCGACGAGCCGGCCGATCGGCAGCATCGCGGCGATCGTGGCGGCCGCGACGCCGAGCGTCAGCTCGAGATCGCCCCGCACGCCGCGGGGTGGCGTGCGACGCTCGTCGGGGCGGCCGGCCGGGCGCAGTCGCTGCAGCGACTCGCGCGTGGCGGGGGGAGCCTCAGCGACCGGCATGCGCGTTCACCCCTCGAACCGCGTGTCCTCATCGGGCCGCGTCGCCGTGAGCCACGCCGCCTCGACATCGCCCCCGAGCCGGGCCGCGTGCCATCCGGCGCGGGCCGCGCGGTCGAGGGCGTCGCCGCGCGGATCCCCCGCGAGCAGCACCGCGCGGGACGACTGCGCGGCGACCGGGCCGAGGCCCGCGAGGTCCTGGGCGTCGAGGCGACCGGTGATGAGGATGACCGGCGCCCCCGACCAGTTGCCGACCGCGGTCGAGAGGCGCGCGAGGGTGTCCTCCCCGCGCGGGGCGATCCCGGCGAAGGCGACGAGCAGGTCGGACATCTCCTCGTGCGACTCGACGAGGCCGATCACGGCGCCGTCGCTGTCCATCACGCTCACGGAATATCCGTCCCGCGCGAGGCTCCACGCCGCCGAGACGCACAGGGTGATCGCCGCCTCGAAGCCCTCGTCGGTGCCGTGCGGAGCGGCGGAGCCCCAGCGCTCGGCGCCGCGGCTGAACACGATGATGGCGCGCGGCGTCGTCTCCCGCTCCTCCTCGCGCACCATGAACGAGCCGTGGTGTGCCGACGCCCGCCAGTGGATGCGGCGCATCGAGTCGCCCGGCGCATACGGGCGCGGGATGAGGTTGTCCGCGCCCTGCCCGTGCCGGCCGGTGGTGAGCTGCGAGCTGCCGCTGGCGCCCGGCGACCCCGGCAGGGCGGCGAGCGGGATGACCGCGGGGACGATCGTCACGGCCGTGCGCATCCCGATTGTCGTGCGGCGGCGGGTGAGGCCGAACGGGTCGACCGCCGCGGTCTGCAGCGGCCCGATCGTGTGCCGCCCGCGACGCATGCCCATCACGGCATAAGACACATGCAGGATGCCGCGCCCGCCCGGCGGAAGCTCGCCGGTGGCGCCGTTCGGCGACGCCTCGGTCGCGATCGCGCGCACCGCGAAGTCGGGCAGGCCGTCGCGCCACGTGCCGCCGGGCACCGGCCGCGCCGACAGCAGCAGCCGCGCCTCGACCGTCGAGATGCCGCCGACGCTCGCCACGTCCGTCGTCAGCGAGCGGTCGACATCCGTCACCCGGCCCGCCAGACGCAGGCTCAGCCATCCGCCGGCCGTCAGCAGCAGCAGCGCGAGGCCGAAGACCGCGAGTTCCACCCGCCCGAGGCTCGACGCGGCGATCAGCAGGGCCACGCCCAGCGCCACCGCTCCCGCCCCGCGCAGGGTCAGCGGCGCGCCGCCGAGAGAGCGGGAGGACGAGGCGGGGGACATGTCCGGATCCGGATCAGCGCACCGCGAGCGGCACCCGGACGGACGCCGCGATCCGCCCGAGGATCTGCGGCACCGGATCGCCCGCGCGATGGGCGCCCGACGCCGAACGGGAGGCGATGAGCCGGTGCGCGAACACCGGCTCGAGCAGGTCGGTGACGTCGTCGGGGATGACGAACGAGCGTCCGTCGAGCGCCGCCCACACCTTCGCCGCCCGCACCAGCTGCAGCGTCGCGCGCGGGGACGCGCCGAGGCGCAGCTCGGGGTCCGAGCGGGTCGCCTGCGCCAGGGCGACCGCGTACTCCTCGATCGTCGGCGCGACGTGCACCGACCGGGCGAACCGGATCAGCGCCGACACGTCGTCGATCGTCACGACCGGACGAAGCGCCGCCAGCGGGTTCTGTGTGTCGCGCTGGCGCAGCATCAGCGCCTCGGCCTGCGCGTCGGGGTACCCCATCGAGATGCGGAGCATAAAGCGGTCGCGCTGCGCTTCGGGGAGCGGGTAGGTGCCCTCCATCTCGAGCGGGTTCTGCGTCGCGACCACGAGGAACGGATCCGGCAGCACGTGAGACGTGCCGTCGACCGTCACCTGCCGCTCCTCCATCGCCTCGAGCAGCGCCGACTGTGTCTTGGGGGAGGAGCGGTTGATCTCATCCGCGATCACGATGTTCGCGAACACCGCCCCCGGCGTGAAGCTGAACTCGCGCGTGCCCGGGTTGAACACGGACACGCCCGTCACGTCGCTCGGCAGCAGGTCGGGCGTGAACTGCACGCGCCGCACCCGCGCGTGGATCGACGCCGCCATCGCCCGCGCCAGCACCGTCTTCCCGACGCCCGGCACGTCCTCGATCAGCAGGTGCCCCTCGGCGAGCAGCGCGACGAGAGCCGACCGCACTGCCTGCGGCTTCCCGTCGATCACGGAGCTGACGGAACGGATGATGCCGTCCGTCGCCTCCTGGAAGCGCTCCGCGGTGATCGGCTCGGTCATCCTGCTCCTCGATCTCGGCGCATCCGCCGGATCGATCCCGTCGTCTCTGCGCGTCTTGGGTCCATCTTGCCCCGAGAAGAGCCGGTGCGTGCCCGCCCGATGTGCCGGATCGCCCCGCGTCGTCTAAACTGGACGAAGCTCTCCGCGTGGCGACATCCAGGCCAACTCCCCCAGGACGGAAACGTAGCAAGGGTAACCAGGCTCTGTCGGGTACGCGGAGAGTCTTTTTATTTAGGAGCGGCAGTTCTTTTCAGGAGCGGCTCGCACCGTTTTCTTCAGAAGCGGCTCGCACGCTCGCGACGACGCTCCGCGCCGGCACTCGCGAGCGAGGCACCGTCGCTGACGCTCCGCTGCGGCAGCGCTTCGCGCTGAGTTGGTCGCTTCGCTCCACGCTCACTTCGTTCGCACGGGGGCACAGGTGCGTTGCCCCAACCCCGGTTATCGAGCGAGCTTGCGAGTCGAGATGACGGCTCGCACGGGTGGGTCGCTTCGGGCCGGTCGCTTCGGCTCGCTGGCGCTCGCTCAGCAACCGGTGGGGTAAACGTGCGGCGTGTGCACCTTTGCGCCCCTTGTTGCGTGCGTTTGCCGCACCTCTGCGAGTACCGCACCCCGGTTATCGAGCGAGCTTGCGAGTCGAGATGACCGGCTCGCACGGACGGGCGGCTCCGCGGCGGTCGCTCAGCAACCGGGGGCGCCCCTGTCCCGGCCGCCCCGCGCGGACGTAGGCTGGCGGCGTGGCGAGGAGCATCTACATCACCTCCGCGGAGGGGCACTCCGGCAAGTCCACCATCGCGCTCGGGGTGCTCGACGCCCTCAGCCGGGTGACGCCGAAGGTGGGGGTGTTCCGGCCCATCGCGCGATCCACGGTCGAGCGCGACTACGTCCTCGAGCTGCTGCTCGGCCACGACGGCGTCGATCTCGACTACGACGAGTGCGTCGGCGTCACCTACGACGACGTGCGCGCGGATCCCGAGGCGGCCCTCGGCACGATCGTCGGCAGGTTCAAGGCCGTCGAGGCGCAGTGCGACGCGGTCGTCGTCGTCGGCACCGACTACACCGACGTCGGCAGCCCGGCCGAGCTCGCCTACAACGCGCGCATCGCCGCGAACCTCGGCACCCCGGTGCTGCTCGTGCTCGGCGGCCGCGCCCAGCAGGGGCAGGCCGAGCAGCTCGGCACCACCACCGCGCGCACGCCCGAGGAGATGGCGCAGCTCGCGCACCTCGCCCTTCCCGAGCTCGAGCGCGGCCGTGCCGAGCTCGCCGCGGTCGTTGTGAACCGCGCCGATCCGGATCAGCTCGCCGACACGACCTCGGCCGTCGCCGCGGCGGTGGGCGACGGCGTCCCCGTGTGGGAGCTTCCCGAGGACCGGATGCTCGTCGCGCCGTCGATGCAGGACATCCTGCGCGCGCTCGGCGGCACGCTGCTCAAGGGCGACGAGCAGCTGCTCACGCGCGAGGCGCTCGGCGTGGTGATCGCGGGCATGTCGATGGTCAACGTGCTGCCGCGGCTGAGCGAGGGGGCGGTGGTCGTGATCCCCGCCGACCGCACCGAGGTGCTCGTCGCGGCGCTGCTCGCGAACCAGTCGGGCACGTTCCCGAAGCTCACCGGCGTCGTCCTGAACGGCCCGTTCCCCGTGCCGGAGGACGTGCTGCGCCTGATCGACGGCCTCGGATCCACCCTCCCCATCGTGACCACGGATCTCGACACCTACGCGACGTCCGTCCGCGTGATGGGCGCGCGCGGGCGCGCATCCGGATCGGGTCGCCGCTTCGACACCGCGCTCGCCCTGTTCGAGCAGCACGTCGACACCGCCGAGCTCACGCGCGTGCTGGGCGTGGCCCAGGCGACCGTCGTGACGCCGCTGATGTTCGAGTACGGGCTGCTCGAGCGCGCCCGCGCCGACCGCCGCCACATCGTGCTGCCCGAGGGCGACGACGACCGCGTGCTGAGGGCCGCCGCCTCGCTGCTGACGCGCGGCGTCGCCGAGCTCACGATCCTCGGGGACCCCGACGCGATCGCCGCCCGGGCGACCGAGCTCGGGATCGACCTCTCCGACGCGCACCTGCTGAGCCCCTTCGACCCGCAGCTCGTCGAGCGCTTCGCGACCGAGTACGCGAAGCTGCGCGCCCACAAGGGCGTCACCTACGAGAAGGCGGCCGACACCATCACCGACGTGTCGTACTTCGGCACGATGATGGTGCACCTGGGGCTCGCCGACGGCATGGTGTCGGGAGCCGCGCACACGACCGCGCACACCATCCGGCCCGCGTTCGAGATCATCAAGACGAAGCCCGGGGTGTCGGTCGTCTCGAGCGTGTTCCTGATGGCCCTCGCCGACCGCGTGCTGGTCTACGGCGACTGCGCGGTGATCCCGGATCCGACGAGCGAGCAGCTCGCGGACATCGCGATCTCGTCGGCGGCGACGGCCGCGCAGTTCGGGGTCGAGCCGCGCGTGGCGATGCTGTCGTACTCCACCGGGGAGAGCGGATCGGGCGCCGACGTCGACAAGGTGCGCCTCGCGACCCAGCTCGCCCGGGAGCGCGCTCCCGAGCTGCCGATCGAGGGCCCGATCCAGTACGACGCCGCCGCCGACGCCGCGGTGGCGAAGGCGAAGCTGCCCGGATCCGCCGTGGCCGGCCGGGCGACGGTGTTCGTCTTCCCCGACCTCAACACGGGCAACAACACCTACAAGGCGGTGCAGCGCTCGGCCGGCGCGGTCGCCATCGGGCCGGTGCTGCAGGGCCTCAACAAGCCGATCAACGACCTCTCGCGCGGCGCACTCGTGAGCGACATCGTCAACACCGTCGCCATCACGGCGATCCAGGCCCAGCAGGCGTGAGGCGGCTCGTGAGTCCGGCCCGTTTCGACTCGCTCGTTCCTCGCTCGCTCAACGAACGATGGGCGGGACACCTCGCCTCGTCGGTGGAGCGTGCGAAGCGCGCAGAAGGAGAACAATGATCGTCCTCGTCGTCAACAGCGGGTCGTCGTCGTTCAAGTACCAGCTGCTCGACATGGCCCATGAGCGCGTGCTCGCGTCGGGGCTCGTCGAGCGGATCGGCGAGGACACCGGCGTCGCCACGCACACGGTGCGCTTCCACGCCGAGCCGGGGGAGCCGGCGCCGACGGTGCTCGACTCGACGCACCAGATCGAGCGGCCCATCCCGGACCACACGGCCGGCTTCGCGCTGATGCTCGACGCGTTCGCCGAGCACGGACCCTCGCTCGACGACAACCCGCCCGTGGCGGTCGGCCACCGCGTCGTCCACGGCGGGGCGCGCTTCTTCGAGGCGACGGTCATCACCGACCTCGTCGAGATCAACATCGACGAGCTGTCGGTGCTCGCGCCGCTGCACAACCCCGGCGCCCTGCAGGGAATCCGGGCCGCCCGCCGCGCCTTCGCGGACATCCCGCACGTCGCCGTGTTCGACACGGCGTTCCACCAGACGCTGCCCGCCGCGGCGTACACCTACGCGATCGACCGCGAGCTCGCCGAGCGGCACCGCATCCGGCGCTACGGCTTCCACGGCACGAGTCACTCGTACGTCAGCGCGAAGGCCGCCGAGTTCCTCGGCCGCGACCTCGCCGAGCTGAAGCAGATCGTCTTCCACCTCGGCAACGGCGCGTCGGTCACCGCGATCGACGGAGGCCGCTCGGTCGAGACGTCGATGGGCCTGACGCCGCTCGAGGGGCTCGTGATGGGCACTCGCTCGGGCGACCTGGATCCGGCCGTGCTTCTCCACCTCGCCCGCCGTGCGTCGATGTCGATCGACGACCTCGACCGGCTTCTCAACAAGAACAGCGGCATCCTCGGCCTTGCGGGAGTGACCGACATGCGCGACCTCGCGAGGCGGCGCGGGGCCGGCGACGAGGCGGCCCAGCTGGCGTTCGACGTGTACATCCATCGCCTCCGCGCCTACGCCGGGGCGTACATCGCGCAGCTCGGCGGCGTGGACGTGATCTCGTTCACCGCGGGCGTCGGCGAGAACGACGCCGCGATCCGCGCGGCCGCCCTCGAGACCCTCGGCTTCGCGGGCGTCGAGCTCGACCCCGAGCGCAACGACGCCCGCGAGCGCGGCGCTCGCCGCATCTCGACCGACGACTCGCGGGTCGCTGTGCTGGTCGTCCCCACGAACGAGGAGCTCGAGATCGCGCGCCAGACCCTGGCGTCAGCGAAGTAGGAGGCATCGGTCATGCTGCCCCTGGCCCTCGCACGCCGCCTCCGCGACGCCGGCGTGCTCTGGCAGCCCGAGCCCGGCGACCGCTTCACCATCGACCAGGAGTCGGTGGCGGGGGAGGTGTTCTGGATCAGCCATCTCACGATCGACATGCACGTGTTCCAGGGCCAGCCCGTGCTGGGCTTCAACGGCACGACCGAGTGGGCCCTCGACTCGGTCACTCTCGACAGCGCGCTGTGGCTGCCGCGGGAGGACCAGCTGCGCGAGATGCTCGGCGACCGGCTGCTCGCCCTCGAGGCCGAGGCCGAGGCCGAGTCCGAGCCCGAGTCCGACGCCAATGCCGGTGCCGAGGCCGGATGGGTCGTGCGCACCGTCGACGGCCGGTTCCGGCACGACGACGTGGAGGCCGCGTACGCGCTGGCGCTGCTCGCGTGGCTCGAGCGGGATGCTCCGTGACGCGGAGGATCCGCAACGCTGGGCCGACGTCGCGCACCCCGCCCGTGATACCTGCGAAACCCGGTGGCCACTACGCTGGGTCGCGTCGCCGAGCGATCTGGAGGACCCGTGTCCGATCTGCCTGATCTCACCCAGTACGACGCCGTGCTCTTCGACCTCGACGGTGTGATCACGCCCACCGCCGAGGTGCACATGCACGCCTGGCGGGCGATGTTCGAGACCCTGTTCTCCGACTGGGACATCCAGCCGCCGTACACCGACACCGACTACTTCGACCACCTCGACGGCAAGAAGCGGTACGACGGCGTCGCCGCCCTGCTGCGCAGCCGCGACGTCGAGGTGCCCTGGGGCGACCCGTCGGACGCACCCGAGGCCGACACCGTCTGCGGCATCGGCAACCGCAAGAACATCGTCTTCTCCCGCGTGCTGCGCGAGGAGGGCATCCAGGCGTACCCCGGCACGATGCGGCTGATCGACATCCTCGACGCGGCGGGCGTCCCGTCCGCCGTCGTGTCGAGCTCGAAGAACGCCGAGGACGTGCTCGCCGCCGCGGGCATCCGCGACCGCTTCCCCGTGGTGATGGACGGGATGGTCGCCGAGCGCCAGCACCTTCCCTCCAAGCCCGCGCCGGATGTGTTCCTCGTCGCGGCGCAGATGGCGGGGGTGGATCCGTCCCGCACCGCCGCCGTCGAGGACGCGATCTCCGGCGTCCGGTCGGCCGCCGCCGGGGGGTTCTCGCTCGTTGTGGGCGTCGACCGCGGCGCGGGTGCGCAGGCCCTCCGCGATGCCGGCGCGCACGTCGTCGTCTCGGATCTCGCCGAGTTCGCCGACGCACACGACAGCCGATCCGGTTCGGGCTCAGCCTGATCCGGCACCATCTCCTCAGCACGTTTTTCCCGCATCCCCGCGCCCGTCCCGCATCCCGTACCCCTGAAGGACCTCGATGATCGATCGCGAACGCTTCCCCGTCGACCCCTGGCGCCTCATCGAGACGCGCTATTCGGGGGAGGACGCGGGCGTGACCGAGACGATCTTCTCGGTCGGCAACGGATACCTCGGCTTCCGCGGAAACCACCCCGAGGGGCGCCACGCGCACGAGCACGGCACGTTCATCAACGGGTTCCACGAGACGTGGCCGATCCGCCACGCCGAGCAGGCATACGGCTTCGCCGAGATCGGCCAGACGATCATCAACGCGCCCGACTCGAAGGTCATGCGCGTGTACGTCGACGACGAGCCGCTGTCGCTGGACATCGCCGAGATCCGCGAGTACGAGCGCGTGCTCGACATGCGCGAGGGCGTCTACCGGCGCCGGCTGCTGTGGCGCACGCCCGCGGGCAAGGACGTGCTGATCGAGGACGACCGCGTCGTGTCGTTCGAGGAGCGCCACCTCGCCGTGATGCGGATGACCATCACCGTGCTCGACGACGACGCGCCGGTGACGATCAGCTCGCAGCTCGTGAACCGCCAGGACGGCGAGAACGTCTACGGCGGCACCCCGGCCGTGCTCGCCCAGAAGGCCGCGGCGCGCAGCGCGACGTTCGACCCCCGCAAGGCCGAGAAGATCGGCGAGCGGGTGCTGATGCCCCAGGAGTACTGGCAGGACGACCTCCGCTCGGCCCTGTCGTACAAGGTGACCGAGTCGGGGATGACGATCGCGGTCGGAAGCGACCACCGGATCGACACCGAGAACGACTACGACGTGCGGCACCTCGTCGACCCGGACATCGCCAAGCACGTCTTCCGGGTGCAGGCGAAGGCCGGCGTGCCGACCACCATCACCAAGGTCGTCAGCTACCACACGTCGCGCGGCGTCCCCGCGCGCGAGCTCGTCGACCGCTGCCGGCGCACGCTCGACCGCGTCGCCGTGATCGGGGTGGAGGAGATCCACCGCCGCCAGCGGGAGTGGATGGACGACTTCTGGAGCCGCGCCGACATCCGGATCAGCGGTCAGGACGGCCTGCAGCAGGCGACCCGGTGGTGCCTGTTCCAGCTGGCGCAGGCGGCCGCGCGCGCCGACGGCTTCGGGGTTCCCGCGAAGGGAGTGACCGGGTCGGGGTACTCGGGCCACTACTTCTGGGACACCGAGATCTACGTGCTGCCGTTCCTCGCGTACACGAACCCGCTCTGGGCGCGAAACGCCCTGCGGATGCGGACGATGATGCTCCCCGCCGCGCGCCGCCGGGCGGCGCAGCTGAACGAGGCCGGCGCCCTGTTCCCGTGGCGCACGATCAACGGCGAGGAGGCCTCCGCGTACTACGCGGCGGGCACCGCGCAGTACCACATCAACGCCGACGTCTCCTACGCGATCGTGAAGTACGTGCGCGCCACCGGCGACCGCGACTTCCTCGAGCGCGAGGGCGCCGACGTCCTCGTCGAGACCGCGCGCCTGTGGGCGACCCTCGGGTTCTGGCGCTCGTACGACGGCATCGAGTCGTTCCACATCCACGGCGTCACCGGCCCGGACGAGTACACCACCGTGGTCAACGACAACCTCTTCACGAACGTGATGGCGCGCTTCAACCTGCGCGCGGCGGCGCGCGTGGTGCGCGACATGGCCGAGGGGAACCCCGGCGCGTTCCGGCGCCTGTCCGACCGGGTCTCGCTCGACGCCTCCGAGCCCGAGGCCTGGGAACGCGCGGCCGATGCGATGCACATCCCGTACAGCGAGAGCTTCGGCATCCACCCGCAGGACTCGCTGTTCCTCGAGCGCGAGGTCTGGGATCTCGAGCACACGCCGGATGACCAGCGCCCCCTTCTGCTTCACTTCCACCCGCTCGTCATCTACCGCTTCCAGGTGCTGAAGCAGGCGGATGTCGTGCTCGCGCTGTTCCTGCAGGGGAACCACTTCACGGCGGAGGAGAAGCGCGCCGACTTCGACTACTACGACCCGCTGACCACGGGCGACTCGACCCTGTCGGCCGTCGTGCAGTCGATCCTGGCGGCCGAGGTCGGGTACCAGGACCTTGCGCACGACTACTTCGAGGAGGCGCTGTTCGTCGACCTCGGCGACCTCCACCACAACGCGGCGGACGGCGTCCACGTCGCCTCGGCGGGCGGCGTGTGGACCGCCCTGGTGTCGGGCTTCGGCGGCATGCGCGACCACCTCGGCGAGCTCACGTTCGATCCGCGCCTGCCCGAGGAGTGGCCCGAGCTCGCGTACACGCTGCAGTGGCAGGGCCGCGCCCTCGACGTGGTGCTGCGTCGCGACGAGATGCGGGTGAGCGTCCGGCCCGGTGAGGCAGGGGACGACGCGGCCGCGCCGGTGCCCTTCGAGGTGCGCGGGAAGGCCTACATCGCGACCGTCGAGCAGCCCGCCGTCGTCCCGCTCGCCGACCAGGGCCCGGTGCTGCCCGGCCGCCCGACGCTGAAGCCCTTCTCGGAGATGCGGCGCGACGACGGCACGATGCTCGAGCCGACAGTGCCCACGACGGCGTCCATCCCGGTGACCACGTCGATCCCGGTCATCCACGACGGTCATCCCGCGCATGACTGATCCGCTGATCTCGGCCGACGAGCTCGCCGCGCGGCTGGGCGAGGTCACGCTGCTCGACGTGCGGTGGACCCTGCAGGATCCGGATGGCGGCCGTCCCGACTACCTCGCGGGGCACATCCCGGGCGCCGTGTTCGTGGATCTCCACCACGAGCTGGCGGATCCGTCCCGGCCCGCGACCGAGGGGCGGCATCCGCTGCCGTCCATCGAGGCGCTGCAGCGCTCCGTGCGCGCGTGGGGAGTGGCGACCGGGCGCCCCGTCGTCGTCTACGACGCGACGTCGGGGATGGCCGCGGCGCGCGCCTGGTGGCTGCTGCGGCACGCCGGCGTGCACGACGTGCGGGTGCTCGACGGCGGGCTCGCGGCGTGGAGCGGGCCGCTCGAGACGGGCGAGGTGGAGGCCGAGCCCGGCGACATCGAGCTGCGATACGGCTCACTGCCGGTGTTGACCGCCGACGACGCCGCGGCGTTCCCGCGCATCGGCACGCTGCTCGATGCCCGCGCGGGGGAGCGCTACCGCGGCGAGGTCGAGCCGATCGACCCGCGCGCCGGGCACATCCCCGGCGCCGTGTCGGCCCCGACCACCGGCAACATCGACGCGCGGGGAGGGTTCCTCGAGCCCGGATCGATCCGCGCGCGATTCCAGGAGCTGGGCGTCGACCTGAGTGCGCCGGTCGCCGTGTACTGCGGCTCGGGCGTCACCGCCGCGCACACCCTGCTCGCGCTCGCCGCGGCCGGCGTGGACGGGGCGCTGTACCCGGGCTCGTGGAGCCAGTGGTCGAACCTGGAGGACCGCCCGGTCGCCACCGGTCCGCAGCCGTAGGCCCCCCAGTGCGTGGGTGGTACCACGGTGCCACCGGATCGGCGCAGGTCGCGACCGCGGGCGGACGCGCCGGAGACCGCCCCTTTCCTAGCGTGGAGGCACGCCGCCACGAGGCGACGTCCACCTAGGAAGGAGCACCCCGTGATCGAAGCGCAGGGACTCACCAAGCGCTACGGCGCGAAGACGGCCGTCGACGGCATCGCGTTCGTCGTGCAGCCGGGAAAGGTCACCGGATTCCTCGGCCCCAACGGGGCGGGGAAGTCGACGACGATGCGGATGATCGTCGGCCTCGATGCGCCCACCAGCGGCCGCGTCACGGTCGGCGGATCCGACTACCGCGGCAAGCCGGCGCCGCTGCGCGAGGTCGGCGTGCTGCTGGAGGCGAAGGCCGTGCACACCGGCCGCACCGCCCGCAACCACCTGCGCGCGCTCGCCGCGACGCACGGCATCCCCGCCTCCCGCGTGGACGAGGTCATCGGGCTCGCTGGCCTCGAGGCGGTCGCGTCGAAGCGCGTCGGCGGCTTCTCGCTGGGAATGGGGCAGCGTCTCGGCATCGCGGCGGCACTGCTCGGCGACCCGCAGGTCGTGATCCTCGACGAGCCCGTCAACGGACTCGACCCCGAGGGCGTGCGGTGGATGCGGCTGCTGATGCGGCGTCTGGCCGCAGAGGGGCGCACGGTGCTGCTCTCGTCGCACCTGATGAGCGAGATGTCGCAGACGGCCGACCACCTGATCGTGCTCGGGCGCGGCCGTGTGCTCGCCGACGCCCCCGTCGACGAGGTGATCGCCCGCGCGCCCGGCTCGTCCGTGCGCGTGCGCGCCCCCGACCTGCCTCGCCTCGCCGCGGTGCTCGGGCGTCTCGACGTGACGCTCACCCCGCTCGAGGACGGCGCCGTGCAGATCTCGGGCACGGTCCGCGAGCGCATCGGCGAGGCGGCCGCGGCCGCGGGCGTCGTGCTGCACGAGCTCACGACCGTCATGGGATCGCTCGAAGACGCCTATCTCGACCTCACCCACGACGAGGTCGAGTACCGTGCCGAGATGGAGGAGGTCGTCCGATGACCGCGCTCACCGCCCCGCGTCCGGCCCTCGCCGGCGTCCGCATCACGTTCCCCCGGGTTGTGCGATCCGAGTGGATCAAGCTCACGAGCCTGCGCTCGACGGCCTGGTCGCTGGCGCTCATCCTGCTGATCGGCGTCGGCTTCGCCGCGATCCTCGCCGCCACGATCGACATGGTGGACGGCGTTCCCGACGACGGCGCGAGCGCGCAGACGGTGACGCTGTCCGTGATCACGATCGGCTTCACCATGGGCCAGCTCGTCGCGGCCGTGCTGGGTGCGCTCAGCCTCGGCGGGGAGTACGCCACCGGCATGGTGCGATCGACGTTCGCCGCCGTGCCGCGCCGCCTTCCCGTGCTGTGGGCGAAGGCCGTCGTGCTGTTCGCCACGGTGACGGTCGTCGGCGCCCTGACCGCGTTCGCCAGCTGGGCCGCCACGTACGGAATGCTCGATGCCAAGGGACTCGCCTCGCCGCTGGACGGCGAACTCGCCCTGGCGCTGGTCGGCGGCTCGGTCTACCTCGGCCTCGTCGCCGTCTTCGCGCTGGGCGTCGCGGCGGCCGTGCGCTCATCCGCCGGATCGATCGCGTTCGCGCTCGGCATCCTGCTCGTGCTTCCCACGCTCGTGATGGTGCTGGGCTCGGCCGTGGAGTGGGTCGCCGACGTGCAGCCGTACCTGCTGCCCAACGCGGGCGACGACATGTTCAGCATCGCCCCGGCCGGCGGCGTCGAGGAGGGAAGCCTCGCCCTGCCGGTCGCGGCCCTCGTGGCCACGGCGTGGACGGCCGCCTCGCTCGCCGTCGGCGCCCTCGTGCTGCGCGGGAGGGACGTCTGAGCGCCTCCTCGCCCCGGCCGCCCGGTCCCGCCTCCGCGGGGCCGGGCTCCGGCGCGCTCCCGGGCGACCTTGCGCTGCCGTCGCCGCCGGGGTCCATCCGGCGTTACCTGCAGGCCCACCCGTGGGTGACGGATGGGCTCGTCGCGGGCGTGTACCTGCTCATCACCGCCGCGAGCGTCGCGGCCTATCTCCTGCCCGAGCCGCGTCCGGAACTGCCGCCCGTCTGGGTGGTCATCGCGCTGGGGATCGCGGGCGGGGTCGTCGTGCTGCTGCGGCGCCGGTTCGTGTGGCCGGCGTTCTTCGGAGCGACGGTCCTGCTGCTCGTGTCGTTCCCCATCGACTCGCCGCTGCAGCCCGCGGCCGTGCTGATCTCGGTGTACGCGCTGGGGGTGTACAGGTCGTCGCGCGCGGCCTGGCTCGGCTTCGGGATCGCCTCCGCCGCCGGCATGCTCGACGCGCTCCTGAAGGCGCTGATCCACGGGCGAGGAGCGGAGGCCGCTGCCGACGGAGGCCCGCTCGTGCTGTGGCTGAACATCGCGGTGCCGTTCGTGGTGATCCTGCTGATCGCGACGCTGCTGGGCACGAACGTCGGCGGGCGCAAGCGCTACGTCGCGGCCATCCTGGATCGCGCGGCGCAGCTGGGGCGCGAGCGCGACCAGCAGGCGGAGATCGCCTCGGCCCGCGAGCGCGAGCGGATCGCGCGCGAGATGCACGACGTGATCGCGCACAGCCTATCGGTCATGATCGCGCTCGCCGAGGGCGCCGCGGCGACGCCGGATCAGGCCCGCTCGCGCGACGCGATCGGGGCCGTGGCCGAGACCGGCCGCCGCACGCTGGGCGAGGTGCGCAGGCTGCTGGCGATCGTGCGGTCCGACGGCGGATCCGCCGGACGATCCGACGTGCGCGCGCCGCAGCCCCAGGCCGACGACCTTCCCGCGCTGGTCGCCGAGTTCGCCCGGGCGGGCCTTCCGGTGACGCTGACCGTGTCGGGCGCGCCGCGCGCCGATGCGGCCCTGGGGCTGACCGTGTACCGGATCGTGCAGGAGTCGCTCACGAACGCGCTGCGCCACGCCCGCGGAGTCACCCGCGTCGACGTCCGCGTCGAATGGCGCGAGGACGCCGTCTCGATCCTCGTCGAGGACGACGGGCTCGCGGTCGCCGTGTCCGAGGGCGGGCGCGGGCTGCTCGGGATGCGCGAGCGTGCCGCGCTGTACGGCGGCACGGCCGAGATCGGCCCCCGCGAGCCGCGAGGATGGCGCGTGAGCGTGCTGCTGCGAGAGGGAGAGGCATCGTGACGGATGCGGTGAGGGTGCTGCTGGTGGACGACCAGCACCTGGTGCGGATGGGGTTCCGCATGGTGCTCGAGGCCGAGCCCGGCATCGAGGTCGTCGGCGAGGCCGGCGACGGCGCCCAGGCGCTCGAGCTCGTAACCCGGCTGGTTCCCGACGTCGTGCTGATGGACGTCCGGATGCCCGGGGTGGACGGCATCGAGGCGACCGAGCGGATCACCACGCGCCTTCCCGGAACGCGCGTGCTCGTGCTGACGACCTACGACCTCGACGAATACGCGTTCGGCGCCCTGCGCGCCGGAGCCAGCGGGTTCCTGCTGAAGGACACGCGCCCCGCCGAGCTGCTGAGCGCGATCCGCTCGGTCGTGAACGGCGACGCGGTCGTGGCGCCCCGCATCACGGCGAAGCTCATCGAGTACGCGGCCCCGCACCTCGCCGCCGACCGCAGCGCCGAGGCCGACGAGGCCCTGCAGGCCCTCACCGCCCGCGAGCGCGACGTGTTCCGCCTGATGGCCGAGGGCGCCACCAACTCGGAGGTCGCTGCGGCCCTCTTCCTGAGCGAGTCGACGGTGAAGACGCACGTCGGCCGGATCCTGCTCAAGCTCGGCCTGCGCGACCGCGTGCAGGCGGTGATCCTGGCGTACCGGCTGGGCGTCGTGCGCCCGGAGTGAGCCTGAGGATCCTGCCGCGTCTATGTCGGCGGGCTCCCGTAGGCTGATCGGGTGACCACCGCCCTGTATCGCCGCTACCGGCCCGAGACCTTCGGGGAGATGATCGGGCAGTCTCAGGTCACCGAGCCGCTGATGACCGCGCTGCGGGGTGACCGCATCGGGCACGCCTACCTGTTCTCGGGTCCGCGCGGCTGCGGCAAGACGACCTCGGCCCGCATCCTCGCGCGCTGCCTGAACTGCGCCGAGGGGCCCACCGACACCCCGTGCGGCACCTGCGACAGCTGCGTCGAGCTCTCGCGCGCGGGCGGCGGATCGCTCGACGTGGTCGAGATCGACGCGGCGAGCCACAACGGCGTCGACGACGCGCGCGATCTGCGCGAGCGCGCGGTGTTCGCCCCCGCCCGCGACCGGTTCAAGATCTTCATCCTCGACGAGGCGCACATGGTGACGCCGCAGGGCTTCAACGCGCTGCTGAAGCTCGTCGAGGAGCCCCCCGCGCACGTCAAGTTCATCTTCGCGACGACCGAGCCCGACAAGGTCATCGGCACCATCCGCTCGCGCACGCACCACTACCCGTTCCGCCTCGTGCCGCCCGCCGCGATGCTCGACTATGTCCAGTCGCTGTGCGAGCAGGAGGGAGTGAACGTCGAGACCGGCGTGCTTCCCCTGGTCGTTCGCGCGGGCGGCGGATCGCCGCGTGACACGCTCTCGATCCTCGATCAGCTGATCGCCGGATCCGACGGCGATCACGTCGCCTACGAACGCGCGGTCGCGCTGCTCGGCTACACGCACGGCGAGCTGCTCGACGGCGTCATCGACGCGTTCGCGTCGGGGGATGCCGCGGCCGCGTTCGGGGCCGTGGACCGCGTTGTGCAGACGGGGCAGGATCCGCGCCGCTTCGTCGACGACCTGCTCGAGCGCCTGCGCGACCTCATCGTGATCGCCGCGACCGGGCACGGCGCCTCGGCCGTGCTGCGGGGGATCCCGTCCGACGAGCTGGAGCGCATGGCCGGTCAGGCGCAGCGACTCGGCGCCGAGCGGCTGTCGAAGACCGCCGACATCGTCAGCGCCGCGCTCGACTCGATGTCGGGGGCGACGTCGCCGCGCCTGCAGCTCGAGCTGATGATCGCCCGCGTGCTCGCCGGGGCGCTCGCTCCCGCTGCCGCCGCGACCCCCGGCGCCGCACCGCTGCCGGGCGCCGTGCCCGCCGCGGCTCCGGCCCCGGCGGCCGCGCCCGCGGCTCCCGCTGCTGCACCGGCCGCTGCGCCGGCGCCTGCTTCGGCGGCTCCCGCTGCTGCACCGGCGCCTGCTTCGGCGGCTCCCGCTGCTGCTCCTGCTCCGGCGGCCCCCGCTCCCGAGCCCGCACGTCCCGCCGCCGCTGCGACGGAGATTCCGGCTTCGACGGAGCGAACCCCCGCCCCGGCTCCGGCGAACACGACATCTCCGGCGAACGGGGACGCCGTTCCCGCCGCCGGATGGGCCACCGTCGCACCCGGCACGGCGCCCGCCGCCACGCCCGAGCCCGCGGCGGAGCCCTCGCCGCCGGTGCCCGCCGGGCCTCTCACGCTCGACGGCATCACTGCAGCCTGGGGCTCCGTGCTCGAGCGCCTGCAGGGGATCAGCCGCACAAGCTGGCTCGTCGTCTCCGGCGCCCGCGTCGTCGACGTGAAGCCCGACGACGTGCTCGTGCTCGGCTTCCCGAACGAGGGCGACCTCGGCAAGTTCAAGACGCGCACCCCGCAGGGCGGGATCAGCGAAGACCTGCGCACCGCGATCCTCGCCGTGCTCGGCGTTCGCGTGAAGTACCTGGCACGCCTCGACACCGCGGGCCGGGAGAGCGGCCCGCGCGAGCAGAGCGGCGGACGCCCCGCGGCCGAGCCGTCGTCCGACCCCGACCCGGCCCGATCCGCCGCGCCCTCGGCGACCGCCCCGCAGGCGCGGCCGTACGACGACCTGCCGCCCGAGCCGGACTATCCCGACGACCCGTACGCGGGCGAGCCGTATCCGGATGAGGACGCGTACGCCCCGGCTCCCCGCGCCGCCGCCCCTGCGGCACCGCCGCGCCCCGAGCCCGCTCGTCCCGCCGTGCGCGACGAGCAGCCGCGCCGCGAGCCGGTCTCCGCCCCGGCGACCTATGCCGCCGCGCCTGTCACCGACTGGGCCGTCGCGCCCATCCCGAACTCCGACGCGTCGCCCGCGCTCGCGGTGGACGACGATCCGGAAGAGGCCGCGGTGCCCGTGTCCGCACGCGTCGCGACGCTCGAGCGCGAGGGCGAGGTCATCCCGACCGAGGTGCCCGTCGACGCCGAGGAAGAGGAGCCCGAGGCCCCGTCGACGCCGCCGGTCATCCAGACCCCGACGGTGACTGTGCAGCGCCGCGTCGTGCAGACCGACGGCGTGCAGCGGTACGGCGAGGCGGTCGTGCGGCAGATCCTCGAGGCGCGGTTCCTGCACGAGGAGCCCTACGAGCCGCCCACGCGGTTCCAGTGAAAGTGACCCCCTGAATGTATGACGGCATCGTCCAGGAGCTGATCGACGAGCTCGGTCGCCTTCCCGGCATCGGCCCCAAGTCGGCTCAGCGCATCGCGTTCCACATCCTGCAGACGCCGACGTTCGACGTGTCCCGGCTGTCCGAGCTGCTGCGCGAGGTGCGCGAGCGGGTGAAGTTCTGCGAGATCTGCGGCAACGTCTCCGAGCAGGACACGTGCGCCATCTGCCGCGACCCACGCCGCAACCCCGCGCTGATCTGCGTCGTGGAGGACGCGAAGGATGTCGCCGCGATCGAGCGCACGCGGGAGTTCCGCGGGCTGTACCACGTGCTCGGCGGAGCGATCAGCCCCATCGCCGGGGTCGGTCCGGATGATCTCCGCATCCAGCAGCTGATGTCGCGTCTCGCGGACGGCACGGTGCAGGAGGTCATCCTCGCCACCAACCCGAACCTCGAGGGCGAGGCGACGGCCACCTACCTGAGCCGCCTTCTCACCTCGCTGCAGATCACGGTGTCGCGTCTCGCCTCGGGCCTGCCCGTCGGCGGCGACCTCGAGTACGCCGACGAGGTCACGCTCGGCCGCGCCTTCGAGGGCCGCCGCACGATCTAATCGCTCGCTTCGCTCGCGCATCCCACGCGCTTGGGCACCCGCTGATCGCTTCGGCTCGCAAGCTCGCTCAGCAACCGTCGGGCCCGGTTATCGAGCGAGCGGAGGGGAGTCGAGATGACGGCTCGCATTCGGGTGCGGCTTCGGTGCGGTCGCTTCGGCTCCGCGAGACTCTGGTCACGGCTTGTGCCCTCGTGCGAGCGAAGTGAGCGTGCCCCGGATGGGGCCAACCAGCGCGCCCGGACGGAGCGCCAGCGACGTCCATCGGGATCGAGCGCCGGCGCGAAGCGTCGGCCGAGCGATCGATCCACGGGCGGCCAAAGAAGCGATGTCGGGGGCCCGTGCGATGATCGGCGCGTGCCATCGTCTCGCTTCACCACCCGGGGATGGGTGCTCTTCGCCATCATGGCGATCCTGTGGGGAGTCCCGTATCTCTTCATCCGCGAGGCGGTCGAGTCGTTCTCGCCCGCCGCGGTCGTCGCGGTGCGCACCGGCGGGGCCGCGCTCCTTCTGCTGCCCTTCGCGCTGCGCCAGGGGGCGCTGAAGCCGGCGCTGCGCAAGTGGCCGTGGGTGCTCGCCTTCGCGGCGATCGAGATGGCCGGGCCGTTCGTGCTGCTGGCGCACGCCGAGCAGACGATCCCCTCCGGTCTCACGGGTCTGCTCGTGGCGACCGTGCCGCTGTTCGCCACGGTGATCGCGGTGATCCGCGGCGACAGGGGAGCGCTGCGGCCGCTGCGCACGATCGGCCTCGTGCTCGGCTTCGCCGGCGTCGCGATCGTCGGCCTCGGCAGCTCGGGCGGCGCGGGCGCCGACCTCCTCGCCATGGGAGAGGTGCTGCTCGTCGCCGTCCTGTATGCGATCGCGCCGTTCATCGTGGCGAGCAAGCTGAACGAGGTCCCCTCTCTCGGCACGATCACGCTCGCTCTCGGCGCCGTCGGGCTCGGCTACGCGCCGATCGCGCTGCTGACGAGCCCGCAGCCGCCCGCGGCGAACAGCGTCATCTCCCTGGCGCTGCTGACCGTGCTCTGCACCGCCGTGGCGTTCATCGTGTTCTTCGCCCTGATCGGCGAGGTCGGCCCCGTGCGCGCGCCGATGTTCACCTACATGAACCCCGTGGTCGCCGTCGCGCTGGGAGCGCTCATCCTGAGCGAGCCGCTGACTCCCGCCCTGCTGCTCGGCTTCCCGGTCGTGATCGTCGGCTGCCTGCTGGCGGCGGGCGGCCTGCCGATCGGCGACAGGAAGCGCGCGGATGTGCCGATCCTGTCCGAACCGGATCCCGCGACCCCGCGTAACGGCCGCTGACCGCCGCGGCGACTCAGAACGAGCTGCCGCCGCCGTCCCCGC
>NZ_JADGLL010000046.1 GCF_015235415.1 Microbacterium paludicola | reverse complement strand
GTGAACGACCGGGGAGGGGTGACGCCGCCTGCGCCGGGGAGGTGTCAGCGCTGTTCGAGGGGCTCCGTCGCGGGGCCCTCGAGGACCGTGCCGTCGGGGGCGAAGCGCGAGGCGTGGAGGGGGCAGTCCCACGACCGCTCCGCGCGGTTCCACTGGAGGATTCCGCCCATGTGCGTGCAGACGCCCGAGACGCGGCAGGTGACGCCGTCGACCTGCGACTCGGCGACGGGATGGAGGCCGTCGCGCGTGACGCGCCCCTCCCCTTCCGCGAGCGCTCCCGATCCGGCCACCGCTCGCACGATCCCGGTCACCGCCGACGCGGCCACGCCCGCCTGGGCCGAGACGAACTCCGCCCCATCGCGGAGCTTCACGTGCGGCGAGAGGTCCCACGGCACCGGGGTGCCCAGGATCTCGCCCGCGATCGTCAGCGCCGCCGCCGCGCCGTTCGTCATTCCCCACTTGTTGAAGCCCGTGGCGGCATAGATGCGGTCGCTCACCGCTCCGTAGAACGGCACGTGCGTCACGGTCTGGTAGTCCTGAGCCGCCCACCAGAGCTCGCGCGTCGCGCCGGGGAAGGCCGCGGCCGTCCATGCGTCGAGCTCGCGGAGCATCCTGTCCGTCTCGCGCTCGCGGCCCGTCGTCCACGCGGGGCCGCCGACGACCAGCAGTCCCTCGGCGGTGCGCAGCGACCGGCTCTGCGGGTCGAGCGACAGGTACATGCCCGAGGGCACTTCGCCGGGCACCCGATACGCGCCGACAAGCGACCGCGACGGCTTCAACCGCGCGAAGAACCCCGCCTTGTCGATCACCGGGAACCCGCTCGTCACGACCACCTGGTCCGCGAGCACCGGCCCGCGCGACGTGGTGACAAGGGCACCGTCGTCCGTGATGTCGGCTCCGAGCACGCGGGTTCCGGTCACGACGGATCCGCCGTGGTCGCGCACCGATGCGGCGAGCTTCGCGAGCAGACGCATCGGATGGATCTGCCACTGTCCGCGCATCCGGATCGCGCGCGTCACCGGGTATGGGAGTCCGTGATCCTGTCCCGCGCCGAGCACGTCGACGTCGAGGCCGACGGCGGCGAGCGCCTCGAGCTCCTGCTCGATGCCGCGATCGCCCTCCTCGGTCGTGGCGTACGTGAAGGCATCGCGCTGGTCGATCCCCTCGCCGTCGAGCTCGCCGCGCACCCACTCCTGGCCGGCCCGGTTGGCCGCGACGTACGCCTCGAGTGCGTCGTCTCCGGCGTGCGAGCGGATGCCCGAGAACGTCGAGCCCTGCAGCAGCGACAGCTTCGCGGTGGTGTTGCCGGTCGCGACCGCGCCGACGTCCCGCGCCTCGAGCACGGCGACACTGCGCCCCGCCCGGGCGAGCTGCGCGGCCGTGGACAGACCGGCGATGCCGGCTCCGACGACGACGACATCCGCGCGCGCGGGCAACGTCGTGTCGACCTCGATCAGCGGCGAGGTCTCGTGCCAGAGGGAGCGGGGGCCAGTCATCCGGCGAGGCGGGCGACCGGGCGCTGACGGCCGCCGGGCGGGAAGTGCGCGATCGGCTTGGGCTTTGCCGCACCCGACGACGACGTCGCGGCGACGAGGTCCGCCGCCATCAGCAGCACACTCTGGATCGACGTGTGCCGGCTCGTTCCGCGGGTTCCGTGAACCCACACGACCTCGTACATGAGCTCGTGGAAATCGTCCATCGGGATCCGCTCCACGTAGGCGATGACGCTCGCGGCATCCGACGACGCAACGCTGCGATCGCAGACCCGCCAGGCCCCCTCTCCAAGGGGCACGAGCTCGAGCTGGTGATAGTTGTCCATGGTGTCTAAGCACCTCCATACCGAGTCTCTGCGCCCGCAGGGCCCGTCGAAAGAGGGTTGACACCCCGTGAGACGCCAGGTATCCGATCGACTCGCTAGGGCCGGATCCGCCTCACGTCAACCCCGTTCAGGAGCCGGATCGCGCCGCCCACGATGGAGGAAGACCACCGATCCCCGACCAGGAGGCGGACATGAGCGGCTACTACGAAGACCCCGACACCCAGGGCACCGACCCGGTCAGCGCCGAGCTCGGCGAGGACGGCCAGGGCGACCTCGCCCCCGAGGACCTCCCCCAGGACGGCGCGGTCGACGAGGGCGGATCCGTCCGGCTCGAGGACGACGTGCTCTCCGACGACCTCGAGGATGTCGGCACCACGTCATCCGACCGCAGCGCGGGTCTCGCGCCGGGGCCGGGCGACGTCATCTACGACGGCGACAACGTCGACACCATGCCTCGCCCCGCGGACGACTTCCGTCCCGCCGTGGATCCGGATGAGCTGGGCTCGCCGGGTGCTGTCGGGGAGAGCTCACTCGACACGGACGCGACGCCGACGGGCACGGGCGGCACGGCGTCCGGGATCGAGACGATCGCCCCGGGAGCCGACGCGCGCGCCGAGCACAGCGCCGGCACCATCGAGCAGCAGGAGCCCGTGCACGCGACGTCGAGCACGGCGGGCATGTCGCCGATCGACGCGGCGCGCGGTGGGACCGGCGCCGGTGGTGCGACGAGCGCCGACGACGGAGCGAGCGTTCCCCCGGGCCGCGAGGGCGCCGACTCGGGCGCCGTCGACAGCGTGGGCGTCGAGGGGTCGTCAGACCCCGACGTCGAGCGCTCCAGCCAGAACGACATCGCCGGGGTGGGCCCGGCGTCCGGCCTCGACGCGGGCGACGTCAGCACCGGCGGCGACGGGCCGACCGACGCGACGGGCTACGAGCCCGGCGCCGGCAACGCAGCCGCCGAGCCCGGAGCCGACCCGCAGGCCGTCAACGACGCGCCGACCCAGCACGACTCGGCCGACCGGGACATCCCGGGCGTCCCGGATGCCGTCGGCCCGGGCGGCGCCGGCGAGCAGTCGGGCACGCGTCAGGACCTGAACGACACGAACATCGCGCAGCAGGTGCAGGGCATCGTCGTGCAGATGCAGGGCGACCTCGGCACCGACCGCCTCGGGGAGGCGGAGGTGCAGGATGTGCTCGAGCGTCGCCTCACCGACGCCGGCATCAGCGCCGACGTCGAGCAGATCGAGCAGCTCGCCCGTGAGGTCGTCTCGGGCAGCGCCCCGACGGACGTCGACCAGGGCGAACCCGGCGCGAGCCGCTGAGATCTCCTCGTCCGGCTGGGAGAGCCCCGTCCCCGGCCGGACGAGGGCCAGCGGTGGGCGCTCAGCCGACGAACCCATCCGGGCGTCGCAACCCTCCGGGCGTCGAACACCTCCGGTCGGTGAGCCCCTTCCGGTCGTTGAGCGAAGTGAGCTTGCGAACGAAGTCGAAACGGGGTGAGCGAAGGAGCGCCAGCGACTGAGTCGAAGCCGACCTGTGCCCACCACGCCCGGCCGGTGGCTTCGACTCGCTTCGCTCGCTCAGCCCGTTTCGACTCCGCTGCGCTCCGCTCAACGATCAGTGGGTCGAACTCCCCTCCGGTCGTTGAGCACCTCCGGTCGTTGAGCGGAGTGAGCTTGCGAACGAAGTCGAAACGGGGTGAGCGAAGGAGCGCCAGCGACTGAGTCGAAGCCAACCTGTGCCCACCACGCCCGGCCGATGGCTTCAACTCCGCGGAGACCCGCACTGAGCGAGCGAAGCGAGTCGAAGTGTCGCTCAGCCCGTTTCGACTCCGCTTCGCTCCGCTCAACGACCGGAGCTGCGGCGGGCCCGCGCAGGCGGAGGGATCGGGTTCCGCCGGCGCATCAGGGTGTCTGGCCGCGTCGTCCGCTCTGCGGGCGACACGGACAGACGGGTCCCCTGCGAGCGCCGACGGAACCCGAGCCCGCAGCCGGAGCGACCTGTGCCGACCACCCGGCCGATGGCTTCGACTCGCTTCGCTCGCTCAGCCCGTTTCGACTCCGCTTCGCTCCGCTCAACGACCGGTGGGTTCGACTCCGCTGCGCTCCGCTCAACGACCGGGAGGGGCCGCCGTAGACTGGAACCCATGCCCGAAACCGCTACGCGCCGGATCTCCGCCCTCGACGTGCTGCGCTTCCTGACCGAGCTCGTCGCCGTCGGAAGCCTCGCGCTGTGGGGATTCCTCGCCTGGCCCCTGCCGTGGAACATCGTCGCCGGGCTCGGCGCGCCCGCGCTCGCCATCCTGCTGTGGGCGCTGTTCGTCTCACCCAAGGCCGTGTTCGCGGTGCACCCGTTCATCCGGATCGTCGTCGAGCTGCTGATCTTCCTGTCCGCGACGCTCGCGTGGTGGGCCCTCGGCCAGCCGTGGATCGGTCTCGCCGTCGGCGTGGTCAGCGTCGCGGTCGGCGTCGCGGTGGCACGGCGCGACGCCGCCTGACCGATGTCGGTCCTCGAGCGGCTGCGCGCCGAGCTCGGCGAGCTCGTCGACACAAGCCCGGCCTCCCTCGAACTCGCCCGCGCCGATAAGTCGGGGCACCGGGCATCTGCTCCCCCGCTGGCGGTCGTGCACGCCGAGACGGTCGAGCACGTGCAGGCGACGATGCGGATCGCGAGCGCCACCGGCACTCCCGTCGTCACGCGCGGCGCCGGCACCGGTCTCGCCGGGGCTGCGAACGCGGGCGGCGGCGAGATCGCCCTGTCCGTGCGGCGGATGACGCGCATCCTCGAGGTCTCCCCCGATGACCTGCTCGCGGTCGTCGAGCCCGGCATCCTGAACGCCGACCTCAACGCCCAGCTCGCCTCGCACGGTCTCTGGTGGGCGCCGGATCCGGCATCCCGCGCGATCTCGACCGTCGGCGGCAACATCGCCACGGGCGCCGGCGGCCTGCTGTGCGCGAAGTACGGCGTCGTGCGCGATGCGGTGCTCGGCGTCGACGTCGTGCTCGCCGACGGACGCCTGATCCGGATGGGACACCGCAGCGTCAAGGGGGTCACCGGCCTCGACCTCACCTCGCTCATGATCGGCTCGGAGGGGACGCTCGGCGTCATCGTCGGCGCCGCCCTGAAGCTGCGGCGCCTGGTGCCGGGCGAGGTCTGCACGGTCGCGGCGACGTTCCCGACCGTGCGGGATGCGGCATCCGGATCGTCCGCGGTCACGGCCGCCGGAATCCAGCCCGCGATCATGGAGCTGATGGATGCGACGAGCCTCGCCGCCGCCCACGCCCTGCTGGGGCTTCCGGCGCCGACGCCCGGGGCCTCGCAGCTGACGATCCAGACGGATGGGCCCGCCTCGCGCACCGAGGCCGACGCCATCGCCGAGGTGCTGCGCCGCGTTGGCGGCACGGTCACCATCACGTACGACCGCGAGGAGGGCGAGCGGCTGCTCGCAATCCGCCGCGCGATGCATCCGGCGATGGAGACGCTCGGCACGGCGCTGATCGAGGACGTCTCGGTGCCCCGCTCGCAGATGACCGCGATGTTCGACGAGATCGCGCGGGTCGAGCGGGAGCACGGCGTGGAGATCCCGACCGTCGCGCACGCGGGCGACGGCAACCTGCACCCGAACTTCATCTTCCAGGGCGACGAGGTGCCGCAGCAGATCTGGGATGCGGCGGATGACCTCTTCCGTTCCGCGATCCGGCTGGGCGGCACGCTCACGGGCGAGCACGGGATCGGCGTGCTGAAGCGCCGCTGGCTCGCCGACGAGCTCGGCCCGGATCAGTGGCAGCTGCAGCGCGACATCGCCCGGGTCTTCGACCCGCAGGGCATCCTCAACCCGGGCAAGGTCTTCGACGCCTGATCAGCGTTCGTCGAACGAGCGCAGCGCACCCGCGCATCTGTGCGAGCCGTCATCTCGACTCGCAAGCTCGCTCGATAACCGGGTTTGAGCAAAGGGCCTGCGCCCCCGCCGGTTGCTGAGCGAGCGCCAGCGAGCCGAAGCGACCGACCTTAAGCCGCCCATCCGTGCGGGCCGTCATCTCGACTCGCAAGCTCGCTCGATAACCGGGTTTGAGCAAAGGGCCTGCGCCCCCGCCGGTTGCTGAGCGAGCGCCAGCGAGCCGAAGCGACCGACCTTAAGCCGCCCGCGCGTGCGAGCCGTCATCTCGACTCGCAAGCTCGCTCGATAACCGGGTTTGAGCAAAGGGCCTGCGCCCCCCACCGGTTGCTGAGCGAGCGCCAGCGAGCCGAAGCGACCGGCCCGAAGCCGCCCACCCGTGCGACCCGGTCATCTCGACTCGCGCCGCTCGCTCGATAACCGGAGTGCGGGACCTGAAAAGACCCCGTTACAGCCCCTGCCAGGCGGGCTTGTTCGCGTAGGCGTAGCGGTAGTAGTCGGCGTGCGCGAGACGTGAGGCCGCCTGCTCGTCGATCACCACAGTGACGTGCGGGTGGAGCTGGATCGCCGAGCCCGGGAGCGACGCGGTCAGCGGACCCTCGAGCGCACCGGCGACCGCCTCGGCCTTTCCCTCGCCGAACGCGAGCAGCACGAGGTGCCGCGCCTCGAGGATCGTGCCGAGCCCCTGGGTGATGCAGTGCATCGGGACGTCGTCGATCGAGTCGAAGAAGCGAGCGTTGTCCTCTCGGGTCTGCTGCGTGAGCGTCTTCACACGCGTGCGGGATCCGAACGACGATCCCGGCTCGTTGAACCCGATGTGCCCGTCGGTGCCGATGCCGAGGATCTGCAGGTCGACCCCGCCCGCCTCGAGGATCGCTGCCTCGTAGATCTCGCCGTGGTGCTCGATGCCGTCGAGCGTCCCGTCGGGAACGCGGATGCGCGCGGGGTCGAGCCCGAGCGGGTCGACGACCTCGCGATGGATGACCGACCGGTAGCTCTCGGGATGCGCCGGGTCGAGACCCACGTACTCGTCGAGCGCGAAGCCGCGCACCTGCGAAACGTCCACGCCGGCGAGGCGCGAGCGCAGCGCCTCGTACACGGGCAGCGGGGTGGATCCGGTCGCCAGCCCCAGCACCGCATCGCGCTTGCGTGCGATCAGCGCGGCGATCTCGTCGGCGACGAGGGCTCCGGCGGCAGCGCGGTCGGGGACGATGACGATCTCAGCCATGGGAAGCCTCTCGTTCGGTTCAGAGCCAGGGCTCTCGTGTCCGTGTCGCGCCGTTCACCGGCCGAGGGCCGGTTCGTGCGTGGCGGGGACGGCGAGAGCCGCACCGAGCGCTCCTGCCGATGAATCCGGAGGGAGCAGTTCGATCCTCTCAGGCAGAGCGAGGGATGTCAGAAAAATCGATCGCGCAGAGCGCTCCACGAGCGCCGAACGAACAATCCCGCGCAGCCGATCGCCGAGGCGGGCCACCCCGCCGCCGATCACGATGACCGCCGGATCGACCGTGAGGGTGAGCACGTGCACGGCCGCCGCGACCCCGCGCGCGAGCTCGTCGCGCAGCGCGAGCGCATCCGGATCCCCGGCGTCGGCCGCATCGAAGAGGTCGCGGATCGGCAGTTCCCCGCCACGACCCCAGCGGCGGGCCACGGATGCGCCGCCGGCGAACGTCTCGATGCAGCCGCGCTGGCCGCACGGGCATTCCGGCCCGGCGGGGTCGATCGAGATGTGCCCGACCTCTCCGGCCGTGCCTCCCGATCCGCCCCACAGCCGCCCGTCGAGCACCAGGCCCGCCGCGATACCGGTGCCGAGGTTGAGGTACGCCATCGGCCGGTCGGCGGCCGCGGGGCGCTCGGCGACGAGCGTCGCGTGGGCTCCGAGCGCGGCGGCGTTCACGTCGTTCTCGACATGAACGGGCACGCCCAGGGCGCGCTCGAGGTCTCCGCCCAGATCCACCTCGGTGAGGCCGAGGTTCACGGCGTTGAGCACGCGGCCGCCGAGAATCTGGCCCGGGATGCCGACACCCGCCCCCGTGATCGACCCGACGCCCGGTTCGGCCGCGACGAGCGCCACGGCATCGCGGGCAGTGCGCAGCACTCCCTCCGCGCCGTGTTCGGTGCTCCGCCGCACCCGGGCGACGATGCGTCCGGCGTCGTCGACCGCCACCGCCTCGGCCTTGGTGCCGCCGATGTCGATGCCGATGCGGATGCCGGCTCCTGTCGTGGGCGGTCCGGGGCGTTTCGACACTTCGACTCGCTCCGCTCGCTCAGTGCGGCGCTCGCTTCGCTCGCTCAACGAACGAGGGGGCTGCTCGCTCAACGAACGAGACGGCTCGACCACGCTCATCCCTTGACGGCCCCGGACACGAGACCACCGGTCATCCGCCCCTGCACGATGAGGAAGAAGATGACGACCGGGATGCAGATCAGCGTGGAGCCGGCCATGACCGCGCCGTAGTTCGTCGCCTCGGTCGCCGACTGGAACGAGTTGAGCCAGGTCGGCAGGGTGAGGTTCTGGTCTTTCATCAGCAACAGCGCCATCGTGAACTCGTTCCACGACTGCATGAACGCGAAGATGCCGGTGGCGACGAGCCCCGGCGCGAGCAGCGGGAAGGTGACCCGCCAGAACGCGCCCTGCTTCGAGCATCCGTCGATCTGCGCTGCCTCCTCGAGCTCGGCGGGGACTCCCGCGACGAAGCCGCGCAGCGTCCACACCGTGAACGGGATGACCGCCGCGATGTGCACGAGACTCAACCCCAGCAGGGTGTTCATCAGGCGCATGTCGTCGATCAGGTTGTAGACCGTGAACATCATCCCCTCGCCCGGCATCATCTGGATGACGAGGATGATCACGATGAACGTGTGGCGACCCCGGAACTGGAACCGGGCGAGAGCGATCGACGCGAGGAACGCGAACAGCAGCGCGCACGCGACGACGATCACCACGATGAGCAGGCTCGTCCGCAGGGCGTTGGGGAAGTCGGTCTGTCCCGGCGCCGCGGGGCGCGTCCACGCGGTGACGTAGTTGAGCAGCGTCGGCTCGGTCGGCACGAGCGACGGGGTGCGGCTGATGATCTGATTTCCCGGCGTGAACGACAGGTTCACCATCCAGTACACGGGGAACACCGAGCAGACGAACACGATCAGCGCGAGCGCGTTGAACAGCATCCTCGCCCACCGGCTGCGCACGCCCGTGGGAGGGGCCGGGTCGCGGCGCGGCAGCCGCAGCGCGCGGGTGGTCGGCGCCATCGCCTCGGCGACGACGGGCGGGGCCTTGGGCACCAGGAGCGTCACGACTGGTCCTCCTTCAGGAGCTGACGGATGTTGAACCAGCTGATCGCCAGCATGATGATCACGATGAGCATGCCGATGGCGCTCGTCGCGCCGAACTCGCCGATGCCCTGGCGGAACAGGTAGACGGGCAGCACGTTCGTCTCCGACGCGATGCCGCCGCGGCTCTGCAGCGCGTACACCTGGGTGAACAGCTTCATGTTCCAGATGATCTGCAGCACGAGCAGCCCGCCGAGGACGGGGCGGATCGCGGGGAACACGACGTTCCAGAACCGCTTCCATCCGCCGGCGCCGTCGATCTCGGCGGCCTCGATCGTCTCGCGGGGGATCTGGCCCAGCGCGGCGTAGCTCGTGAACGCGACGAACGGGATCGCTCCCCACACCACGATGATCGTGAGCACCATCACGAAGGTCAGCGGATTCAGCAGCCACGAATGGTTGTGCCACAGCTGCGTGCCGGTCGCGGTGTTGAGCGCCCAGTTCACCAGGCCGTACTCGGTGTCGAAGATGAACCCCCACACCACGCTCGCGGTGAGCGGCGGGATGGCCCAGGCGAGCAGCAGGCCGATCGAGAGCGTGACGCGCATGACGCGGCCGATCTTGGTCATGAGCAGCGCGACGAGCACGCCGAGCACCATGATCAGCGTGGTCGTCAGGATCATGATCCCGATCGTCCGCGCCACGACGACGGGGAAGTCGCTGCGCGTGATGATCGCGATGTAGTTGTCGAGACCGACGAACTCGGGCGCGGTCTTCTGGATCTTGTGGCGCACCTGGTAGTCGGTGAAGGACTGCCAGATCATCTGGATGGCGGGATAGCCGACCATCAGGCCGAGCATGATGATCGCCGGCGCCAGCAGCGTCCACGACGACACGGCGTCACGGCGTCGCTTGCGGCGCTCGCGTTCTTCCCACGACAGGCGCGGGGCGAGTTCAAGTGTCATGGGATTCCTTGTCCAGTCCCGATTGCGGAGCGATCCTGCCGGTCATCTCGACTCGCTTCGCTCGCTCGATAACCACGGTTGCTGAGCGAGCTTGCGAGCCGAAGCGACCGGCTCGAGCCCACGTGAGGCTCGAGCCGGTCTGCGATCAGCCGTTGAGGATCGACTCGATCTCGGCGTCCAGCGCCTCGGCGACCGTCTTCACGTCCTCGCCCTGCGCGATCTTCACGAGCGAGTCCTGGATGACGAGGCTCGACTCGACCTCGGCCCAGTTCGGCGAGGTGGGCACGCCCTTGGAGTTGGCGAGCGCCTCGGCCTGCGCCTGCGCGACCGGGGTGTCGGGCAGCGAGTCGGCCGACTCCAGCAGCGCCGGCGTCAGACCGCCCTCGGCCATCAGGTCCTGGTAGCCCTTCGAGAGCATGATCTTCACGACCTCCTTGGCCATCGCCTGGTTCTCCGACAGCGCCGCGACGCCGATGTTCGAGCCACCCGCGAAGATCGGCGCTGTCTCACCCTCGGCGGCACCCGGCAGCGGGAACGCGCCGAGGTCCTTGCCGAACGTGTCGGGGCAGCCGGGGTTCTCGGCGTCGGGCTCGGCCAGGATCGACCACTGCATCCACGCGGGAGCCGACAGGAACGCCGTCTCGCCGGCGCAGAACGGCACGTGCGCGTCGGTCTCGTCGCCGTCGGTGGGCGCGTTCGTCGCCTCGGTGTAGACCTTCTGCAGCAGCTCGAGGCCCTTCAGCGACTCCTCGCTCGAGAACTGCGCGTCCCAGGTGTCGCCATCCTGCACCGCGATCTCGCCGCCGTACGTCCAGATGTACGGGAGCATGTTGTACCAGTCGCGACCGGGCGCGTAGATGCCGCTCATCGCGTCGGTCTTCTTCGCGATTCCCTGCTCGACGTACTCCTCGAGCGTGGTGGGAAGCGACGCGGGGTCGACGATCTCAGGCGAGTAGAACACCACGCGGCCTCCCGCGTAGTACGGCGCGGCGTAGAAGGTGCCGTCGTAGGTGCCGGCCTCCTCGAGACCGGGGTTCAGGTCGCCGAGGTCGCCGCGGATGTCGCTGAGGTCCGAGAACAGCCCCTGGTCGATGAAGCCGATCGCCTGCGTGTTGCCGACCTCGACGACATCCGGGGTGTCGTTCGACTGCAGCGCCGCGACGTAGGTCTCCGACACATCCGCCCAGGTCTTCTCCTCGAGCTTGAGCGTCCAGCCCTCGTTCTCCGACTCGAACGTGTCGACAAGGTACTCGCGGGCCGTCTCGGGGGTGTCGGTGCCGACGACCCACACGGTCAGCTCGCCGGTCTCGGCCGGCGGTGCGTCGCTCGCGTCGCCCGCTGGCGCGCTGGTGGAGCTGCAGCCGGCGAGCGCGAGCACGCCGGCGCCGAGCAGGCCGATGCCCGCAAGTGCCTTCTTGTTCATAGGTTTCGTCCTTCGGGATTTGTGTGGGTGGGGGGTGGTGCTGCTGCGGCACCGGGGCGTCTTCGCCCCGCTGGGTCTCGGCTATGAGACCCCGAGTTCGCCGTCGAGGATCAGGACGACGGCGCCACGCAGCACGACGTCGTCCCCCTGGGCGGACATCCGCACCTGCACGTCCTCGTGGAGGAACGTGCGGGCGCGAAGCATGGTGGTCGCGGTCTCGCGGAGAATCCCGTCGAGCAGGTCTGCGGGCCCGGACAGGACGATCTCCGAGAGATCGAGTACGCCGACGATGGGCGCGATGGCGATCGCCAGCCGCTCCCCCGCGTCGCGGAGGACGTCGTCCCGATCGGCGCCCTGGGCGATCCGGTCTTCGAGCGAGCGGATGGACATCCACGATTCGAGGCAGCCGCTCTTTCCACATACGCAGAGCGGACCGACGTCGGCGCCGACCGTGACGTGCCCGATCTCACCTGCCGCGCCGCGGCTGCCGCGCATGAGCTCGCCGCGCGTGAGCAGGCCGCCGCCGACACCGCGGCCGACCTTCACGACGAGGACGTCTCCGCTCGCGCCCCCGAGCGTGTACTCGGCGAGCGCCGCCACGTCGGCGTCGTTCGCGACATGAACGGGAACGCCGAGTTCATCGGTGAGCATCTGCCGCAGCGGCAGGTCGAACCAGCCGAGGTTCGGGGAGCTGTGCACGACGCCGTCCCCCGAGATGATGCCGGGCGCGCCGACTCCCACTCCGAGCACGCGCCGCGGGGCGGTCTCGAGCAGGGCCGTCGCCAGCTGCCGCAGGGCAGCCAACGCACCTTCCGCATCGCCGTCGGGCGGGCGGGGAACGGCCCGACGGTCGATCACCGAGCCCGCCAGGTCGATCACGGCGCCGCGGTACTCGCGACTGTCCGACAGGTCGAGGCCCACAACCTGGAGACCGGACCGGTCGAGGTCGACGAGCATCGCCGGCTTGCCGGGCCGGGAGCCCTGACGCGTTCCCTGCTCGACGACAAGTCCGTCGCCGACGAGTTCGCCGACGAGGTCGGATGTGGTCACCCGGGTGAGGCCCGTGACGCGAGCGAGGTCGGCGCGGCTCATCGCGCCGTCATGGAACAGCGTCGTCAGCACGAGTGAGCGATTGTGTCCTCGGGCGTGACCGGGCAGCACCTTCGCCCTGGCGCCGCGCCCACCGGGGGTCGCGGTCGCCGGGCCGAGCACGCCACTGCGAGAGATCATGTTTGTAAGGTCCTCTTACGAACCGGATCCCGCAAGAGAGGAACAGCGGTTTGCAAGGGATGTTTACAAAACCGTGACAAGCCCGTAGCGTGCCGAACATGCCGCTCGCCCTCATCCCGTGGCCGTCGTCCGTCACGCCCGTGGACGGCCCTCCGCTGCGCCCCCAGCCCGGCACGCGGCGCGAGATCGCCCAGCGCCTCGCGGCCTCCGCCGAGCGCCTGATCCTCGAGGGCCACGGCCCCGAGGGGTACCAGCTGATCGTGAGCGCGGCGGGTGTGCGGATCGAATCGTCCACCGCCGCCGGCGCGTTCTACGCCGAGCAGACCCTCGCCCAGCTCGTGCAGCTCGACGCGGACGGTCCGCTCCTGCCTGCAGTGGAGATCCGCGACGTCCCCCGCTTCGGCTACCGCGGCGTGATGCTCGACGTCGCGCGGCATTTCCACCCCGTCTCCACCGTGGAGGCCGTGATCGACCGCGCCGCCGCACTCAAGCTCAACGCGCTGCACCTCCACCTCACCGACGACCAGGGCTGGCGTCTTGAGCTCGCCTCCCATCCCGAACTCGCGCACCGCGCATCCGGCACCTCGGTGGACGGCGACCCCGGCGGCTTCTACACGCGCGCCGAGTACGCGGGAATCGTCGAGTACGCCGCCGCGCGCCACATGATCGTGGTGCCCGAGTTCGACCTTCCCGGCCACACGCACGCCGTCGGTCTCAGCCACCCCGAGCTGCTCGCCGATCCCGTGATCAGCGAGCACATCGTCGAGATCACGGAGCAGTACGGCGGCGGCGGGCTCCCCGAGCAGGGCGTTCCGTACACCGCGATCGCCGTGGGGTTCTCGTCGCTCCGCGCCGATGCCCCCGGGCTCGAGCCTTTCCTGCGCGAGGTGCTGGGCGAGATCGCGGCCGTCACCCCCGGCCCGTATGTGCACGTCGGCGGCGACGAGGCGCTCGGCACCGACCCGGCCGACTTCCGCGCGATGATCGAGCTCGCCACCCGCATCGTCGCCGAGACCGGCAAGACCCCGCTGACCTGGCACGAGGCGAGCGTCGCCGATCTGCCCCGCGGCACGATCGGCCAGTACTGGGGCTTCCGCACCGGAGACCACGCCGAGCGCGCGCGGGCCTTCGCCGACAAGGGCGGCCGGCTCATCCTGTCGCCCGCCGACGCCATCTACCTCGACATGAAGTACGACGCCGAGACCCCCATCGGCCTGACATGGGCGGATGGGCCGACGAGCGTCGCCCGCTCCTACGACTGGGACCCGGCGGGCGTCATCCCCGACCTCCCCGAGCCGGCGATCCTCGGCGTCGAGGCGCCACTGTGGACCGAGACGGTGCGCACGCTCGCCGACATCGACCTGCTGATGTTCCCGCGGATCGGATCGGCGGCGGAGGCGGGATGGTCGCCGCCCGCCGGCAGCGCCGAGCGCACGTGGGAGTCGTTCCGGGAGCGGATCGCCGGGCTCGCGGAGGCGTGGACCGAGGCGGGCATCGGCTTCCACCGCGCGGACGACGTCCCCTGGCGCTGATCCCGGTGACCAGCAACGGCGACCACCGGATGCTCAGCGCATCGTAGTGATTCCGTAATCGCACCACTGTCTGACCGGCCGGTTGCGGCCATACCCTATGTTGACGGCATCTCTGCGCAACCGATCGGCGCGCGGATCCGAGTCATCAGGGGGTAATCGTGACGGACGTGGCGACCAAGCCCGAGGGCGTGAGCGACGGCAGCGGGGCGGGCGACACGCCCACCGCGGTGACCACCGTGCTCGCGCCCGGTGAGGCGACCCCCGAGGTCCAGTGGGCGCAGGCGGATCCGCCGAAGAAGCGCCACCTCGGCGCGTGGCTCGGTTTCGGCATCCCGACCGGCCTCCTCGCCGCGGGCGCCGTTGTCGCCTCGCTCGTCCTGATCGCGCCCGGCGTCACCGCCGCCGGCGCCCCGGTCGGCCTGATGACGCAGGGCGCTGCCGCCGAGGCCGTCGCCACCCACCTCGCCGACACCGAGTTCACGATCGGCGGCGCGACCCTCACGGGCGAGGAGCTCGGGCTCTCGATCGACGCGCAGGCCGTCGCGGGCGACGCGTTCGAGTCGTACCCCGCCTGGAACCTCGGCACCTGGGGTCAGGGCGAGGCCAGCGGCACCGTCACCATCGACGCCGAGAAGGCCACCGAGGCGCTGCGCGCCGCGGTGCCTGACCTGTACTCCGACTCGGTGAACGCCCAGGTCGTGTTCGACGGCGAGTCGAAGACCTACACCGTCGAGGAGTCCCAGGCGGGTCAGGGCGTCGACGTCGAGGCCCTCGCCGCGAGCGTCACCGAGGCCATCGCCGCCGGCCCCACCGAGGGCGCGCCGATCGAGATCTCCGCCACGCAGGCCGAGGTCGAGGCCGCCGCGACCACCGACGAGGCGCAGGCCTTCGCCGCGAAGCTCAACGACCAGGCAGACGCCGCGGGCTTCTACCTGCAGGACGAGCGCGCGCACGGCGTGACGCTCGGCGAGATCCAGTCGTGGATGGACATCCAGGCCGACCCCGAGACGGGCGACTTCGTTGTGACCCCCGACATGGGCGCGATCGAGGAGGCGATCAAGGATCTCCCGGCAAAGGTGAACCAGGACGTCGTCAACGAGAAGGTCGTCACGAACTCGAAGGGCGACCACCTGCACGTGCTGCAGGAGGGCCAGAACGGCTTCGGCATCGAGTCGACCGAGGGCGTGGCCGCGAGCGTCGCCGACTCGCTGAAGGGCGGCGACCTGCAGTTCGAGCTGCAGGGCGACGTCGTGAAGTTCGAGACCCAGACGGTGTTCCGCCGCGTCGAGGTCGACAAGAGCGCCGGCATGACCTACATGTACGAGGGCCCGAAGTCGGGCGAGGAGAAGCTGACCGCGTCGTACCCCGTCGCGTTCGGCAAGCCCGGCTACGACACCCAGACCGGCCACTACACCGTGTACGGCCAGCTGACCCAGCAGAACATGGGCTCCTGCACGCCGGACGGCGAGTTCAAGCCGGGCGGCAGCTACGACTACTGCACGGCGAACGTGAAGTGGGTCACGTACTTCAACGGCGACCAGGGCTTCCACGGCACGTACTGGCACAGCAACTTCGGGCCAGGCAACTTCCTCAGCCACGGCTGCGTCAACATGACCGAGGCGGCCGCCGAGCACATGTACCGCTTCGCGCAGGTCGGCACCGAGGTCTGGGTCCACGACTGAGTGAGACTCCCCGGATCTGCGGATCTGGGGAGTTCTCCCCCCCATTCCATCGCGCGCACGTCCCGCCGACGGGAGCCGGGAAACTCGCTTGCGCGCCCCATCCGGGGAGCGGTTAGCCTGGCAGTATGACGCTGAACCTGGTCGAGCTCTCCGCCGCGACGATCGTCGCGGTGAACACCATGTCGCTGAAGCCCGGTCAGGAGCAGTTCCTCGCTCCGGTGTCGTACGGCATCGCCGCGACCGTCATCAATCCGTCAAAGGCCTGGCAGCGGGTGGTTCTCGACGGCGATGACGTCGTCGGCTTCGTCAGCGCGAGCTTCGACGAGGAGGCGCCGAGCGAGCACTTCCGCTCCGTGCTGCTGCGCATCAACGTCGATGCGGACGACCAGGGACGCGGCATCGGCCGCTTCGCCGTCGAGGCTCTCGTCGAGGAGGTGCGCCGCCGTGGGCTCGATCACCTCACCGTGATCTACGAGGCCGGCGAGGGCGGGCCCGAGGCCTTCTTCCACCGTGTCGGCTTCACACCGGTGGGCGAGACGGAGTACGGTGAAGTGGTCGCTGAGATTCGCGTCTAGAGATCCGGTCGACGGGGGATCCTCACTTCGACTTGTCTCATCGGTGCGACCTCGAGTCGCGGGCGCTGAGCTCATGCCGGCGGCGGGGTCTCGACTCCCCCTCCCCCATCGAGACCCCGTCGCCATCCTCTTCACACCCGAAAGGCGAGAGCCGGATCCGCAGGATCCGCTCTCGCTTTTCCACATCCCCCGCAGACCTTCACAAGCCGGACCTGACGAGCACCTCCCGCGGGCCGAGCGAAGGCGCAGGGGCCGGGTTCCGATGGCGCATCAGGGTGTCCGGCGTGCTCGTCCGCTCTGCGGGCGAGCACGCCGGACGGGTCCTCTGCTAGCGCCAACGGAACCCGAGCCCCGCAGCCGAAGCGCACGCGCCCCGCAGCCGAAGCGCAACCCTGGCGGGGATCAGACGAGCGACTCCCGCCAAGCGGCGTGAAGCTGCGCGAACTTGCCCGTCCCCGCGATGAGCGCCTCCGGGGTGTCGTCCTCGATGACCGCCCCGTGCTCCATGACGAGCACGCGGTCGGCGATCGCGACGGTCGACAGGCGGTGGGCGATGATGATCGCGGTGCGGTCGGCGAGCAGGGTCTGCAGCGCATCCTGGATCGCGCGCTCGGACGGGATGTCGAGCGAGGCGGTCGCCTCATCCAGGATCAGGACCGACGGGTCTGCGAGGAACGCGCGTGCGAACGAGATCAGCTGGCGCTGGCCCGCGGAGACGCGTCCGCCGCGCTTGTTGACGTCGGTGTGGTACCCGTCGGGGAGGCTCTGGATGAACGCGTCGGCGCCCACGGCCTTGGCGGCGGCGACGATCTCGTCGAACGTCGCGTCGGGGCGTCCGAGCGCGATGTTGTCGGCGACCGTGCCGCTGAACAGGTAAGCCTCCTGGGTGACCATCACGATGGCGCGGCGCAGGTCGCGCGGGTGGAGGTCGCGCAGGTCGACGCCGTCGAGCGTGACCCGCCCCTTGCTCGGGTCGTAGAAGCGCGAGACGAGCTTCGCGAGGGTCGACTTGCCGGCGCCCGTGGTGCCGACGAGGGCGACCGTCTGCCCCGCGGGGATGTCGAGCGAGAAGGCGGGCAGGATCACCCGGCCCGTTCCGTAGGCGAAGGTGACGTCCTCGAAGCGGATGCCGCCACGCGCGTCGGGCAGGGCGACGGGGGCCGTGGGATCCGGCACGGTCGGCTCCTCCTCGAGCACTCCCGACACCTTCTCGAGGGCCGCGGATGCCGCCTGGAACGAGTTCAGGAACATGGCGACCTCCTGCAGCGGCGTGAAGAAGTTGCGCACGTACAGCACCGCCGACAGCAGCAGGCCGACGGAGAACTCGCCCCAGGTGAGCCGGACGCCGCCCCAGAGGACGACGATGCCGATCGAGAAGGCGGAGATCGCCATCAGGCCGGGCTCGAAGGTGCCGAACAGGCGGATCGAGCGCATGTTGACGTCGCGGTAGTCCATCGCGAGGTCGCCGAACTCGTCCTCGTTGCGCGGCTCGGTGCGGAACGCCTTGCCCGCGCGGATGCCCGTCATGGTCTCGACGAACTTCACGATCACCTTCGCGCTGATCACGCGGGAGTCGCGGTATGTGCGCTGCGAGGCCAGGTAGAACCAGCGCATCAGGAACGCCAGCGGCACGGCGGCGACGACGAGCACGAGACCCGACTGCCAGTCGATGATCATCAGCGCGATGAAGGTGAACGCGCCGTAGAGGACACCGTTGACGAGCTGCGTCAGTCCGCCGTTGAGGAGTTCGCGGATGGTGTCGAGGTCGCTCGTCTGGCGCGAGATGATCCGGCCCGACGTGTAGCTCTCGTGGAACTCGAGGCTCAGCAGCTGCGTGTGGCGGAAGACGCGTGTGCGCAGGTCGAGCAGCACGTTCTGCGTGACGCGGGCGGCGAGGATGTCGTACCAGGCGAGCAGGGACGCGCCGCCGACGGCGGTCACCAGGTAGGCACCGCCGATGAGCCAGGCGGGGCCCCAGTCTGAGCGCTCGAGCACGGCGGGCAGCGCCTCTTTGATCCCGAGGCCGAGCAGCGCCGGGCCGAGCACGCGCAGCGCGGTCTGCGCGACGACGACGATGCCGACGAGGATGACCTGGCCCCGCATCGGTCGCAGCAGCGACCAGAGGAGCTTCAGCGAGCGCCGGCGGATCGCCTTGCTCTCCTCGCGCGTGTAGTCGGAGCGGTCCTCGCCCGCGGTTCCCTGCACTGTGCTGCTCATCGCGCTTCCCCATCCTGAGCGGTGATGACGTCGAGTTCCGACGTGGGGTTCGGGTCGTTGCGCCACGCGCGCTCCTCGGCTTCCTCGCGCTCGAAGCTCGAGATGACGGAGCGGTAGTGCGACGAGGAGGCCATCAGCTCGGCGTGCGTGCCGATGGCGGTGATGCGCCCGCCCTCGAGCAGGGCGACGCGGTCCGCGAGGGCAACGGTCGAGGGGCGGTGGGCCACGATCAGCGCCGTGGTGCCGGCGAGCACGCGGCGCAGCTCGTGCTGCACGCGCTCCTCGGTGTCGACGTCGAGGGCCGACAGCGGGTCGTCCATCACGATCACGGCGGGGCGGGCGGCGACCGCGCGGGCGAGCGCGAGGCGCTGGCGCTGTCCGCCCGAGAGCGACAGGCCCTCCTCGCCGATCATGGTGTCCACGCCCTGCGGCGGGTCGTCGACGAACGCCGCCTGTGCGACGGCGAGCGCCTCGCGCAGCACGCGCTCGGCCTCGGGGCTGCCCGGGTCGAGGTCGTCGCGGCCGAGCAGCACGTTGTCGCGCACCGAGGCCGAGAACAGGGTGGCGTCCTCGAACGCGGTCGCGATGATCCGGCGCAGGTCGACGAGACGCAGGTCGCGCACGTCGACGCCGTCGATCGTGACGCGGCCGCCCGTGACGTCGTAGAGGCGCGTGGGAAGCGTCGTCAGCGTGGTCTTTCCCGATCCGGTCAGGCCCACGAGCGCCATCGTCTCGCCCGGTCGCACCGCGAGGTCGATGCCGTTCAGCAGATCCGGCTCCGCGCCGCCGGCGTCCTGGTAGCGGAAGTGCACGCCCTCGAACGCGAGCGCACCCTGCGGATCCCGGATCTCCACCGGCTGCGCGGGGTCGGTGATGTCGTTGTGCGCGTCGAACACCTCGAAGATGCGGTCGGTGGCGGTGCGGGCATCCATCGTGAAGGCGAAGAAGAACCCGATCGACTCGATCGGCCAGCGCAGGATGGTCGCCATCGCGAAGTACGCGAGCAGCTGGGGCACGTCGATCTGCCCCATCGACGCGAGCAGGATGCCGAGCACGAGCGAGACCGCGAACGCGACCTCGGGCATGAACACGAGCCAGAAGTCGATGCGGGCGATCGATCCCGCCTTGCGCATCTCGGTGTCGCGCAGGGTCTGGGCCTGACGCGTGAAGCGGTGGAGGGCGTGCGGGCCGCGTCCGAAGGCCTTCAGCACGCGGATGCCGTGCACGCTCTCCTCGACGCTGGTCGCGAGGTCGCCCTGCTGATCCTGGCTGAGGCGCGTGAGCGTGCCGTACTGCTTCTCGAACAGGAAGCCCTGGATCCACAGGGGCAGGCCCGAGACGATGAAGACCGTGGCGAGCGCCCAGTGCCACTGGTACAGCAGCACCGCGCCGATGATCACGGTGAGGACGTTCACCACCAGCAGGATGAGGCCGAACGCCATCCAGCGGCGGATGAGGCTGATGTCCTGCATCATGCGGCTGAGCAGCTGGCCCGACTGCCAGCGGTCGTGGAACGACACGGGCAGGTGCTGAAGGCGGCTGTAGAACGTGCGCCGGATGTCGTACTCGACGAGGGTCGCGGGGCCGAGCACCAGCCAGCGGCGCAGGTAGACCATGAGTGCTTCGAGAAGGCCGAGCACGAGCACCGCGACCGCGCCCCACACCACGGCGGTGGTGTCGCCCGATGCGATCGGACCGGAGACCAGCTGCTCGAGGACGATCGGGATCATCAGCGCGATGACGGCCGCGCCGAGTGCGGTGAGCGCGCCGAAGCCGAGCCGCGGCAGCACGGGACGGGCGAATTCGAGCAGGCGCAGGAGCGCCCTGGGAGTGGACAGGCGCGGAGAAGGGCTGGTCATGATCTCTCGAGAAAGGGGTTTCGTGCCGGAACCGGCGGAGCCTTCCAACCTATTGCCCGGAAAGCGCTGACCGCAATGAGTCAGGGCTGATCAGGGCAGAGTTTCGCTCCTGTTCGACCGTATCCCGGCTCGCGCGCCCCGAGGGCGGTCCGGCGGACACCCGCCGCTTCTGGTCGTTGAGCGAGCGAAGCGAGTCGAAACGCCGCACCCACCCACCTTGCTCT
>NZ_JADGLL010000045.1 GCF_015235415.1 Microbacterium paludicola | reverse complement strand
TAGGGTGAAGCACGTCGAGGTCCTCGGTCGGAATCAGAGAGTTAGCGCTTCTGATCCTCGGGGACCTCGACCCCTACCGCCGAATCACCGCCCGGCCACCCTCACCCCACCGGATGTCCGAAGAGCCCCGTTGCGCGTCCAGGTGCCGTCGCCGGGACGGAGGTGACCGCCCTTCGTCGCCACGAGGACGTCGGCGGAGCCGGCACCGTACTCGCGCAGGGCGCGCGCGATGAGCTCCTCGTTGTGGCCAACCTCGTTCGCGTCGCGGTGGTAGGCGTCCGCGGTGTCGATCAGCGTGACGCCGGCGTCGAGCGCCGCGTGGATCGTCGCGATCGACCGCTCCTCGTCGGGACGGCCCTCGATCGACATGGGCATGCCGCCGAGGCCGATCGCCGAGACGGAACGACCTCCGATTGTGCGCTGCTGCATGTGCTCTCTTTCTCCAGAGACGTGACGTCGATGGCGGCGCCGAACGGGCCGCTGCTTCAGCCTAGGAACGGCTAATCTAGAAGTCCAACAGTTTGCAGTTCTGGGATTGAGATGCGGAGGGAATGGATGGATCTGCGCCAGATGGAGTATCTGCTCGCGGTGGCCGAGGAGCGGCACTTCACGCGCGCCGCCGAGCTGGCGGGCATCTCGCAGTCGGGTCTGTCCTCCGCGATCCGCAGTCTCGAGGAGGAGCTCGGCACCGCCCTGTTCGACCGCACCACCCGCAGAGTCGAGCTGACCGAGGCCGGGCTCGCCCTCCTTCCCTACGCCCGGCAGATGCTCGCCCAGGCCGGCGCCGCGCGCGACGCGGTCGTGATGGCAAGCCGCGAGGTGACCGGCTCGCTGCGCATCGGCGCCGAGCAGTGCCTCGGTTTCGTCGACGTCGCGGCGCTGCTCGAGCGGTTCCATCGCCGCCACCCCCGGGTGGAGACGCACTTCACACAGGCCGGATCGCAGGATCTGGTCGCGATGACGCGCGCCGGCGACATCGACGTGGCGTTCGTGGCGACCGCGAAGCACCTCGGCGCGCTCCCCCACCGCACCCTCGGCCAGGAGTCGCTCGTCCTGCTCGCGGCCCCGGATCATCCGCTCGCCGCCCGCGGATCGGCGCGGCAGGAGATCGCGTGGCGCCAGCTGGAGGGCGAGGACTTCATCGACTTCACCGCGTCGTGGGGCGTCCGCGAGCTGAACGAGGACACGCTCGCCGCGCACGGCGTCCATCGCCGCGTGCGCTGCACGGTCAACGACGTCCACACGCTCCTCGACCTCGTCTCCCGCGGCCTCGGCGTCGCGATCGTCCCCCGGCACGTCGCGGCGAAGCCGCAGGCCGCGGGCCTTCGCGTCCTGAACCTGCCCGAGGCGACCGGCTCCGCCTGGATCGTGTCGGTCGTCTCGGCCTCCCGCGATCGGGTCGAGGCCCCCTCGGCGCACCTGCTGGAGCTGCTGGCGGACGCGGGCGCACCCGCCGAATCGCGGGCCCTCGCGGGATGAGCGCGACCCCGCCGCTTCGGGTCGGTCCGGTGCTCGTGACCTGGGACCGGGTCGCCGAGGTCGCGCCGGAAGGCCCGAGCCGGGATGGATCGCCCCGCGCGGCGCGGAGCTGCGGGTTCCGCGAGGAGCGCCGCGCGCGCGGCGACGCACTGCTCGCCGGACTCATCGCCGAGCTCGCGCCCGGCGCCGACGCATCCATCGCGCGGCGCTGCCGCCACTGCGGCGCGGAGGACCACGGCGCACCGCACGCCGTCGCGGCTCCCGTCGTCGTGAGCGTGAGCTACGCCGGGCGGATCGTGGTCGCCGCTGCGGCCCTGACGCGCGACGCGTCGGCCGTGGGTGTCGACGTCGAGCGCGGCACGGGCCCCCTGCCCGGCCTCGCTCCGCTGTTCGCGCCGCAGCCGCCGCCGGATCGCGCCGGCTGGACGAGGATCGAGGCCGCGCTGAAGGCCGACGGCCGCGGCACGCGCGTCCCCCCGGGCGACGTGCGCTTCACAGAGGCCGGCGGATCGCTCGTCGCCCTGGTCCCCGGCGGGGACACGGCAATCGAGGTGGTGACGCTCGAGACCGCGCCGCCGGGGTGCGTCCTGAGCCTCGCGATCCTGCCTACAGCGACGCGCTGACGGTGGCGGGGCGGACGGCCGGCCCCGGCGGCAGCGCGGGGAGGGCGACGTCGTCGAGCCACGGGCCGAGGAGGGATGCGGCGAGGCCGCCGGCGAGCTCCTCCACGAGCCGGACGAAGTCGGCCGTCTTGGCCGTGCCGCCGCGGTGTCGCTCGGTCCAGGCCCGCAGCACGCCGAAGAACGGCTCGTCGCCGATCGTCAGCCGCAGCGCGTGGAGCGCGAGGGCGCCGCGCTTGTAGACGCGGTCGTCGAACATGAGGTCGGCTCCCGGGTCGGAGAGCACCACGTCCTGCGGCAGCTCGGCGAGCCGGCCGTGGTAGCCGAGCGCGAGCGCGTGCGCGGACGGACCGCCCGAGCGCTCCTCCCAGATCCACTCGGCGTAGCAGGCGAAACCCTCGTTGAGCCAGATGTCGCGCCACCGCGCGAGGCCGACGCTGTTGCCGAACCACTGGTGCGCCAGCTCGTGCGCGATCAGCCGCTCGAGGCCGCCCTCGCCATCGATGTGGTTCGCGCCGAACACCGCCATCCCCTGCGCCTCGAGCGGGATCTCGAGGTCGTCCTCCGTCACCACGACGGTGTATCCCGGCAGCGGGTACGGGCCGAAGGCCTCTTCGAACACGGTCATCATCCGGCCGAGGTCGGCGAAATCGGCCTCGACGCGCGACTCGATCGCCCGCGGGTACAGGATGGCGCCCCGCACCCCGCCGAGTTCCACGTCCCGGCGCGTGTAGCGCCCGATGTACAGCGCGACGAGATACGTCGGCGTGGGGACGTCGAGGTCGAACGTCCACACCCGCCTCCCGCGCTCGAGGGCAGGCGTGACGGGCTGGCCCGCCACCACCGTGTACGCCGCGTCGGTGGTCACGCGGATCCGGTACGTCGCCTTGTCGCGAGGAAGGTCGTTGCACGGGAACCAGGTGGGCGCGCCTGTGGGCTGCGAGGCGACGAGCACGCCGTCGTTCAGCTCCTCCCAGCCGAGGGTGCCCCAGCGGGTGCCGCGGGCGCGCGGCGCGCCGCCGTACGCGATCGTGAGGGTGAACGACTCCCCCGCCTCGAGGGGCGCACCGAAGGCGAGCTTGAGCTTGCGGTCGGTCTGGCGGTGCTTCACGTCCGAGCGGCCGGCGGCCTTGACACGCGTCGCGCGGAGGCCGACGAGGTCGAGCGAGATCGACTTCGTGCGCTCGCGCACTCTGCCGGTGACGGTGGCCACCGCGTCGAGCCGGTTGGTGGCGACACGGTAGTCGAGCTGCAGCTCGTAGCGGGCGATCCTGACGTTCGGGTCACCGCTCAGCGGCGTGTACGCGTCGGGCTTCACGCGTGCACCCCGACCGCGGCCTCGGGCTGGCGCTCGACGGCCTGGTAGGCGCGCACCTTCACCGCCCGCCACGGCCCGATGGGGTTCCCGCTCCACCGACTGCCGTCCGGCACGCCCTCGCCGCGCATCACGAGCGACGCGGGGCCGACCGTCGCCGAGGCGCCGATCGTCGCGGCGGGGAGGATGACGCTGTGCGGCCCGAGCGTCGCACCGGGCTCGAAGGTGACCGTGTCGATGCTCATCACTCGATCATGGAACAGATGCGTCTGGACCACACATCCGCGGTTCACCGTCGCGCCGTCGCCGAGGGTGACGAGGTCGGGCTCGGGAAGCCAGTAGCTGTCGGTCCACACGCCGCGACCGATCTTCGCGCCGAGCGAGCGCAGCCACACGGCGAGCGCCGGCGTGCCCGCCGCCGCGTTCGCGAACCAGGGCGCGGCGAGCATCTCGGTGAAGGTGTCCGACACCTCGGTGCGCCACACGAAGCTCGACCACAGCGGATGCTCCCCGGGGCGGATGGGCCCCACGATCGCCCACTTCGCGATCGTCGTGATGCTCGCGGCGAGGAAGCCCGCGACCAGCAGGACGACGCCCGAGAGCAGGAGGCTCCACACGGGCCCGATCGTCTCGATCAGCCACGCGAGGGTGAGCATGACCCCCACCCCCAGCGCGCAGGTGAGGAACACGGGGACGACGCGGCACAGCTCCCAGAGCGCGCGGGCGACGCGCAGAGACGCGCGGGGCCGGTACGTGCGCTCGAGGTCGGCATCGTTGACGATGCGGCGCAGGCGCACCGCGGGCGATCCGAGCCAGGACGAGCCGGCCTTCGCCTTCTCCGGCGCGACCGAGAGCACGGCGACGAGGGCGTTCTTCGGCACGCGGTGGCCGGCGCCCGCGAGCCCCGAGTTGCCGAGGAACGCGCGCTTGCCGATCCTTGCCGCCCCGAGCCGCATCCAGCCGCCCCGCAGCTCGTAGGTGCCGACCATCGTGTCGTCGGCGAGGAACGCGCCGTCGTCGATCACCGTCATCGACGGGATGAGCAGCACCGTGGACGCCTCGACGTCGCGACCGACCTTCGCGCCGAGCAGGCGCAGCCAGATCGGCGTGAACAGGCTCGAATAGATCGGGAACAGGATGGTGCGCGCCGAGTCGAGCAGGCGCTCGGTCGTCCACGCCTGCCACGCCACGCGGCCTCGCACGGGGTGCACGCCCTCGACGAGACCGATGGCGAGCAGGCGGACGAGCCCGGCGACGGCTCCCGCGAAGAGCACGCCGGTGACGAGCACCGCCGGCACGAGCAGCGCGAGCACGCCGGGGACCGCGTCGATGAGCGAGTCGGCCCCGCGGATGCCCTGGGCGAGCACGAGGCCGCCGACGGCGAAGGCGGCGAGCGGCAGCAGCCCGAGCATCGCCGACGAGGCGGCGTACGCCCACAACCAGCGACGCGGCGCCGGCGGCCGGGTCGGGGCGAGCGGAGCCGAGCGCCCGCCGACGCGGGCGGCGGGTGAGCCCGCCCAGCGCTGGCCGGCCTTCACCCGGCCGAACACCGCCGATCCGGGGGCGATCTCCGCGTCGCGCCCGATGCGGGCACCGGGGGCGAGCGTGCTGCGCGAGCCGATCACGGCGCCCCCGCCGATCCGGATCCCGCCGATCCGGACGGTGTCGCCGTCGATCCAGTAGCCGCTGAGGTCGACCTCGGGCTCGATCGCGGCGCCCGCACCCACCTGCAGCATGCCGGTGACCGGCGGCAGCGTGTGAAGGTCGACGCCCTCGCCGATGCGCGCACCGAGGGCGCGGGCGTAGTACGTGACCCAGGGCGCTCCCGCGAGGCCCACGGGGTCGATCTGGTGCGAGATCTGCTCGGCGAGCCACAGCCGCAGGTGAACCCCGCCGCCGCGCGGATAGTCGCCGGGCTTCAGGCCGGCGAGCAGCACGCGCGCGGCGACAGCCGCGATCGCCATCCGCCCGAACGGCGTCGCGAACAGCAGGATGCCGAGCAGGATGACCCCGAGCGGCGCGTCGGGAAGCACCTCGAACCCCGGCGCGAGCTGCAGGATCCAGGACGCGGCCATCAGCCAGACGATCCAGCGCGCGCCCGCCAGGGCGAGCAGCGGCGCCCCGAGGAGCGTCTGCACCCACTGCATGCTCCGCGGTGTCGGGCGCGCCGTGCGGAACTCGCCGCTCGGCGCGTCGTCGCTCGACTCGACCTCGACCGCGGCCGCCATCTGGCCGAGACGGGGAAGGTCGTATACGTCGCCCATCGTGAACTCGGGCGCCCGCGTGCGGATCCGCGAGACGAGCTGTGCGGCGGCCAGCGAACCGCCGCCGAGCTGGAAGAAGTCGGCCTTCTCGTCGGCCGGGCGCGTGCCGAGCACCGCGACCCACTGCTCGGCCAGCCACGCCGCCGTGCCGGACAGCGACGAGTCCCCCCCGTCACCGGTCTCGAGCGGCCACGGCAGCGCCGCCTTGTCGACCTTGCCCGAGGTCCGGACGGGAAGCTCGTCCATCACCGCGAGGATCGGGATGAGCGGCGCCGGCAGGGTCTCGGAGAGCTCGGCGCGCGCGACCTGACGGTCGAAGCCCTCGGTGGGGACCACATAGCCGACGAGGAGGGACACGCCGCCCTCCGAGCGCTGCACGACGACGGTCGCCGCCGAGACGGCCGTGAGCGCCTGCAGCGCGGCCTCGACCTCGCCGAGCTCGATGCGGCGGCCGCCGATCTTCACCTGGTCGTCGGCGCGCCCCTGGAAGACGAGGCCCTCGGGATCCGCCCGCACCAGGTCACCCGACCGGTATGCGCGCTCCCAGCCGAGCGTCGGCATCGGGGCGTACTTCTCGGCGTCCTTCGCCGGATCCAGGTAGCGCGCGAGGCCGACGCCGCCGATGATCAGCTCGCCCACCTCGCCCTCCGCGACGGGGTTTCCGTCCGCATCGACGACCTCGAGGGCCCAGCCGTCAAGGGGCAGGCCGATGCGCACGGGCTCTCCCGCGGCGAGCGCCGCGGCATCCATCCGCGCGCCGCAGGCGACGACCGTCGCCTCGGTCGGCCCATACGTGTTCCACACCTCGCGCTCGTCGCTCACGAGTCGGGCGGCGAGCTCGGGCGGCAGCGCCTCGCCGCCGAAGATCAGCAGGCGCAGGTTCTCGATCGCGTCCTGCGGCCAGAGGGCGGCGAGCGTCGGCACCGTCGACACGGCGGTGATGCCGTGCCCGACGAGCCACGGCCCGAGGTCCTCTCCCGAGCGCACGAGGGCGCGCGGCGCCGGCACGAGACAGGCGCCGTGGCCCCACGCGAGCCACATCTCCTCGCACGAGGCGTCGAACGCGACCGACAGCCCGGCCAGCACGCGATCGCCGGGGCCGAGCGGCGCATCCTGCAGGAACATCCGCGCCTCGGCGTCGACGAACGCCGCCGCCGACCGGTGCGAGACCGCCACGCCCTTCGGGACTCCCGTCGAGCCCGACGTGAAGATGATCCACGCGTCGTCGTCGAGCGCGGGCGGCTCGACGACGGAGACCGCGTGCGTGGCCGGATGGGGGTCCTCCCCGTCGAACAGCTCCTCGTCCGACGCTGCGGGATCGCCCGCGGCCGCGAACGTCCCGCCCGCGCCGATCACGCCGCGCACCCGCGCCTCGCCGAAGACCAGGTCGGCACGCTCCTGCGGGTCGTCCGCGTCGACCGGCACGTAGGCGGCGCCCGCTGCCATCACGCCGAGGATCGCGACGTAGAGCTCGCGGTCGCCCGACGGCATCCGGATTCCGACGCGGTCGCCCCGGCGCACGCCGCTGTCGTGCAGGCGGGCCGCCGTTCGCCAGATGAGGGCGAGCATCTCGCGATAGCTGAGGGCGCCCCTCTCGTCCTCGATCGCGGAGGCCTCGGGATGACGTCGCGCGGTCTCGCGCAGGATGTCGATGAGCGTCCGCGCGGGAGGTGCGGCGTGGGTGCGGTCGAACGCGCCCGGGGTCACGGGCGTCGGGTCGCCTCCGGTCGTCACGGGCGGGTCAGGAGAACAGCTCGACGAGCTGCGCCTTCGTCAGGCGGGAGTACCCCGTGCGCTGCTCTGCGCGCGCCTTCGCACGCAGCTCGGCGACGGACATCGACGACAGGCTCGAGGCGTCGAACGGTGCGACGGCCGCCTTGGGCGCACGGCGGCGCGGTGCGGGCTCCTCCGCGACGGCGGGAGCGGGGCGCTCGATCTCGCCGGGCTCGACGTCGGCAGGCGCGGCCGTCTCGGCCTCCCGCGGCTCGACCGGCTCGACCGGCTCGACCTGCGCGGCGGTCTGGAGCTCGCCTGCTGCCTCGGTCTCATCCGGCGCCTCGGTCTCGTCCGGGGCCTCGATCTCGTCCGGCGCCTCGATGACGCTCGGGGCCTCGGGCGCATCCGGCGCCTCGCGCTCGGCCGCGCGCTTGCGGGCCTTCTTCACGAGCTTCTCGGCGGCCTTCTTCTCCGCGGCGCGCTGCGCGAGCTTCGACTCGATCTTCTCGGTCGCCTTGTCGATCGCGGCGACGGCGGCCGAGGCTTCCTTGACGACCTTGCGGGGCTTCTTCGCGATCTTCTTCTTCGAGACGTCCGCCGCGTCGGCGGCCTCCTCGGCCAGCGAGCGCAGCTTCTTCGCGTCCTTCTTCGGCAGCGACTTGCTGAGCTTCTTCGCGTCCTTCGCAGCATCGGCCGCGGCCTCGATCGCCGCCTCCGCCGCCTTCTCGGTCTTGGTCTTCTTCGCCACGATCAGCCTCCTGTGTCAGAGTCGTCGGCCGCGCCTCGTCGGCGCACCGGAGACTCTACTCAGTCAATGCGAACGGTTCGCGAACAGCGGGCGTGCGGATCGGATCCGCGGAGGTCGCTGCGTCAGGCGGCGAGCGCCAGGTACGGCTCCCAGCGGGGATCGCTGCGCTCGACGCCGCGCACGGTCCACGCGGTGCCGTGCGGCGGGCGCGGCGTCATCCGCAATTCCCAGCCCATCTCCTGCGGCGTGCGGTCGCTCTTGATGTTGTTGCAGCGCAGGCAGCAGGCGGCGAGGTTCTCCCACGAGTCGGCGCCGCCACGCGAACGCGGCAGGATGTGGTCGATCGTGGACGCCGCCTTGCCGCAGTACACGCAGCGGTAGGCGTCGCGACGCAGCACGCCCCGCCGCGTGACCGGGATGCGCCGCGAGGTCGGCACGCGCACGTAGCGCGTCAGCACGATCACGGCGGGTCGGTCGTAGGAGGCGTTCGTGCCCCAGATCGGTTCTTCCTCGTCGCGCTCGATCACCGTCGCCTTCTCGCTCATCACGAGCACCAGGGCTCGTTTGAAGGAGATCACGGCGAGCGGCTCATAGCCCGCGTTCAACACCAGCGTGCGCATCCGACATCCTCTCGATCGCTCCCGGACGGCTTCCGGGAGTCCCGAACTGCGGTCGTGTCGACGGATGAAGGTGTGCAGAGACGAGAAAAGGCGCCGTCTAGACAGACGGCGCCTCCATGGCCACGGTGGTACCGCGGCTCGCGTGCACACGATGCCGAAGGACGTAACGCCCGAGCGCATCCATGGTGCGGATGCGAGGTATTCGTTCCATCGGCTTCTCCCTTCGTCCCTCTGGACGACGGGATCAGGCTAGCCCACGCCCGCGCCGCAGGCACCGAACGGAAGGTGAATTCCCGGGCGTGTCACGGACACGGGGCTGCCGATGCGCCCGGACGCGACGAGACCCGCGCCGGGTGGCGCGGGTCTCGTCGGCGGTGCGGGTGCCGTCGCGGCTCAGATGGGGAGGACACCCATCGGATCGACGAGGCCGCCGTTGATGCGCACCTCGATGTGGAGGTGGTTCGCGGTCGAGCGGCCGGTGCTGCCGACGTAGCCGATGATCTGGCCGGCGGAGACGGTCTGGCCGGGGCCGACGGCGATCGAGCTCATGTGCGCGTTGCGGACCTCGACGGACGAGCCGTTCACGTTGCCCACGAAGGTCACGAGGTTGCCATAGGCGCCCGAGTAACCGGCGGTCACGACCGTGCCGGAGGTGACCGCGTAGATCGGGGTGCCCGCGCCGATGACCATGTCGGTGCCCTGGTGGGCGCCGCCGACGGAGCGGGTGATCGTGTAGCCACCCGGCAGCGGGGCGCCGAAGCCGCCGCTCACGGCGGGCGGGGCGGCGACACTGGCGACCGACGGGGCCGCCGACGTCGTCGTGTACGTCTGGGCGGCGGCTGCCTGTGCAGCGGCTGCTGCCTGCTGCTTGGCGCGCTCGGCGGCCTCGGCCTCGGCCTTCGCCGCGGCGACCTCTTCCGGGGTCGTCGCGGAGTAGTCCGAGCCCGCGACGCCGGCGGTCTTCACCTCGGAGGCGACGACGAGCGACTGCGCGGATCCGGCGGCGACGTCGTGCACCGAGACGGGCTGTGCCTCGGACTGGATGGCGGCGTAGGCCGGGAAGGCGACACCGGCGATCAGGGCGCCCACCGCGGCGACCGTGCCGATGGCGCGGACGGGACGGATCTTCGGGGCGACCGCGCGGCGGGCGTCGCGCTCGGCGCGGCGGATGGCGGCGCGCATGTTGACGGGACGGGCGGGGGTCGTCGACCGGGTGGGGACGAGACTCGCTGACTCAGCCGTGTCGGGAGAGACGGCAGATGGAACGTTTTCGGACAATGCTGATCCTCCATCACCTTGCGGTTCGGGTCCGCCGGCTCGTCAGCACTGGTTTGTCGGGGCACGCAGTGTGCGATCCGTGGAAACGACGAGCCGTTGAGGCGATTTCCCACGGAGCAACCCGGGGAACGGGTCACCCCGGGTATCCCCCGACACTACGGGAAGGTAACGGAATTGTCACGCTCCTATCGGGATAGGGACCTGTCAATCCCCTGGCATCCCGGCCCGTTCCGTGCGCTACTGCCCGATCAGTGGGACCGACGGCCTCAGACGGCGACGCGGTCGTCGACGAGGAAGATGTGCGAGGCGAGCTCGACGGGCAGCTCGAGCGCGTCCTCGTTGCCGTCCATCTGGACCAGCACGTAGCCCTCGCTGTAGCGGTAGCCGCCCTCGGCTCCCGGGATCACGCCGGCGCCGCGCAGCTGCTGCAGGAGATCCGGATCGACCTGCGCGGGCTCCGCCAGGCGACGGACCGTGCCGCGGATGGGACCGCCCTCGGCGTCGAGACGCTTGACCAGGCCCACGACGCCCTCCTCGAACGTGTGCGCCGGCGCGCCGCCGAGCTGGTCGAGCCCGGGGATCGGGTTTCCGTACGGCGACTCGGTCGGGTGCCCCAGCAGCTCGACGAGACGGCGCTCCACCTGCTCGCTCATCACGTGCTCCCAGCGGCAGGCCTCCTCGTGGACGTACGCCCAGTCGAGGCCGATCACGTCGGACAGGAGGCGCTCGGCGAGGCGGTGCTTGCGCATCACGTCGACGGCCTTCTGGCGTCCGGCGTCGGTCAGCTCCAGCCGGCGGTCGATGCCGACGACGACGAGCCCGTCGCGCTCCATCCGGCCCACCGTCTGCGAGACCGTCGGGCCCGAGTGACCGAGCCGCTCCGAGATGCGCGCACGCAGCGGCACGATGTTCTCCTCCTCGAGCTCGAGGATCGTGCGGAGGTACATCTCGGTGGTGTCGATCAGGTCGGTCATGGCAGCCCTGTCAGAAGGAGGCGGGTCGCGCGGCGCAGTCGCCGCGGGTACTCAGGCAATCCTAACGACCGAGACGGACACACGGCCGAGGCGAGGGCTCTGCCCGCAATATGCTGGGGCGCATGACGCTGACGATCCCCGCCGATCTCCTGCCCGCCGACGGTCGCTTCGGGTGCGGCCCCTCGAAGGTGCGCGCCGAGCAGATCGAGGCGCTTGCCGCCGTGGGCTCCTCGCTGTTGGGGACGTCGCACCGTCAGGCACCCGTGAAGAACCTCGTCGCGAGCGTGCGCGAGCACCTCGGCGATCTCTTCCGCCTGCCCGACGGGTACGAGATCGTCCTCGGCAACGGCGGCTCGACCGCGTTCTGGGACGCCGCCGCCTTCGGCCTGATCGAGCGCCGCAGCCAGCACCTGACGTTCGGCGAGTTCGGCAGCAAGTTCGCCAAGGCGGCGAAGGCGCCCTGGCTCGAGGCGCCGGACGTCCGCGAGGCCGCGGCAGGCTCGCGCACCGCCGCGGAGGCCGTCGAGGGCGTCGACGTGTACGCGTGGCCGCACAACGAGACCTCCACGGGGGTCTCGGCACCGGTCGCCCGCGTGAACGGGGACGAGGGCGCGCTGACCGTCATCGACGCGACGAGCGCCGCCGGCGGCATCGACTTCGACGTGACCGAGGCGGACGTCTACTACTTCGCCCCGCAGAAGAACCTCGGATCGGACGGCGGCCTGTGGTTCGCCGCGATGTCGCCCGCCGCGATCGAGCGGGTCGAGCGGATCGCGGCGTCCGACCGGTACATCCCCGAGTTCCTCAGCCTGTCGCAGGCCGTCGCCAACTCGCGGCTGCAGCAGACGCTGAACACGCCGGCGCTCACGACGCTCCACCTTCTCGACAGCCAGCTGTCGTGGATCCTCGGCAACGGCGGCCTCGAGTGGGCCGCGGCCCGCACCGCCGAGTCCTCGGGCGCCCTGTATGAGTGGGCGGAGGCATCGGAGGTCGCGACGCCGTTCGTCGCCGACCCCGCGCACCGCTCCCCCGTCGTGGCGACGATCGACTTCGACGAGTCGATCGATGCCGCGGCGATCGCCAAGACGCTCCGCGCCAACGGGATCGTCGACACCGAGCCGTACCGCAAGCTCGGCCGCAACCAGCTGCGCGTCGCCACGTTCGTCTCCATCGATCCCGACGACGTCCGCCAGCTGATCCGCTCGATCGAGTACGTGCTCGCGAACAGCTGACACCCTCCCGTCGATAACGCCCTCGGCCTCGGCCGGGGGCGTTCGTCGTTGTGTGGCGATTCGGAACCTGCGTCCAGATCGGGTTGCTAACGCGCACGCGTATGGCGCGCGGCCCGGAGGCTGTCAAATCGATCCGGGCGCGGCCTCGGCCCGTCCGGATTCTCGGTATGGTCGGGGCTTTGGTGTCCGCCGCCCCCAGGCGGACGGGCACCCGTCGAAACGCACAGGATCATACGAAACGAGTGATGACAGTGGATCGCAGCAGTACAGAGCCGCCCATGGCGAATCGTGTGGAGGTCTCCCAGACCGCCCGCAAGCCCCGGCGGCAGTCCCGCAGGCTCCGGGTCGATGACGTGCTGGTGGTGAAGCGGTCGCGGATCCGCACCGCCATCTCCGGCACCGTCGTCGGCAACTTCATGGAGTGGTTCGACTTCGGCATCTACGGCTACCTCGCCGTCACGATGACGGCGGTGTTCACGGAGGGCCTCCCGAGGGAGGCGGGCCTCCTCGTGACGCTGTTCGGCTTCGCCGTCTCGTTCCTCGTCCGCCCCCTCGGCGGCGCCATCCTCGGCCCCATCGGCGACAGGATCGGCCGCCAGAAGGTGCTGTTCCTGACGATGGCGATGATGGCCGCGTCGACCGCGCTCATCGGCCTCCTGCCCACGGCCGCGCAGATCGGCCTGTGGGCGATCATCCCGCTGTACCTGCTGAAGATGGTGCAGGGGTTCTCGACCGGCGGCGAGTACGCCGGCGCCACGACCTACGTGGCGGAGTTCTCCCCCGACAGCCGCCGCGGTTACTGGTCGGCCTGGCTCGACGCGGGTTCGTACCTCGGCTTCGCCGCCGGTGCTTCGACGGTCGCCCTCACGACGCTCGCCGTCGAGTCGGTCTCGGGTGCGGGCGCCATGGTCGAGTACGGCTGGCGCATCCCGTTCCTCGTGGCGATCCCCCTCGGCATCGCCGCGATCTGGCTGCGCTCGCGCATCCCGGAGACGCCGGCCTACGAGGTCGCCGACTCGGCGGGCGAGACGACGCCCGACGCCGCAGACCCGCTCGCTCGTCACGGCATCCTCGGCATCTTCCGCCACTACTGGCGCCAGATCCTCATCGCCATGGCGATCGTCGCGGCCACCAACACGGCCGGCTATGCGCTCACCAGCTACATGCCCACCTACCTCGAGACCGAGGTCGGCGTGTCGAACCTGCTCGCGGCGATGGCCACGGTGCCGGTGCTCATCGTGCTGTCGGCGTGCCTGCCGCTCGTCGGGCGCCTCTCGGACCGCATCGGCCGCAAGCCGGTGTACCTGCTGGCGTCGGCCTCGACGCTGGTGCTCATCCTGCCGGCGTTCGCGCTGCTGCAGACGGGCGCGCTGTGGGCGATCTTCATCGCGCTGACGCTGTGCACCGTTCCCGTCGCGCTGTGGGTGGGCCCGTCGGCCGCTGCCCTGCCGGCGCTGTTCCCGACCGCCTCGCGCTTCGGGGCGATGGCGATCGCCTACAACCTGTCGGTGTCGCTCTTCGGCGGGACCACTCCGCTCTTCAGCGAGTGGCTCATCCAGCTGACCGGCAACACCTTCATGCCGGCGTTCTACATCATGTTCTTCGGCCTGGTGGCGGGAGTCGCGGTGCTGACGATGGACGAGTCGGCCCGGCGGCCCCTGCTCGGTTCGGTCCCGGCCGTGGAGACGCGCGACGAGGCCGCCGCGCTTGTCGCCGGACAGGATGAGAACCCGCTCATCGACACGCGCACGATGCCGCTCGAGATGGTGAAGTCCGACGACGCCGGCCCCGTGCGAGACCCCGCGGGCGTCTGACCGACGTCCCGCAACGCGAACAGCGCCCCGGTTCCCCGGGGCGCCGTTCGGCGTTCAGCACGACGGATCAGTCGTCGTCATCCTCGTCATCGTCATCGTCGTCGTCATCCGAGTCATCGCCATCGTCGTCGTCCGACTCGTCGTCATCGTCATCGTCCGAGTCATCGTCATCGTCGTCCGTGTCGAGGGCATCGATGTCGACGCCGTCGACGTCTCCGGCGTGCAGGATGGACGACTCGTCGTCCTCGAAGTCCTCGTCGTAGGCGTCCTCATCGTCGGCGTCGTCGACATCTCCGTGATCCACGGCGGCGACCGCGGCCGCGGCTGCGGCGGCCTGGGCGGCCTGGTACTCCTTCAGGCGCACGGCCCACGGCACCCACTCGGGCGCCAGGAGCGCCTGCTCGCCGGGCAGCAGCTCAACCTCGAGCACCGTCGGATCGGATCCCTCGACCACGGCGAGGGAGACCGTCCAGAACCAGCCCGGGTAACCGAGCAGCGTGTTCTCGAAGCGCAGCGACACGACCCCGTCGGGCTCGACGGAGTATCCGGCGGCCGTGCCGACCGTCGACGCAGGAGTGATCTCGTGAAGCGCGGCGAGCGCGAGGTCGTGCGCCTCCAGGAGGCGACGATCCGGCTCCGGCAGCTCGACCGCGTCGGGAGTCGCATCCTCCTCGCGCGTCGAGTCCTCGACGGGGGTCACGTCCGCGTCGGGAGTGACGTCGTCGGGCGTCTCGGGCGCGTCAGGCATCGAGCTCCTCCGCGACCTTGCGCAGCACTGCCGCGACCTTCCGCGCATGCGGGGCGGACGGGTAGTGACCGCGGCGCAGGTCGCCGCCGATGCCGTCGAGGAGCTTCACGAGGTCCTCGACGATGACCGCCATGTCATCCGCGGGCTTGCGCTTCGCCTTCACCAGGCTCGGCGGGGCCTCGAGCACGCGCACGGAGAGCGCCTGCAGCCCCTTGCGGCCGTCGGCGACGCCGAACTCGAGGCGCGCGCCCGGCTTGGGCGCCGGCGCCCCCGCGGGGAGGGCGCTGGCGTGCAGGAAGACGTCCTGGCCGTCATCCGCGCTGATGAAGCCGAAGCCCTTGTCCTCGTCGTAGAACCTGACCTTGCCGGTGGGCATGACAAACCTCTTCAACCCGTTGGAGAAAACGAAAAGCGAGACCGACCGATCCCGCCGTTCCAGACTATCGCGCCGGCGCGTACGACTAGTCTGGGGAGGATGAGCGCGAACTCCCCTGCCGATCCGCCGATCCGGCGCATCGACCGCATTCTTGCGTTCATGGCGCTCGGCATCGCCATCGCCTCGGTGCTCTGCTTCTTCGCGATCATGATCTCGACCGCGGCCGGCATGACGCGGGACGACTACTCCACCGGCATCTGGCCCATCGTCTCGGTGGTTCCGCTGGTCGGTCTGCCGATCGCGTTCCTGCTCATCCTGACCCTGCTCATCATGAGCATCGTGCGAAGGGGCAAGGCCGGGCGGTCCTGACCCCCGCAGCCCCGTGACCTCTCGAGCCGCCGTGAACAGCAACGACGTCGTGCCGGGTGAGCGGCCCGGGATCGCGGATGCACGCGCGCTCGCCGAGCGTCTCGCGCGGGCGGATGACGCCGAGCTCGCCGCGCTGCTCGGCCGCCGCCGCGTGCCGGCGAACGCGAACTGGCACGACTTCTTCGATGCCGCCGAGGCGCTGCTCGCGCCGGAGTCGGTGGCCCGCGCGGTCACGGAGCTGCCGCGCGACGCGCTCGCCGACCTCGCCGCGGGCACCGGTCCCGAGCGGCTGGGCCTGACCGACGCGGCAGGCGTCCCTTACGCACCGGTGCGCGCGGCGCTCGGCCCGGTCCTCCCCGAGCGCACTCCGCCGAGTGAGCCCACCCCCGCCGGCGACGAGGCGACGGCGCACGCCGCTGAGCGCGCCTTCACCGCGACCTCGGCCGTCGCCGACCTGCTGCTGATGACGCTCCGGACCCCCGTGACGCGCGTCGGCACGGGCGCCGTGGGAGCGGCCGATCGGCGGCGCATGGTGCAGGAGGAGATCGTCCGCGACGCCGACGACGCCGACGATCTCGTCGCGCTCGCCGAGGCAGCGGGGCTCGTCGCCGCCTCCGACCGGCACTGGCTCGCGACGCCCGCCGGCGCCGACTGGATCCGCGAGTCGAGCGGCGAGCGCTGGACCCGGCTCGTGATCGCCCTGCGCGAGGCCCTTCCCGCGGGAGTGCGCACGGCGGACGGCGGTTGGATCGATCCCGCCCTCTGGCTCGACGCCTACCCGCTCGACCCGTCCTGGCCCGCCCGCGCCGAGCGGTGGCGCCGGCTGATGCGCCTCACCGGCCTCGTCACCGAGGGCGATGCCGCGCTGTGGGACGCGGAGCCGGCGTGGGCGACCTCCCTGCGGCGCGGCGGCGAGCCCGATACCGGCGCGCTGGTCACGCTGCTGCCGCACGAGGTCGACAAGGTGTTCCTGCAGAACGACCTGACCGCGATCTCCCCCGGCCCGCTCGCCCCCGCCCTGGACGTGCGCCTGCAGAACATCGCCCTGCGCGAGTCGCACGCGCAGGCATCCTCCTATCGGTTCACCGAGCCCTCGATCGCGGGCGCGATGTCGGCCGGCGAGACGGCGGAGAGCATCCTCGAGTTCCTCTCCTCGCTGTCGCTGACGGGGGTGCCGCAGCCGCTGGAGTACCTCATCCACCGCATCGCCGAGCGCCACGGGCTCGTGCGGGTCTCGCAGGACACGCGCAACGGGCACACCATCGTGTCGAGCCGGGATGAGGGCGTGCTCGAGACGATCGCGGTCGACCAGGCGCTGCGCGCGCTGGGGCTTGTGCCCGTGGACGGCCGGACGCTGCGCACGCGCGCATCACGCGAGGCCGTGTACTGGGCCCTCGCCGACGCGAAGTACCCCGTCGTCGCGCTCGATGAGGAGGGCGGATCCGAGACCCTCGACCGTCACCGCCTCGCGTCCGAGCCGGCCGAGCCCGATGCGCCATCGCGCTACGCATCGCTCATCCAGGTGCTGCGCGCCGCGCACAACGGCGACGCGGATGCCGCCTGGCTCGAGCGCGAGCTGGAGACGGCCGTGCGCGCGAAGTCGGTGCTCGAGGTCGACGTCGCCCTTCCCGACGGGTCGACGCGCACGTTCACGCTCGAGGCGACGGGGCTCGGCGGCGGGCGGCTGCGCGGGCGGGATCGCGGCGCCGACGTGGAGCGCACCCTGCCGGTCAAGAGCATCACGAGCGTGCGACAGGCCTGACCGGCCGCACCACTCCGGTCGATGTCCCCCGAGCGAGCGGTCCCGTGCCGCCCGGATCCCACCCATCCGACCGAAGGTAGACTGGACGGCTATGGCTGATGGCCCCTTGATCGTCCAGAGCGACCGCACAGTGCTGCTGGAGGTCGCGCACTCCGACGCGGAGACGGCGCGGCACGAGCTCGCGATCTTCGCCGAGCTCGAGCGCGCCCCCGAGCACATCCACACCTACCGGATCACCCGGCTCGGTCTGTGGAACGCCCGCGCGGCGGGTCACACCGCCGACGACATGCTGCAGACGCTCGACCGGTGGTCGCGATTCCCCGTGCCGCCGTCGGTGTCCGTCGACATCCGCGAGACCGTGAATCGCTACGGCCGCCTGACGATCCGGCGCGGCGACGACGGCGAGCTGCTGCTGACGTCGACGGATCGCGCGGTGCTCGCGGAGGTCTCGCGCAACAAGCGCATCCAGCCGCTGCTGATTGCCCAGCCCGACCCCGACACGTACGTCATCGACGCGTGGGCGCGCGGCCACATCAAGCAGGAGCTGCTCAAGATCGGCTGGCCGGCCGAGGACCTCGCCGGCTACACGCCGGGAACGCCGCACCCGATCGACCTCGACGAGGACGGCTGGGCACTGCGCCCGTACCAGCGCGAGGCGGTCGAGAAGTTCCACGACGGCGGCTCGGGCGTCGTCGTGCTTCCGTGTGGTGCCGGCAAGACGCTCGTCGGCGCGGCCGCGATGGCGGAGACGAAGACGACGACGCTCATCCTCGTCACCAACACGGTGTCGGCGCGGCAGTGGCGCGACGAGCTGCTCAAGCGCACGTCGCTCACCCCCGAGGAGATCGGCGAGTACTCCGGCCAGACCAAGGAGGTCAAGCCGGTCACGATCGCGACGTACCAGATCCTCACCGCGCGCCGGAAGGGCGAGTACCCGCACCTCGCGCTGCTGAACGCGCTCGACTGGGGCCTCATCGTGTACGACGAGGTGCACCTGCTGCCGGCGCCCGTGTTCAAGCTCACCGCCGACCTGCAAGCGCGCCGCCGACTCGGCCTGACCGCCACGCTCGTGCGCGAGGACGGCCGCGAGGGCGACGTGTTCAGCCTCATCGGCCCCAAGCGGTTCGATGCCCCGTGGAAGGAGATCGAGGCCCAGGGCTTCATCTCCCCCGCCGCCTGCTACGAGGTGCGCGTGGACCTGCCGCCGAGCGAGCGGCTCGAGTACGCCGCCAGCGCCGACGAGGACCGGTACCGCCTGGCGGCGACGGCCCCCGCGAAGATCGACGTCGTGCGCAGCCTGATCGCCAAGCACCCGGGCGAGCAGATCCTCGTGATCGGCCAGTACCTCGAGCAGCTCGACGAGCTGTCGGAGGCCCTGGATGCGCCGAAGATCACCGGATCGACGCCGGTCGACGAGCGGGAGCGGCTCTTCCAGGCGTTCCGCGACGGAACGATCAACCTGCTTGTGGTGTCGAAGGTCGCGAACTTCTCGGTGGACCTTCCGGAGGCGTCGGTCGCCATCCAGGTCTCCGGATCGTTCGGCTCGCGGCAGGAGGAGGCCCAGCGCCTCGGCCGCCTGCTGCGCCCCAAGCAGACCGAGCACACCGCGAGCTTCTACACGCTGATCGCGCGCGACACTGTCGACCAGGACTTCGCGCAGAACCGCCAGCGCTTCCTCGCGGAGCAGGGCTACAGCTACACGATCCTGGATGCGGAGCGCCTCGAGGCAGCGTGATCGCGGGCCTTGCCCCGATCCCTCGCTTCGACACGGCAGGATGAGGCACGCCCGCCCGGGATCATCCGGAAAGCGGATGTGAAGGGAACCGCGGGTTCCGGACAATACGTGGTGTGAGCACCGTCACCGAAGCGATCGCCGCCCCCTCATCCGCCGAGCCCGAGCCGGCCCCGCGTCGCCGTCGCGGCCGCGTCGCCCTGTGGGTCGGCATCCCGCTCGCCCTCGCGGCCGCGGGCGCCGCATACGCGTCGGCCCTGTTCATCGCACCCGGGGTGACCGTCGCCGGCACGCCGGTGGGCTGGATGACCGCAGATGCGGCCGAGGATGCCATCCGCGCGCGGATCGCGGGCGCGGACGTCGTCGTCGGCGGCGCGACGATGTCGACGGCCGATCTCGGCGTCACGGTCGACGCGGAGGCGCTCGCGCGTCAGGCGCTCGAGACGCACCCGCTCTGGAACCTGAGCGGCTGGGATCCCGAGCCGATCGAGGCGGCCCTCGCGATCGATCCGGTCGCGGCGTCCGGCGTGCTGCGCGCGCAGGCACCGGAGCTGTTCGCCGATCCGGTGGACGCGCAGGTGGCGTTCGACGAGGCGGCGGGCCGCTTCGCCGCGACGCCCGCGGTGCCGGGGCGTGGGGTGGATCTCGCCGCGCTCGAGGCCGACCTTGCCGCATCCCTCACCGCCGGCGGGGCGCTCACCGCCAAGCCGCTCCAGACCGAGCGGGCCGCGGCGATCCGCACCGAGGCGGCCGAGGCGTTCGCGGCGGGGCTCAACGACCAGGCGGGCGACGCCGGCTTCCACGTCGACGGAGGCGGCTCGGTGCCGATCGACCTCGCGACGCTGGCATCGTGGATCGAGATCTCCGCCGATCCCGCGACCGGCGGCTTCGCGATCGCGGCGGACGTCGCGGCGATCGACGAGCTCGTGAAGACCCTGCCCGAGCGGCTGAACACGGCGCCGGTGCCCGGACAGGTGGTGACGAACTCGGCCGGCGCGGTGCTGCGGACGATCCAGGCCGGGCAGGACGGCTTCGGCATCGGATCGACCGACGGTCTCGCCGAGAAGGTCGCCGCCTCCGTGAACGGCGGCGACCTGCGCTTCGAGCTGCAGGGCACGGTCATCCCGCACGAGTCGCAGGCGCTGATGCGCACGATCGAGGTCGACAAGAGCGCGGGCACCACCCTGCTGTATGAGAACGGCGCGCTCATCGCGTCGTACCCGGTGGCCATCGGAACGGGCGGCGCCCATGAGACCCGCACCGGCCACTACACCGTGTACGTGCAGCGGGCGATGCAGGACATGGGCGACTGCAACGGCGGAGACTACGGCTACGGGTACTGCACCGAGAAGGTGCCGTGGGTCAGCTTCTTCAACGGCGACCAGGGTTTCCACGGCACGTACTGGCACGGCAACTTCGGTGCGGGCGCGCGGATGAGCCACGGCTGCGTCAACATGACGATCGCCGCGGCCGAGCACCTCTACCGCTTCGCCCAGGTCGGCACCGAGGTGTGGGTGCACGACTGACCCGCGGCCGGTTGATCGCATCCCACGCGGGGGGTTCCGCTTGGGGGGTTCCGCTGCGGCAGGGGTTCGTCGGCGAAGTTGGGGCCCGGTTCGCAGGCTCACCCCTACTTCGCCGCCGAACCCCTCGCCTCCGCTGACCCGCGGTCGGGCTCAAGCCCCTCGAACCACCGGTTGGGTTGTACCC
>NZ_JADGLL010000044.1 GCF_015235415.1 Microbacterium paludicola | reverse complement strand
CGTGGTCAGGTCCGGGGTCGCGAATGTAGCGTTGATCACCGTCGAGGTCTTCTTGAGATGGCGAGCGTAGGAACTTCCATCTTCCGGGAGACCTCGACGCCTACCCGGCCACCGCGACGCTCAGACCGCTACACGCTCAAATGCGATGAGCCGCATATCCCTCGTGGGGGCGGGAGGACGGATTTAGCTGGGCGGACGCTCCCGACTACTACCAGACGGACGCTGAGCTTTCGAAGGTGCCCAACAGCTCCAAGAACCGCAAGTGGCGATGCCGAGAGTGCGGATATGTCATTAAGAGCGGCGCGCTGCTGAAGAAGTGTCCGTTGTGCAAGCAGATGGCAACGCTCGCTCCGGCCGAGGAGGGCTCATGACACGTCGAGTCTTTATCAGTTACCAGCATGCCGATCAGATGAAAGCCCGTGGCTTGAACCTGATGACATACAACAAAAACGTCAACGTTGACTTCACGGGGCGGCACCTGCTCGATCCCGTGAAGAGCCAGGACGCAGACTACATCAGTCGAAAGATCAAGGAACGGATCAAAGGGTCATCGGCGACGATCGTGCTCATCGGGAAGGAGACCTCTCAAAGTGACTGGGTCGAGAAAGAGATCCAGTGGAGCAAGGAACAGGGAAAGGGCATCATTGGTATCCGCATCGATCCCGACGCCCCAGTCCCCGAAGGATTGACGGAGTACGGCGCGGAGATTCTCGACTGGAACAAGCCAGCCGATGTCAATCAGTTTGACGATGCCATCGAGCGAGCGATCGCCGCCACCTCCCGCGGCACGAGAATGCCCATGAATACGCCCACCACCTGTGGGCGATGAAATCGAATCGATGGCTCCTGGACTGCGCATAGCTAAGCGCTCACTATTCGAGGTGGTTAAGTGATCATCCTGTACGCCGGAGTGCAAGCCGATGAAGCCGGGCGAGCATCACCTCGGTTGCCGGAGACCTCCGAGAACGACCTCCTGATTCGACTCAAAGGACTCCTACAATCACTTCAGCCAAGTCGCATGGTTGGAGCACTCGCGTCCGGCTCGGATATTCTCTTTGCCCGTGCCGCGCTCTCGGAAGGTATTCCGCTGCGGATCGTCCTACCCTTCGCGAAAGAAGACTTTAGGAGAACCAGCGTCGAACCAAGAGGTGAACGCTGGCTCACACATTTCGACCGAGTAGTCAGTAACACGGCTGTCGACCTAGTTGAAGGAGATCGCCCCGTCGAAGAGACCGCGGAGGCGTTCAATGAACACAACCTCACGATGCTCGACGACGCGCGCGCACTGGTCGAAGGAACGGACGAACGCGTCTGGGTCATCACCATCCGTCCGGCGCCCGACCCGGGGGTCCCAACAGTCACCGACAATCTGGTCCTCCAGGCCGAGGAGAGGGGTCACTTTTCACTCGACCTAGCCCCTATTCATGATCAGGTCTCGGCGTTCATCGTCATGCCTTACGGAGTGAAAAAGGATGTTCGAACCGGTAAGAAGGTGGACTGCGATCCAGCCTTCCACAAGATCTATCGTCCATTACTTGAAGACGCTGATATTAGCTGGAACAGGGCAGACCTGGAGACAGACAGCGGCATCATACACTCGGGAATGCTGGCGGCCTTAGCTAACTCCGATCTCGCTTTAGTCGACCTCACGACAACGAACTTTAATGTTGCATACGAACTCGGTGTCAGACACATATTCGCAGACCGAGCCACAGTTCTTATTAATCCGCACATTGAGGGGCATGCGCGCCACGCGCCACCCTTCGATATCAACATGATTCGGATTCATTCGTTCACCCGGGGCCAGGCAGTCTCGGATACGCAAGCCGAGGAAGCGATACGAGCGTTGCGGCCTGTCGTCGAACGAGTAACGAGTGAGGTTGAAGTCGATAGCCCGGCGCATAGCTGGTTTGACTTGGCTACAGTGAAGAGGCCCTACTCCCAGTTGTCAGAGGTCACCGACGCGCTTACCGCTGAGAACGAGGCGCGCAACCGGGTCAGTGTGGCGGTCAAGTCATCTGACGCCGACGAGATGAACGCCGCTGCCCGCTGGGTAGGCTCTACGGCCGACGTTCACGAACCGCTGCGACGTAGCCTTCGGATTGAACTCGCTATCGGCCTGCACGCGGAGGAAGCCTACGAGGATGCGCGAGCACTTCTAGAAGTCGCTCAACCAAACCTTGATGATCCGCTGCATCGGATCTGGCTTCAAGAGAGCGTTATGGTCTATCGGCGTCTAGGGGAGGATGCGCAGGACCCTATTGTCCGGCAGGACCTCTGGCGGACGGCTCGTCAGTACCTTGAAGATGCCGAGAGCGCAGGCTACGCGGACTCCGAAACATACGGCAGCTGGGGAGGGCTGATCAAACGAGAGCTGGAGAATCGGCTCGACAGCGGAGATCCAGCCGTCGCGGCCAACCTTTTCCGTGAGATGGCAGAGAAGTATCGTGCAGGATTCGAAAGCGATCCCAGTTACTACACCGGAGTCAACTTGCTTATGGCACTCCGCCTCAGCGGACGGGAAAGGGACGACCCCTTCCGTGAGGAGTTCAACGAGGTCCTGACCGTTTCCCGTTTCCTCAACAGGCTTGCGATCGCGGACGAGCCCACCAACTATTGGGCGCTCGCAACACGTGCTGAACTCACGCTGCATGAGTGTCTTGAGAACAGTGATCCGGTTGATGAGGCTGCGGAGCAGTACGCAGAGGCGGCTCGGCATGGCAACGCCGATCAGGTCCGATCCACGAAGTACCAGCTGGGCTTCTTAGCTAGGTATGGCGACCCACAGGACGTGATCGAACGACTCAGAGCAGTGATAGAACAGGCGCGTTAGGAGAAACTATGGTCACGTACAGCTCGCGCACTCAGAGCGCCCTGCGGGAACTGGCTGCAATAACACGGCAGTACCAGAGTGTTGCGGAGGGAGATCGGAAAACCGCCTCGTCTCCTGGTCGCCACAAAGTGTTTGTCAGCTACCACGCGGTAGACGCGGTGGAGGTCCTTCAGTTTATTGAGGAGAATACGGATGTCTTCATACCGCGCGCTATCGGCATGGAAGAAGATGGCTCCGACATCATAGATTCGACGAACGTCGCGTACATTCGTCAGACGATTAAGACCAAATACCTGCGAGACTCGACCGTGACGCTCGTAGCGATTGGTGAATGCACCTGGGCCCGAAAGTTTGTGGACTGGGAAATATACACGAGCCTCCGCTCCGACCCTACTCCGAACGGCCTGCTAGCAGTTCAGCTGCCGTCCGTCGCCGGGTCCAGCCCCAGCCTCCCCGCGCGACTGTCCGCCAACCTTGCGCCGAAGAACGAGACGGGGTACGCGAACTATTACGTCCCACCCGCGAGCCAGAGTTCCCTTCGGACCTGGATTCAGCACGCCTTCGATGGGCGGACCTCTCGTTCGTCCCTGCTCAATGTCGGTGGCAAATTACGCGAGCGGAACTCGTCATGCGAACCGCAGTGAAGGTCGAGGCGCGCCCGAGCGTAGGTGTCTCCTGGCAGAGACTGTGTGCTGACTCCAAGGCGGAGCTGTCCGGAGCCCTCATTCAAGGGGACCAGAAGGGGACCAGAATCATGCAAACCATGCATCTCATGACGTGATGTGCATGATCTGACGCCCGGAATCATGCGCAAATCGGTCTCGCGGGAGCCGTCTGGACGCCTGGGGGTCAGGGGGTCGCAGGTTCAAATCCTGTCATCCCGACAGAGGAGCCCTGGTGAGAGAAATTCTCACCAGGGCTTTGTCGTATCCGTCGGCCGCAGCCCCGGTCTGCGGCGTGCGAAAGGTCAGTCACCGTGCCGAGCATGCTCGGAACCGCGGATGGCTGTCACGGACTTCGGGAGCATGGTGGCTTCATGACGCTAGCTGATCACCCGGTGAGGGCTTCGATCGAGGTGACGGACATCCGACGGTCGGCATCGTTCTACGCAGGCGCTGGGTCTCGACCTGGGGAGCATCGGCCCGATTCCATTACCCGCGCGGCGATGTCGGTGGCCCCGTTTAGCGTGGGGTCATGCAGATGGCGGGGCTCACCACCGAATCACGGTTCGACAGTGCGAACCTGAGACGCGCAGGGTCGATGCTTGCGGCAGGCTGGTTCGCCCTTGAGGGGAACCAGGTGTCGTGGCCGTTGGAACCATGTCGGTACGACCTTCTCGTTGGAGGGCTGGGCGGGATCCGACGGGTACAGGTGAAGACGACGACAGTGCGCGTCGGATCGACATGGAAGGTGTACCTGTCGACGACGAGCGGCGGACGCACGATCTACACCCCAGACGAGATCGATGAGTTCTTCGTGATCGACGGCGACCTGAATTACTACCGCATCCCGATCCAAGCTGTCGAAGGCGTACAAGCCATCCACCTGGGCGGGTACGAGCGGTTCCGGCTTCGCAAGGACTGATCCCGTGGGCGCGATGAACGAGCTGATCAACACGAGCGTGATCGACGATCTGGCTGAGCGGATCGCGGCGGTGGATCTCAACGCGGATGTGGCGGTGCTGAGCGGCATCCCGGACGAACGGCTGCGGCCGCTGAGTCTTCGCGAACGCACCGACCTCGTGGCCGAGTCTCTCGACGAAGCGATTCCGCAGGGCTTTTCACGACTGGCGAGCGTGGTGCGCGCGATGCTCGCCGATCCGGCGTTCGGCGGGTGGATCGTCTGGCCCGTGGGTGAGTCCGTCACCACGCGTGCGCTCGCGGAGGGCACGCCCCACGCGTTCGACGGCGCCATGGCGCTGATGGCTGAACTGACGGGGAGGCTGACGGCCGAGTTCCCGATCCGGCGGCTGCTCGCGCACGACCTCGCGCGGGCGCTGCCGATCGTGCAGTCGTGGACGACGAGCCAAGACGAGCACGTGCGCCGCCTCGCGAGCGAGGGCACCCGCGCCTACCTCCCGTGGGCGATCCGGGTGAGGTCGCTGATCGAGGCCCCGGACGCGACCCTGCCGATCCTGGATGCGCTGTACCGCGACCCGAGCGACTACGTGCGGCGGTCGGTCGGCAACCACCTCAACGATCTCAGCCGGCACGCTCCGGATGTCGTCGTCGCCACGGCGGCTCGATGGCTGGCGGCCCCCGACGCGACGACGCCGGCGGTGGTGAAGCGCGGGCTGCGGACGCTGGTCAAGAAGGGGAACCCCGGGGCGCTCGCCCTGCTGGGATACGCGGCGTCGACCTTCACGGTCGGCGCGATCAGCCTCCGCGAGACGACCGTGCCCTTTCCCGGGGCCGTTGGCCTGAGCATCGCGGTCACCAACGATGGGCCGGAAGCCGCCGACGCGGCCGTCGATTACGTGATCCACTACATGAAGGCCAACGGAAGCACTGCGCCGAAGGTGTTCAAGCTGGGCACCCGCCGCCTGGCACCCGGTGAGACCGCCGTGTTCACCAAGCGTCACGCGCTGCGGCCGATGACCACTCGCGTGCATCACCCCGGCGAGCACGCCGTCCAGGCGCAGGTCAACGGCGAACGGCACGGCTGGGCCTCATTCGAGGTGGTCTTCGAGGCCTGAGGCAGGCCGGAGCTCAACGGGGCGTCTGCCCTGCGTGGGGCCGACGAGCTGACGATCCTGCTCGCCGGCGCCGAGCTGGGCAGCTCGGCTGCACGTTCGCGCTCGGCACCGTCCGTGACAAACCGGCCGTCGACGCCTGGCTCCTGACCGCGGCCGCATGGCCTCGCGGGTGTGGACGGCCGCTCGTGCTTAGTCCTCGCGGCTCACTGCGTGCGACGTTGCGCGACGAGCGGGCACTCGAACGGGTCGCGCTCGCCGAGCCCCACGCGATTGATGTAGCGGACGACCGCCGCGTAGGAGCGCCACAGGCTGACCGACGTGTACGGCACGCCGCGCTCCCGGCAGTAGGCGGCCACGATCCGCGACGCCTGGCGCAGGTGCGGGCGCGGCATCGACGGGAACAGGTGGTGCTCGATCTGGAAGTTGAGCCCGCCCATGGCGATGTCCAGCAGTCGGCTTCCGCGCACGTTCCGGCTCGTGAGCACCTGGCGATGCAGGAAGTCGAGCTTCGTCTCGTGCGGCACCACCGCCATGCCCTTGTGGTTCGGGGCGAACGTGATGCCCATGTAGAACCCGAAGACCCCCCAGCTGCACACCGAGGAAGGCGAAGGCGAGCCCCGGCGACAGCACGAGGAACGCCAAGACGACGAACCCGATGAGGCGGACGCCGAGGAACACGATCTCGGCCCACCGGCGCTCCACGCGGTCGCGCGCGAGCACCCGCCGCACGCTGGAGGCGTGGAGGGAGAGCCCTTCAAGGGGCAGGATCGGGAAGAAGAACCAGCCCTGGTGCGACATCACCCATTTGAGCATCGGATTGCGGACCCGCTCGACCCGGTCGGGTGTTACGGCGATCACGGGCAGCTCGATGTCGGGGTCGGCGCCCTGCTTGTTCGGATTGGCGTGGTGGCGCGTGTGCTTGTGGCGCCACCAGCCGTAGCTCATCCCGACGAAGAGGTTGCCGATCACCAGGCTCGCCCAGTCGTTCGCCTTGCCGGAGACGAAGATCTGGCGGTGTGCGGCGTCGTGGCCGAGGAAGGCCACCTGTGCGAACAGGATGCCGAAGACCACCGCGGTGATGAGCTGCCACCAGGTGTCGCCGATCAGGATGAATGCCACGATCGTCGCCACCACCGCGAGCGGCAGGCCGATGAGCTTGGTCCAGTAGTAGCCGTACCGGCGCCGCATCAGCCCGAGGCTCTGGACGCGCTGGGCCAGGGCGGTGAAGTCGCTGTTGCCGCGGCCGGTGGTGCCGGCGGCCCCCGGCCTCCTCGGCGTCGTGTTCCGAACGGGGGTCATGGTCATCAGAGAGCCTCCTGCATCTTGCTGCTCTCAGCGTCCGCGCACGGATCCGGATCCGGGCAAGGGCTTCCGGATCCGTCGACGACGGAGTAGAGAGCGCAGTCCTCGCCCCGCTGACGTTGCTCAGCGACCCTGCATGGGGAGCTCTCCCCACCGGGCCCGTGAGTTCACGTGGCCGTCCCACCGCCGGATTAAGGTTCGCTTGGCTCGGTGATCTCCGAGCCGCATTCACGCTCGAAGGAGACCCCTTGAAGCTTCGCCTCGCTTCCGCCCTCGCGGTCGTGCTGGTCGCCTCGGCCGCCGTCCCGGCAGCCGCGGCCCCGCAGGATCACGAGCTCGACCTGACGCTCCTCGCGACGACGGACCTGCACGGGAACGTCGCCAGCTGGGACTACTTCAACGACCGGCCGTATTCCGACCGCGCCGGCGACTCCATCGGTCTCGCCTCGGTCGCATCCGTCGTCGATGACGTGCGCGCCCAGGAGGGCGAAGACAGCGTGGTCGTCGTCGACAACGGCGACGCCATCCAGGGCACGCCCCTGAGCTACTACTACGCGGTGCAGGAGCCGGTCGAGCAGACCGGCGCTGTGCACCCGATGGCGGCGGCCTACGACGCGATCGGCTACGACGCGCAGGTCGTGGGCAACCACGAGTTCAACTACGGGCTCGACACGCTCGACGCCTACGAGGGTGCGCTCGACTTCCCGCTGCTCGGCGCGAACGTCCTTGACGTCACGACCGACGAGCCGGCGCTGACGCCGTACACGATCGTCACCAAGCACGTGAAGGGCAACAAGCCCGTCAGGGTCGGCATCCTCGGCCTCACCACGCCGGGCTCGGCGATCTGGGACAAGGGCAACGTCGAGGGCCGCCTCGAGTTCGAGGACATGGTCGAGTCGGCCAAGACGTGGGTGCCGCGCGTGAAGGCCGCCGGCGCCGATGTCGTGGTCGTGCTCTCGCACGCGGGTGTGGGCACGTCGTCGTACGACGAGTCGATCGCGCCGGCCGAGAACCCGTCGGACGTCATCGCGCGCACAGTCCCCGGCATCGACGTCATGGTCGTCGGGCACACGCACCAGGACCGCCCGTCGCAGATCGTGACCAACGAGGTCACCGGCGAGGACGTCCTGCTGACGCAGCCGTACCGCTGGGGATCCACCGTCTCGCGCGTCGACATCGACCTGACGAAGGTCAAGGGCAAGTGGGACGTCACGTCCACGGAGGCGTCGGCCATCCGCACCAAGGACTACCCGCAGTCGCAGGAGATCCTGGATCTCGTCGCCGACCAGCACGCCACGACCGTCGACTACGTCAACCAGGTCGTCGCGCAGTCTACCGAGGAGCTGTCTGCCGTCACGTCCCGCTACGAGGACACCCCGATCATCGACTTCATCCAGAAGGTGCAGACCGACACGGTCGACGCGGCGCTGGAGGGAACCGAGTACGCGGATCTGCCGGTGCTGTCGATCGCGGCGCCGTTCTCGCGCACAGCGGTGTTCCCGGCGGGCGACGTCTCGGTGAAGGACATCGCCGGGCTGTACGTGTACGACAACACGCTGCACGCCGTCACGATGACCGGGGCACAGGTCAAGGACTACCTCGAGTTCTCGAACCGCTACTTCGCGACGGTGCCCGCCGGCACGGCGTTCGACCCCGCGGTCCACACGGGCGCGAACGGCACGCCTGACTACAACCTCGACATCATCGCCGGCGTGAACTACACGGTGGATGTCGCCCAGCCCGTCGGGTCGCGGATCGGCGAGCTGACGCTCGCCGACGGAACGCCCCTCGCGGATGACGCCGAGGTCGTGGTGGCGGTGAACAACTACCGTCGCTCGGGCGGCGGCGGCTTCCCGCACATCGCCGCCGCGCCGCTCGTGTACGACGAGCAGAAGGAGATCCGCCAGCTGCTGATCGACTGGGCCCAGGCGAAGGGCACGATCGACCCGGCCGACTTCTGGCAGCCCTCCTGGGAGCTGACGGTCGCGGGCACGCCGATCGGCTGATCCCGCGCCACCCACACCGAGGGCCCCGCCACGCGGCGGGGCCCTCGTGCGTCAGGTGCCCGCGGGCGGTCGCCACCCCTCGTCGCCGCGTATCGCGTGCTGGATGCGGCGCGCGATGTCCCTCAGCTGACGGCGCTGCGCCGCCGTCAACGGGGCGAGTACCAGACGCTGCACGGTCTCGGCATGGCCGGGAGACACCTCGCGCACGGTCCGCCGTCCGTCGGCCGTGAGGATCGCGAGCGTGTACCGGCCGTCCGCGGGATCGGGCTCCCGGCGCAGCAGGCCGCGCTTCTCCAAGCGCGTCGCGGCGCGCGACAGGCGCGACAGCGAGCTGTTCGCGTACTCGGCGAGCACGCTCATCCGCAGCGTCTCGTCGGGTGCGGAGGCGAGGGCGTAGAGCACGCCGTACTCGAAGTGCGTCAGCCCGGCGTCGCGCAGCAGCTGGGCGTCGAGCGCCGCCGGCAGCCATTCGAGGACGGTCGCGAGGGACGACCAGGTCTCGAGATCCTCTCCGGCGAGAGCGTGAGGGGGTTCGCGATCCGGCATTCCTGAAGGATACGCGAGGACCGGATGACTTTCCCGCTCAAGCGATCATGTTACCGTTTCACTTGACTGAGCAAGTGATTGGAGTGGCATGGAACAGGATCTGGGCGGCAAGCGGGCGTTCGTGAGCGGTGCGACGCAGGGGATCGGATTCGCGATCGCGAGGCAGCTCGCCGAGGCCAGCGCATCCGTCGTCGTGAATGGGCGGGGGGAGGAGCGCGTCCGCGCGGCGTGCGAGCGGCTGCGCACGCTTGTCCCCGGCGCGGACATCGACGGGATCGCTGCCGACTTCGCCGCGCCCGAGCAGGTCGACGGCCTGCTGAGCGAACTGGGTGAGGTCGACATCCTCGTCAACAACGTCGGCCTGTTCGGCGTCGCGCCCTTCGCGGACGTCTCCGACGAGGAGTGGCGACGGTACTTCGAGGTCAACGTGATGAGCGGCGTGCGCCTGTCGCGGCTGGTGCTGCCGGGAATGCTCGATCGGGGACGGGGGCGGATCCTGTTCGTCTCGAGCGAATCGGGCGTGAACGTTCCCGCCGACATGGTGCACTACGGCGTCTCGAAAGCCGCCATGATCGCGCTTGCCAACGGCCTCGCGAAGCTCACGCGCGGCACGGCCGTGACCGTGAACACCATCCTCGGTGGTCCCACCTACTCCGACGGCGTCGCCGAGGCCGTGGAGGGCATCGCGCGTGTGCAGGGGCTGCCGCCGGAGCAGGTCAAGGAGAGCATCATCTCGGAGAACGCCACCACGCTGCTGCAGCGCTTCATCGAGCCCGACGAGATCGCCCACCTCGCCCGGTATCTGGCGAGCTCCCTGTCCTCCGCCACGAACGGCGCCACCCTGCGCGCGGACGGGGGAGTCCTCACGACCCTTCTCTGAGCTCTGTGAAGGATCAGCTCGGCCCTGCCCCCTCCTGCTCTTCGAGGGCGTCTTCCGCCGCAATCAGGGAGTCGAAGAATCGCACCACCGTCTCGCGCTCGCCGGCCGTGAGCGACGCGATGGCGTCGAAGCGACGCGCGTGACTGCGCCCCACGCTCGCTCGTGCGGCCATGCGGGTCTCATCCGTGACCTCGATCGCGAGGCTGCGGCGATCGATCGGATGAGGCATTCTGCGGATATGACCTCCTTCGGCGAGGCGATCCAGCAGTTTTGTCGTCGACGCGGTCGACACCCGAAGGTGCGCGGCGATCTGACTCGGCGTGGCGACCACGCCCTGCCGCTGTGCCGCGATCAGGAATCGCAGCGCCCGCATATCGGTTTCCCCGAGCTTCATGTATCGCTGAGACGCCTCACTCGCCACGCGCTCCGTCTCGCGCCAGCGCCGCATCGCATCGAGCACGCGCATCACCTGATTCAGCTCGGCATCCGACAGGTGGGAGCGGCGGACGAGTTCCTCGTCCGGATCGGAGAGACGCGGGTCGTGCAGGACCACCTGGCGCCGCGGCAGCGGGTTCTCTTCACCCATGCGATGAGGCTAGTCGACGGGCGGTCGGATATATGGGTAACATGTCGCTAGCCGAGCTAGTAATACACCTGGAGAACTACGTGAGCGACCTCATCGAACGCGTCGTCCTGCTCGACGAGCGCGGAGATCCGTGCGGCGTCGCCCCGAAGGACACGGTGCACAACGCGCATACGGCGCTGCATCTCGCCTTCTCCTGCCACGTCCGCGATCCGCGGGGCAGGATTCTGCTGACGCGGCGCGCACTCACCAAGCGCACCTGGGCCGGAACCTGGACGAACGCATTCTGCGGGCACCCGCAGCCGTTCGAGCCGATCCCCGAGGCCGTCGAGCGCAGAGCGCGTCAGGAACTCGGGCTCGAGCTGCGTGATCTGCGCCTCGCGCTGCCCGACTTCCGCTATCGCGCGGTCGACGCCTCGGGTGTTGTCGAGAACGAGATCTGCCCCGTGTACACGGCCGAGGCGGTGGGAGACCTTTCGCTGGACCCGGCCGAGGCGATGGAGGCGAAATGGATCGAGCCCGCGCGGCTCGCCGCGGCGCTCGATGCAGCTCCCTGGGCTTTCAGCCCCTGGCTGGTCATGCAGGCGCGCAACATGTCGGGGGCCGGAGGCACGATCACGGCTGCAGCCTGGACGGCGCGTCCGTGAACGCCCATGCGCCGGCGAGGACGCTCGAGCCGGGGCTCGCCGCGGGTGCAGCCGCGGACCGGGTCGCTCCCGCACTGGCTGCGGCGGCGCCTCAGACGCCCGCCGAGCGCCTGGTGGACGCCGTGATCGAGGACTACTTCGCGAACCGCATCGCTCGCGCGGATGCGATCGGCGACCAGGCGGGCCTGCTGTGGCGGCGCGCCGCCGACTCGGCCCGAGGCGGCAAGCGCCTTCGGCCGCGCCTGGTGCTGCTGGCGTACGAGGCACTGGGCGGTCACGATCGCGCGGCGGCCGCGGTCGTGGCAGCCGCATTCGAGGTGCTCCACAGCGCGCTGTTGCTGCACGACGACGTGCTGGACGGCGATCTCGTGCGACGCGGAAGGCCCAATCTCGCGGGCGCATTCGCGGCGTCTGCGGTCGAGTCCGGCACGGAACCCGTGACCGCCACAGCGTGGGGCGCCGCCTCCGGGCTCCTCGCCGGCGATCTGCTGCTGAGCGGCGTTCACGCCCTGATCTCTCGCATCGACGACCCCGCGCGCGCGCGGCTCACCGAGATCGTCGACGACGCGGTCTTTCTCACGGCGGCGGGTGAGCACGCCGACGTCGGCTTCGCTCTTGGCGTGATGCCCGCCGAGAGCGGCGACATCCGGCGAATGATGGAACACAAGACGGCGACCTACTCCTTCGCGGCGCCGCTTCGTGCGGGCGCCGTGCTCGCGAAGGCGCCACCCGCGACGGCGGATGCGCTGTGGCGTATCGGCACGGGCCTCGGCCTGCTCTATCAGCTGCGCGACGACATGCTGGGCGTCTTCGGCATCGAAGAACTCACGGGCAAGAGCGCGATGGGCGACCTGCGGGAGGGCAAGCGCACCCTGCTGATCGCTTTCGCTGAGCGCGAGGACGCGTGGCGCGACGTGGCCCACCTGTTCGGGCTGCGCTCGCTCGCCGCCGATGACGCTGAGAGGCTGCGTGCCGCGATCATCGACAGCGGAGCGGTTGCCGCGGTGGAGGCCCTGATTGCGGAGCAGCTCGCACAGGTGGGACAGGACATCGATGACGCGGGGCTGCCGGATCTGCTCCGCAGCGGGCTGCGGAGCATCGCAGGCATGTGCGCGGAGCGCGACGCATGACCCGGCCGTCGGGACTTGACCTGTATACGCGCACGGCGCGCATGTCGTCGGCGCGCGTCATCGGCGCCTACTCGACGTCCTTCGGCCTGGCGAGCCGACTGCTGCCTCGCGACGTGCGCGGCCGCGTCGCCGATGTCTACGCCCTCGTGCGGGTGGCGGACGAGGTCGTCGACGGCCCCGCGACGGAGGCGGGGCTGCCGGCCGCCGACTGCTGCGCGCTGCTCGACGAGCTCGAGGAGGAGACGCTTCGCGCGCTCGCCCGGGGCTTCAGCGCGAACCTGGTCGTGCATGCGTTCGCCGTCACCGCTCGGGAGACGGGCATCGGCGAGGAGCTGCTGCGACCGTTCTTCGCGTCCATGCGGACGGATGCGGAGGGAACATCCGCGTTCGATCCCGACGCATACCGCACCTACATCCACGGCTCCGCCGAGGTCGTCGGCTCGATGTGCCTGCGGGTCTTCGCGACCGAGGGCGCGGGCGTGCGGATCGACGAGGAGCTCGAGGAGGGCGCACGGCGCCTGGGGGCGGCGTTCCAGAAGGTGAACTTCCTGCGCGACCTGCGCGACGACGTCGAGCGTCTGGGACGCGTCTACCTGCCGGGCGTGGATCCCGTGCACTTCACGGAGGAGGACAAGAATCGATTCGTGCAGGAGATCGATGACGACCTGGCGGTCGCCCGCCGCGCGATCGTGCGGCTGCCCCCGGGGTCACGGCGCGCCACCTCGGCGGCGGCGGCGCTGTTCGGCGAGCTGAACGACAGGGTGCGACAGACGCCGGCCGACGAGCTGCGTCGTCGTCGCATCTCGGTGCCGACGCCCACGAAGGTGAGCCTGTTGACCCGCGCGGCTCTCGGGCGGGTTCCGGCGTGACCGCGCGGCAGCGCGTGGTCGTGATCGGCGGGGGCATCTCGGGTCTCGCCACTGCGGCGCTCGTCGCCCGGGAGGGCGCGGACGTGACGCTCGTCGAGGCACGCGACGAGCTGGGAGGGCGCGCCGGCCGATGGGCGGCGGACGGCTTCGTGTTCGACACCGGCCCGTCGTGGTACCTGATGCCCGAGGTGTTCGACCACTTCTTCCGCCTGCTCGGCACCTCGTCCGACGAGCAGTTGGACCTCGTCCCGCTCGACCCCGCGTATCGCGTGTACTTCGAGGGCCAGCAAGACGCGTTCGACCTGCCGGCAACGGGAGCGCGCGACGCGCTCGTCTCGCTGGATCCCGCCGCGGCGGACCGGATCGACGCGTACCTCGCGTCCGCGGCCGAGACCTACGAACTCGCCACCTCGAAGTTCCTGTACAGCACGTTCGCGTCGCTGCGCCCGTTGCTCGGGCGCGACACCCTGACGCGGCTGCCCCTGCTGTCGCGCCTGCTCGCTGAGCCGCTGGACAGGTTCATCCGCCGTCACTCCGAGGACCTGCGCGTGCAGCAGGTGCTCGGCTACCCGGCCGTGTTCCTCGGCACATCGCCCGCTGCGGCCCCCAGCATGTACCACCTGATGAGCCATCTCGACATCGGGCAGGGAGTGCTCTACCCGCGGGGCGGCTTCGGAGCCGTGATCGACGCGATCGCGCGCCTCGCCGAGCAGGAGGGGGCGCGACTGCGCACCGGCACGAGGGCGCGGCGGATCACGGTCGAGGGGCGCACCGTCATCGGGGTCGAGGTGCACTGCGGCGACGGCCGCGTGGAGCACCTTCCGGCGGACATCGTCGTGTCAAGCGCTGACCTGCACGAGACCGAGCGCCGGCTGCTCGCACCCGCGCACCGGACGCGCTCCGAAGCCTGGTGGGAATCGCGCGACCCCGGGCCGGGCGCCGTGCTCGCGCTGCTCGGGGTGCGCGGGGCGCTGCCCGAACTCGCGCACCACACGCTGTTCTTCACGCGCGAGTGGGAGGAGGGGTTCGACGCCATCTACGGCAAGAGCCCGCGCATCCCGGATCCGGCGTCGATCTACGTGTGCCGTCCGAGCGCCACGGACGACGTGGCGCCGGAGGGCCACGAGAACCTGTTCGTCCTCATCCCGGTGCCGGCCGACCCGACCATCGGCCATGGCGGGCGCGACGGCACGGGCAGCCCCGCCGTCGAGCGCGCGGTGGACGCCGCGATCGACCAGATCTCGTCCTGGGCGGGCATCCCCGACCTCGCCCAGCGCATCGTGGTGCGGCGAAGCATCGGCCCTGCCGATTTCGAGCGCGACTTCGGCGCCTGGCGCGGGGGAGCGCTCGGGCCCGCCCACACACTGCGCCAGAGCGCCGTGCTGCGTGGGACGAACGCCTCCTCGCGCGTGGACGGACTGCTCTATGCCGGCGCGACGACGATCCCCGGGATCGGCCTTCCGATGTGCCTGATCAGCGCAGAGCTCGTGCTCAAGCGCCTGCGTGGCGACCGCTCGGCGGGCCCCCTGGAGGAACCGTGAGCATCGTCTACCTCGGGTGCCTGCTGCTGTCGCTGGCGGGCGTCGTGACGCTGGACCTGCGGCACCGGCTGTTCCTGGGACGCGCGCCTGGACCTGCGCTGCTCGTGCTCGGGATCGGGCTCGCCTTCTTCCTGACCTGGGACCTTCTCGGCATCGGTCTCGGCATCTTCTTCCGCGCCGAGACCGCCTTCATGACGGGCATCCTGCTCGCGCCGGAGCTGCCGATCGAGGAGCCCGTGTTCCTGCTCTTCCTGTGCGAGCTGACGATGGTGCTCGTGCGCGGGGCGGACGAGTGGCTGCAGCGGAGAAGGACGGGGGCAGCATGACCTACCTCGTGCTGTGCGCGGTCTTCATGGTGATCGCGGCGCTCTCCGCGGCGTTGCTGCGCCGCGACCGCCGCTGCGCCGCCACGGAGACGGGCGGCGCCTCCCCGCGCACGTCGCTCGGCGCCCGCCCGCGCACGTCGCTCGGCGCCCGCCCGCGCACGTCGCTCGCCGCCCTGGCGATCGCCGCCGCCGCCCTCATGGTGCTGACCGCGCTGTTCGACAACGTCATGATCGCCGCGGGACTGTTCGCGTACGACGACACGCACATCTCCGGGATCCGGATCGGCGCTGCACCCATCGAGGACTTCGCGTATCCGCTGGCCGCGGTGATTCTGCTGCCGGCGATCTGGGCGCGCCTGCTCACCCCGTGGCAGCGGAGGAGCCGCCGTGATCGGTGACCTGTTTGCCGCATCGCGTCCCCTGAGCTGGATCAACACCGCCTATCCGTTCGCGGCCGCGTACCTGCTCGCATCACGGGAGGTCGACGTCGTCCTGATCGTGGGAACGCTGTTCTTCCTGGTCCCGTACAACCTCGCGATGTACGGCGTGAACGACGTGTTCGACTACGCGTCCGATCTGGCCAACCCCCGCAAGGGCGGTGTGGAAGGGGCGCTGCTGCCGCCCGAGCGTCACCGCGGCGTGCTGATCGCGTCGGCCCTCGCGTGCCTCCCCTTCGTCGTGCTCCTGGTCGTCTGGGGGACGCCTCTTTCGTGGCTCGTGCTCGCGGTGAGCCTGTTCGCCGTCGTGGCGTACTCGGCGCCGCCCTTTCGCTTCAAGGAGCTGCCCGTGCTCGACTCGGTCACTTCGAGCGTGCACTTCGTGAGCCCCGCGGCGTACGGCGTGGTGATCGGCGGCGGCGTGTTCGACGCGCCGCTGGTCGCGGTGCTCTTGGCGTTCTTCCTGTGGGGGCTCGCGAGCCATGCCTTTGGCGCCGTCCAGGATGTCGTTCCCGATCGCCAGGCGGGAATCGTCTCGATCGCCACGGCGCTCGGCGCTGCCCGCACCGTGGCACTCGCGCTCGCCGCGTGGACAGCGGCGGGACTTCTCATGCTGTCCACCGGTCAGCCGGGTGCGTGGGCCGCGCTGCTCGCCATCCCGTACCTCCTCGCAGCCGCACCATACGCCCGCGTCTCCGATGCAGACTCAGCGCGCGCCAATCGTGGGTGGCGACATTTCCTGTGGATCAACTACGCATGCGGCTTCGTGGTGACGGTGCTGCTGATCGTCCACGCCCTCCGGACCGCCTGAACCGGCCCTCGATCATGGAGCGAGAAATGGAATCGACCGCCACCAGATTCGTCCCCGTCGTCTCAGCCCGATGGACGAACTGCGCATCAGCGTGCTGTGAGAACGAGCGCCCCGGCGTCGCGCCCGTCGTCGCGGGCGTCGGGCCGTGAGCGACGCGCCCGCTCGGAGCGAGCTCAGCGCTCCGACGGGAGCTGAGGAGAATCTGCGGGCGATGCCACGCCCCGACGGGCAGGCGCCGCGCGTGCTGGTGCTGGGCGCCACGGGCTACATCGGCGGACGGCTCGTGCCGCGGCTGCTGCGCGGCGGATACCGGGTGCGCGTCCTCGTCCGCTCGAATCGGCGAGTGACGGCGCTGCCGTGGGCGAGCGACGTCGAGGTCGTGATGGGCGACGCAGGGGATCCCCGGGCGATGGATCGGGCGATGGCGGATGTCGACGTGGTCTATCACCTCGTGCACTCCATGACGAGCGGCTCCGGCTTCGCCGCCACGGACCGCGCGATCGCGCAGAACGTCGCCCGTCACGCGGACGTGCACGGCGTCGGGCGGATCGTGTACTTGGGTGGGCTGCATCCCGAGGGAGCGCCTCTGTCCGCGCATCTCGCATCGCGCAAGGAGGTCGGCGAGATCCTGCTCGCGTCAGGCGTGCCCACCCTCGTGCTGCGCGCGGGTGTGGTGATCGGATCCGGTTCAGCGTCGTTCGAGATGGTGCGCCACCTCACGGATGTGCTGCCCTACATGCCGGCGCCCAAGTGGGTACGCAACGAGATCCAGCCGATCGCCGTGCGAGACGTGCTGCACTACCTGCTGGCGGCGGCACGCGTGGACCCGGCCGTCACGCGTGCCCTGGACATCGGCGGCCCTGACGTTCTGCGGTACGGCCAGATGATGAACGGCTACGCGCTCGAGGCGGGACTGCCCCAGCGGGGCATCGCGGCCCTGCCGGTGCTGACTCCGCGGCTCGCCTCGCTGTGGGTCGGCCTGGTCACGCCGGTTCCGCGGCAGATCGCACGGCCGCTTGTCGAGTCGTTGCAGCACCCGTGCATCATGCGGGACCACGAGATCGACGCGATCATCCCGCCGCCGCCCGCGGGCCTGACGGGGTACCTCGAATCGGTGCGGCTGGCGCTCGCGCGCATCGAGATCGATCAGGTGGAGACGAGCTGGGTCGACGCGACCGTGGCACGGGCGCCGAGCGACCCGCTGCCGAGCGACCCGTCCTGGGCCGGCCGAACCGTGTTCACCGACGGCCGCTCTCGCCGGACGACCGCCGACCGCGACGCCGTGTGGGCCGTGATCACGCAGATCGGCGGGACGAACGGCTGGTACTCGGCGCCCGCGCTGTGGGCTGTGCGCGGCTGGCTCGACCGCGTCAGCGGAGGCGTGGGGCTGCAGCGCGGCCGCCGCACCCGCGCGCGGCTGTCGGTGGGGGACGCGATCGACCTCTGGCGCGTCGAGGCGCTCGAGCCGGGTCGGCTGCTGCGGCTGCGCGCCGAGATGTGGACTCCCGGAAGTGCCTGGCTCGAGCTCGCGGTGGACGACGCGGCGACCGGGAGCGAATATCGGCAGCGTGCGGTGTTCTTCCCTCGCGGGCTCACCGGCCGGCTCTATTGGCTCGCGATGCTGCCGTTCCACGGCCTCATCTTCAGTGGCATGGTCAGCCGCATCGTGTCGACCGCTGAGAAGGGCGCGAACGAGCCGAAGGGCGCGACCGGCGCAGGATGAGCGCTTCCCTGCGTCCGGCGCTCTGAGCTCGGCCGCCGAGCTCCGCCGATGTGCACCCCCGGAGGTCGTCGGGGAGGATGGAGGCATGGTTCGCGAGCGTGGCTGGAGGATGTTCGAGACGGTGCGGCGGGCGATCCATGTGGATGCCTCGCAGCGCACGGCGACGGAAGCACTGCCCGTGATCGACGACGCGATGGCGGTGCGCGTGATCGACCTGGCGATGCGCGTCGCCGAGGTGATGCTTTCGGTCGGAGCCTCGGCCAAGGAGGTCGTGCTGGCTGCGCTGCGCATCACGCAGGCCTACGGGCTCGTCAGCGTGCACGTCGATGTCACCTTCAACTCGGTGACCGTCTCGGATCACCGGCACGGCGATGACTGGCCGATCACGCTGATGCGTGTGGTCCGCTCGGCGGTGCCCGACCACGCAAAGCTGCAGGCGCTCCAGGCCCTTGTGCGGGACGTCGAGGGAGGGCTGGACCTCGGCGAGGCCCGCGCGCGCTTCCACGAGATCCGGCGCACGCCGTTCCGCTATCGGCCCCTGGTGGTCGTTCTGTCGCAGGCTCTGCTCGCGGTGGGCGTCGGCATGATGTTCGGGGCGTCGTGGTCGATCCTCGCCGTCACGTTCGTCGCCGCGCTCGCCGTGGCGCTCACGCAGGCGGGGCTCGCCAGGCTGCAGGTGCCGCTCTTCTTCAGCCAGATCGCCGGGGCGTTTGTGCTCACGGCCGTGACGGTGTTGACGGCGATGCTCGCGCGAGCGGGCGTGGAGCCGTTCGTCGACGTCCGCGCCACGATCGTCGTGTCGTCGGGCATCGTGCTCATGCTCGCGGGGCTCGCGGTCGTCGGCGCGGCACAGGACGCGATCGACGGGTTCTCGCTCACCGCGGGCGGGCGCATCCTGGAGCTGACGGTCCAGACGCTGGGCGTGGTGCTGGGCATCCTCGTCGGACTCGAGCTCGCGCGGGCGCTGAACGTCGGCATGCAGCCGCCGAGCGAGGCGTTGCCGCTGGGCCCGGTGCCCGCGCAGTTCGCGGGGGCCGTGCTGGTGGCCATCGCGGTGGCGGTCTTCAACGGCGCGGGTGCCGGGATCATCATCGTCAGCGCCGTGCTCGGGATGATCGCCTGGGCAGGCTTCGCGGCCGTGAGCGCCGCGGGCCTCGACCAGGCGCCCGCCAGCTTCGTGGGAGCCCTTGTCGCCAGCGTGATCGGCGCCCTGATCGCGCACCGCCTGCACGTGCCATCCGTCGCGGTCACGACTGCGGCGATCCTGCCGCTCGTCCCCGGTGCCGCGGTGTTCCGCGGCCTGCTGGGTCTCGTCGAGTCGGGCGGTGAGACCGAGCACCTCCTGTTCGCGACGTCGTCGCTGATCACCGCGGGAATGGTCGGCATCGCGCTCGCCGCGGGCGCGACTCTCGGGCTCTTCCTCGGGTCGCCGCTCGGCCGCACATTCGGCGGGCTGCGCGTCGGGCGCCGCACGCTGGCGCGACCGACCGCTGGGGGAGCGAACGTGGTCGTCCGGCTGCCGTTCCCGAACCGGCGGGACCGGCAGGCCCGCGTGCGCTAGCGTCGGTCAGCCCTCCCGAAGTCAAGCGCCTTCACCCGTCGCCGGCACCCAGTCAGCATGGACGGCATGACCGAGGATGCGGAGCGCCCGGGCGCCGAGCACTGGGTGCCGCGCGGGGCCGACCTGGACGGGCTGCGGCACGCGGCGGAGGGCTGCCGTGGCTGCGAGCTGTGGCGGGACGCGACCCAGGTCGTGTTCTCGCGCGGCGCGGCGGATGCCCGGATGATGCTCGTCGGCGAGCAGCCCGGCGACCGCGAAGACCAGGAGGGCGAGCCGTTCGTCGGCCCGGCGGGGCGTGTGCTGGGCGAGGCGATCGACGCCGCGGGACTGACTGAGGACCAGGTCTACCGCACGAACGCGGTCAAGCACTTCCGCTTCGAGCGCCGCGGCAAGCGCCGCATCCACGAGAAGCCGGGAATGGCGCACATCGCGGCGTGCCACCCGTGGCTCGAGCAGGAGATCGCGCTCGTCCGGCCCGCCGTGATCGTCGCCCTCGGCGCGACGGCCGCGCGAGCGGTGCTGGGATCGCCCGTGAAGATCGGCGAGGTGCGCGGCATGGTGCTCGAGTCGCCGGATGGCACGCCGACCATCGTCACGACGCACCCGTCGGGAATCCTGCGGATCCGCGACGAGGACGACCGACGTCGCGCCCATGACGGCCTCGCCGCCGATCTGCGTCGCGCGGCCGAACTCATCGGCTGAGGACGATCAGCCCTCGGGGAAGGTCACGTGGATCAGCGGGCTCCCCGACATCCATTCCTCGAGCGGGGTGACCGGCTGCGGCAGCCCGGCGGGGTTGCTCGGCTGGTTCAGGTCGTCGATGACCGCCGAGAACACCCGGCGCCGCGTCGCCTCGTCGCGCACCCGCGTGCCGACCGCGGCGAGGTCGGCGCGCACGCCGTGCTTCAGATGGAACGTGAACTCGGGGTGGGCGACGATGTTGCCGTACCAGGCGCGGTGCGCCGGGGTGGTCGTGAGGTAGATCTCGTCGTCCACCCGGTAGAACCACACCTCGATGCGGCGAGGCCGGCCGGTCTTCGAACCGATCGTCGTGATGTCCACCGTGCGAGCGCGCGCGGAGGACGCCGGCGTGATCTCGAGGGCTCTGCGTACCGCGGCGTCCATGTTCATCCGGTCCTGATCAGTCGTCCGTCACGGTGACGCGCACGTCGATGTTGCCGCGCGTCGCGTTCGAGTACGGGCACACCTGATGCGCCGCGTCGGCGAGCTCCTGCGCCGTGTCGTGATCGAGCTCGGGGATCACGACCTCCAGCTGCACGGCGAGCTCGAACCCGCCCTCGCCGTTCGATCCGATCGAGACGCGCGATCCGACCGAGGAGCCCTCGATCGAGATCTTCCGGCCGCGGGCAACGGCCTGCAGCGCCGAGTGGAAGCAGGCGGCGTAGCCGGCGGCGAACAGCTGCTCGGGGTTCGCGCCGGCACCCGATCCGCCCATCTCCTTGGGGACGGCGAGATCGAACGCGAGGTCGGATCCGGCGACGGCGACGCGCCCGTCGCGCCCGGCTCCGGTCGAGAGTGCTTCGGTCGAGTAAAGAGCTTCCATGCTTCGACCCTAGGCACGCCGCGGAGGGGTGGATCCGGATGCGCGAGATCGGTGCCGGGACGGGTCCGGGGCGCTCGAGTCACTCGGCGTCGCGGGGCGGGTTGTGCATGAACTCGATGCGGATGCCGTTGTCGTCCTCGACGAACGAGGCGTAGTAGCGGTCGCTGAAGCGCGGGTAGATCTTCGGGTCGCGCACCGCGGTCCAGCCGGCCGCGAGGGCGATATCGTGCAGGCGGTCGACCTCGGCACGCGAATCGACCGCGAACGCGAGGTGCTGCCATCCGACCCGCCCGTGCACGTGCGGTCCGGTGCCCTCCTCGCGCGGCGGCATCAGGATGAGCTCGGTCTCGCCGTCCTTCCACCACGACACGGAGGTGTCGGCGTCCGTGCGATCGAAGCCGAGCGCCCGCAGGATCGGATCGAACTGCGCGATGCCGCGCGGGACGTCGTCGACGGTGATTCCGAGGTGATCGAAGACGGGCATGCGGGCCATCTTATGGCGAGCCCTTCGGTCGCATTCGGCGTGGAGGGGTGGGGGACGGCACACGTCGACGCCACGGTGAGAAGGAGGATCGGAATCCGCGGGACTCGACGATCGGGAGCAGGCCGGGAATCCGCCCGCATCTCCAGGATACGGGAGGGGTGGGGCCTTGCCACAAGGCCCAGGTCATGCGGCAGAATCACGCGTTCGCCCTCGCCCCTGGAGTCGCCGCCGTGCACGAAGACAGCAC
>NZ_JADGLL010000043.1 GCF_015235415.1 Microbacterium paludicola | reverse complement strand
ACCAGACAGGTCGTCGTGTTCGACGGAAGGTCCACGACTAAGGGTCGCGGACCATGACGAACCCCGTTTCACCGCGTAATCACGCGGCAGGATCAGTCATCCATCCACTCGTTTTGGCCTATAACCCCGGCTCGCTCGTGGGATCGCCGGGTCGCACGGGTGCATCCTCCGCGATGTCGATCCGCTTCACGCCGTCGCGCTCCGACACCACGATCCGCGGTTTCGCGTCCTCCTCGGTCGCGTCGGGAGCCGAGGTCAGCTGATCGCGGCGCTTCTCTTCGTCGGTCATCTCGTCGTCGTTGCCCATGCCGTCGACGGTACGCGGGACGCGTCCCGAGGGGGAGGAGCTTGACACCGCGATCCGACCTCAGGATCCGCCGAGAGGACACGCCCGACGGCGGGACGTGGTTTGGATCCGTCGTCGTCGTCGGCTAATGTGTAACAAGTGCCCGGAGCAATCGGGCGCGATGCGGATGTAGCGCAGTTGGTAGCGCATCACCTTGCCAAGGTGAGGGTCGCGAGTTCGAGTCTCGTCATCCGCTCGAGTGCAGAGATCCATTCAGGTTCTCGGCATGCGGGTCTCATCCCCGTGGTGGCGTGGCCGAGTGGCTAGGCACCGGCCTGCAAAGCCGTTTACACGGGTTCGAATCCCGTCGCCACCTCGACAAAACTGAATACAGCTCTTATGAGCGCGATTGGCGCAGCGGTAGCGCGCTTCCCTGACACGGAAGAGGTCACTGGTTCGATCCCAGTATCGCGCACGAGACGGATCCCACGGTTCCGGCTCATGCGGATGTAGCGCAGTTGGTAGCGCATCACCTTGCCAAGGTGAGGGTCGCGAGTTCGAGTCTCGTCATCCGCTCGGAATACGAGAAAGCCCCGGTTCACACCGGGGCTTCGTCGTTTCCTGGATGGTTGACTTGAGCCATGACCGACGCCGCCGCAGCCTTCGCCGACCGCCTGTTCGACCTCGCCCGCGCGGGAGATGCCGCGGCAGTGCTCGATCAGGTCGACGCCGGCGTCCCCGTGGATCTGGCGGACGCGCAGGGGAGCACGCTGCTCATGCTCGCGGCGTACCACGGGCACGCGCAGCTCGTCGCCGGCCTCGCTCAGCGCGGCGCGGACGTCGACCGCGTCAGCGGCCGGGGGCAGACGCCGCTGGCCGGCGCCGTCTTCAAGCAGCACGACGACGTCATCCGCGTCCTCCTGACCGCCGGCGCGGACCCCGACGCGGGCGCGCCCTCCGCCCGGGCGACGGCCGAGATGTTCGGCCGGTCGCTGCCGGGGGAGTGACGGCCCGCGCCGCGCTCAGTCGGCGGCGGCGTGCGGGTCGGTCGCGTTGACGATCCCCACGACGGTGTCGTAGTCGCCGCGCGCCTCGGCGAAGCGCAGGAACTTCACCCGCTCCACGAGGATCTCGTGCGCGCCGGGATCCCGCTCGAGCAGGTCCATCACCTCGTCCGCGAACTCGTCGAGCGGCATCGCCTGCTCGTTGTCCTCCTGGCCGGGCAGCAGCGCCGTGCGCACCGACGGCGGCACGATCTCGGTCACGGTCACGCCCGTGCCGGCGAACTGCAGGCGGATCGACTCGCTCAGCATGTGGATGAACGCCTTGCTTGCGTTGTACGTCGGCGTCGGACGCAGCGGCACCGACGCCAGCCCGGAGGAGACCGTCATGATCGTGCCGGCGGGGCGCGACTGAAGATGCTCGGTGAACGCCGCGATGAGCCGGATCGGCCCGAGCACGTTCGTCGTGACGATCGATTCCGCCGTGGGCAGGAACGCCGGGCCGCGCCAGTCCTCGGCGACCATGATGCCCGCCATCAGCACGATGGCGTCGAGCTCGGGCCACCGGCGGATCACCTCGTCCGCTGCGGTGCGGATGCTCTCCGGGTCGGTGGTGTCGATGCGGACGGTGCCGAAGCCGTAGGCGGCGGCGAGGTCGTCGAGCAGCTCCTGGCGGCGACCGCCGATGATGACGGTCGCGCCGCGCTCCTGCAGGCGCTGAGCGAGGGCGAGGCCGATGCCGCTCGTGGCGCCGGGGATGAAGACGGTGTCTGTGGTGGTGTTCATGCATCGAGACTGCGCCGGGCCGCGCGCCGCCGGGAGAGACCCGCTCATCGGGGGATCCGCGATCCCTGGCACGGCGGATCGGGCGGGCGGATGATGGAGCGATGAGCGCCGACCGAGCAGCCCTTGCTGAGTTCCTGCGGATGCGTCGTGCCGCGCTGCAGCCGGAGGACGTCGGCCTTCCGTCCGGTGCGCGCCGTCGCGCGCCGGGCCTGCGTCGCGAGGAGGTCGCGCAGCTGACCGGGATGTCGGTCGACTACTACACGCGCCTCGAGCAGTCGCGTGGGCCGCAGCCGAGCGAGCAGATGCTGGCGGCGCTCGCGCGCTCCCTTCGGCTCGGCGCCGACGAGCGCGACTACCTGTTCCGCGTGGCCGGGCACGCGGCGCCGGACCGGTTCGACGCGGCCACGCATGTCGCGCCGGCCCTGCTGCGGGTGCTCGACCGGCTCGACGACACCCCGGCGCTGATCCTGTCGCCGCTCGGCGAGACGCTCGTCGCCAACGGGCCCGCGGTCGCGCTGTTCGGCGATCATTCGGCGCGCGTGGGCTGGGATCGCAGCGACATCCACCGGTGGTTCACCGACCCGTCGGCGCGCGAGGTCTATCCCGCCGAGGACCGGGAGCGCCAGGCTGCCGCCCTGGTCGCGACCCTGCGCGTCGCGTACGGGGCGATGGGGTCGCACTCGCGTGCCGGCGAGCTGGTGCGCGTGCTGCGACGGGCCAGCGACGAGTTCGCGGCGATCTGGGACCGGCACGAGGTCGCGCGCCGCTTCGAGGACCACAAGACCCTTGTGCATCCCGAGCTCGGCCGCATCGACGTCGACTGCCAGGTGCTGTTCACCGAGGACCAGTCCCAGGCACTTCTCGTGCTCACCGCGCCGCCGCGCACCGAGGCGTGGGAGAAGCTGCGGCTGCTGTCGGTGCTCGGCTCGCAGCGCTTCGCGGCGGCAGAGGGGGCGATGCGCGCAACTAGGATGATCTGGTGACCACCGGATTCGATCTGTACCCCGAGAAGAACGTCGTCGCCATGCGCGTCGACGGTGTGCTGAAGGACCTCGCCGCGGAGGTCATGGACACGCAGACGACCGAGCCGGTCACGATCGACAGCCAGGACGGCCTGAACATCCTCCGTCACTCCACCGCGCACGTGCTGGCGCAGGCGGTGCAGACTCTGCGCCCCGAGGCGAAGCTCGGCATCGGTCCGTTCATCACCGACGGCTTCTACTACGACTTCGGCGTCGACGAGCCGTTCACGCCCGACGACCTGAAGGCGATCAAGAAGGAGATGCAGCGCATCGTCCGCGACGGGCAGCGCTTCCGCCGCCGTGTCGTGACCGAGGACGAGGCGCGCGCCGAGCTCGCCGACGAGCCGTTCAAGCTCGAGCTGATCGGGCTCAAGGGCGGCAAGAAGGAGGCGGCCGAGGGCGCCGGCGTCGAGGTCGGCGAGGGCGAGCTGACGATCTACGACAACATCGACGGCCGCACGGGCGAGACCGCCTGGAAGGACCTGTGCCGCGGCCCCCACGTGCCCTCGACCCGCATCGTCGGCAACGGCTGGGACATCCTGCGCATGGCGGGCGCCTACTGGCGCGGCAGCGAGAAGAACCCCCAGCTGCAGCGCATTTACGGCACCGCATGGCCCACGAAGGACGAGCTGCGCGCGTACCAGCAGCGCCTGGAGGAGGCCGCGCGCCGCGACCACCGCAAGCTCGGCCGCGAGCTCGACCTGTTCTCGTTCCCGGACGAGATCGGCTCCGGGCTGTCGGTGTGGCACCCGAAGGGCGGCATCGTCCGCGGCGAGATGGAGCAGCACGCGCGTCGCCGGCACATCGCCGAGGGCTACAGCTACGTCTACACGCCGCACATCACGAAGAAGGACCTCTTCGTGACCTCCAACCACCTCGTGACGTACGCCGACGGCATCTGGCCGCCCATCCGGATGGACGAGGAGCGCGACGACGAGGGAAACGTCACCAAGCAGGGCGTCGACTACTACCTGAAGCCGATGAACTGCCCGATGCACATCCTGATCTACAAGGAGCGCGCGCGCAGCTATCGCGACCTGCCGCTGCGCCTCGCCGAGAACGGCACGGTGTACCGCAACGAGCTCTCGGGCGCGCTTCACGGCCTCACCCGCGTGCGCGGCTTCACGCAGGACGACGCGCACCTCTTCGTCACGCCCGACCAGCTCGAGGCCGAGACCACCAAGGTGCTCGAGTTCGTGCTGTCGCTGCTCAAGGACTTCGGCCTGACCGACTTCCGCCTCGAGCTGTCGATGCGCGACGACGAGAAGTCGAAGTGGATCGGCGAGGAGGAGGTCTGGGCGACCGCGACCGATGCGCTCCGCCGTGTCGCGCTCAAGACGGGCCTCGAGCTCGTCGAGGAGCCCGGTGAGGCGGCCTTCTACGGGCCGAAGATCGACCTCAAGGTCACGGATGCGATCGGCCGCTCGTGGCAGCTCTCGACCGTGCAGCTCGACTTCAACCTGCCCGAGCGGTTCGAGCTCGAGTTCACCGACCGCGACGGCTCGAAGCAGCGCCCGATCATGATCCACCGCGCGCTGTTCGGCTCGATCGAGCGCTTCTTCGCCATCCTGCTCGAGCACTATGCGGGCGACTTCCCCGTGTGGCTGGCGCCCGTGCAGGTCGTCGGCGTGCCGGTCGCGGACGAGTTCGCCGAGTACCTCGACGGCGTCATCGACCGGCTGCGCGCCGTCGGCGTCCGCGCCGAGGTGGACCACTCGGACGACCGCATGCAGAAGAAGATCCGCACCCACACGACCGCCAAGGTGCCGCTGCAGCTGATCGCCGGCGAGCAGGATCGCGCGGCCGGCACGGTCTCGTTCCGCTTCCGCGACGGCTCGCAGCGCAACGGCGTGCCGATCGACGAGGCGGTCGAGCTCGTGACGAAGGCCATCGGCTCGCTCGCCGTCGTCCAGACCGCCGAGGACCTCGTGTGACCGGCGAGGAGCACATCGAGGACGCGGCCGACTTCGTCGCGGTCCCCGACGAGTTCCAGCGCCTGTGGACGCCGCACCGCATGGCGTACATCGCCGCGGGCGCCGATGTGAACCGCGGCTCCGGCTGCCCGTTCTGCGCCGCTCCCGGCAAGGACGACGAGACCGGCCTGATCGTCCACCGTGGCGAGCACGCGTTCGTGGTGCTCAACCTCTTCCCGTACAACTCCGGGCACATGCTCGTGTGCCCGTATCGCCACATCGGCCTGTACGACGAGGCCACGGAGGCGGAGGTCGCCGAGATCGCGTCGCTGACGCAGACGGCGATGCGCGTGCTGCGCGAGGTCTCGCGCTGCGACGGCTTCAACATCGGGATGAACCAGGGACACGTCGCGGGCGCGGGCGTGGAGGAGCACCTCCACCAGCACATCGTCCCGCGCTGGGGGAGCGACGCGAACTTCTTCCCGATCATCGCGAAGACGAAGGCGCTGCCGCAGCTGCTCGGCGACGTGCGGCGCGCGATCGCGGACGCCTGGCCCGTCTGATTCCGTGGTCTCTGCGGCCGCCTGACCGGCGCGACGTGCGCTAAGAGGCGGCAGGGATCGATGCCGCGAGATCGGATGCGAGGGCCTCGGCCTCCGCGTCCGTCAGGTCGTGCACCGTCAGCCGCAGGTGCCGGGATGGCTCGTCGCCCGCGAGGCGGAACTCGTCACCGGTGCGCGGCAGCCACCCACGGCGCATCAGCTGCTCGGCGACGTCGCGCGCGGGAGCGCCGACGGGCACCCACAGGCTCAGCCCGTCGCCCGCCGCCATCCGGATGCCGTGCGCGGCGAGTCGCGCGACGAACGCCTCGTTCCGCGCCGCGTAGTGCGCACCGGCGCGGGCGATGGTGTCGCGCGAGTCGGGGTCGGTGAGCAGGGCGTGCGCGAGGCGCTGCAGCAGGTGGCTGACCCACGTTGTGCCGGGGCTCAGGCGCAGCGCGAGGCGCTCCGCCGTCTCGGGATCCGTCGCGGTGACCGCGAGGCTCATGTCGGGGCCGAGGAACTTCGACACCGAGCGGACGAGCGCCCACCGGCGGTGCGCGGGCCCCACGATCGAGTGGAAGGGCCGCTGCGAGAGCAGCGAGTAATGGTCGTCCTCGATCACCAGCACGTACGGATGGTCGGCGAGGATCCCGCGCAGCTCCTCCGCGCGACGGGCGCTGACATCGGCACCGGTCGGGTTCTGCGACCGCGGGGTGCACACCACGGCGCGGACGCCCTGCGCGAGGGCCGCGCGGAGGCCGTCCGGCGTCATCCCCTCGGTGTCGACGGGCACCGGCACCGCGCGGTACCCGGACAGGCGGACGGTGTGGATGCTCGCCAGCCAGCACGGGTCTTCGAGTGCGACGGCGTCGTCTCGCGTGAGCGCCTGTGCGAGCAGGCGCTCGACCGCATCGACCGCGCCGCTTGTGATCGTCAGGCGCAGCTCGGCGGGGGCGACGTCTGGCGCGAACCAGTCGCCCGCCCAGGCCTCGAGCCCGGGGTCGATCACCGGCTCGCCGTAGAGCACGGGACGGCCGGCGAGCGCCCGCAGGGCGCGGGAGGGATCGGGGATCAGGGCGGGGTCGGGGTTGCCCGCGCCGATGTCGCGCAGCACGCTGTCGCGCGCGTAGCCCTCCTGTGCGACGGGGGAGAGGTCGGCGATCCTGGTGCCGGCGCGCCCTCCCGCGACGACGGTCCCGGCGCGGCTCAGCAGGCCGTACGCGGCAACCGCGGTGTTGCGGTTCACACCGAGCCGCTCGGCGAGCGCGCGCACCGGGGGAAGGGCGTCGCCGGGGCGCAGCGCACCGCGTTCGAGGAGCGTGCGCACGCTGTCGGCGATCTCCATCGCGGTGCGTCCCTCGATCTGCTGCGTCGCGTCCGTCATCCCGACGAGTGTATGTCCCACCACGTGCTACGGTTTGGCCTAGATCAAAGGCGCGCCTCGTCCCCACCGGTGCGCCGCCGAGAGGAGACCCCCGTGAGCCTTGCCGAGCAGACGACGCGCGCCGACGCCCCCACACCCGCCACCGGCACCGGACGCGTCAAGCGCGGCCTCGCGGAGATGCTGAAGGGCGGCGTGATCATGGACGTTGTCACGGCCGACCAGGCGCGCATCGCCGAGGACGCCGGAGCCGTCGCCGTCATGGCCCTCGAGCGCGTGCCCGCGGACATCCGGGCACAGGGCGGCGTCGCCCGGATGAGCGACCCGGACCTCATCGACGACATCATCGCGTCCGTCTCGATCCCCGTCATGGCCAAGGCCCGCATCGGCCACTTCGTCGAGGCGCAGGTGCTGCAGGAGCTCGGCGTCGACTACATCGACGAGTCCGAGGTGCTCTCGCCCGCCGACTACGTGAACCACATCGACAAGCACCGCTTCACGGTGCCGTTCGTCTGCGGGGCGACGAACCTCGGCGAGGCGCTCCGCCGCATCAACGAGGGCGCCGCCATGATCCGGTCCAAGGGCGAGGCGGGCACGGGCGACGTCTCGGAGGCGACGAAGCACATCCGGAAGATCACGTCCGAGATCAACTCCCTGCGCTCGATGACGAAGGACGAGCTCTACGTCGCCGCCAAGGAGCTGCAGGCGCCGTACGACCTCGTCGCGGAGATCGCCGAGACCGGAAAGCTCCCCGTTGTGCTGTTCACCGCCGGCGGCGTCGCAACCCCCGCCGACGCCGCGATGATGATGCAGCTCGGCGCCGACGGCGTGTTCGTCGGATCCGGCATCTTCAAGTCGGGCGATCCCGCCGGGCGCGCCGCCGCGATCGTCAAGGCGACGACGTTCCACGACGACCCCAAGGTCATCGCGGAGGTCTCGCGCGGGCTCGGCGAGGCGATGGTCGGCATCAACGTCGCCGACGTTCCCGCCCCGCACCGTCTCGCCGAGCGCGGCTGGTGACCCCGGGGGCGCCGCGCGTCGGCGTGCTCGCCCTGCAGGGAGACGTGCGCGAGCACGCGCGCGCGCTCGACACGCTCGGCGCGCGGGTGACGCTCGTGCGACGGGCCGCCGAACTCGCCGAGGTCGACGGTCTTGTGCTGCCCGGGGGCGAGTCGAGCGTGATCGACAAGCTCGCGCGCGCGTTCGAGCTCCAGGGGCCGATCCGCCAGGCGATCGCCGACGGCATGCCGGTCTACGGCACGTGCGCGGGGCTGATCCTGCTCGCCGATCGGATCGCCGACGGCATCGCCGGGCAGCAGACCTTCGGCGGGCTCGACGTGACCGTCCGCCGCAACGCCTTCGGCGGTCAGGTGGAGTCGTTCGAGACCGACCTGGATGTGGCCGAGCTCGGTGGACCCCCGGTGCATGCCGCCTTCATCCGGGCTCCGCTCGTCGAGGAGGTAGGACGGGCGGCGCGGCCGCTGGCGGCCCTCGCCGACGGACGTGTGGTGGCCGTGGAGCAGGGCGCGCTGCTCGGCACCGCCTTCCACCCGGAGGTGACCGGCGACATCCGGTTCCATGAGCGGTTCCTGGCGAGGGTCGCGTCCGTCTCCTGACTCGGATCGACACGGCGCCGCGGGCAACGGAGTTCCCGCGCCGCGCCGGCTCCCTCCCGCTACTCTGGCGGCAGACCGGGCGTGAGGCGCGGTCGGCTGCGAAGGGGGACGCATGACCGATTCAGACTCGCGCGGAGGAACGCCTCCCGGATGGTATCCGGACGGATCCGGCGACCTCCGCTGGTGGGACGGCACAGCCTGGACCGAACAGGTCGCGCCGGCGACGGGAGTGACCTCCGACGCGCCGCAGCCGGCCGTTGCCGATGGGACGGACCCGGACGCCGCGATGGCGCCGCCCACGGGCCCCGCGCCCCAGGAACCATGGACGCCGCAGGCCGGCGCGGTGCCGCCGGCGAGCCCGGCCGCGCCGCGCGGGTCCGAGACCGTCGCCACCGTGGGGCTCATCCTCGCCGTGCTCGTCGCGCCGGTGGGGCTCATCCTCAGCATCGTGGCGCTCGTCCGCGCGGGCCGCCGCGGACTGAGCCGGGTGATCCCCACGATCGGCATCGTGGTGGGTGCGCTCGGCACCGTCGTGTGGGTGATGCTCGGCATCCTCGCAGCCCTCGCGTGGAGCGCCTATCAGGCGTCGGACAGCGCTGCCACGCCCGCGCCGCTTCCTTCCGCGACCTCGGAGAGCGCGCCCGCCGTATCTGAAGAGCCGGATCCCTCGGTCGAGCCCGTGCCCTCGACGAGCGCCGCGGACGGCGACTACGCGGCCGCCCTCGCCGAGCGGGATCAGTTCATCGCCGACCAGCAGCAGCCGCTCGACGGATCCCTGGCAAAGGCCCGCACGCCGGAGCAGATCGCGTTCGTCGCCGAGCAGCGGGAGTGGATCGAGTCGAACGGCCTCACCTGGACCGAGGAGGAGGAGGCGGTGACGCTCGCCCTCGCGCTCGATGCCTGCGAGACCTCGATCCTGAACTTCCACACGGTGACCACCGACACGGTCTCGACGCACGTCGCGACGTCGCCGCTCATCCAGGGACAGATCGATCAGGCGCCCGATCAGGCGGATCTGATCCGTCAGAGCATGCTCGAGATCGCCGTCTTCGGGACGTCCTTCATCTGCGAGGCCGACGCCCCGCAGTGGGAGGCCGCCTACCTGGAGCTGTACCCCGCGAACTGACCTTCGCGTCCGGGCGCGGTCAGCGCACCTGGCGCGGCTCGAACTCCCGGCGCGGGTTGGCGTAGTGCTCCTGCGCCTCGACGAGCTGAAGTTCGCGCTCGCCCGAGGCGAGCGTCTGCTCGAGCAGGCCGAAGACGCTCGACGCGGTGCGGGCGAGCGCCTCGGCGGCCGAGCCCGTCGCCCGGTAGTGCGCCGTGAACAGGGCGGCGGTGACGTCGCCCGATCCGTTCGCCTTGAAGGGCAGCCGGGGCGTGGTTACGAGCCAGGCGCCCTGATCGTCGGCCGCGAGCATCTCGAGGGTGCCCTCCTCGCGATCCGGTCGCTCGACGCTCGTCACCAGCACGGTGCGGGGGCCCATGTCCCGTGCGCGATCGACCGACTCGAGCGTGGAGGCGAGGTCGCCGGGCTCGGTCCCGGTCAGGTAGCCGAGCTCGAACTGGTTGGGCGTGATGAGGTCGGCCACGGGCACGACCTTGTCGCGCAGCAGCACCGGGATCGCGGGGGCGACGAAGCATCCCGACGTCGCATTGCCCATGACGGGATCGCACGCGTAGATCGCGTCCGGGTTGGCGGCCTTCACCCGTGCCACCGCATCGACGATGACATCCGCGATGCCCTCGCTTCCCTGGTAGCCGGAGAGGATCGCGTCGATCCCGGGGAACGCGCCGCGCTCCTCGATGCCGGTGATGACCTCGCGCACGTCCTCCGGGGCGATGAGCGGGCCGCGCCACGCCCCGTAGCCCGTGTGATTGGAGAAGTTGACGGTGTAGACCGGCAGCACCTCGACGCCGATGCGCTGCAGCGGGAACACCGCGGCGGAGTTGCCGACGTGCCCATACGCCACCGCCGACTGGATCGAGAGGATCTTCATCCCTCGATCCTCGCACCTCGGAGTGGTGGAATGGACGCATGGGGAGTGGGGTCCGTCGCATCGCGTTGTGGGGCGTCGTCGTGCTCGTCGTCGGCGGGGCGGTCGCGGTGGCCGTGGGCTCCCAGGCGGGGCAGGGCGCCCCATCGACCGCGCGCTCGGTCGAGTCGCCGTCGGCCCAACCGTCACCGACCCCCACTCCGACGCCGACGCCGACCCTGCGCGGTGAGCCGGCCGACACGGCGGCCTACGACCTCGGCGCGCTGCCGGTCGCCGACGTGTTTGCGATCAATCCGCGGCTGCCGCTCGACGACGATCCCGACGCCCCGACCACAGGCCTCGTCGCCCAGCCGAGGGAGGCCGCGGCCCCGGTGTTCGACCGTGAGGGCGGAGAACCGGTGGCGCAGCTTCCGCGGGAGCAGCCCTACGGTGGCTCAGTCGTGCCCGTGATCGAGGAGCACGACCACTGGGTCCGTGTGCTGCTCACCGGGCGTCAGGCGCTGCCGGGGGACGGCGACCCCGCGCAGGTGACAGGCTGGCTGCGCACCGCGGACGTCGATCTCACGCGCAACCCGCACCGGGTCGAGGTGGATCTGTCGGAGACCACCGTCCGGATCGTGACGGATGACGGATCCGGCGAGCAGGAGACGATCGTCGCCGACGACTTCGCGTGGGGGACCGAGGCGACCCCGACGCCGCTGGGACGCTCGTTCGTGATGTTCGTCGACGTCGTGGAGGAGTTCGCCTACACGGAGGGCAACCCGCTCGTCTACCTGTCGGTGCAGTCGCCGACGCTGCCCGGATTCGGCGGCCAGCCCGTCGCCGTCACGGCGTTCCACTACCACGCGTACCGCAGCGGCGCGATCTCCAACGGCTGCCTGCGCGTCTCGGCGGAGGCGACGGCGGTGCTGAGTGAGCTGCCCCTCGGCACGCCCGTCCACATCCGCGCCTGAGGGCGTGCCGTCGGCGCGCCGGGCGTTCTCTTAGACTGTCAGGAGGTCTCGACGCCGCGAGGCGCGACCGGAGGACGAGAGCGGGAGAGTCATGTCAGGTCATTCAAAGTGGGCGACGACCAAGCACAAGAAGGCGGTCATCGATGCCCGCCGCGCGAAGTCGTGGGCGAAGCTGATCAAGAACATCGAGGTCGCGGCGCGCCTGGGCGGCCCCGATGAGTCGGGCAACCCGACGCTGTTCGACGCGGTGCTCAAGGCCAAGAAGACCTCGGTCCCGAAGGACAACATCGACCGCGCCATCAAGCGCGGCGCCGGCATCGGCGGCGAGGCCGTCGACTACACGACGATCATGTACGAGTGCTACGCACCGGGCGGCGTCGCGATGCTGATCGAGTGTCTGACCGACAACAAGAACCGCGCCGCCGCCGAGGTGCGCACAGCCGTCACGCGCAACGGCGGCAACATGGCCGACCCGGGCAGCGTGTCGTTCAACTTCGAGCGCAAGGGCGTCATCGTCGCCTCGAACGAGGGCGCCAGCGAGGACGACGTCATGCTCGCCGCCCTGGAGGCCGGCGCGCTCGAGGTCGAGCCGCACCCGCAGGGCTTCGAGGTCATCACCGAGGCCAGCGACATGGTCGCGGTGCGCACGGCGCTCCAGGAGGCGGGAATCGAGTACGAGTCGGCGGACGCCGAGTTCGTCGCGAACGTCAAGGTCCCCGTCGACGCCGAGACGGCCCGCAAGGTCTTCCGCCTGATCGACGCGCTCGAGGACAGCGACGACGTGCAGAACGTCTTCACGAACATGGACCTCACCCCCGAGGTGCAGGCAGAGCTCGAGCAGGACGACGAGTAAGCATCCACCTGATCCGTCACCGCCCCATCCGGTCCGCCGGGTGGGGCGGTTCTGCGCCGTCGGGGGAGTCCGCATACAGGCTCGATGTGACGCCTGAGCCTCTGTGGGACGGATGAGCCTGCGCGGCGGCGCGCCAGCCTGTCCGCGGTCGCTACGGTGGGTCGGTGGGTGACGACGACGAGGTGATCCTGGCGGGAGGGAACGTGACCCCCGTCGTGCGCATCGGCGGCACCGTGCGTCGGGAGACGGGGCCCTGGGCGCCGGCCGTCCACCGCCTGCTCGAGCGCTGCGGCGAGGCCGAGGTGCCCGGGACGCCACGCGTTCACGGCATCGATGAGCAGGGGCGGGAGATCCTGAGCTTCCTCCCCGGCGAGGTGCTCGCGGACGCTGCGCCCGAGATCCTGTGGTCGCGCGCGATCCTCCGGAAGGCGGCCCGCCTGCTGCGCCGCATCCACGACGCGGGCGCCCCGCTCGCCGCCGATCCGCTTGTATGGCGCGCGCCGAGGCATGAGCCCGCCGAGGTCGTCTGCCACAACGACTTCGCGCCCTACAACCTGCTGATCTCCGATGCCGCGATCGCCGCGATCGACTTCGACTTCGCCTCTCCCGGCCCGCGCCTGTGGGATGTCGCGTACCTCGCGTATCGGATCGCGCCGCTCGCCGAGGACGCGCCCGCGTTCGATCCGGAGCGTTTCGGATCGCCGGATGAGCGGATCGCCGAGCTCGTCGCGTCCTACGGCGGCGACTGGTCCACGGCGGAGGTCCGGGCGATGGCCGCTGTGCGCCTCGAGGAGCTCGCGGCGTTCACGGAGGCCCGCGCCGCGGAGACGGGCCGCGACGACCTCGCCGGCCACGCGCGGATGTATCGCCGCGACGCGGCGCGATTGCGCGCGTGACCCGCGCCCGACCGCAGGTTGGTTGTGACGCGTGTGCTCCGCTGCGGCGGATGAGCCTGCGCCGGGGCACCTGAGCCTGTACGGGGTAAACAAGCAGCGAGCGATGCAGGGCGACGAACTGGCGCGTCGTCGAGGGATGACCGAAAACCGGACCGATGTGGCGCGTGTGACGGGTGGGGTCCATCCCCGTCCCTCGGGTCTCTGCGGACCCGGTTCTTCGGACGCCCGCGGACAGGCTGGATGTGACGCGTGTGGTGCGGTGGGACGGATGAGCCTGCGCCGAGGCACGCGAGCCGCACGGGGCGAAGGAGGCGCGAGCGGCGTCGCCCGCGGACAGGCGCGATGTGACGCGTGCGGTGCGGCGGGACGGATGAGCCTGCGGCCAGGCGGGTGAGCCTGCGGGCGGCGGATGTGCGGCGCTGCGCGGCGGGGGAGCGGCCGGCCGCGCCTACGCTGGGCGGATGAGCAGTCTGCGCGTGCTCGGGATCGATCCCGGCCTCACCCGGTGCGGCGTCGGCGTCGTCGACGTGGCGCGGAACCGCACCGCGACGCTCGTGCACGTCGGGGTCGTGCGCTCGGCCCCCGAGATGCCGATCGCCGAGCGGCTGGCGACGATCGCCCGCGGGATCCGCGAGGTGCTCGACGCGCACTCCCCGGACGTGGTGGCGGTCGAGCGCGTGTTCGCGCAGCACAACCTCCACTCGGTCACCGGCACGGCGCAGGCGAGCGGCGTCGCGCTGATGCTCGCCGCGGAGCGCGGCATCCCCGCGGCGACGCATACGCCCAGCGAGGTGAAGGCCGCCGTGACGGGCTACGGCTCGGCGGACAAGCGCCAGGTGCAGACGATGATCCAGCGCGTGCTGCGGCTCGACGCCCTTCCCCAGCCCGCGGACGCCGCCGATGCGCTCGCGCTCGCGCTGTGCCACGCCTGGGGCGGGGGAGCCTCCGCGCAGGCGCACGGCGCCGACACCTCGCTCACGCCCGCGCAGCGCGCATGGGCCGATGCCGAGAAGCGCACCCGCCGGGCGCGTGTCGCTCGAACATAGGTGCGAACCCGCCCGTAGGCTTGTCGCATGATCTCCTCCCTGCGCGGCACCGTCCTGCATGCCGGCACCGACAGCGTCATCGTGGAGGTCGGGGGAGTCGGGTTCTCCGTCGCCGTGCCGCCGGACGTCGCCCGCACCGCGCGCGTCGGGGAGAGCCTCTTCCTTCACACGACCCTCATCGTGCGGGAGGACGCGCTGTCGCTGTTCGGCTTCGCCACGCGCGATGAGCTCGACGTGTTCGGCACGATGCTCACGGTCTCCGGGGTCGGGCCCAAGTCCGCTCTCGGCGTGCTCTCCGCGCTCACGGTCGACCAGATCGCGGCGGCCGTGGCCGAGGACGACGACAAGCCGTTCCGCCGGGTGTCGGGCATCGGGCCCAAGACCGCGAAGCTCATCGTCGTGCAGCTGCAGGGGAAGCTCGCCCCGCCCGTGCCGAGCGCGGCACCGTCGGCCGCGGCGACGGACGTCACCGACCGCGTGGTGCAGGCGGTCGCCGGCCTCGGCTGGCCCGAGCGCGTGGCGAGCGACGCCGTCGCGCAGGCCGCCGAGGGTGCCTCCGACGCCGACCGCGCGTCGGTGCAGGCGCTGCTGCGGCTGACCCTCGCGCTGCTCGGACCGGCCCAGCATGCGGGGGCCGCGCGTGGCTGACGACGACGTGACCGCGCCCGAGCCCCTCGACGAGGTCGAGCTCGCGGTCGAGGGAGCGCTGCGCCCCGGCACGCTGGCCGAGTTCGTGGGGCAGCACAAGGTGCGCGGTCAGCTGCAGCTGCTGCTCGACGCCGCCCGCATCCAGCAGCGGCCCGCCGACCACATCCTGCTCGCCGGCCCTCCCGGACTCGGGAAGACGACCCTGGCGATGATCGTGGCGCAGGAGAGCGAGCGGCCGCTCCGGCTCTCCAGCGGCCCGGCGATCCAGCACGCGGGAGACCTCGCGGCCCTGCTGTCGAGCCTGACGCCGGGTGAGGTGCTCTTCATCGACGAGATCCACCGGATGGCGCGCTCCGCCGAGGAGATGCTCTATCTCGCGATGGAGGACTTCCGGATCGACATCATGGTCGGCAAGGGCGCCGGCGCGACAAGCATCCCGCTGGATCTCGCGCCGTTCACACTCGTGGGCGCGACGACGCGCTCGGGGATGCTCCCGAACCCCCTGCGCGACCGGTTCGGCTTCACCGCACACCTCGAGTACTACGAACCGGATGAGCTCGAGCGGGTCGTCGAGCGATCCGCGTCGGTGCTCGGCGTACGGCTCGGCGAGGCGCAGCGCGTCGAGATCGCGCGGCGCTCCCGCGGCACGCCGCGCATCGCGAACCGGCTGCTGCGTCGCGTCCGGGACTACGCGCTCGTCCACTCCGGCGGCACCCAGCCCGCGCTGGCGGACGTCCAGGCCGCGCTCGACCTCTACGACGTCGACGCGATCGGCCTCGATCGCCTCGACCGCGCCGTGCTGGATGCGCTCGTGCGGCGCTTCCGCGGGGGACCGGTCGGCCTCTCGACCCTGGCGGTCACGGTCGGCGAGGAGCCCGACACGGTCGAGAGCGTCGTCGAGCCGTACCTGGTGCGCATCGGGTTCATGGGGCGCACGCCCCGCGGCCGCATCGCCACCCCGGAGGCCTACGCACACGTCGGCGTGGCCCATCCGGACGGGGCGCTGAATCTTGATGACCTATAATCGCTGGAGGTCTGGCGGCTCCCGCCGAATCCCCCCTCTCTCGCGCCGATGACGGCGCGTGCGCCCATCTGAAAGGCTCTCCCGCCCCATGGATCCGAATCTCCTGCTCCTCGTCGTCCTGGCCGTGCTGCTCATCTGGATGTTCTTCAGCTCGCGGCGCCGCCAGCAGAAGCTGCGCGAGGAGCAGGCCCTCAAGGCGGAGAAGATGGTGCCCGGCGCCCGCGTCATGACCCGCTCCGGTCTGTTCGGCACGCTCGTCGCGTACGACAAGGACGACCTGTCGCAGCCCGCCGAGGTCGAGATCGCTCCCGGTGTCGTCGTCGAGCTGCACACGCAGTCCGTCGACCTCGCGCCCGAGACGGCCGTGGTCGCGGACGAGGCGGAGACGGACGCCGAGGATGTCGCCGATGACGAGACCGTCGTGGAGACCCAGGCGGAGACGGACGCGCAGACGGATGCCGTCGAGCCGGCGGAGAGCTCCGCGTCGAGCGAGTCGGCCTTCCCCGCCTACGAGCTTCCCGACCTCGACCTCGGCGACGACAAGCGCGACCAGGGCACCGACAAGAAGGACTGAGCCTCTCCGGCTCGTCCCCCTCCCGCTGCAGAAAGCTGACCGCCCGTGGCGACATCCACTCCTGCGCGCCGTGCCTGGCGCGTCCTGACCGGCCTGCTGGTCATCACCGCGATCCTCTTCGGCGCCAACGCCCTCGGCGTTCACGTCTTCAAGGGCGGCACCTGGGTGCCCGAGCTCGCGCTCGACCTCCAGGGCGGCACGCAGATCGTGCTCGAGGCCCAGACCGAGGAGGCCGTTCCCTCGGCCGAGCAGCTCTCCCAGGCGGTGGCGATCATCCGACAGCGCGTCGACGCCTCCGGCGTCGGCGAGTCGGAGATCTCGACCCAGGGATCGCAGAACATCGTTGTGCAGATCCCCGGAAACGCGGATGAGGAGACGCGCGAGCGCATCCAGGCGAGCGCCCAGATGGCCCTTCGCGCCGTGATCTACACGGGCGGCCCCACCAACACGTTCGTTGGCGAGGACGGCGAGGAGACGCCGTACCCGACCCCGGGTCCGTCCCTGAACGCGCAGCCGACCACCGAGCCGTCCGACGGCTCGGACCCGGCGTGGGTCAGCGACCTGCTGTGGGCGCAGTTCAACGCGTACAACTGCGCCGACGAGGCGAACGACCCGTCGTCGGCCCCGGCCGACCAGCCGCTCATCACGTGCGACGTCACCGGTGCGCAGAAGTACATCCTCGGCCCGGTCGAGATGGATGGATCGTCGATCGTCGACGCCACGAACGGCGTCGACCCGCAGACGGGCGTCTGGAGCGTCAACCTCGAGTTCGACCAGCAGGGAACCGAGACGTTCGCCGGCATCAGCGAGCGGCTGAACACCATCCGGCAGCAGTCGCCGAACGACCCGCGGGCGCAGTTCGCGTTCGTCCTCGACGGCAACGTGATCTCGGCCCCGTCGATGAACGCGGTGATCTCCGACGGCCGTCCCAGCATCTCGGGAAGCTTCGATCAGGACACGTCGAAGGCGCTCGCCGACCAGCTCAAGTTCGGTGCGCTGCCGCTGAGCTTCGAGGTCGTCAGCTCCGACACCATCTCGGCGACGCTCGGCACGCAGCAGCTGCAGAGCGGTCTGATCGCGGGCCTCATCGGCCTTGTGCTCGTCGGCCTGTTCGTTGTGCTCATCAGCTACCGCGCACTCGGCTTCGTGATCATCGCCTCGCTCGTTGTGATGGGCGTGCTGACGTACATCCTGCTGTGCCTGCTGTCGTGGCGACTCGGCTACCGCCTGTCGCTCGCCGGCGTGGCGGGCCTGATCGTCACGATCGGCTTCACCGCCGACTCGTTCATCGTCTACTTCGAACGCATCCGCGACGAGCTGCGAGACGGCAAGGCGATGACCGTTGCGGTCGAGGACGGCTGGGCCCGCGCGAAGCGGACCATCTACATCTCGAAGTCGATCAACGTCCTCGCGGCCGTGGTGCTCTACATCCTGGCCGACGCCACCGTGAAGGGCTTCGCGTTCACGCTGGGTCTGACGACCGTGCTCGACGTCCTGATCTTCGTGATGTTCACGCACCCGGTCATGCAGCTTCTCGTGCGCACGCCGTTCTTCGGCGACGGGCACCGACTGTCGGGCCTTGACCCGACGGCCCTCGGCGCGGTCTACCGCGGCCGGGCGAGCTTCCGCGCGCCCGTTGCCGCACGCGGTCGCGCCTCGCGCTCCCGCGCCGAGGCCGAGCGTCGCCAGACGATCGCCGAGCGCAAGGCAGCCGAGCAGGCCGCCGCCCCGTCCGGGTCTTCGAGCAAGGGCGCCCCGCGCGCCGAGGAGGGGAACGACTGATGCGCTCCATGACCGAGGTCGGCAACGACCTCTACACGGGCAAGAGCTCCTTCCCGTTCGTCGGTCGCCGCCGCACCTGGTTCATCGTCGCGATCGTGCTCGTCGTGCTCTCCGCGCTCGCCCCGTTCGTGCGCGGCGGGTTCACGTTCTCGGTCGAGTTCACCGGCGGCTCGCAGTTCCTCGTCTCGGCGCCCGCGTCGACCGACCAGACTCTTGCGACGGATGCCGTCGAAGAGGTCGTGCCGGATGCGACGACCAAGGTCACGACGATCAGCAACCGCGACATCCGCGTGCAGACGTCGCAGCTCGGCGATGACGAGACTCACGCGGTCACCGAGGCCCTTGCCGGCGCGTACGGCGTCGCCCCCGAGGAGGTCACGGCCTCGTTCATCGGCCCCAGCTGGGGTCAGGACGTCACCCGCCAGTCGCTGTGGGGCCTGGCGATCTTCCTCGCGCTGACGTTCCTCATCCTTGCGATCTACTTCCGCACATGGAAGATGTCGGCCGCCGCGATCATCGGTCTGATCGACGTGCTGATCGTCACGGTCGGCATCTACGCGCTGTGCGGCTTCGAGATCTCTCCGGCGGCCGTGATCGGCTTCCTCACGATCCTCGCGTACTCGCTGTACGACACGACCGTCGTGTTCGACAAGATCCGCGAGAACACCGAGCAGGATGCCGAGGGGTCCGGGCGCACGTTCGGCGAGTCGGTCAACCTCGCGGTGAACCAGACGCTCGTGCGCTCGATCAACACGTCCGTGGTGGCGGCGCTGCCGGTCGCGGCGATCCTGTTCATCGGATCGTTCTGGCTCGGCGCCGAGACGCTGTCGGACATCTCGCTGTCGATCTTCGTCGGCATCATCGTCGCGACCTACTCGACGCTGTTCGTCGCCGCGCCGCTGTACTCGCTGTTCCGTGAGGGCGAGCCAGCGATCCGCCAGGCCGACGAGAGGGTGCTCGCCGCACGTGGCGCGGCCTGAGCCGGCCCCGCCCCGGCGTAGGATTGTCGAATCCGCACTGCGGACCGGCGATCGGGGGAGGGGGCGGAACATGGCCGATTCAGTGACCTCTCAGGCGCCGAGCCTGCGGCGCCTCGTGCCGCGCATCTTCTCCCGGGCCGCGCGGCACGCCGACCTGACGCGCCTGATCACCACCGTGCGGGCGAACCATCCGCGCGGCGACATGGCGATCATCGAGAAGGCCTACGCGGTCGCCGACGAGAAGCACCGCGGGCAGAAGCGCCAGAGCGGTGAGCCGTACATCACCCACCCGCTCGCCGTCGCGCAGATCCTCGCCGAGCTCGGGCTCGGTCCGCGGGCGATCGCGGCAGCGCTGCTTCACGACACGGTCGAGGACACCGGCTATCCGCTCGACGAGCTGCAGGCGGCGTTCGGCGACGAGGTCGCGCTGCTTGTCGACGGCGTCACCAAGCTCGACAAGGTCAAGTACGGCGAGAGCGCGCAGGCCGAGACCGTCCGCAAGATGATCGTGGCGATGTCCAAGGACATCCGCGTGCTGGTCATCAAGCTTGCAGACCGCCTCCACAACGCCCGCACCTGGGGTTTCGTCCCGCCCGAGAAGGCGAAGAAGAAGGCAACCGAGACCCTCGAGATCTACGCGCCGCTCGCGCATCGCCTGGGTATCCAGACGATCAAGTCAGAGCTCGAGGACCTCTCGTTCGCGGTGCTTCATCCGAAGATCTACAACGAGATCGACAGCCTGGTGAAGCAGCGGACGCCCCAGCGCGAGCAGTACGTGCAGAACGTCATCGACGACGTCAGCCGCGACCTGCACGAGCTGCGCATCCGGGGCACCGTCGCCGGGCGCCCCAAGCAGCTGTACTCCGTGTATCAGAAGATGGTCGTGCGGGGCCGTGAGTTCGACGACATCTACGACCTCATCGGCATCCGCGTGATCGTCGCGACGGTGCGCGACTGCTACGCCGTGCTCGGCTCGATCCATGCGCGCTGGCGTCCGCTCCCCGGCCGGTTCAAGGACTACATCGCGACGCCGAAGTTCAACCTGTACCGCTCGCTCCACACCACGGTGATCGGCCCGGGCGGTCGCACGGTCGAGATCCAGATCCGCACGCACGAGATGCACCAGCAGGCCGAGTTCGGTGTCGCGGCGCACTGGAAGTACAAGGAGCGGATGGCGGGCGGTAAGACCGTCCCCGACCCGAAGTCGATCGACACCGACATGGCGTGGCTCGCCCGCATCTCCGACTGGGAGTCGGAGACGAAGGACCCGGGCGAGTTCCTCGATTCGCTGCGCTTCGAGATCGGTGCGAAGGACGTCTACGTCTTCACGCCCAAGGGCAAGGTCATCGGACTTCCCGCCGGCGCGACTCCCGTCGACTTCGCGTACGCCGTGCACACCGAGATCGGCCACCGCACAATGGGTGCGAAGGTCAACGGCCGCCTTGTGCCGCTCGAGTCGACCCTGAACTCCGGCGACGTGGTCGAGGTGTTCACCTCGAAGAACCCGGATGCGAGCCCCAGCCAGGACTGGCTGACGTTCGTCAAGAGCACCCGCGCCCGCAACAAGATCCGCGGCTGGTTCACGAAGGAGCGTCGCGACGAGGCGATCGAGCAGGGGAAGGATGCCATCGCTCGCGCGATGCGCCGCCATCACCTTCCGCTGCAGCGACTCAAGGACTCGCTGCAGGATGTCGCCGACATCATGCACTACGAGGACGTGTCGGCCCTCTACGCCGCGGTCGGCGAGGGGCACGTCTCCACGCAGTCGGTGCTCGAGAAGGTCAGCGGCCTCATCCAGAGCAGCGAGGAGCCGACAACCGAGCAGGTCGAGCTCCCGCCCACGGTCGGTCAGCGCCGACCCCGCGGCGGCGACTCCGGCGTGCTCGTGCGCGGCGCCGACGACATCCTGGTGAAGCTCGCGAAGTGCTGCACGCCGGTGCCGGGCGACGAGATCGTCGGCTTCATCACCCGCGGCAGCGGCGTGTCCGTCCACCGGTCGGACTGCACGAACGTCAAGTCGCTGAAGAACGACCCCGAGCGGATGATCGCCGTCTCATGGGCGCCCACGACGAAGAGCGTGTTCCTCGTGCACATCCAGGTGGAGGCGCTCGACCGCTCCGGTCTGCTCTCGGATGTGACCCGCGTGCTGACGGAGCACCACGTGAACATCCTGTCGGCGACGGTCTCGACGACGAAGGAGCGCCTCGCGCTCAGCCGTTTTGTGTTCGAGATGGGGGACGCGGTGCACCTCGACCGCGTGCTGAACGCGGTGCGCCGCATCGACGGCGTCTACGACGTCTACCGCGTCACGTCGTCCTGATCCGGCTCAGCTGACCTTTCGGCGAGCCCGGCGAGGAACGCCATGGCGGGCTGCCGGCCGGGAAGTCGACGGTGCGCGGCGATCCAGTCGAGCGCCTCGCGGATGAGTGCGGGGGTGGCAAGGCGCCGTGCCGCGCCGGCGGCGACCGGGTCGTCGGCCTCTCGGGCGAGCTCGACGAGGGTGCGTGACCGGCTCGACACCCGCACGCCTCCGAGCAGGACGGTGTCGGCGCTGTCGATCGCCGTGTCGCGGAACCGCACATCGCGCCGCACAGGCCGGGTGGTGCCGTGTGGTCCGCGCTGGACGTGATGCACGTCCGGAGGCAGGCCGAGCGCGCCGTGGATCCACGCGGCGCTCCTGCCGATGGCCACGAGCGTGTCGCCGAGGATCGGCCGGAGGGTCGCGGCGCGCAGGTCGGGCGATTCCAGCGCGTCGGCGGGAGCGAAGGCGCCGCCGACGCGGGCGAGCTCGCCGTCGAGAAGCGCCGCGGACAGCTCGGCGGGGGACAGGACGTCGTGGGCGAAGTGGACGCGGGCCATGCGGGAAGTGTGCCCGGAAACGCCGGAGGCGCGCGGCCCGGTGTGGATAACCGGTGCCGCGCGCCCCTGCAGCAGCGCGAGCGCTGGGGTCAGCCGCCGATCGCCTTGAGCCAGGCGCGACGGGCCTCGAGTGCCTCGCGGGCCTCGGCCTCTGCCTTCTTGTCGCCCTTGTCCTGCGCGGCGGCGAGCTCCTTCTCGAGCTTGTCGATCGCATCCTGGAGCTGGCGGGTCGCGTCGTTCGCGCGGGCCTTGGTCTCCGGGTTGTTGCGCTTCCAGTCGACCTCTTCGCGGGCGCGCAGATCCTGCTCGATCTTGCGCAGCTGGTCGTCGAGGCCTCGCTCGACGTCGCGCGGGAAGATGCGGCCGACCTCGTCCCAGCGGCGCTGGATGCCGGTCAGCAGCTGGCGGGCCTTCGTCAGGTCGGCGGTGTCGGGAACGGCCTTCGCCTCCTCGAGCAGCGCCTTGCGCGCCTCGATGCGCGGGGCGGACTCCGCCTGCTCGGCGGCGTCCCGCTCGGCGCGCGCCGAGTACAGCGCGTCGCCCGCGGCCTTGAAGCGCGCCCACAGCGCGTCGTCGACCTTGCGGCCGGCGCGGCCGGCGGCCTTCCACTCGTCGAGGAGGGCGCGGTAGGCGGGGATGCCGTCCTCGCCCTTCGGGGCGAGGGCCTCGGCGCGCTCGAGGATCCTCGTCTTGCGGTCGCGCGCCGACTTGTGCGTCTCGTCGAGCTCGGCGAAGAACGCGCGGCGGTGGCGCTCGACCGTGGAGCGCGCGTCACGGAAGCGCTTCCAGAGGGCCTGGCCCGTCGCCTTCGGAAGGCGCGGGGCCGACTGCTGGTGCTGCTGCCACTCCTCGAACGCGGCATTCAGCTCGGTGGTCGCCTGCTTCCACTGGATCGACTTCGGGTCGCGCGCGGCGAGCGCCTCGACCCGCTCGACGATCGCCGTGCGCTGGGCGACGGCCTCGTCCACCGCGGCGCGGTGCGCGGCGGCCTCCTCGGCGCTGGCCTCCGCGAGCGAGTCGGTGAGCGCGTCGAGCAGGTCGGTCAGCCCGGCGATGTCGCCGACGACGGCCGCGCCCACGACCTCCTCGCGGAGCTTCTTCGCCTGGCCGCGCAGGTCGGCGGCCGATGCGCCGCCGCGGAGGCGGCGCTGGGCGAGGGTGCGCACGCGCAGGGCGAGGTCGTCGAACTTGCGCTCGTAGTAGGCGAGCGCCTCCTCCGGCGTGCCGTCGGGGTACTCGCCGACCACGCGCCATTCGTCGCCCTCGCGGACGGAGACGACGCCGGCCTCATCGACCCGGCCCCACTTGGTGGTGTCGGCGGGCGCCGCGGGGGCTGCCGGCTTGGCGGGCGCGCTCGGCTTGGGAGTCGCGGCGGCCGGCGCGGCGGCGGCCTGGTCCTCGTCCGCCGGCGTCTCCGCCTCGGCAGCCTCGGGCTCGGCGGCCTGCTCGGCGGCGGCCTCGGGCTCGGCGGGCTGCTCGGCGGCGGGCTGCTCAGCCTCGGGCTCGGGGGCCTGCTCAGTCGTGGGCTCGGCGGCCTGCTCAGCGTCCGGGACGACGTCCTCGGCGGAAGCGTCCGCCTGGACCTCGCTCTGAGTGGGCTCCTCGGTCTCCGCCACGGGCGCCTCGGCCTCGGCCGGCTCCTCCGCCGCGGGGACGGCCTCCTCGGCGGGCGCGTTCACCTCGGCCGGCGTCTCCGGCTCGGCGACCTCGTCGGCGGCGACGGGTTCGGTGCTCTCTGCGCTCTCCGGCGCGGTCTCGTCGACCTCGACGGCGTCGGCGCCGTCCGGGGTCGTCTCTTCAGCAGGGGTGTGATCGGGGATCGTCACGGGGAGGCTCCTTGCGCGGTGACCGCGGGAGGGGACAGGACGCGCCTAGCCTAGTACGCCCACTCAGGGTCGACCCCGGTGCCGTGACGCCGCGCGTCAGCCCGCGGGCGTCTCGGTCGCCGAGGGCGTGCCGCTGGGCGCCGGAGTGTCGCTCGGCGCGGGAGTGCCCGTCGGCACGGGGG
>NZ_JADGLL010000042.1 GCF_015235415.1 Microbacterium paludicola | reverse complement strand
GGAAGCTAAGCCTCTCAGCGCCGATGGTACTGCAGGGGGGACCCTGTGGGAGAGTAGGACACCGCCGGACTTCACGTGAACAGAAGGGCCACCCAACGACGGGTGGCCCTTCTGCATTTATACGGGTATCTCTAGAGGAGTGAACATGGCTGACGACGACCGACCGGACCGAGGACGGGACGAGCGCCGCGACAACCGTGGCTCCTCCGGACAGGGCGGGCACGGCCCGCGTCGCGACGGCGACCGCCCTCGTGGTAACGGCGACCGTCCCCAGCGTGACGGCGATCGTCCGCGTTACTCGCGCGATGGCGACAGGCCGCGCTCGTATGGCGACCGTCCGCAGCGCGACGGTGAGCGTCGTTCGTATGGTGATCGCCCGCAGCGTGATCGCGACCGCCCCCGTTACTCGCGGGATGGCGACAAGCCCCGCTCGTACGGCGACCGGCCCCAGCGCGATGGCGATCGTCCCCGTTCGTACGGAGATCGCCCGCAGCGCGATGGCGATCGTCCCCGCTCGTACGGTGACCGTCCGCAGCGTGACGGTGATCGTCCCCGCTCGTACGGTGACCGTCCGCAGCGCGATGGCGAGCGTCGTTCGTACGGTGATCGCCCGCAGCGCGATGGCGAGCGTCGTTCGTACGGTGATCGCCCGCAGCGCGATGGCGAGCGTCGTTCGTACGGTGATCGCCCGCAGCGTGACGGTGATCGGCCCCGTTACTCGCGCGATGGCGACAAGCCGCGCTCGTATGGTGACCGCCCGCAGCGGGATGGTGATCGTCCCCGTTCGTACGGCGACCGTCCGCAGCGAGACGGCGAGCGCCGTTCGTACGGCGACCGCCCGCAGCGCGATGGCGACCGCCCTCGTTCGTATGGTGACCGCCCTCAGCGCGATGGTGACCGCCCCCGTTACTCGCGCGACGGAGACAAGCCGCGCTCCTACGGTGACCGCCCTCAGCGCGATGGTGATCGTTCCCGTTCCTATGGCGACCGTCCGCAGCGCGATGGAGATCGTCCCCGTTCGTACGGCGACCGGCCCCAGCGTGACGGTGAGCGCCGTTCCTATGGTGACCGTCCGCAACGTGACGGCGAGCGCCGTTCCTATGGTGACCGGCCCCAGCGTGATGGTGAGCGTCGTTCCTATGGTGACCGTCCGCAACGTGACGGCGAGCGCCGTTCCTACGGTGACCGCCCGCAGCGCGATGGTGACCGCCCTCGTTCGTACGGTGACCGCCCTCAGCGCGATGGTGAGCGCCGTTCCTATGGTGACCGTCCGCAGCGAGACGGCGACCGTCGATTCGACCGCCGCGACGATGGGCGTGAGCGTTCGAACTCGCGTCCGCCGGAGCATGTGCGGATCCCGGATCCGGAACTGCCGGAGGAGCTCACTCCGCGCGACCTTCCCAGTGCGGCCCGCAATGAGCTGAAGACCCTGAGCAAGGAGAACGCCGAGCGCGTCGCCCGTCACCTCGCGATGGCGGCGCGGACGCTGGATGAGGATCCCGCGCTCGCTCACGAGCACGCCCAGGCAGCGGTGCGTCACGCCGGCCGCGTCGCGGTCGCCCGCGAGACGCTCGCGATCACGGCCTACACGGTCGGTGACTTCGCGCTCGCTCTGCGCGAGCTGCGCACTCACCGCCGGATCACCGGCAGGGATAACCTGATCGCGCTCATCGTCGACAGCGAGCGCGGTCTCGGCCGGCCCGAGCGCGCCCTCGAGGAGGGACGTGCGGTCGACCGGGCCGCGCTGCCCACCGCCGTGCGTGTGGAGCTCGCCATCGCGATGTCGGGAGCGCGCCTCGACCTCGGCGACACCCAGCTTGCGCTCGTCGAGCTCGACATCCCGGAGCTCGACCCCGACCGCGCGTTCGAGTGGAGCCCGGGGCTGTTCGCCGCGCGCGCCACCGTTCTCGAGGACCTCGGACTTGCCGACGAGGCTGCCGAATGGCACCGCCGCGCGGAGATCGCCGCCGATGCGCTCGGCCACACGCTGGACGAGGACGAGTTCGACGTCATCGAGATCGACGACGCCGACACGGAGGAGCTGCCGGACGAGGCCCTCGACGAGGACGCGGACGAGCAGGCTGCGGCCGAGTCGTCTCTCGAGGACGCGGAGGAGGACGACGCCCCTGTCGAGGATCCCGCCGAGGATGAGCCCGCCGAGGATGAGCCCGCCGAGGATGAGCCCGCCGAGGACGAGTTCACGGTCGAGGACGAGGTCGCGGAGATCCTGGCCGAGATCGACGAGGCTCCCGAGGCCGAGCCGGAGCTCGAGGCCGAAGCTGCGGTCGAACCCGAACCCGAGCCCGAGCCCGAGCCCGAGGCTGAGGCTGAGGCTGAGGCTGATGCAGAGGATGACACCTCCGGCGAGAAGAAGCGCGGTGACGACGGACAGGCACGGCCCGATGGCGCTCTTTTCTAAGCGCGCGCCGCAGCGCACGCCGCTCGACGGCGTGGACGTGGTGCTGGCAGATCTCGATGGCGTCGTCTACGCGGGCCCGGGCGCGCTTCCGCACGCGGTCGAGAGCCTGAACCGCGCGGCGGCCGAAGGACGGCGCCTCGGCTACATCACAAACAACGCGTCGCGCACAGATGCGACCGTCGCGGCTCACCTCGTCGAGCTCGGGCTTCACACGCGGCCCGACGAGGTCGTGACCAGCCCGCAGGCGGCGATGCGACTGCTGGCGCAGAAGGTCGCGCCCGGGTCGACGGTGCTCGTCGTCGGCGGCGAGGGGCTCGTCGTCGAGGTCGAGAAGGCCGGCTTCGTCGTCACGCGCAGCGCGGAGGACGGCCCCGCGGCCGTGGTGCAGGGCTTCGCGCCCGACGTCTCCTGGACCCAGCTCGCCGAGGCGGCATTCGCCCTGCAGCTTCCCGAGGACGAGGGCGGCATCCCGTGGATCGCCACCAACACCGACTGGACGATCCCGCAGGCCCGCGGCATCGCGCCGGGAAACGGCACGCTCGTCTCGGCCGTCCACACGGCCGTCGGACGCCTCGCGACCGTCGCGGGTAAGCCCGAGGCGCCGATCTTCCATGAGGCGGTCGCGCGCTTCGGCGCGACATCGCCCCTGTTCATCGGCGACCGGCTCGACACGGACATCCTCGGCGCGAATCGCGCGGGCGTGCCGTCGGTGCTGGTCCTGACCGGCATCGACCGGCCGAAGCACGTGCTGGCGGCCCCGGTTGACAGCCGGCCGACGTACATCGTGAGCGACCTGCGCCAGCTCTTCGAGCCGTACCCCGCCGCGCGGGTGAAGGGCGACACCGTGTGGGTGCGCGACGCGGCGGTCCGCATCGACGGCGCCGATGTCCAGATCGTCGCGGAGGGCGAGCCCATCGACCTGCTGCGCGCCGCCGCCAAGGCGATCTGGGACACGGGGCGTCAGATCTTCGGGTTCCGTGTGCCGGAGCGGCTGTACGCCGACCCGTTCCGCGCGGCACGCTCCTGAGCGCGAGCGCGACACGTAACCTGGATCGCGTGAGCGAAGACAACGACGGCGCCGAGGGCCTCGTGAGCCGCGTGCGGATCATCGAGGGGCAGCCGCTCGCCGCCCGGGCGGCCGCGTACGCGAGCCTGCACGACGAGCTCGCCCGCCGACTCGATCAGGCGCCGCCGGAGCCGGCTCCCGGCGCATGACGCAGCGGCTGGATGCTGCGCTCGCGGCGCGCGGCCTCGCGCGCTCGCGGACGCACGCCGCGAACCTGATCGAGGAGGGCCGGGTGCAGGTTGCCGGCCGCGTAGCCGGGAAGGCGTCCATCAAGGTGGACGATGCGACCGACATCGCGGTCACAGAGTCAGACCACTACGTCAGCCGCGGCGCGCACAAGCTGATCGGCGCGCTCGACGGCTTCGGCATCGAGGTCGCGGGCAGCGTCGCGCTCGACATGGGAGCATCCACCGGCGGCTTCACGCAGGTGCTTCGCGAGCGCGGCGCCGACCCGGTGATCGCCGTGGACGTCGGCCACGGCCAGCTCGCGCCATCGGTCGCGATCGACGGCGGCGTGCGGTCGGTCGAGGGATACAACGTCCGCTACATGACCGCGGAGTCGCTTGCCGCCGCGAGCGGCGTCGACGCGGCGCCATCCGTGATCACCGGCGATCTCTCCTTCATCTCCCTCACCCAGGTGCTGCCCGCCGTCGCGCAGGTCGCATCGCGCGATGCCGACGTCATCCTGCTGGTGAAGCCGCAGTTCGAGGTGGGCCGGTCGAAGATCGGCGGGGGAGTGGTGACGGACGTTGGCCTGCGGGCCGACGCCGTCCTCGAGGTGCTGTTCACGGCGAGGGATCTCGGACTCGGCACGCTGGGCGTCCTTCCTTCACCGATCCACGGGACGCACGGGAATGTGGAGACGCTCATCCACATCGCCCCGGGGCGAGGGACGGATCCGACAGAATGGAAGACCACGATCGAGCGGTGCTGCGCGGGATGACGCGCAACCCGACGGACAGCGACGGAGGCCGATGAGCGAGCGGAAGATCCTGGTCGTCGCGCACGCCCATCGCGAGGACACCGTCGAGGCGGCGGTGCGCGTGACCGGGCTGCTGCGGGCCTCGGGCGCCGTGCCGGTGCTCGCGCACGAGGACCGCGTCGAGCTGTCGGCCCTGGCTCCCGTGCTCGCCGACGTGGCGGTGCTGGGGAGGGACGTGCCGCTCGCCGACATCGATCTCGCGATCGTCCTCGGCGGCGATGGGACCATCCTGCGTGCCGCCGAGCTGGTGCGCGAGAGCACCGCGCCCGTCCTGGGCATCAACATGGGACACGTCGGGTTCCTCGCCGAGATCGAGCGCGACGCGATGGATTCCGCGGTGCATCGCGCGATCGCCGGCGACTACGGCGTGGAGGAGCGTCTCGCGCTCGAGGTGCGGGTGAAGGATCGCTCGGGGCGCGTCGTGTACGAGACCTGGGCGCTGAACGAGGCGACGGTCGAGAAGGACAGTCGCGAGAAGATGATCGAGGTCGTCATGGAGATCGACAAGCGTCCGCTGTCGACCTTCGGCGCCGACGGCGTCGTGATCGCGACGCCGACCGGCTCGACCGCGTACAACTTCTCGGCCGGCGGCCCGGTGATCTGGCCGACCGTGCAGGCGATCGCCGTCGTGCCGCTGTCGGCCCACGCGCTGTTCGCGCGGCCGCTCGTCGTCGGGCCGGAGCATGCGATCGCGGTCGAGGTGCTCGAGGGCGGGGCCGGCGCATCGGCTGTGCTGTGGTGCGACGGGCGCCGCTCGCATCCGCTCCCTCCCGGCGCGCGCGTGTCCGTGCGCCGCTCGCCGAACCCCGTGCGGCTCGCGCGCCTGCATCCCGCGGCCTTCACCGACCGGCTCGTGCGCAAGTTCAAGCTGCCTGTCGCCGGATGGCGCGGACCGAGCGAGCCCGCCGGAACCGGCGCGATCGACACGATCCCGGACGTGCCCACGGCCCTGCCGGAGGCGACGGAGTGAGCGCATGATCGAGGAGATGCGCCTGAAGGACCTGGGCGTGATCAGCGAGGCGAGCCTGCCCATGGGGCCCGGGTTCACCGCGATCACGGGCGAGACCGGCGCCGGCAAGACGATGGTCGTCACGGGGCTCGGGCTGCTGCTCGGCCAGCGCGCCGACTCCGGCGCGGTGCGCGCCGGGGCGCCGCAGGCGTCGGTCGAGGGCGTCTGGATCGTGCCCGAGGACGGGCCGGTCGCCGAGCGCGTCCGCGAGGCCGGCGGCGACCTCGAGCCCATCGGCGGGGGCCGCGCCGAGCTCTACCTCTCCCGCACGCTCGCCGCGGAGGGACGCAGTCGCGCGAGCGTCGGCGGACGCGCGGCCCCCGCGGGAGTGCTCGCCGATCTCGCCGACGCCCTGGTGGTCGTGCACGGACAGTCGGATCAGCTGCGGCTGAAGACGGCCGCGGCTCAGCGGGATGCCCTCGACCGGTTCGCCGGCGATGCGGTGCGCGATGCGCTCGCCGCGTACCGCGAGGCATACGACACCTGGCGCGCCCTCGATCGCGAGCTCACCGGGCTCGTCACGGATCGCGATGCCCGGGCCGCCGAGGCGGAGGCCCTGCGCACCACGCTCGCCGAGATCGAGCAGGCAGCGCCCGAACCCGGGGAGGATGTCGCGCTCGCCGAGCGCGCCGAGCGCCTCGCGAACTCCGAGGAGCTGCGGGCCGCCGCGGCCCTCGCCCGAGAGTCGCTCTCGAGCGAGGAGGGCGGAGTGGATGTCTCCACCCTTCTCGCCGACGCGCGCCGCGCCCTCGAGCGGGTGGCGGATCCGGCCCTCGCAGGCCTCGGCGAGCAGCTCGCCGACCTCGGCTACCGCGCGGCCGACATCGCCGTGGAGCTCTCGGGATTCCTCGCCGACCTCGACGAGACGGGCCCGGCCGAGCTCGCGGCCGTGGAGGAGCGCCGCTCCATCCTGAACGGTCTCGTTCGCGCACACGGATCGCTCGACGCGGCGATCGCCCTGCTCGAGAACGGATCGGCGCGGCTTGCCGAGCTGGATGACGACGGCGACAGGGTCGAGCGCCTGCGCGGCCAGCTCGCCGAGGCGCGGGAGATCCTGGATGCCCGTGCCGACGCGCTGACCGCCGCGCGCACCCAGGCGGCGGCGCGGCTGTCGGAGGCGGTGACCGAGGAGCTCCACGCGCTCGCCATGCCCGACGCCCGCCTTCAGGTCGAGGTCTCGCCCGGCGCCGAGTCGACGCACGGCCGCGACGAGGTGGCGCTGCTGCTCGCCCCGCACCCCGGCGCGGAGCCACGCCCCGTGTCGAAGGGCGCGTCGGGCGGTGAGCTCAGCCGCGTGATGCTCGCGATCGAGGTCGTGATCTCGCAGACCGATCCGGTGCCGACGTTCGTCTTCGACGAGGTCGACGCGGGCATCGGCGGTGCCGCCGCCATCGAGGTGGGTCGGCGCCTGGCGCGGCTCGCCGAGACCTCGCAGGTGATCGCCGTGACGCACCTCGCCCAGGTCGCGGCATTCGCGAGCAACCATCTCAGCGTGGTCAAGGCGAACGACGGATCCGTCACGTCGTCGAGCGTCACGCGGCTTGATGGTGCCGAGCGGGAGGCCGAGATGGCCCGGCTGCTGTCGGGGCTCACCGACTCGGACGCGGCCCTCACCCACGCGCGCGAGCTGCTTGAGCTCGGCTCCGTTCGGGCATGACCGAGCACCATCCGGCCGCTGACGACGTGCGACCGGACGACGCCGTCCCCGTCCCACCGCGGAGGCAGACGCCGCTGTACCGGTGGCTGTCGGCGGCTCTGCTGCGGATCGAGGCGCGATCCCGGGCGCGTGGATCGCGGGGGACGCGGCTCGCCGCGCGTGCGGTCTGGTCCGTGGTCGCGGCGGTGGGGATCCTGCTGCTGGTCGGCCCCGTCATCAACGAGCCGATGGGTTTCGACGACTACATCGAGGCGGCCGGGACGAGCGACGAGACCTGGATCGCGCGCTCCTTCGAGGCCGACTACACGCTTGTCCGCGATGCCGACGGACGGCTGCGGATGGAGGTCGAGGAGCGCATCACCGCCGTCTTCCCCGACGGTGCGGACGAGTCGGGCATCGAGCGGGTGATCGCCGGGCAGTACGAGGGGCACGACGTGCGTCCCACGCTCGTGTCGGCCGAGTTCGACGGGGTCAGCATCGAGCCAGAGGTCCGCGAACGCGGCACGCGCACGGAGTTCTTCGTCGACGCGGGGGAGCGGCTCGAGGGCGATCACGACCTCGTCCTGCGCTACACGCTGCAGGACGTCGCGCACGCCGCGTTCGACGAGTCGACGCGCAAATGGACGGACGAGCTCGAGTGGGACGCCTTCGGCCCCGACTGGAGCCACGGATCGGGGTCGACGACCGTCTCCGTCACGGTGCCGCGCGACCTCGTCGACGCGTTCGCCCGCGATCCTCGCGCCGGGCTCTCGTGGCTGCTCGTGAGCAGCAGCGTCGAGCTCACCGCCGACAGCGAGACCCCCGAGACGATCACGTACGAGGTGGTCACCGACCAGAACCTGCCGCCGCACAGCGCGTACTGGTTCCGGATGCACTTCGATCCCGGCACGTTCGCGATGCCCGCGCCGCCCATCCTGTACTGGGTCATGGTCGTGGGGCCGTTCGTTCCGCTGCTGGCTGCGGCGCTCGTGCTGCTGCTCGCGCTCGCGGCGCGCGCGGTCGCGTGGGGCGACGCGCGTGGGCGGGCGTGGTTCGTGCCGCAGTCGCAGCCGGATCCCGATCTCCCGGCCACCGTGGCCGCACGGCTGTGGCGCGCGGTCGGCACCGCGCCGCTCGTGCGCGCGCTCGCCGACTACCAGGAGACACTCACCACCGGCCCCGCCCAGCCAAAGGCGAAGGGGCTCTCGCGGCTGTGGCGGCGCAGGAGGCGCGAACGCCCGGAGGGGGACACCGGCGCGCGCCGCGGCGCCGCTCGGCGGGCCCTCGTCCGCGAGCTTCACCGCACGGGGCGGGTCGGAAACTGGCCGCATGCGTGGCGCGAGTACCTCGGGGCGCCCGCCTGGCGTGACACGTTCCGGCGCGGACTGCGCCGGGTGCCGGCCGGGTTCGTGCGCGACAACTTCGCCGGCGCATCGCTGGCGCTGCCCGTGCTGCAGCTCGGGCTCGCGCGGCAGCTGTCGCACCAGTTCCCGCTCAGCGTCTACTGGTGGCCCGTCGCGGTCGTCGCCCTCACGACGGCGCTCGGGCTCGCGGTGCTCGCCATCGCCTACACCGCCCGCCCCCTGACGCGGCGCGGGACGTTCGCCCGTGAGCACCTGCTCGGCATCCGGCTCTTCGCCGAGAAGACCCTCGTCGCCGAACGCGCGACGCTTCGCGACCCGCTGCTTCCGTACGCGGTGATGTTCGCGCCGCCGCGCCGCGCGGCGGCGATCGTGCGGCGCGCGATGGATGACGCGGGCGTCGACCGCACGGTAGCCCGCGACCCGGCGCTGCTCGGCGGAGGCCGGATCGCCCTGCGCGCGGGAGCGGTGCTGCTGATCGTCGCGGCGTTCGCGCTCGCCAACCTCGTGCCGTCGCCGACCGTGCGTCCCGAGGAGGACGCCGTCTTCCGCGGCGACGTGCCAGGCAGCTACGGGATGTTCGTGCGGGAGTTCGACGCGGACGGCGTGCTCGAGCGGGACGCGGACGGCGGCTTCACGCTGGCGGTCGAGGAGCGTCTCGCCGTGAGCATCTCCGGCAGCACCAGCCGCGTGCCGCAGGTGATGCGGCAGTGGACCGACCGCGCCGAGGGGGTCAACACCGGCTTGGTGGTGACCTCCGTGACCGTCGACGGCGAGCCGGTGGAGTTCGTCACCAGCCGGCTCGAGGGCAAGGCGCTGCTGCAGACGACGATGCCCGATGCCCTGGAGGGCGAGCACGACGTCGCGATCTCCTACCGCCTCGAGGATCCGGTCATCACGTCGGCCTCCGGAGGCGAATGGCACGACGAGATCCGCTGGACCGCGCTGAACGCACGATGGACCTTCGGGTGGGAGGGGCTGCTCGAGTTCGATATGGACACCCGCGTCCAGGTGGAGCGGGTGGGCGTGACCCTCACGGTTCCCGCCGAGCTCGCCGACGCCGCGACCGCGGTCGACGCGCTCGCGTACCGACAGGGATGGGACTTCGAACTGAGGGAGCCGGATCGCGTCGTCCGCGACGGCGACACTTTCTCGTATGTCCTCACGCCCGAACCGGATGACGACGGGGACGACCTCGGCCTGCGCCTCACGTTCGACGAGGGAGCGCTCGAGGAGCCGGACCGGGCGGGCGCGTGGCTGTGGAACGCGTGGCGCGACGTCCCGCCCGCGGCGACGGTCGCGCTGAGCCTGCTCGCGCTCGCCGCCGGCGCGGTCGGCATCATCCGCGGCTCGCGGCTGCGGCCGGGAGTGCTCCGCGACGTTGCCCGCTGGGTGGCGCCTGCGGCCGCCGCGGCGACGCTTCCGGTCTTCGTCTGGACGACCGGAGACTGGTCGGGAGACGAACCCGCATTTGCGGTGCTTGTCGTGTGCGTGCTCGCCGCCGTGGCGGCCGCCGGGTGGTCGCTTGTCGCGACGCGCGCGGCACGCGTGGCAGGATGATCCGCATCCCGCGGTGCGGGACCGGACGACGCGCCGCTCGGCCCGTTCGGAGCAACGACTGTTAGGATCGAAGCCCGTGATGCAGACACCTGGCGCGGGATCCGAGACCACCACCAAGCAGATCTTCGTGACGGGTGGTGTGGTCTCCTCGCTCGGCAAGGGACTCACCGCGGCGAGCCTCGGCAATCTGCTGACGGCCCGCGGTCTGCACGTCGTGATGCAGAAGCTCGACCCGTATCTGAACGTCGATCCGGGCACCATGAACCCGTTCCAGCACGGCGAGGTGTTCGTCACCGACGACGGCGCCGAGACCGACCTCGACATCGGCCACTACGAGCGCTTCCTCGGCGTGAACCTGAGCCAGGCCGCGAACGTCACCACGGGCCAGATCTACTCGGAGGTCATCGCCAAGGAGCGCCGCGGCGAGTACCTCGGCGACACCGTGCAGGTCATCCCGCACATCACCGACGAGATCAAGCGCCGCATGCGTCTGCAGTCGCAGGCCGACCCCCAGCCCGACGTCATCATCACCGAGGTCGGCGGCACCGTCGGCGACATCGAGTCGCAGCCGTTCCTCGAGGCGGCGCGCCAGCTGCGTCACGAGCTCGGCCGCGACAACGTTTTCTTCGTGCACGTCTCGCTCGTGCCGTTCATGGGGGCCTCGGGCGAGCAGAAGACGAAGCCCACCCAGCACTCCGTCGCCGCGCTCCGCCAGGTCGGCATCCAGCCCGACGCGCTCGTCCTGCGCAGCGACCGCCCCGTGAGCGAGTCGAACCGCAACAAGATCGCCCTGATGTGCGACGTCGACATCGAGGGCGTGATCAACACCGTCGACCTGCCGAGCATCTACGACATCCCGTCGACCCTCAACGAGCAGGGCCTCGACTCGTACATCGTCCGCCGCCTCGGCCTGGGCGAGAAGTCCGGCGAGGTCGACTGGACCCGCTGGAACACCGTGCTGCAGGCGGTGCACAACCCGAAGCTCGAGGTCACGGTCGGGCTCGTCGGCAAGTACATCGACCTGCCGGATGCCTACCTGTCGGTCACCGAGGCGCTCAAAGCCGGCGGCTTCGCGCACGAGGTCAAGGTCAACATCCGCTGGATCCCGTCCGACAAGTGCGAGACGCCCGAGGGCGCCGCCAAGCAGCTGTCCGACGTCGACGCGATCTGCGTTCCCGGCGGCTTCGGCATCCGGGGCATCGAGGGCAAGCTCGGCGCGCTGCGCTTCGCCCGCGAGCAGGGCATCCCCGCCCTCGGCCTCTGCCTCGGCCTTCAGTGCATGGTCATCGAGTACGCGCGCCACGTCGCCGGCATCGAGGACGCGTCGTCGAGCGAGTTCGACCCCGAGACGCCGGCCCCGGTCATCGCCACCATGGCGGAGCAGGTCGACATCCTTGCCGGCGGCGACCTCGGCGGCACCATGCGTCTCGGTCTCTACCCGGCGAAGCTCGACGAGGGCTCGATCATCGCCGAGGTGTACGGGGCGACGGAGGTGCACGAGCGGCACCGCCACCGCTACGAGGTCAACAACGCCTACCGCCAGCAGATCGCCGACGCGGGCCTCGTGTTCTCGGGGATCAACCCCGACCTGAACCTCGTCGAGTTCATCGAGCTGCCGCGCGACGTGCACCCGTACTACGTCGCCACGCAGGCGCACCCCGAGCTGCGCTCGCGTCCCACCGAGCCGCACCCCCTGTTCCGCGGCCTCGTCGGCGCGGCTGTCGACCGCCACCGCGCGAGCGAGCTGTTCGAGGTGGAGACCGCCTGACGTGGCCGACTCCGCGATCGAGACCGCCCTGGATCTCCACGACGAGCCCTTCGAGGTCGACGTGCGCGACTCGCGCACCGTCTTCGACGGGCGCGTGTGGGACGTCCGCGAGGACCGCTTCCTCTACAACGACCACGAGCTGATCCGGCACTACGTCGACCACACGGGCGCGGTCGCGGTCGTCGCGATCGACGACCAGGAGCGCGTCCTGCTGATCCAGCAGTACCGCCACCCGATCCGGATGCGCGACTGGGAGATCCCGGCCGGCCTGCTCGACATCGAGGGCGAGGATCCGCTCGACACGGCCAAGCGCGAGCTCGCCGAGGAGGTCGACCTCGCGGCGGAGCACTGGGAGAAGCTCGCGCGCATGGCGCCGACCCCCGGCGGCAGCGACGAGATCATCCACATCTATCTCGCCACCGGCCTGTCGGCCGCCCCGGAGGTGTTCGCGCGCGACGGCGAGGAGGCGGACATCCGGATCGCCTGGGTGCCGATCGAGGAGGCAGTCACCGCCGTGCTCGGCGGGCGGGTCGCCAACGGCGCCATGATGCTCGGCGTGCTGCTCGCCGCCGAGAAGCTGCGTCGGCAGGCGAGCGCCTCGGAGTGAGGCGCTGATGCGGCTCGCCTGCTCATGAAGCTGGATCGCGCGGTCGACGCCTACCTGCGTCACGTCACGATCGAGCGCGGCCTGTCCGACCACACCGTCGCCGCCTACCGGCGCGACCTCGCCGGCTACCTCGACTGGCTGGGGGCGCGCGGGATCGCGGACACCGCCGACGTCACCCCGGCGATCGTCGCGGAGTTCGCGGCCGAGCGTGCCTCGGTCGATCCGCCTCCCGCGGCGTCGTCGCTCGCGAGACTGCAGTCGTCGGTGCGCGGGCTTCACCGCTTCCTCGCACGCGAGGGGATCGCGGATGCCGATCCCTCGCAGCGGCTGCGGCCGCCGAAGCAGGCGCGGCGCCTGCCGAAGGCGCTGACGGTGGAGCAGGTCGAGCGGCTGCTGGCCGCGCCCTCGGCGGAGGATCCGATCGGGATCCGGGACCGTGCGCTGCTCGAACTGCTGTACGCGACGGGCGCCCGCGTCTCGGAGGCGGTGCAGCTGGACGTCGACGACCTCGCGACGGGGGAGATCCTGCGCCTTCGCGGCAAGGGCGACAAGGAGCGGATCGTGCCCGTCGGCTCGTTCGCGCGGGCCGCGGTCGACGCGTACCTCACCCGTGTGCGCCCGGATCTCGCGACGCGGGGGAAAGCGAGCCCCAAGCTGTTCCTCGGCGCGCGTGGCGCGCCGCTGTCGCGCCAGAGTGCGTGGCTCGTGATCCAGGCCGCGGCCGAGAAGGCCCAGCTCACCGCGCACGTGTCGCCGCACACGCTGCGGCACTCGTTCGCCACGCACCTGCTGCAGGGCGGCGCCGACGTGCGCGTCGTGCAGGAGCTGCTCGGTCACTCGTCGGTGGCCACGACGCAGATCTACACGCACGTCACGGTCGACACGCTGCGCGACGTGTACGTCACCAGCCACCCGCGGGCCCGCTGAGCCCTCCCGGCGAGCGCCCGGATGCCGGATCGCCGGGGCCGGTCACGGGCCGGACGGGCGGGCATCGCTACAATCGACCAAGCATGTCTAAGGCGGGAGTATCGGTGGCGGACAACAAGACCCGGGCGAAGAAGCAGGATGACGTCATCCTGGGAGAGACCGGGCGGCCGTATCACGGGTTCCCGACGCCGGAGAAGCTCGACCGGCACGGCCCGGCGCGCATCATCGCGCTGTGCAACCAGAAGGGCGGCGTCGGCAAGACGACGACCACCATCAGCCTTGCTGCGGCGCTCGCGTCGTACGGCCGCAAGGTGCTCGCGGTCGACTTCGACCCGCAGGGCGCCCTGACGGTCGGCCTCGGCGTGCAGGCCCACGACGTGCCCACGATCTACGACCTGCTGCTCGACACCAAGCGCGACCCGCACGAGGCGATCGTGCCCACGGCGACCGAGGGCCTCGATGTCATCCCCGCCAACATCGACCTGTCGGCGGCCGAGGTGCACCTCGTCAACGAGGTCGCGCGCGAGCAGATCCTCTCGCTCGTGCTGCGCAAGGTCGCGCCCGAGTACGACGTCATCCTCGTCGACTGCCAGCCGTCGCTGGGTCTGCTCACGATCAACGCGCTCACCGCCGCCCACGGCGTCCTGATCCCGATGGAGTGCGAGTTCTTCGCGCTGCGCGGCGTGGCCCTCCTGATCGAGACCATCGGAAAAGTCCGCGACCGGCTGAACCCGTCCATCCAGCTGGACGGCCTGCTCGCCACCATGTACGACCCGCGCACTCTCCACTCGCGCGAGGTGCTCGAGCGGATCGTCGAGGCCTTCGGCGACGACGTGCTCGAGACCGTCATCGGCCGCACCGTGAAGTTCCCGGACGCCTCCGTGTCGGGGATGCCGATCACCGAGTTCGCGCCTCAGCACCCGGCCGCCCAGGCCTACCTGCGCCTGGCGCGGGAGCTTGTGTCCCGTGGCGCCGTCGCCTGACGCGGAGCCCCAGACCGCCGCGCCGGATCCCGCCGCGGACGCCCCGGAGACGGGGTTCCGTGTCTCGCTGACGAACTTCGACGGCCCGTTCGACCTGCTGCTGAACCTCATCTCGCAGCGCGAGATGGACATCACCGAGGTCGCGCTGTCGAAGGTCACCGACGAGTTCATCGCCTACCTCCGCGATCTCGGGCCCGACGAGGAGCTGGATCAGGCGTCCGAGTTCCTGGTGGTCGCGGCGACCCTGCTCGACATGAAGGTGGCGGGGCTCCTGCCGCAGGGCGAGCTCGTCGACGCCGAATCCGTCGCGCTGCTCGAGGCGCGCGATCTGCTGTTCGCCCGGCTGCTGCAGTACCGCGCGTTCAAGGAGGTCTCGGCCTGGTTCGCCGCGGGGCTGCAGGGCGAGGACCGCCGGCACACGCGCAGCGTCCCGCTCGATCCGAAGTACCGCGCGAAGACGCCGGAGCTGGTGTGGACGCTGACACCGGATGACTTCGCCGCGATCGCGATGCTCGCGTTCGCGCCGCGGGAGATCCCTCGCGTGGGTCTCGACCACCTGCACGCCCCGCTCGTCAGCATCCGCGAGCAGGCGGCGGTCGTCGTGACGCTGCTGCGCAGCTCGGAGCGGCTGACGTTCCGGGAGCTCGTGTCGGGCGTGTCCGAGGCCGGCATCGTGGTGGCGCGGTTCATCTCGGTGCTGGAGCTGTACCGGCACGCCGCGATCAGCTTCGAGCAGCTCGAGCCGCTCGGCGAGCTCACCCTGACCTGGACCGCGGATCACTGGTCCGACGAGACGCTGGCGACCCTGGGGGCCGACTATGACCGATGAGACGACGACCGAGACCACGGAGCCGGCCGAGCCCGTGCTCGAGCCTGTCGAGCAGGCCGCGGAGGAGCCGGCGGAGTTCCCCGGCGGCATCGCGCAGCGGCTCGAGGCGATCCTGATGATCGCCGACGAGCCGCTCAGTGTCGTCTCGCTGGCGACCGCCGTGGGCGCCCCGGTCCCTGCTGTGCGCAAGGCGCTCGCCGCGCTCGTCGACGACTACGACGGGCGGGCCGGCACCCCTGAGCGCGGCTTCGAGCTGCGCGAGGTCGGTGGCGGCTGGCGGTTCTACGTGCGCGCCGAGTACGACGACATGGTGGCCGGCTTCGTCGGCGGACAGGCGCCGGCGCGACTGTCGCAGGCGGCGCTCGAGACCCTCGCGGTGATCGCCTACAAGCAGCCCGTGACGCGCTCGCAGGTGGCCTCCATCCGCGCGGTGAACGTCGACTCCGTGGTGCGCACCCTGCTCGCGCGCGGTCTCATCACCGAGGTGGCGACGCATCCGGAGACCGGCGCCATCCTGTATGGCACCACCGACCTGCTGCTGCAGCAGCTGGGGATCAACTCGCTCGACGAGCTGCCGCCGATCTCCCCGCTGCTGGATGACGGATCAGACGGATTTGAGGACGTGATCGCATGAGTGAAGAGGCCGAAGGAGTGCGCCTGCAGAAGGTGCTCGCGAACGCGGGCGTGGCTTCGCGGCGCGTGTCCGAGCAGCTGATCGTCGAGGGGCGCGTGCGCGTCAACGGACAGGTCGTGACCGAGCTCGGTTCGCGGATCGACCCGGAGAACGACCTCGTCGACGTCGACGGCACCGCCGTGCAGCTCGATGCGGGCAAGCGCTACGTGATGCTCAACAAGCCGACCGGCGTCATCAGCTCGATGAAGGACGACCGCGGGCGGACCGACCTGCGCGCCTTCACGACCGACTGGGAGGAGCGCCTGTTCAACGTCGGGCGCCTCGACTACGACACGTCGGGCCTGCTCGTGCTGACCAACGACGGCGAGCTCGCCCAGGTGCTCGCCCACCCGTCGTTCGGCGTGACCAAGGTGTACATCGCGAAGGTCGAGGGCACCGTCACCCCGCAGACGATCGCGACCCTGACGCGGGGGATCGAGCTCGAGGACGGGCCCATCGCGGCCGACAAGGCGCGGCTGCTCGACACTTCGGGCGGATCGAGCCTCGTGGAGCTCACGCTGCACTCGGGACGCAACCGGATCGTGCGCCGGATGATGGCCGCCGTCGGGCACCCTGTCGTCGAGCTCGTGCGGCGCCAGTTCGGCCCGCTGCACCTGGGAACCCTCCCAGTGGGCCGCGCGCGCGAGTTGACTAAAGTGGAGCGCGGCGCGTTGCTGACTCTCTCGCGCCGCGGATCCGACGCCGAAGCGTCCGCCGATCCGTCGGGGGAGGCGCCCCCTTCGAGAGAGAAGCCGGAGAACTCGTGAGCGACACTGTCGTGCCTGCGCGCGATCCGCTGGTTCCCGGCCGCGTCCGCCGCACCACCGGCCCGGTGCGGATCGTCGGCGCCGGCCTGCTCGGCGCCTCGATCGGCCACGCTCTGCGTGCCCACGGCGTCGATGTCATCCTGACCGACACGTCTCCCACGCAGCTGCGCCTCGCGATCGACTACGGCGCCGGACGCGCGGAGGCCGAGGGCGACGCGCCCCGCCTGATCGTCGTGGCGGTGCCGCCGGATGTGACCGCCGACGTGGTCGAGCGCGAGCTCGGGCGCTTCCCCGGCGCCGTCGTGACGGATGTCGCATCGGTCAAGCTCGGACCGCTCGAGGAGCTGCGCTCCCGCGGCGTCGACCTCACTCACTACATCGGCTCGCATCCGATGGCCGGCCGCGAGCGCGGCGGCGCCATCTCGGCACGCGCCGACATCTTCACGGGGCGGCCCTGGGTGGTCTGCCGCGACGGCGAGACCCCCGCCGCCGATCTCGCCCTCGTCGAGGACCTGGCGCTCGACCTCGGCGCGATGCCGATCGAGATGACGCCCGAGGAGCACGACCGCTCCGTGGCCCTCGTCTCGCACGTGCCTCAGGTCGTGGCGAGCCTCCTGGCGAGCCGGTTCACCGACGCCCCCGACGAGTCGCTGCGTCTCGCGGGACAGGGGGTGCGCGACACCACGCGCATCGCCCATTCGGCTCCCGAGCTGTGGGTGCAGATCCTCGGCGCCAACGCCGCGCCCGTGGTGGATGTGCTCGATGCGCTCGCCGCCGACCTGTCGTCGTTCGCCGAGGCCCTGCGCCACCCGGACGCGGCAGGGTCCCGCCGGACGCTCGCCGACACCATCCGGCGCGGCAACGAGGGCGTCGAGCGCCTGCCGGGGAAGCACGGCCAGCACCGTCGCTTCGAGCCTCTCGTGGTGATGGTCGACGACACCCCCGGCCAGCTGGGACGCCTGTTCGGCGACCTCGGCGAGCTGGGCATCAACATCGAGGACCTGCGCCTCGAGCACTCACCGGGCGCGCAGTTCGGCCTCGCGGAGATCAGCGTGGTGCCGGGCGTGCTGCGGGCCGCGGTCGAGGGCCTCGAGCAGCGTGGATGGCGGATTGCGAGCACGACACATGACTGAGCATCAGAGCCCCATCATCGCGATCGACGGACCTGCCGGATCCGGCAAGTCGAGCGTCTCGAAGGAGGTCGCCCGTCGCCGCGGCTACGGCTACCTCGATACCGGCGCCGGCTACCGCGGGCTGTCGTGGCACCTGCGCGAGTCGGGCATCGACACCACTGACGCCGACGCCGTGATCGACGCGCTCGGCGGCTTCGAGCTGCGGCTCGGCCTGCACCCGGACGACCGCACCGTCACCGTCGGCGGAATCGACGTGACCGGCGAGATCCGCACGCCCGAGGTGACCGCGGCGATCGCGGGCTTTGTGCGCGTGCCCGAGGTGCGCGCCTACCTGAACGCCATCTACCGCCGGCTCGCGGGGGAGTCGGGGCTCGACGGCGTCGTCATCGAGGGGCGCGACATCACGTCGGTCGTCGCGCCCGACGCACCCGTGCGCATCCTGATGACCGCATCGCCCGAGGTGCGCGCGAAGCGGCGCGGGCTCGAGCTCGGCGCCGACACCGCCACCGTCGCGGCGGCGATCAACGCGCGCGACGAGTCGGACAGCCACGTGCTGGATCTGGCGCAGGCCGATCCGGGGGTCGACGTCGTCGACTCCACCGACTTGGATTTCGAACAGACCATCGACGCCGTTCTCGCGGTGATCGACCGAAAGCTCAGCGGGACCGCCGACGGCGGCTCTCGCTCGGGGAACGAGGGAGGCCAGCATGGCCGTTGACGAAGAATACGAAGGCAAGCCGGACCGCCTTGCCGAGCGCCTCGCGGAGGTGGACGAGGAGCTCGCCGAGCGCCGCGCCGCCACCCTGCGCCAGGGACTCGCGGACTACGACCTCGACGCCGAGGACGCCCAGCTGCTCGCCGGCGTCGAGCGCGGCGAGGACGGCATCGAGTACCTCCCGGCGCTGCCGGTGGTCGCGATCGTGGGACGCCCGAACGTGGGCAAGTCCGCGCTCGTGAACCGGATCCTCGGACGCCGCGAGGCCGTCGTGGAGGACACGCCGGGCGTGACGCGCGACCGCGTCACCTATAAGGCCGAGTGGCTCGACCGCCGCTTCTCGCTCGTCGACACCGGCGGCTGGGAGCCCGACGCCAAGGGCATCGACCGCTCGGTCGCGCTGCAGGCAGAGGTCGCGATCGACCTGGCCGACGTTGTGCTGTTCGTCGTCGACGCCATGACCGGCGCCACCGCGACCGACGAGCACGTCGTGCGACTGCTCCGCAAGACCGACAAGCCGGTGTTCCTCGTCGCCAACAAGATCGACGACGCGCGCCACGAGCCCGAGGCCTATGCGCTGTGGAACCTCGGTCTCGGCGAGCCGCACCCGGTCTCGGCCATTCACGGCCGCGGCGTTGCCGACCTGCTCGACGCCGTCATGAAGGTGCTGCCCGAGGTCTCCGCCGTCGCGAAGCACGAGATCGGCGGCCCGCGCCGCGTGGCCATCCTGGGCCGCCCGAACGTGGGCAAGTCGTCGCTGCTGAACAAGGCGGCGGGCGAGGAGCGCGTGGTCGTCAACGAGCTCGCCGGCACCACGCGCGACCCGGTCGACGAGATCGTCGAGCTCGGCGGCAAGCTGTGGACCCTGGTCGACACGGCCGGCATCCGCCGTCGCGTTCACCTGCAGCAGGGTGCGGACTTCTATGCGTCGCTGCGCACCTCCGCGGCGCTCGAGAAGGCCGAGGTCGCGGTCGTCGTGCTCGACGTGAGCCAGCCGATCAGCGAGCAGGACGTGCGCATCATCGACCTCGTGCTCGAATCGGGCCGGGCGCTCGTGCTCGCGTTCAACAAGTGGGACGAGCTGCTCGAGGACGACCGCCGCGGCGGCGACCGCCGACGCATGCTCGAGCGCGAGATCGAGACCGACCTCGCGCACGTCGCCTGGGCGCCGCGCGTGAACATCTCGGCGAAGACCGGACGCCACCTCGAGAAGCTCGTGCCCGCGCTCGAGACCGCCCTCGAGTCGTGGGATCAGCGCATCCCCACCGGCAAGTTCAACGCGTTCCTCTCGGAGCTCATCGCCGAGCACCCCCACCCGCTGCGCGGTGGCAAGCAGCCTCGCATCCTGTTCGGCACGCAGGCCGGCACGCGCCCGCCGACGTTCGTGCTGTTCACGACCGGCTTCCTCGACCCGGGCTACCGCCGCTTCGTGCAGCGCCGCCTGCGCGAGCTGTACGGCTTCGAGGGAACCCCGATCGTGATCAACATGCGGGTCAGGGAACGCCGGCAGCGGTAATCCTTAGTACCCGCTGAGCGCGAGCCTTAGCTCGCTTCGCTCGCGCGTTCTTTTTCTCACGCCTGCCGCATCCGCTCGGGCACCCGCTTCGCGGATGCCGCTCACTGCTGCGGACGCTGTCGCTGACGCTCCATCGAGGGGCGTGAGGTGGCGCGCCATGGGCGCGCACGCTCGCGCGCGGGGCGCGCTCGCACAGGGGCTTCGGCAGTCCGCGCTGTCACGCCCCCGACCTCATTGCGCGGGCTGTGAGAGTCTGGTCAGGTGACCATCGAACCTGCCCGCCCCGGCGAACCTCCGCGGTTCGACGGCCCGCGCGACCCGGGTGACGCCTGGGTCGTCGCGGACACGGGCGAGCGGTACTGGGGGCGCTTCGGTGCGGCAGGCCTGATGGCCTTCGACGCCGAACGCGGCGTGCTGCTGCAGCACCGCGTCGGCTGGAGCCACCACGGTGGAACGTGGGCGCTGCCCGGCGGGGCCCTGCACCAGGGCGAGCCGGCGATCGACGGCGCCCTGCGGGAAGCCTCGGAGGAAGCCGGGGTACCAAGCGCCGCGGTGCGTCCGCGCTTCACTCACGTGCTGGATCTCGGCGTGTGGTCATACACAACGGTCGTGGCGGACGTCGTCGAGCACTTCGCGGGGGCGGTGACGGATCCCGAGAGTCTCGCCGTTGAGTGGACCTCCATCGATCAGGTCGATCAGCACCCGCTGCATCCGGGGTTCGCCGCAGCATGGACGTCGCTGCGCGACCTGGTTCATGTGCATCCTGTGGTCGTCGTTGATGCGGCGAACGTCGTCGGATCCGTGCCCGATGGCTGGTGGAAGGACCGCGCGGGTGCGACCGAGCGGCTGCTGACCCGCGTGGCGGGCCTCGCTCCCGCCGGGGTGCCCGCCGAGGCGCTGGGCCTGGGCGCGACGCATTGGTTCCCGGAATTCGTCGTGGTCGTCGAGGGGAAGGCGCGCGACGTGATGGATGTCGACGGCGTCCGCACGGTGCGCGCCGCCGGCGAGGGTGATGACACGATCGCCACCGAGACCGCGGCGCTGGTCGAGGATGGGCGCACCGTCACCGTGGTCACGAGTGATCGCGGGTTGCGGGCGCGTGCCGAGGAGGCCGGTGCGATCGTGCACGGAGCGCGATGGCTGCTCGAGTTGCTCGGCTGATCCGCTTCGGGAGACATACGCGGCGCGCGGGCGGTCAGCCTCGGCCGTGCAGTCGGTCGATCTCGCGGCGCTCGCGCTTTGTCGGGCGGCCCGCGCCACGCTCGCGCACGGCGACGAGTCCCGCGAACTCACGTGACGGCGGGGGAGGGGTGCGGTCCTCGAACGCGGTCGCCGCGACCGCGGCGCCCACGCGCTTGGCGATCGTCTGACGCACCACGAGGATCCGATCGAAGCCGTTGATCCGCACCCGCAGCTCATCGCCGGGGCGCACGATCTGGGCCGCCTTCGCGTGGGATCCGTTGACGCGCACGTGCCCGGCGCGGCAGGCGGTCGTGGCCGCCGAGCGCGTCTTGTAGACGCGGATCGCCCACAGCCACGCATCGACGCGGACGGATGCCCCTTCGCTCATCGAATCATCGTAGGCGAGCCCGGGAGGTGGGAAGCCACGCCAGACTGGAGGCATGACCAGCGTTGACGACATCATCCCGGCCGGTTATCGCCATCTCCTCGAGCAGCCGCTGTACGGCCACCTCGGCACGATCCGCCCCGACGACACGGTGCAGGTCACGCCCATGTGGTTCGAGTTCGACGGCGAGCACATCCGCTTCACGCACACCACGAAGCGCCAGAAGTACCGCAACCTGCAGCACAACCCGTCGATGGCGCTGTCGGTGACCGACCCCGAGAACGTGTTCCGCTACCTCGAGGTCGCCGGCGGCCTCGTGGAGGTCGTGCCCGACCCCGAGGGCGCGTTCTACGTGCGGCTGCAGAACCGCTACGGCAACCCGAGCCAGACGCCGCCGCCGGATCGTGCCGATCGCGTGATCCTGGTCATGTCCATCGAGCGCGCGACCAAGCAGTAGCCCCGGTCACAGTTCGAGTGCGACGACCACCCGGGTATCGGTGGGTCGGGAGACCTCCCGGAACCCGGCGTCCAGGAACGTCGACAAGGCGCCGACGTAGAGCGCGTTGGTGGAGGCCTTTGTCAGGTCGGTGGCGATGGGGTAGCCCTCGATGATCCGCGCCCCGCTGCCGCGCGCGTAGTCGACGGCGGCCTCCAGCAGCGCGCCGTTGAGGCCCTGACCACGGTGTTCCCTCCGCACCGAGAAGCAGGTGACGGCCCAGACGGAATCATCGTCGAGCGGCTCGGTCGATCCGCTCCGCACCACCCGGCTGCGTAGCACCCGGTGCTGAGCCGCGCGCGGTCCGATCCGGATCCATCCCGCGGCGTCGTCATCGACGTAGGCGACGAGCCCCGGTGGCGGGCCGGCGGCGATCTCGCCCCGCAACATCTCGCGGCGGTCGTCGACCGACAGCGCGTTCCAGTCCTTGTTCGGCACGAGCGGCCATACACACTGGCACGAGCGTCCGTCGCCGCCGCCGGTCAGCGCGGCCTGCACCGCATCCCACTCGGCGATCGTTGCCGTCCGGGTCGTGATCTGAGCCATGCGGCCACCCTAGGACGGGCCTCGGACACGCGCGACGGGACCGGTTCGCGGCAGCATCCGCGACCGGGTAGACTTGTCGAGTTGTCCGCGCGCGAGTGCGGGCATCGGGATGTGGCGCAGCTTGGTAGCGCACCTGACTGGGGGTCAAGGGGTTTACCCCTCCCGAGCGGCCCAGAACAACTGAATATCCATGCCACGGGCTGTGGCGCAGCTTGGTAGCGCACCTGACTGGGGGTCAGGGGGTCGCAGGTTCAAATCCTGTCAGCCCGACGTAAAAGCCCAGGTGAGAGTGGGTTTCTCGCCTGGGCTTCGTCATGTCCGGGGGTCGTTTTCCGTGGTCCCCTTCTGGTCCCCCCGGCGCTCTCGCCGGTGGTCGCCTGTGGACGAACAGGGGGCCTTCGACCCCTGTCCTGTGGATAAGGGGACCAAAAGGGGACCAGAAGCCTTCTGGGGCGAGAGCACGCGATCTGCTCCGTGTCATGTTGGTGCGATCCGTCCACCCGGCGCCTGATGGAGGGCTCTCTGCGAGAAGCTCGCCCGAGTGCGAGCAACTGCGGCAGAGTGGAACCGTGACCGCTGATGACGCGCATGCCGAGCTTCGGGCCGTGTGGGGCCGGTTGGAGCGTCGACTGCGAGGTCGTCGTGACAACTCCAACATGGACTTCGGAGACGACACCTTCCACGTCGAGTTCGGCGACAAAGCCAATCGCGTAGCGAGCTTGGGACGATACCTCGACTCCGCAATCCAGTTGTCAGAAAGGCATCTCTACGGTCCAGCATTCACGGTGCTCCGAAGCGGTCTTGAACACGCAGCCTTCGACTGGTTGGTCTTCCTCGGCGACACGTATGTGGAGCGCATGCGTTCGGTCTCAGACGAGACATGGGAAGACTGGCAACGGGAACGAGAGGCAGGCGCCGACTGGGCTGCCAACATCCACACCTGGACCCGTACCAAGAAGGGTGACGTCACCATCCGATGGCGGGGATTACTCTCGACACCCGATGAGCACGGCAACCAGGAAAAGCTGAGCATCTACTACTTCCTGATCGATGAGTACGACGGTCTCCTAGGAAAGCCTGCTGACCAAGAGGATGATGGCTTCCTCACGAAGGACGAACTACGACGTCGCGCTAGTGAAAACGAAGCGCGCTGGTTCGTGTACCTCCGGTGGTCTGCGCTCGTAGAGAACCTCGAAGAGAACGGACTCATCGACGCTGCCGATTCGGGGCGGCTCAGCGTTCACTACAGGTTCCTATCCAGCTACGCGCACCCTGTTACGAACAGCGATCTACGGCTCTATGGCCGCAACCTCGACGGAGCGAATCCTCACTACGACCACTACGCGAGCGAGTTGGTACTGCTCTACGCCATCGCGATCGCTGCTCTTGAACTCCGCACCTACAGCCAAGGAGTCAAAGAACGTCTTGACGCCGAGATCGCCGACCACGAGGGAACCACCGACGACCTCCGTGCGGCAGATCAAGTTGCAGGGCACTTCTGGTTCCTAGGCGAAAACCCGCACCCGAGGGACCACCATGACGAGGCGAACAGACGGTCAATCCGTCAACTTCGAGAAGGTAGCGACGAGTCGATAGCAGTCCCGAAGACGGGAGAGGTGGCCTTCCCACGCGATCCACTTTCCAGGCTCGTCAGACAACATGCGAGTTCTTATGGTCGGGTCGCAGGAAACGAGTACATCAGCCCGTGGCCCCGTAGCGACGCATCTGGGAGAGGGTGAAAGACCACGCCCGGCGGCATGCGCTATGTCATATGCCTCGCGCCTGCCCTGCATGCTTGTGGGCTGACCCCGTTTCGTAGGTCCAGTCGTTATGAGGGTCGTCCTGTTGCCCTCGGTCGCGGGCAGGGAGACTGGTCAGATCATGACGAACAGCAGGAAGCGTCACACCCCGGAGCAGGTCGTCCGTAAGCTCGGGCAGGCCGACAGGATGCTCGCCGACGGTCAGGACGTCGCGGCGGTGTGCCGGGAGCTCGGGGTGTCCGAGCAGACGTACTACCGGTGGCGGAACCAGTACGGCGGCCTCAAGGCCGACGACGCAAAGCGCCTGAAGGAGCTGGAGAAGCAGAACGCGACCCTGAAGCGTCTGCTCGCGGAAGCGGAGCTGGAGAAGGCCGCGCTCAAGGAGCTGGCTGAGGGAAACTTCTAAGCCCGGACAGGCGCCGCGCCGCCGTCGATCACCTCAAGCGCAAGCTGCGGGTGAGCGAACGGATGGCGTGCCGTCTGGTCGGGCTGAGCCGCTCCGCGTACCGGCGACCGCTCAAGGGCGACACGGCCTTGGACCCGGATCGGGCGCTCAGGGAGTGGCTGCGCGCCTGGGCGAAGGGCCATCCCCGCTACGGGTATCGGCGGGCGTATCACGACGCCCGCGCCGAGGGGTGGGTGGTGAACCACAAGAAGATCCAACGCCTGTGGCGTGACGAAGGGCTCCGGGTCCCGCAGCGGCGTCGACGCAAGCGCGTCGGGTCCTCGACCGTCGACGCACCGACGGCGGACGCGCCGAACGTGGTGTGGGCGGTGGACTTCCAGTTCGACGCCGACGAGCACGGCCGACCGATCAAGATCTGCTCGATCGTCGACGAACACACCCGGGAGTGCATCGGCGGCCTCGTGGAGCGCTCGATTACCGCCGACCGACTCACCGCTCACCTCGAGGACCTCGTCGCCGCCCGGGGCGCCCCGGCGGTGCTCAGGTCGGACAACGGGGCCGGAGTTCATCAGCGAAGCGATGGCCGACTGGGCCGGCACCCGCACCGGCCTGTCCTACATCCCTCCGGGCTCGCCGTGGCGCAACGGGTACGTCGAGTCGTTCAACAGCCGGATCCGCGACGAGTGCCTCAACATCAACAGCTTCTACTCGCTGCTGCACGCACAGGTGATCATCGGCGACTGGAAGGACGAGTACAACCACCACCGCCGGCACTCCTCGCTCGGCTACCTACCCCCAGCCGAGTACGCTCAACAGTGCACCCTGAATCGGCCTGACTTTCGTTCCTATCGGGAGCCTTGTCCGGCAGGTGCCGGATTGGCTGATTCCAGGTCAGCGTAGTACGCGTCTTCGACCTCGATCGGGGTGCGCATGTCGAGCTCGCCGTGGAGGCGCTGATTGTTCCACCACCACACGTACTCAAGGGTTGCTAGCTCGACCTGCTCGACGGTTCGCCAGGGGCCGCGCTGACGGATCAGCTCGGTCTTGTAGAGACCGTTGACCGCCTCCGCGAGGGCG
>NZ_JADGLL010000041.1 GCF_015235415.1 Microbacterium paludicola | reverse complement strand
TAGGGTGAAGCACGTCGAGGTCCTCGGTCGGAATCAGAGAGTTAGCGCTTCTGATCCTCGGGGACCTCGACCCCTACCGCCGAATCACCGCCCGGCCACCCTCACCCCACCGGATGTCCGAAGAGCCGCTTGTCGTAGACGGGAACGAGCTGCTTTGAGACGCCCAGCGTGATCGGATGCAGTCGCGTGCCCGAGCCGCCGGCGAGGATTATGCCCTTCACGCCCCCATGCTTTCATATGCTGGCGCCGGGGACGGACTCAGAACGGCAGCCGCTGCGTCGGCGCCGTGCTCGTGTCCTGCCACCCGCCGCCGAACACCGCGGTCGTGGGATCCGGCTCGCGCCATGCGGCCTCCTGGGCGATCGGCCGCTGGCGGGCGCGCAGCGTCTCGGCGTCGCGCTCCCAGATCGCCCGTGCGATCACCCGGCGGTCGCGCGCGTAGATCATGGCGCGCAGGATCGTCGCCAACAGCAGGCCGATGTATCCGCCAGCCGTGTTCGCGATCACGTCGAGCAGGCTCGAGACCCGCGACTCGAGCGCCGTGGCCTGCGTGAACTCGATGAAACCCGAGTAGCCGGGAAGCAGGAACAGCGCCAGCCACCAGCCGCGGCGGGGCAGGGCCAGGCCCAGCAGGAAGCCCAGCGGCACGAACATCGCGATGTTGGCGGTGAACTCCAGCTCGGCGAACCCGAACCACTCCGGCACGCCGAACCGGTACAGCACGCGCAGGACGCGGTCGGCTATCCCGCCGACCTCCAGGTCATCCGGGTTGGGCCACAGCGTCACGAGCGCCACGAACGCCACGAACCCCGCGTACACGAGCAGCAGCAGCGTGGTGACCCACAGACGGGCGTGGCTGCGCGGCGGCTTGCGGCCGAGGACATCGGTCATGGCGGCACGCTACCGGCCGAGGCTGGCAACGCGCGGAGCATCGACGCCGCGTCGGCTGCGCGATAATCGGGGGATGCGCATCTCGGCTCGCGCGGACTACGCGGTCCGCGCCGCGACGGCCCTCGCCCGACTGTCGGCGGACGAGCGCGCGAGCAGCGAGTCGATCGCGGCGAAGGAGGCGATCCCCGCCAGCTTCCTGGAGGCGATCCTCGGGGATCTGCGGCGCAGCGGGCTCGTCGAGAGCAAGCGCGGCGCGGCCGGCGGGTTCCGGCTCGCGGCCGAGCCCAAGAACATCACGGTCGCCGACGTGATCCGGGCCGTGGAGGGCCCTCTCGTATACGTCCGGGACACACGCCCGTCCGAACTGACCTATGCCGGTGAGGAGTCGGGCGGCACGTTCGTCGAGCTGTGGGTCGCACTGCGCGCCAACGTGCGCGCGGTGCTCGAACGCACGACCCTCGCCGACCTCGCGGCCGGCCGTCTGCCCGCGCACGTCCGGGCCCTCGCCGACGATCCGTCGTCGTGGCGCCAGTCCACCGCGCTCGGCGACTGAAGCCCTCCCCCTCGCGGATGCGTGATCGTTCGCGTATATTCCCGACTGTCCTGTCGGAATAGTAGAAAAGCGATCATTGTGCAGACTCTCGTCCTCCTCGCCCTCGTGGGCTTCGGCGCCCAGCTCGTCGACGGTGCCCTCGGCATGGCCTACGGCGTCACCTCCACGACCCTGCTGCTGCTGATCGGCGCGAGTCCCGCCGCGGCCAGCGCCTCGGTGCACCTCGCCGAGATCGGCACGACCCTGGCCTCCGGCATCTCGCACTGGCGCCTCGGCAACGTGGACTGGCGCGTGGTGCTCAAGATCGGCGTGCCCGGCGCAGTCGGCGCCTTCCTCGGCGCCACCGTGCTGTCACAGCTGTCCACCGAGGCGGCCGCGCCGCTGATGGCGGGCATCCTGCTGGCGCTCGGCCTGTACGTGCTCGCCCGCTTCACGTTCCGCGCCATGCCGGTGCGCTCGTCCAAGCCGCTGCGCCTGCCGTTCCTCGTGCCGCTGGGCCTCGTGGGCGGCTTCCTCGACGCCACGGGCGGCGGCGGATGGGGCCCCGTCGGCACGCCGGCGCTGCTCGCCAGCGGGCGCATCGAGCCGCGGAAGGTCGTGGGATCCATCGACACCAGCGAGTTCCTCGTGGCCATCGCCGCGAGCATCGGCTTCCTCGTGGGCCTCGGCCACGCCGGGTTCGATCTCGGCTGGGTCGTGGCGCTGCTGGTGGGCGGCATCGCCGCGGCGCCCGTCGCGGCATGGCTCGTGCGTCGCCTGCACCCGCGCCTGCTGGGCGCGCTGGTCGGCGGACTGATCGTCTTCACCAACACGCGATCCCTGCTGCTCGCCGTGGCCCCCGATGCGGCTGACGCCGTGCTGCCCGCGGCGCTCATCGTCGTGGCCGTCGTATGGGCCACGTGCGTGGCCATCGCGGCACGCGCGGTCGTGGCCGAGAAGCGCAGCGCCCGATCCGCCGAAGCCCCGGCCCCCGTGCCCGCCGAGAGCACGACGACTCCCGTCTCCCGCTGAGACGTCCGAAGGGGGCCGATCCCTGGGGCCGGCCCCCTTCTCGTCCCGTCCCGGACTCCAGGCACACGAAAGCGGGGCCGGATCCGAAGATCCGACCCCGCTCTCGAAGCGAGTACTGGAGGTACTTACTTGATGATCTTGGTCACCGTGCCGGCGCCGACGGTGCGGCCACCCTCACGGATCGCGAAGCCGAGGCCCTCTTCCATGGCGATGGGCTGGATCAGCGCCACCGTCATGTCCGTGGTGTCGCCGGGCATGACCATCTCGGTACCCTCAGGCAGCGTGATGACGCCGGTGACGTCCGTGGTGCGGAAGTAGAACTGCGGGCGGTAGTTCGTGTAGAAGGGGTTGTGACGGCCGCCCTCGTCCTTCGACAGGATGTACGCGGTGCCCTCGAAGTCGGTGTGCGGCGTAACCGAACCCGGCTTCACGACGACCTGGCCGCGCTCGACGTCCTCGCGCTTCAGACCACGAAGCAGGAGACCGCAGTTCTCGCCGGCCCACGCCTCGTCGAGCTGCTTGTGGAACATCTCGATACCCGTGACCGTGGTCTTCTGCGTCGGGCGGATGCCGACGATCTCGACCTCGGAGTTGATGGCGAGCGTGCCACGCTCGGCGCGGCCGGTCACGACCGTTCCACGACCCGTGATGGTGAAGACGTCCTCGATCGGCATGAGGAACGGCTTGTCCTTGTCACGCACCGGGTCGGGGATGTTCTCGTCCACGGCCTCCATGAGGTCCAGGATCGACTGCGTCCACTTCTCGTCGCCCTCGAGAGCCTTGAGCCCCGAGACGCGAACGACCGGGGCGTCCTCAGCGAAGCCCTGCGAAGCGAGCAGCTCGGAGACCTCGAGCTCGACGAGCTCCAGGATCTCCTCGTCCTCGACCATGTCGGCCTTGTTCAGCGCGACGAGCAGGTAGGGAACGCCGACCTGCTTGGCGAGCAGCACGTGCTCACGCGTCTGGGCCATCGGGCCGTCGGTGGCGGCGACCACGAGGATCGCGCCGTCCATCTGCGCGGCACCCGTGATCATGTTCTTGATGTAGTCAGCGTGACCCGGGGCGTCGACGTGAGCGTAGTGACGCTTCGGCGTCTCGTACTCGACGTGCGAGATGTTGATCGTGATGCCGCGCTGACGCTCCTCGGGAGCCGAGTCGATCGACGCGAAGTCGCGCTGCACGTTGGTGGCCGACGGGTACTTGTCGGCGAGCACCTTCGAGATCGCCGCGGTGAGCGTCGTCTTACCGTGGTCGACGTGACCGATCGTTCCGATGTTCACGTGCGGCTTGGTGCGCTCGAACTTGGCCTTAGCCACTGGGTCCTCCTCAGGACGATTCATGGATCATCACCGGGCGCTGGATTGCGACCGGATCTGTCCGGGGATGGTTCTCAGTCTAGTAGAGAGAGTCGGTGTGAAGTTTTGACCCAGGCGCCGCGGGAGCGGCACCTGACGTGTGGGCGGGTGGGGGCCGTCGGCCCCCACCCGGAGCCATCAGGGTCGGGCGATTACTCGCCCTTGCCCTTCTGGATGATCTCGTCGGCGACGGCCTTCGGGACCTCGGAGTAGCTGTCGAACTCCATCGAGTAGACAGCGCGGCCCGACGTCTTCGAACGCAGGTCGCCGATGTAGCCGAACATGGCCGACAGCGGGACGAGGGCCTTGATGACCTTCACTCCCTGCGCGTCCTCCATCGACTGCATCTGGCCACGACGCGAGTTCAGGTCGCCGATGACGTCGCCCATGTACTCCTCGGGCGTACGGACCTCGACGGCCATCAGCGGCTCGAGCAGCACGGGGTTCGCCTTGCGGACGGCCTCCTTGAAGCCCATCGAACCGGCGATCTTGAACGCCATCTCGGACGAGTCGACGTCGTGCGACGCGCCGTCCTTCAGGATGGCCTTCACGCCCACCATGGGGTAGCCGGCGAGGACACCGGTGTTCATGGCGTCCTGGAAGCCCTGGTTCGTCGGCTCGATGTACTCGCGCGGGATGCGACCACCCGAGACCTCGTTGACGAACTCGTAGGTCTTGTCGGCCGTGAGCTCGAGCGGCTCGAGCGCGAACTGGATCTTCGCGAACTGACCCGATCCACCGGTCTGCTTCTTGTGCGTGTAGTCGTGACGCTCGACGGTCTTGCGGATCGTCTCGCGGTACGCCACCTGCGGCTTGCCGACGTTGGCCTCGACCTTGAACTCGCGCTTCATGCGGTCCACGAGGATGTCGAGGTGCAGCTCGCCCATGCCCTTGACGACGGTCTGACCGGTCTCGGCGTTGTTCTCGACGCGGAACGTCGGGTCCTCTTCCGCGAGCTTCTGGATCGCGAGACCCAGCTTCTCCTGGTCGGCCTTCGTCTTGGGCTCGATCGCGACCTCGATGACCGGCTCGGGGAACGTCATCGACTCGAGCACGACCTGGTGGTCGGAGTCGGAGAGCGTGTCACCCGTGGTCGTGTCCTTGAGGCCGATGACCGCGTAGATGTGACCGGCGGTGACCGAGTCGACCGGGTTCTCCTTGTTGGCGTGCATCTGGAAGATCTTTCCGATGCGCTCCTTCTTGCCCTTGGTCGAGTTCACGACCGCGGAGCCGGAGTCGAGGTGACCCGAGTACACGCGGATGTAGGTGAGACGACCGAAGAAGGGGTGCGTGACGACCTTGAACGCGAGAGCCGTGAACGGCTCGGTCGCGTCGGCATGACGCTCGATGATCGTCTCTTCGTTCTTCGGGTCGTGCGCCTCGATGGCGGGCACGTCGATCGGGGCCGGCAGGTAGTCGACGACCGCGTCGAGCATCGGCTGCACGCCGCGGTTCTTGAACGCCGAGCCACACAGGACCGGGTAGACCTCGCTCGCGATGGTGAGCTTGCGGATGCCGGCCTTGATCTCGGCGACCGTCAGCTCCTCGCCACCGAAGTACTTCTCGAGCAGCGCGTCGTCGGTCTCGGCGACCGTCTCGAGCAGCTTCTCGCGGTACTCGGCGGCCTTGTCGGCGAGCTCGGCCGGGATCTCGGTGATCTCGTACTTGGCGCCCATGGTCACGTCGCCCTTGGCGTCGCCGGGCCACACAAGCGCGCGCATCTCGACCAGGTCGATGACACCCACGAAGTCGTTCTCCGCGCCGATCGGCAGCTGGATCACGAGCGGCTTGGCCTTCAGGCGGTTAACGATCGTGTCGACGGTGAAGTAGAAGTCCGCGCCGAGCTTGTCCATCTTGTTGACGAAGCAGATGCGGGGGACGTTGTACTTGTCGGCCTGACGCCACACCGTCTCGGACTGGGGCTCGACGCCCTCCTTGCCGTCGAAGACGGCGACGGCACCGTCGAGCACGCGAAGCGAGCGCTCGACCTCGACCGTGAAGTCCACGTGGCCGGGGGTGTCGATGATGTTGATCTGGTTCTTGTCCCAGAAGCACGTCACAGCAGCGGACGTGATGGTGATGCCACGCTCCTGCTCCTGCTCCATCCAGTCGGTCGTCGCGCCACCGTCGTGCGTCTCGCCGATCTTGTGGTTCACACCCGTGTAGAACAGGATGCGCTCGGTCGTCGTGGTCTTACCGGCATCGATGTGGGCCATGATGCCGATGTTGCGGACCTTCTTGAGGTCGGTGAGCACTTCCTGTGCCACTTGCGGTTCCTAACGTGTGGTGTGGAGTAGAGCGTTGGTGCCGGGCCCGGAGGACGGATCCCGTCTCCGGGCCCGGCGGTGCATCCGCGAGCGGATGCGTGCTGATTACCAGCGGTAGTGCGCGAAGGCCTTGTTCGACTCGGCCATCTTGTGCGTGTCCTCACGGCGCTTGACCGCGGCACCGAGGCCGTTCGAAGCGTCCAGGATCTCGTTCATCAGACGCTCGGTCATCGTCTTCTCACGACGGCCCTTGGCGTAGCTGACGAGCCAGCGCAGCGCGAGGGTGTTCGCGCGGTGCGGCTTGACCTCGACCGGCACCTGGTAGGTCGAGCCACCGACACGGCGGCTGCGGACCTCGAGGGTCGGGCGGACGTTGTCGAGCGCCTTCTTGAGCGTCGCGACGGCGTCCTGGCCGTTCTTCGCCTCAACACCCTGGAGGGCGGTGTAGACGATGCTCTCGGCGATCGACTTCTTGCCGTCGACGAGGATCTTGTTCACGAGCTGCGTGACGATCGGAGCGCCGTAGACCGGGTCGTTGACGACGGGGCGCTTGGGCGCGGGTCCCTTACGAGGCATCTGACTCAGCCCTTCTTCGCGCCGTAGCGGCTGCGAGCCTGCTTACGGTTCTTGACAGCCTGGGTGTCGAGTGCACCGCGGACGATCTTGTAGCGGACACCGGGGAGGTCCTTCACACGACCACCGCGGACCAGCACGAGCGAGTGCTCCTGCAGGTTGTGGCCCTCGCCGGGGATGTAGGCGGTGACCTCGGTGCCGTTGCGGAGCTTCACACGGGCGACCTTGCGCATGGCCGAGTTCGGCTTCTTGGGCGTGGTCGTGTACACGCGGGTGCAGACACCCGCCTGCTGCGGGTTCGCCTTAAGAGCGGGCGCCTTGGTCTTGGTGACCTTGGGCGACCGGCCCTTGCGAACCAGCTGCTGAATAGTAGGCACTGGTTTCCTTCTCTTCTTGTGCTGCACGGTGACAGCGGTGGATTCCCCCGCCCCGCGACGTATTGCTCGGTGTTGCGGTGCGGGTTTCACGATGACCCACCCGGGCGGCAGAATGTGCCGAACGTTTGATGTGGTGGGTATGCCGTGGGGGTGACCTGTTCGCAGGTCATTCCCTGATCGTGTCGGACGCGGCGCACGCAAGCGGGCGCGCGTGTACGCACACGAAATCATGATAGCGCATCCGGCCGCGTACGGCGTGTCGTGCCCGCTTCCGCGCACGCCCGATGCAAGCGCTACAGCCCGAGCCCATCCCCGGCATCGCGCGGATCGAACGGAGCGTCCAGCGCCTGCGACAGCTCCTCCAGCATCGCGGCCACCTGGGGCTCGACGTACTCGACGATCGCCGCGTGGATCCGCAGCCGGTGATGGAGCAGGATGCCGCACACCTCGCGTCCGATGAGGTTCGCGTACTCGTCGGCGAGGGCGACCTCGCGACGCAGCGCGATCTTCGCGTCCTCGCTGAGCGGCGGCAGGCTCGGCACCTGCGCCTCCTCCTCGTTCGCGAGGCCCGACAGGGTGAACAGGAACGGCTGTCCGGGGATCGGATCGGGATCCAGCGGCAGCCCCTCGAACTCGGGCGCGAGCCCCTCGGCCGGCCGGTATCCCCTCGCGCGATTGCGGGCGGCCTGCTGGTCGAGCTCGGCCTGCAGCAGCGGCAGGTTGCGCGAGGTGTACTCGGCGACCGCGTGATCGACGATCGTCTTCACGCGCGTCGACAGCCCGTGCTGCACACCGTGCGGCACATCCGATCCGAGACCGGCGGCCGACAGGATCGGCGACCCGAGACAGCGGCGGCACGGAGCGACCCGGCCGCGGTGGGTCGCCGGCTCCCAGCGGGGCACCCAGCGCAGCCAGGCGTCAACCGCCTGGCTCACCTGCGTCTCCAGCGAACGCTCCACGAGAACAGCGTAGGGCTGAGAGCCCCGATTGGTCGTTGAGCGACACTTCGACTCGCTTCGCTCGCTCAGTGCGGGTCTCCGCGAGTCGAAGCCGCACCCGCTACTCGTCGTCGTCCTCGCGTTCCCAGGGCCACTGGGGGCGGTGGGCCGCCGTGCGGCGCACCGCGATCGCGGCCCATCCCGAGACGGCCGCGGCGCCCGCGACGACGGCGGACGTCCAGCTGGTGGCCGCCTCCCCTACGGCGGCGGTCGCCGTGGCGAGGTCGGCGCCGAACACGAGCGCCAGGATCCACAGGGCCGCCAGGTGCACGAGCGCCGACACGAGGGCGACGGGGATCACCGCGGTGTAGCGCGGCCGGTCCGCGCGGAGGGCGGGCCACAGGGCGCCGGCGAACGCGAGGGCGGCGGCTCCGAACGCGAGCGGGCCGGGAACCGGTCCGAGCCCCGGGGTGTCGATCACATCCCGATCCGTCGCCAGGCTGAGCATGCCGGATCCGAACACGATCAGCGCCACGTCGGCCGCCAGCGCGAACGCCAGGAGCGCCGCGGGAGGGAACCTCCCGGGCGCTCCCGGTGCTGACTGCGTGTTCGCGGCGTGCCTCAGGCCGAGAGCCTCGGGCCGGCCTCGAGCGTGCGCTCGTACTCGGCCTGCGCCTCGGCGTTGCGCTCGGTGACGCGCGCGCCACGGCGAGCGGCCCACGCGCCGAACCAGATGGTGATCTCGCGGGCGAAGACGAACGCCGCGATCGCGAGGGGCGACAGCAGCTGCCTGCCGACCTCCTCGAAGCCCTGGCTCGCGGTCAGCGCCCAGAACGGGGCGTCGACGAGCGCGCCGAGGATGTGGCCGATGTACGCGATGATCGCGACGAAGACGCCGAGGAGCACCCACGCGGCCCAGCGCGCGCGGTTCACGAGCGCACCCAGCAGCCAGAAGCCGAGGAAAAAGACGACAACGGTCGTCCAGAAGCCGAGCGAGGTCACCGTCTGCAGCGAGGCGTCGGCGATGTTGTCGAGCGTGACCTCGCCGTTCAGCGCGCCGAAGCCGAGCTTCGCGGCGAAGTACAGGATGGCGAAGACCAGCGCGGCGACGAGACCGATGCCCGCGGCGGCGGCGCGATTGCCGCGCATCCGCGGCGGCTCGGGAGCCTGCACGAAGATCGGCAGCTGCTGCTGCACGGGCTGGGCGGCGGGAGCCGACGTCTCCGGGGCGGTGGGCTCGCTGGCGGTGACCGCGGGAGCCGTGGGCGCGTCGTAGGCGTCGCTCGCGGTGAACGTCTGGGTCTTGTCGGCGGGCTCGAACCACGGGTCGGGCTTGCGCTCGGACTCGGCGGATCGGGTCGTCACCGTGGTGCTCGCGCCGCGCGACTCGAGGTCGTCGAGGTCGGCCGCGAGGGCGGCGTAGTCCGGCTCCTCGTGCGGGGGCTGCTCGTCCTGCGACGGCGCGGGGGTCGACTCGACGGGCTCGGCGACCGGCTCGTCGGCGGCCGGCTTCGCGATGGGGGCGTCATCCTGCGGCGTGGCGACGATCTCGGTCGCGCCGGTGTTCGTGCGCGCCTCGCGGCGGCTCGCGGGGATGTCCCCCGTGTCGCCGGCGACAGGCTCGTGAGTATCGGGCTCCGCGGGGGCGGGAACGCGGTCGATGTCGCCCTCGATGGGCTCGCCGTCGCGAGGCTCGCTGCCCGGTCCCTTGGCGTCACTCATCCGAAGCACTCCTCACGCAGAGGTCCCTCCCCTGCCTGCCAGACAGTACCCCGAGACGCCCGCCGAGCGGCGGAGCCTCGCCGCGGACCCCGTCGGTCGTTGAGCGAGCGAAGCGAGTCGAAACGGTGGAAACGACCCTCGGCACGGTCCGGGGCGTTTCGACTCCTCGCTGCGCTCGTCGCTCAACGAGCAAGGGGGGCCGGTCGTTGAGCGAGCGAAGCGAGTCGAAACGGTGGAAACGACCCTCGGCACGGTCCGGGGCGTTTCGACTCCTCGCTGCGCTCGTCGCTCAACGAACAAGGGGTCTGGGCGCTCGTCGCTCAACGAGCAAAGGGGCGCGAACGACAAGAGGGCCCCGGCCGAAGCCGGGACCCTCTTGTCTAGAACGTCACACTCAGTTGTAGGTACCGGGCGTGAAGTCGTCCGTCGAGAACGCGTCGAAGTCGACGTAGCTGTAGTCGCCCTCGGCGAAGGCGCCATCCGACGCGAAGATGCGGTTGGGGTACCGCTCGCTCTTCGCCTCCTCCGTCGCCTCGACCGTGACATTGCGGTACTTCGCAAGGCCCGTGCCGGCGGGGATCAGCTTTCCGATGATCACGTTCTCCTTGAGGCCGACGAGCGGGTCGCGCTTGCCCTGCATGGCGGCCTCGGTGAGGACGCGCGTCGTCTCCTGGAACGAGGCGGCCGACAGCCACGACTCCGTCGCGAGCGACGCCTTCGTGATACCCATCAGCTCCGGACGACCCGAGGCGGGGCGCTTGCCCTCGCCGACGGCCGCACGGTTGATGTCCTGGTAGCGACGCAGGTCGACCATCTCGCCAGGCAGCAGGTCGGTCTCGCCGTGGTCGACCACGGTGACCTTCCGCAGCATCTGGCGCACGATGACCTCGATGTGCTTGTCGTGGATCGGCACACCCTGCGAGCGGTACACGCCCTGCACGCCGCCGACGAGGTACTTCTGCACCTCGCGGGCACCCTGCACGCGCATGATCTCCTTCGGGTCGAGCGTGCCGACCTGGAGGGGCTGACCGACCTCGACGTGCTGACCGTCCTCGACGAGGAGGGTCGCACGCTTCAGCACCGGGTAGACGACCGGCTCATCGCCGTTGTCGGGCGTGATGATGACCTTCTTGGCCTTCTCGGTCTCGTCGATCGTGACGCGGCCGGCGGCCTCGGCGATCGGCGACGCACCCTTGGGGGTACGGGCCTCGAAGAGCTCCTGCACGCGGGGAAGACCCTGCGTGATGTCATCCGCCGACGCCGAACCACCGGTGTGGAAGGTGCGCATCGTCAGCTGCGTACCGGGCTCACCGATCGACTGGGCCGCGATGATGCCCACGGCCTCGCCGATGTCGACGAGCTTGCCGGTGGCGAGCGAACGGCCGTAGCAGTTCGCGCACACGCCGACGGCCGAGTCGCAGGTGAGGACCGAGCGGACCTTGATCGACTCGATGCCCGCCTCGACCAGCTTGTCGATGAGCACGTCGCCCACGTCCGAGCCGGCGGCGGCCAGGACGGTGCCGTCCTCGGCGACCACGTCGACCGCGAGGGTGCGGGCGAACACGGCGTTCTCGACGTTCGCGTCCTTGACCAGCGTGCCGGTCGAGTCGAACGCGGCGATCGGGTACTCGAGGCCCTTCGACGTGCCGCAGTCCTCCTCGCGGATGATGACATCCTGCGAGACGTCCACGAGACGACGCGTGAGGTAACCCGAGTCGGCCGTACGGAGGGCCGTGTCGGCCAGACCCTTACGGGCACCGTGCGTCGCGATGAAGTACTCCGCCACCGACAGACCCTCGCGGTACGAGGAGATGATCGGACGGGGGATGATCTCACCCTTGGGGTTGTTCACGAGACCGCGCATACCGGCGATGTTCCGGATCTGCAGCCAGTTACCACGAGCACCCGACGACACCATCCGGTTGATGGTGTTGTCATCGGGGAAGCTGGCGCGCATCTCCTTCTGGACCTCGTCGGTCGCCTCGGTCCAGATCTTGATGAGCTCCTGACGACGCTCGACGTCGGTCGTGAGGCCCTTCTCGTACTGCGAGGTGACCTTCGCGGCCTGCTTCTCGTACTTGGCGATGATCTCGCCCTTGTTCGAGGGCGTGATGACGTCGCTGAGCGAGACGGTGATGCCCGAGCGCGTTGCCCAGTAGTAACCGGCGTCCTTGACGCGGTCGAGCGTTGCCGCGACCTCGGTCTTCGGGTACTCCTCGGCCAGCTTGTTGACGATCTGCGACAGCTTGCCCTTGTCTGCCTGCTCGCGAACGAACGGGTAGCCCTTGGGCATCTGGTCGTTGAAGATCGCCTGGCCGAGCGAGGTGTCGACGAGGCCGTGGCGCTCGTAGCCCTCGGGCGCCTGACCCTCGAGGAACGTCAGACCCGGGATGCGGATGCGGATCTTCGCCTGCAGGTCGAGGGTGCCCTCGTCCTTCGCCAGCGTCGCCTCCGCGACCGAGCCGAACACGCGGCCCTCGCCCTTGGCGCCGTCCTTCAGCGTCGTCAGGTGGTGCAGACCGATGATCATGTCCTGCGCGGGCAGGGTCACCGGGCGGCCGTCCGACGGCTTCAGGATGTTGTTCGACGCGAGCATCAGGATGCGCGCCTCGGCCTGCGCCTCCACCGAGAGGGGGAGGTGGACGGCCATCTGGTCACCGTCGAAGTCGGCGTTGAACGCGGCACACACGAGCGGGTGCAGCTGGATGGCCTTGCCCTCCACGAGCTGCGGCTCGAACGCCTGGATGCCCAGACGGTGCAGCGTGGGGGCGCGGTTCAGCAGCACCGGACGCTCGCGGATGATCTCCTCGAGCACGTCCCAGACCTCGGGACGCGTGCGCTCGACCGAGCGCTTGGCGGCCTTGATGTTCTGCGAGTGACCGAGGTCGATCAGGCGCTTGATCACGAACGGCTTGAACAGCTCCAGCGCCATCTGCTTGGGCAGACCACACTGGTGCAGCTTCAGCTGCGGGCCGACCACGATGACCGAACGGCCCGAGTAGTCGACGCGCTTGCCGAGCAGGTTCTGGCGGAAGCGACCCTGCTTTCCCTTGAGCATGTCGCTCAGGGACTTCAGGGCGCGGTTGCCGGTGCCGGTGACGGGACGACCACGGCGGCCGTTGTCGAACAGCGCGTCGACGGCCTCCTGCAGCATCCGCTTCTCGTTGTTGACGATGATCTCGGGGGCACCGAGGTCGATCAGGCGACGGAGGCGGTTGTTGCGGTTGATCACGCGACGGTACAGGTCGTTCAGGTCGGAGGTCGCGAAGCGGCCACCGTCCAGCTGGACCATCGGGCGCAGCTCCGGCGGGATGACCGGGACGACGTCCAGGACCATCGCGGCCGGCGACATGCCGGTCTGCAGGAACGAGTTGACGACCTTCAGGCGCTTGATCGCACGGATCTTGCGCTGGCCCTTGCCCTCGGCGATCTGCAGGCGCAGCGAGTCGGCCTCGGCGGCAAGGTCGAACTCGGCAAGACGACGCTGGATCGACTCCGCGCCCATGTGGGCCTCGAAGTACTGACCGAAGCGGTCCTGCAGCTCCTGGAAGACGTCGTCCTCCGCCTTGAGCTGGCCGACCTCGAGGTTGCGGAACTCGTCCCACATGCGCTCGAGCTTGGCGACCTGCTCGTCCGCGCGCTTGCGGATCGTCGCCATCTCCTTCTCGGCGGCGTCCTTGACCTTCTTCTTCTGGTCGGCCTTGGCGTCCTCGGCCTCGAGAGCGGCGAGCTCCTCCTCCAGCTTCTGGAGGCGCTCCGCGATGCGCGCATCGCGGCGGTCGCCGATGTTCTTGATCTCGAGACGCAGGTTGTTCTCGTGCGTCGGCATGTCGCGGTGACGCGCGTCGGCGTCCACCGAGATCACCATGTAGGCGGCGAAGTAGATGACCTTCTCGAGGTCCTTCGGCGCCATGTCGAGCAGGTAGCCGAGGCGCGAGGGAACACCCTTGAAGTACCAGATGTGCGTGACGGGCGCGGCGAGCTCGATGTGGCCCATGCGCTCGCGACGGACCGAGGACTTGGTGACCTCGACACCGCAGCGCTCGCAGACGATGCCCTTGAAGCGCACGCGCTTGTACTTGCCGCAGGCGCACTCCCAGTCGCGGGAGGGTCCGAAGATCTGCTCACCGAACAGACCGTCCTTCTCCGGCTTCAGGGTGCGGTAGTTGATGGTCTCGGGCTTCTTGACCTCACCGAAGGACCAACGACGGATGTCGTCGGCGGTGGCCAGGCCGATGCGAAGCTCATCGAAAGTGGTTGCGTCGAGCAATTGATTCTCCTGTTTGGAAATCTTCTGTATCGGCCGGGCTTAGATCTCGTCGATCGAGGCGGACTCGAAGCGGGACGAGATGTTGATGCCGAGCTCCTCCGCTGCGCGGAAGGCCTCGTCGTCGGTGTCGCGGAGGTTCACAGCCGTGCCGTCGGCCGAGAGGACCTCGACGTTCAGGCAGAGCGACTGCATCTCCTTCATGAGCACCTTGAACGACTCCGGGATACCGGGCTCCGGGATGTTCTCGCCCTTGACGATGGCCTCGTACACCTTGACGCGGCCGAGGATGTCGTCGGACTTGACGGTCAGGAGCTCCTGCAGGGCGTAGGCGGCGCCGTAGGCCTCGAGGGCCCACACCTCCATCTCGCCGAAGCGCTGTCCACCGAACTGCGCCTTACCACCCAGCGGCTGCTGCGTGATCATCGAGTAGGGACCCGTCGAGCGCGCGTGGATCTTGTCGTCCACGAGGTGGTGCAGCTTCAGGATGTACATGTAGCCGACCGAGATCGGGTACGGGTACGGCTCACCCGAGCGGCCGTCGAACAGCTGGGTCTTGCCCGTGCTGTCGATGAGGCGGTCGCCGTCGCGGTTCGGCAGCGTCGAGTCGAGAAGACCGGCGAGCTCCGCCTCGTGCGCACCGTCGAACACCGGGGTGGCGACCTTGGTGCCGGGGGCGGCCTCGCGGGCGGCCTCGGTGAGCCGCGCGGCCCACTCAGGGTTGCCCTCGATCTTCCAGCCCTGCGACGCGATCCATCCGAGGTGAAGCTCGAGGACCTGGCCGAAGTTCATTCGACCGGGGACGCCGAGCGGGTTCAGGATGATGTCGACCGGCGTGCCGTCGGCGAGGAACGGCATGTCCTCGACCGGCAGGATCTTCGAGATGACGCCCTTGTTTCCGTGGCGGCCGGCGAGCTTGTCGCCCTCGGTGATCTTGCGCTTCTGGGCGATGTAGACGACAACGCGGCGGTTGACGCCCGAGCCGAGCTCGTCGTCGCCCTCCTCGGCGTTGAACTCCTTGACCGCGATGACGGTTCCCTGCTCACCGTGGGGCACCTTCAGCGACGTGTCGCGGACCTCGCGGCTCTTCTCGTTGAAGATCGCGCGGAGCAGACGCTCCTCGGCCGACAGCTCGGTCTCGCCCTTCGGCGTGACCTTGCCGACGAGGATGTCGCCGGGACGCACCTCGGCGCCGATGCGGATGACACCGCGCTCGTCGAGGTCCTTCAGCAGCTCGGGGCTGACGTTGGGGAGGTCACGGGTGATCTCCTCCTTGCCCAGCTTGGTGTCGCGGGCGTCGACCTCGTACTCCTCGATGTGGATCGAGGTGAGGGTGTCGTCCTTCACCAGGTTCTGGCTGAGGATGATCGCGTCCTCGTAGTTGTAGCCCTCCCAGTTCATGAAGGCGACGAGGAGGTTCTTGCCCAGGGCGAGCTCGCCGTTCTGGGTGGCGGGGCCATCCGCGATGACCTCGCCGACCTCGATGCGGTCGCCCGCGTCGACGATCACGCGCTGGTTGTAGTTGTTGCCCTGGTTCGAGCGGTCGAACTTGCGCAGGAAGTAGTCGCGCGTGCCGCCCTCGTCGAGCTGCAGGCGGACGAAGTCGGCCGAGACCTCGACGACCACACCGGCCTTGTCGGCGATGATCGTGTCACCGGCGTCGATCGCGGCGTAGTTCTCCATACCCGTGCCGACGTACGGCGAGTCCGAACGCAGCAGCGGAACAGCCTGACGCTGCATGTTCGCACCCATGAGGGCGCGGTTCGCGTCGTCGTGCTCGAGGAACGGGATGAGCGACGTACCGACCGACACCATCTGGCGCGGCGAGACGTCCATGTAGCCGATCTCCTCGGCGGGGACCAGGTCGACCTCGCCGCCGACCTGACGTGCGAGCACGCGGTCCTCGGCGAACGAGCCGTCGGCCTTCAGCGGCGCGTTGGCCTGGGCGACGATGTACGCCTCCTCCTCGGCAGCCGTGAGGTAGTCGATCTCGTCCGTGACCTTGCCGTTCACGACACGGCGGTACGGCGTCTCGATGAAGCCGAACGAGTTGATCCGCGCGAACGAGGCGAGCGAGCCGATCAGACCGATGTTCGGGCCTTCCGGCGTCTCGATCGGGCACATGCGGCCGTAGTGCGACGGGTGGACGTCGCGGACCTCGACGCCGGCACGCTCACGCGACAGACCGCCCGGGCCCAGCGCCGACAGGCGGCGCTTGTGGGTCAGGCCCGCGAGCGGGTTGTTCTGGTCCATGAACTGCGACAGCTGCGACGTGCCGAAGAACTCCTTGATCGCGGCCACGACGGGGCGCACGTTGATCAGGGTCTGCGGCGTGATCGCCTCGATGTCCTGCGTGGTCATGCGCTCGCGGACGACGCGCTCCATGCGCGACAGACCGGTGCGGACCTGGTTCTGGATGAGCTCGCCGACCGCGCGGATGCGACGGTTGCCGAAGTTGTCGATGTCATCCACCGACAGGCGCAGCTCGGCCTTCTGACCGTTGCGCAGACCCTCGAAGGTCTCGTCGCCGCGGTGCAGGCGGACGAGGTACTTGATCGTCGCGACGATGTCGTCGACGGTCAGCACCGAGTCGCTCAGCGGGCGGTCGATCCCGAGCTTCTGGTTGATCTTGTAGCGACCAACCTTGGCCAGGTCGTAGCGCTTCGGGTTGAAGTAGAAGTTGTCGAGCAGCGCGCGGGCGGCCTCGGCGGCGACCTGCTCGCCCGGACGCAGCTTGCGGTAGATGTCGCGGAGCGCGTCCTCCTTGGTGAGGATCGTGTCCTTCGCGAGCGTCTCCTCGATCGACTCGATGCCGGCGAACTCGGCGAGGATGTCCTCGCTGGTCAGGCCGAGCGCCTTGAGGAACACCGTGACCGACTGCTTGCGCTTGCGGTCGATGCGGACGCCGACCTGGTCGCGCTTGTCGATCTCGAACTCGAGCCACGCACCGCGGCTCGGGATGACGCGCGCCGACACGATGTCCTTGTCGGACGTCTTGTCGGGGGTCTTGTCGAAGTAGACACCGGGCGAGCGTACGAGCTGCGACACCACGACACGCTCGGTGCCGTTGATGATGAACGTGCCCTTGTCGGTCTGGAGCGGGAAGTCGCCCATGAACACCGTCTGGGTCTTGATCTCACCCGTCTGGTGGTTCATGAACTCGGCCTCGACGTAGAGCGGGGCCGCGTAGGTCTTGCCGCGGTCCTTGCACTCCTCGATCGAGTACTTCTCCGGCTCGAGGTACGGGTTCGTGAACGAGAGCTGCATCGTCTCGCTCAGGTCCTCGATCGGGGAGATCTCCTCGAAGATCTCCTCGAGTCCGCTCTTCACGGCGATGTCGGTGCGACCGGCGGCCTCGGCCTCGGCGAGGCGAGCCTTCCAGGCGTCGTTGCCGACGAGCCAGTCGAAGGACTCGGTCTGCAGCGCGAGGAGGTCGGGGACCGTCAGCGTGTCAGAGATCTTGGCGAACGAGAGGCGGGATGCTCCGCGGCCGTTCTTGGGGGTGGTGGTAGATGCGTTGCGCGCAGCAGCCAAGGGGATAACCTCCATGAGCCCGGGCGGGGGCCATAAGTTCCTTGTCGACAGGTGAGGTGCGCCTGGATCAGTCCCGTTGTGCCGCGACCCGCGCCGCTATCTGCGGGGATCGAGAGCACCAGCCGACCACCATATGAAGGCATGGGGGATCCAAGAGGCGCAAATACCTACTATAGGCCGCACGACACGCGTTGTCCAGCGGTTCCTTGACCAACGCTTGAACCTCGGGTATAAACCCGCGCCGGCCGGGCGGATCGGGGCCGTTGCTCCCGCTCGCCGCCCGCGAGAATCCACGCCCGCGCGGACAATCCCGGCCCCCGCGGATTCTCGGCGCGCAGGTGGATTCTCGCGGGCGGTAGGGTCTGGCGCGTGACGCCGAGCCTGGAGCCGATGCCCGCCGAGCGCTTCGACGCGTGGCGTGCGGAGACCGTCGCGCGGTTCGCCGCGCTGCGCCGTGAGTCGGGGATGCGGCCGCCGACGGAGGCCGCCGAGGAGGCGGAGGGCATCCTGCGCTCCCGGCTGCCGGAGGGGGTCGCGTCGGAGTTCCAGCACGTGCTGGAGGTGCGGGATGGCGGGCGCGTGGTGGGATCCGCGTGGCTCGAGGTGAAGCCGGCGGACGGACAGGTGAAGGGGCTGCTTTACGACCTGCGGGCCGAGGATCCAACCGCTGCGCTCGCGCTCATCGAGGCGCGGGCAGCGGAGGAAGGCGCCGCGGAGCTGCGTGTCGACCTCTTCGTGCAGGATGCCGCGGGCTGGGGCGCGATCGAGGGTCGGGCATACCGCCCCACAAACGTGCAGATGCTGCTGGAGCCGCTGCCTGCGACGCGGGCCTCCGGCACCGTCGCGCTGACGCCGATGACCGCCGAGCAGTACGCGAGCTTCGAGGATCGGCTCATCGCGGAGTTCGCGGACGACCTCGTACGGGAGGGGCTGTGGTCGCCCGAGGGAGCGCTGGCCGAGTCGGCGCGCCAGACGGCCGAGGAGCTGCCCGACGGCCTCGCGACCGAGGGCCAGCTGTTCTTCGTCGCACACGCCGAGGGCACCCGCGAGCCCGTGGGAACGCTCTGGCTCGAGGTGCGGCAGCGCTCCACGGGTCCGCATGTGTTCGTCATGGAGCTGCACGTCGAACCGTCGCACCGACGCCGCGGGTTCGGCGCCGCGATGATGCGCGCCGCCGAGGCAGAGGCCCGCCAGGTCGGTGCCGACTCGATCGGCCTGCACGTGTTCGGATCGAACGACGCGGCGCGGTCGCTCTACCGGAGCCTCGGGTATCGCGAGGCCGAGGTGCTGCTCGCGAAGCCGCTGCGCGTCCCACGCCGCGGAGTACGTAACCTCCCGGCTACCAACGGTCCATCCGGGGTTCGCACCGCGGGCGCATCATCGGGCCATGTCCGCTCCCGCTTGGATGACCGTCCCCCCGTCCGCCGACCTCGGTGCGCCCGCGCCCGGCGAGCTCGACGACGTCACCGCGTGGCCCTCCGACGCCGAGAGCGTCGAGCGCTGGCTGGCAGCGGTGATCCGCCGCAGCGCGGCCGCGGGAACCGACGGCACCGATCTCCAGGGCGTCCGCGTCTCCGCGGCGCTCGGCGAGGGCGATGCCCGCGCCGACCTGCGCTCGCTCGAGATCGACCTGGACGGCCTTCACCTCTCGCGCGCCGACCTCGTCGGCACCACCGAGCTGCCGATGCCGGCCTTCCTCTCCGGCGAGGACGAGGACGACCTGCGCGGCAACCGCACGCTCGTGGCCCCGCTCGACGGCGACCAGACCGGCGCATCCGTCGTCGCCCGCACTCCCGCGGTCGCACGCTCTGTGCGCGTGATGGCCGATCCGATCCACCTCGCCGGCGTCCCGGCATCCGTCTCGGTCGGCGTGCGGAACCTGCCGTTCGACTGGGTGACGCTCGAGACCGCAGACGGCGCCCTGCACGGCAACGCCGAGGTCGACGAGCAGGCAGCGCAGGATCTGCAGGGCGACGTGACCGTCACCATCCGCCCCGACGACGCGCTCGCCCTGGCGACGACGCTCGCCCAGCCCCTGCTCGACGAAGCGGGCCTCGCGGTCAGCGGCTCGGACATCGAGGTGACGCAGCCGGCGCGCGACGTCGTGCGCGTGCGCCTCGAGGCAGGCCTCAGCCGCGGCCGCCTGAACGCGTCGGCATGGATCGGCGCCGAGCTGCACCTCGCCGCCGACGGCTCCGTGACCGTGCGCCGCCTGCGCAGCGGCAGCCGCAACCTGCTCGTCCGCGCCGCGCTGCGGGTCATCCGCCGCCGCCTGCGCGAGCTCGAGGGCCGCACGTTCAGCCGCGACGACCTGGGCCTCGAAGGCATCGAGATCTCGGGCCTGCGCGTGCTTGTCGACGACGCCGTGACGCTCACGGCCCGCTTCGCCGCTTGAGCCCTCGACCCGCGAGAATCCACGTCCGCGCCGAGAATCCCGGCAGGCGCGGATTCTCGGCGCGCCGGTGGATTCTCGCGGTCAGCAGGGCCCGACCCCTGCGGTGCGCTGACGCGCGAGGCTGCAACCCGCGGGCGAGGCTGCAACGCGCGGGCGAGACTGCGGTCGCCACACGCGGTGTCGGTCGCCGCGGGCAGCTTCGGCCGCCGGGTGCAGTTTCGCGGGCGACGGATCAGCGGCGGCGCAGCAGGACGTGCGCGACGAGCCCGGCGAGCAGCGCCCAGAACGCCGCGCCCACCCCGAGCACCGAGATGCCGCTCGCGGCGACGACGAAGGTGATGACCGGCGGGATCCGTCCGCCCTCTTCCGCCATCGCCGCGCGCAGCGATGACGCGAGCGTCGGCAGCAGCGCGAGCCCCGCGACCGCGGCGAGCACGCCGGGTGCGACGCCGACAAGCGTGGTGAGTGCCGTCGACAACGCGGCGAGCACGAGGTAGAGGAGCGCCGAGACGCGCACCGCACGCCAGCGCTGCGACGGATCCGGATGCGTGTCGGGCGACGCGGCGAGCGCGGCGGTGATCGCCGCCAGGTTGATCGCGTGGCCGCCGAAGGGCGCTCCGGCGAGGGTGCCGACGCCGGTGACGACCATGCTCTCGCGCCACGGAACGCGATATCCGTACGAGGCGAGCACGGCCGATCCGGGCACGTTCTGCGACGCCATCGTCACGACGTACAGCGGCAGGGCGATGCCCACCGCCGCCTGCCAGGTGAAGGACGGAACCACCGGCTCGAGTGCCGGAAGCAGCGGCCCGTTGACCCCGCCGTGCAGCGCGGCCTCCACGCCGAGCACGATCAGGCCGACCGCGAACGCCGCGGGCGAGGCCCACGTCGGTGCGAACCGGATCAGCACCAGCCACACGAGCACGATCGGCAGGATGTCGAGGGGCTGGTCGACGAGCGCGCGCACCGGGGCGAGGCAGAGGGCGACGAGCACGCCGGCCAGCATCGCCTGGGCGATGGTCGCCGGAATCGCGCCGACGGCGCGGGCGAGCGCCGGCCAGAGGCCGGTCAGGACGATGAGGACGCCGGCGATCGCGAACGCTCCCACCGCCGCGGGCCATCCGCCATCCGGAGCCGTTCCCGCCGCCAGCAGCGCCGCACCCGGAGTCGACCAGGCGAGCACCACCGGGAGCTTCGTGCGCTGCGCGAGCCAGAGCATGCCGAGCGCCTGGGTGAGGCACAGCGCCACGAGGCCCGAGGCGGCCTGCGCTGGAGAGGCGCCCGCCGCCTGCAGCCCCGCGAGCACGACGGCGGACGAGCTCGCGAAGCCGACCAGCGCCGTGGTCACCCCCGCGAGTGCGACCCGTCGGCGTTCCATCCGCTCAGCCTATTGACGGAACCGACCCTGGTGCCGCGGTGTGCGCCCCCGGTCGTTGAGCGAGGAGCCGAACCCTGCCGAGGGGAAGTGCGGCGTTTCGACTCGCTCCGCTCGCTCAACGAACGGAGGGGATGCCCCCACACCACCCGGTCGTTGAGCGAGGAGCGAAGCGACGAGTCGAAACGGGCCGAACCCTGCCACGGGGATGTGCGGCGTTTCGACTCGCTTCGCTCGCTCAACGAGCGAAGGGGGTGGGACCCGCGCGGGGTGCGCCCCCACCACCCGGTCGTTGAGCGAGGAGCCGAACCCTGCCACGGGGATGTGCGACGTTTCGACTCGCTTCGCTCGCTCAACGAGCGAGGGGGCTTCGCTCGCTCAACGAGCGAGGGGGCTCCGCTCGCTCAACGAGCGAGGGAGCCGCCTAACCTGGGGCTATGGGACGGCAGCGGCAGAGCGAGGCGGAGACGCCCAGCGTGCGGCTGTCCGACGGGCGCACCGCGCGGATCGTCCCGAGCGCATACGCGAACGGCTTCGAGGTCGACGTCGACGGCACGCCCCAGTCGCACGTGGATCCGGCCGATCCGACGCACCTCCACTTCGAGTACGTCGCGCGGATGGGCGCCGTCATCGACCAACTGCCCGACGGACCGCTGACGGCCGTGCATCTCGGCGCGGGCGGTCTGACGATCCCGCGCTACATCGACGCGACCCGGCCCGGATCGCGGCAGCAGGTGATCGAGATCGAGCAGGCGCTCGTCGACCTGGTGCGCGAGAACCTGCCGCTTCCGCGCGGGGCGAGCATCCGGATCCGGATCGGCGACGCCCGCGAGGGCCTGTCGCGCCTCCCCGCGGCGATGACCGGATCCGTCGACCTGCTCGTCTCGGACGTGTACTCGGGCGCGCAGACTCCCGCGCGCCTCACCACCGTCGAGTTCTACAGCGCGGCGGCCTCGCTGCTGGGGCCATCCGGTGTGCTGCTCGTGAACGTGGCGGACGGATCCGGGCTCGCCTTCGCGCGGCGACAGGTCGCGACCATCCGCGAGGTGCTTCCCGAGGTGATCGTGCTCGCCGAGGTGCAGGTGCTCAAGGGGCGCCGCTTCGGCAACCTCGTGATCGCGGCGTCGGCCGCTCCCCTGCCGGTCGAGTGGCTGCCGCGGCTGATGGCGGCCGGGCCGCACCCCGCGAAAGTGGCACAGGGAGGCGAGATCGACGCGTTCATCCAGGGGGCGCGTCCCGCGGTCGACGGCGACGCGACAGACTCGCCCAAGCCCAGCGAGATCCTGTTCGAGAGGTAGCGGATCCGCGGAGCCTGGGCGTGCCCTGCTGCGGATCCGGAGGGGCTCGGGTGACACTTGACGGGCCACGGCCGGGAAGGGAGTGCGTCAGTGAGCTACATCCACGGGTACGACCCGGAGACGCTGCGCGAGATCGTCGACCCCGCCGAGTGCCGCGACCGCCTCGCCGAGATCGGGCAGCAGCGCAGCCTGCCCGCACTGCTCGAGCGGGTGTGGCTGCTGAAGGTGCTCGGCGACCTCGACGACGCCCTCACGCTGTCGGAGCAAGCGGTGCGCCTCGCGCGCATGTCGGGCACCCGCAAGGATCTGCTGCGTGCGCGCATCCTGCACGCGTCGGTGCAGCACTGGCGCGGCGCCTACGCCGCGGCCGAGTACGAGCTGTCGACCTGCGCGGACGAGGCCGAGGGCCAGGGCTGGAACTCCATCGCGGCGTTCGCCCTGCAGCACCGCGGCAAGACGCGCTACGACGCGGGCGACATCAACGGCGCGCGGGCGGACTTCAAGCAGACGCTGTTCCTGCGCCAGGAGGCCGGTGCGAGCGACGCCGAGCTCGAGCCGACGATGCAGTGCGTCGAGGCCGCCGACCGCAAGCGCCACCGCTCCACCATCGCCAGCTGACGCCGGGGCCGCTGCGGGGCGCCCGCGGACAGGCCGGATGTGACGCACGTCGCCTCGAGGGACGGATGAGCCTGGGCCCGGGTGCGCGAGCCTGTGGACGGGCGGGCGGGGCCTGCGCGCGACGCCCGCGGACAGGTTGGATGTGACGCACGTCGCCTCGCGGGACAGATGAGCCCGCGCCCGGGCACGCGAGCCTGTGCGCGGGCGGTTGGGCGTGCGCGCGGCGCCCGCGGACAGGCTGGATGTGACGCTCGTTGCCTTGAGGGGCGGATGAACCTGCGCCCGGGCGTGCGAGCCTGTGCGCGGGCGGTGGCTCCGGCTCCCTCAACGCCCCGTGGCGCCGGAACCCGGACGGACTGACGGGCGCGCATCCTGGGGCCCCATCCGCCACTTCCGCCACACGCGTCCGGGGTTCCGAACCGGACCGCCCGACATCCAATCCTAAAGAACTCTTGCTAAAGCTTTCTTTAGGATCTACCTTGGCGGCATGGAAGAGCCACGCCTGCACCGCGACGGCACGCGCATCGTGTCGCAGACCGAGAGCATCAAGGCGCTCACGCATCCGCTGCGGATCCGGCTGATCGACCTGTTCCGCGGCGGCGACGAGCTGACCGCCACCCAGTGCGCCGAAGCCACGGGAGAGTCGGTCGCGAGCTGCTCATTCCACCTGCGGCAGCTCGCGAAGTACGGCTACCTCGAGCGCGGCGAGGCGCGCGGGCGCGAGCGGCCGTGGCGAGGGATGCGCGAGCGGGGCATCACGCTCGACGCCGAGCCCGCCGACCGCGAGGCGTTCGCCGCCGTGGTCGCGGCCGGATCCGCCTTCCTCAACGACGCGGTCGAGCGCCTGAACGCCTGGTACGCGCAGGCCGCCGACGACGATCCCGAGTGGACGAAGGCGTCGACCCAGCGCTTCACGACCTTCTGGGCGACCCCGGAGGAGATGCGCGAGCTCGGCGACCGGATCAGCGCGCTCACCGAGCCGTTCCAGGGCCGGTTCGAGGACCCCTCGACGCGACCTGAGGGCGCCCGCCATGTCCGGATGCTCGCCGCGACGTGGACGGATCCGCAGTCATGAGCACCGCCGTCGCGCAGACGACCCTGCGCAGCCGCCTGTTCGCGGGCGTCGTCGCGGGCTGGGCGCTCGCGAACGTCGCCGATTCGCTGCTCGCGGTCATCCTCGCGGTGTGGGTGGTCGACCTCACCGGCGAGGCGGCGCTCGGCGGGCTGGTCTTCGCCGTGTTCGGCGTGCCCGCGCTGTTCTCTCCGCTGCTCGGGCGCATCGCCGACCGCGTCTCGCGCCGGCGGATGCTGTGCGTCACCTACCTCGCGGGCGCCGCGACGCTCGCCCCGCTCCTGCTCGTGCGGGATGCCTCGCAGACGTGGTGGATCTTCGCGGCGACGATCCTCTACGCCGGCGTCTCGTACGGCACAGCCGGATGTCGCGGGGGCATCCTGCGCGACCTGCTCGCGGACGACGACCTCGGTCCGGCGAACTCGATCCTGCAGACGATCGACCAGGTGCTGCGCCTCGCGCTGCCGTTCGCGGCGGCCGGCGTCTACTTCTGGACCGGACCGCTGCCGATCATCGCCGTCGCGATCGGCGGCTTCCTCGGCGCCGCGGTCGTGTTCGCGGCGCTGCGATTCGCCGAGTCGCCCATCGAGGACGACAGCGACCCGTTCTGGCGATCGGTCACCGCAGGCTTCCGTCACCTGGCGAACACGCGCCCGCTCAATCGGATGACGCTGGTGCTGATCCTGCTCTCCAGCACCGCCGCGTTCACCAGCGCGGTGGGCTTCGCCGTGCTCGAGCGGATGGGCGTCGAGCCCGCGTGGCTCGGCCCCATCGAGGCGGTCTCCGGCGTCGGCGGGCTGCTCGCCGGCGTCTCGGCGGCCTGGCTGATGCGGCGCATCGGACGGCCGTGGGTGCTGACGCTCGGCGCGCTGCTGCTCGCCGTCGGCATCGCCCCGATGCTCGGCGACAGCGTGTGGGCCCTCGCCGCCGGCCTCGGCGTGGTCGGGCTCGGCGTCACCCTAGCCGTGATCGCCTACGTCACCGAGTCGCACGTCGCGACGCCGTCGCGCCTGCAGGGGCGCGTGGGCACGTCCGTGAACATGATGATGCAGCTGCCGAGCGTGCTGATCACCGCGACGGCGGCCGGAGCGCTCGGCCTCGTCGACGCGCGCGCGATCGTCGCCTGCGGACTCGTCATGTGCCTCGTCGCGACGGTTGTGGCGGCGCGGACGCGGGTGGTGGCGGTCGCATCGGTCGCGGGGTGAGCGGCTCGCGGGGCAGGATGCGCCCGCGGACAGGCAGGATGTGACACGCGTCGCGTCGAGGGGCAGATGAGCCTGCCGCCGGGCAAGCGCGCCTGTGCGCAGGCGGGCCTGGGCTCGCGCTCGGGGTGAGCGGTCCGCGGGTACCCGGTTCGCTCGGCGCAGCACGCACCCGTGGACAGGCAGCTTGTGACGCACGTCGCCTCGAGGGGCGGATGAGCCTGCACGCGGGCAAACGCACCGGTGCGCGGGCGGGCGAGACCTGCGCAGGGCGCCCGCGGACAGGCAGGATGTGACGCGCGTCACCTCGAGGGGCGGATGAGCCTGCGCCCGGGTGTGCGAGCCTGCGTGCGGCCGGTGGTTTCGGCTCGCTCGACTGAGCTCGGCGACCGGTGGTGCCAAATCCCGGATGGACGTGACGCGCCCGCATCCTGGGACCCCACCCGCCTCATCCGGCACACGCGTCCGGCTTTCCGAACCGGATCGCCCGCGGACAGGCTGGATGTGACGCGCGTTGTGTCGAGGGGCGGATGAG
>NZ_JADGLL010000040.1 GCF_015235415.1 Microbacterium paludicola | reverse complement strand
ACCCCGTCGAACCGATCCTCTACGACACCGGCCTCAGCGCCGACGAGGGACTCTGGCACCGAACAGGCTGGATCGGCAGGCACTGACACGCCCGACCCCATCCACACGTTCTGACCTATAAGCCGCGCGGGCCGCGCCGCACGCGGAAACGACGAAAGCCCGATCCGTGTGGATCGGGCTTTCGTCTGTCGTGTGACCCCAGCGGGATTCGAACCCGCGTTACCGGCGTGAGAGGCCAGCGTACTAGGCCGCTATACGATGGGGCCGTGCGTCGGATCCTTCCGGACCCTCGTTCCCGTTTCCGGCAACTAGAAGAGTATGACATGAGGTCCGGCCGGTGAACAAATCGGGGCGGGGTGGATGCGCTTCCCGCGCGTGTCGCGCTCCCCGAGGGCTCGCGATCGGCGGATCTGCCCTCAAGGGCCGCGGGAATGGTTGACTCGGACCATGCGCATCACGAAGCACGAGCACGCCGCCCTCCGCGTCGACGCCCACGGCGCGACGCTGATCATCGATCCGGGCAGCTTCCTCACGGTGCTCGCCGACCTGCATGCGCTCGCGGCGATCGTCATCACGCACGAGCACGCCGACCACTGGACCCCCGAGCAGCTCGACCGCATCTTCGATGCCGCCCCGTCGGTGCCGATCTTCACCACCGCCGCGGTCGCCGCGGCGATCCAGGATCGGGACGTCACCGTCGTCGCCCCCGGCGACGAGCTGGCGGCGGGCCCCTTCTCGCTGCGGTTCTTCGGTGGGAGGCACGAGCAGATCCACTCGAGCATCCCCGCCGTCGACAACGTCGGCGTGCTCGTGGACGACCTGCTGTACTACCCGGGCGACTCGTACGCCGTACCCGAGGGAGTGGAGGTCGACGTGCTCGCGATCCCGACCGGCGCTCCGTGGCTGCGGCTGGGCGACGCGATGGACTTCACCCTCGCCGTGAAGCCGCGGCACGCGTTCGGCACGCACGACATGACGCTGTCGGTGACCGGCCGCAACATGCACCTCAGCCGGCTGAAGTGGGCGACCGAGCAGCACGGCGGCGAGTTCCACGTGCTCGACCCCGGCGAGAGCCTCGATATCTGATCAGCCCGCCTGTGCGGGCGTCGGCGCCGGCGGGTCCACCCGCCACACCTTCACCACGTCGCCGACGAGCTCGAGCCGGAACACCGTCCCGTCGGGGGCATCCCCGACCCGCTCACTCAGGAACGGGTACGAGTCGTCCTGGATCTCGTCGAGGACCTGAGCGTCGAGCAGGACGCTGAGAGACTGCGGTGCGCACATCGACCAGGTGTACTCCGCCGCCCCTGGGGGCAGGACCGCGAGGCATCGGAAGCCCTGCATGTGCGGATCCGTCCACGAGCGGATGTCGAGGTCGTGATAGCGCTCGTATATGACGGCGTCCGCCGGCACATCCTGGCGCGCCGGACGATCCTCGTCGACGATCCTCAGCACGGCATCCGGCTGCGGCCCGCTCTGCGCCACGGCGGTGGAAAGCCCTCCACCGAGGAGGAGTCCGGCCAAGAGAGCGCCGGCGATCCACGGCCAGCGCCTGCCGTTCGCCACCGGGGCGGGCCCCGGGGCCGCTGACGGCAGTTCGGCGGGGCCCGCGTGCACGGCGGACGCCGCGGCGGCGGGCGTGGCGCCGTCGGCTGCGACGCCGTCCGCCGATGCGCGAGCGCGACTCTCGAGCTCGCGCAGCCGTTCGAGACCCGCGGCATCGATGCCGCCCTCCGGGCCATAGGCCCGGCGCATCAGCTCGGCGCGCTCGCCGGCATCGACGACGGGGCGTGCCGGCGTCGGCGCCTGCGCGCGGCTCTCGAGCTCCCGCAGCCGTTCGATTCCCGCGGCATCGATGCCGCCTCCCGGGCCGTACGCCCGGCGCCTCAGCTCCGCGAGTTCGGCTGCTTCGTCCACGGGCTCATTCAAGCACCCGCCGGGAGATCACTCGTCCGAATAGTCGAGCGCCCACCACGAGGTCGGCCGCACCACCATCACCGCGAGCCCTTCCCGCAGCTCGTACGGCTCCCCGGTGTACTTCCGCGCGATGCGGTCCACCGTCGGCAGCGCGGCATCGCCCTCCAGCCGCTCCACCACCCCGCCGCGCACCGTCGCCATGTGCAGGGGTTTCCCCGGCTCGGTGATCGAGATGGCGACCCGCGGGTCCCGCGCGATGTTCCGATCCTTCAGCGACCCCGCGACGGTGAAGAACACGAGATCCGACTCACCCTCGACATCGATCCACAGCGGCACCGAGCGGGGACCGCCGTCGGCGCCGACCGTCGCAAGGTGCGCGACCGCGGTGGTGGTGAAGAGGGGCGCGACATCCGACCAGCGGATCATGCTGTCAACGCTAGATCAGCCCGCGCGTCCGAGGGTCAGACGTCGGCGAAGGCCGTCCCGCGGCTCAGCCGCGCAGGATGGCGAGGCGCTCGGCCTCCGCGCGGTCGAGCTCGCGCGCGACATCGCTCGCCTGCGTCTCGAGCCGCTGGTCGATGCTGTCGACCAGATGCTGCGCGGCGGCGACGCGCTCCTGCGCGTCCTGGATCCGGCCGCGTACCGCCCAGGACGAGAAGATGTCGTCGAACCACAGGTCGAACGCGCTCAGGCCGTCGCGGAAGTCGAGGTCGAAGCTCGCGCGCTGACCGATGTGCCCCAGCTCCGCCGACAGGAACCGCAGTGCACGATCGGCGACCTTCAGCTCCTGCGCGGCGGCCTCCATCCGATCGCGCTTGGCGAGGTCGGTGAGGATGCCCGAGTCGAAGAAGGTGTCGTAGGTCGCCCATCCCGACGCCTCCTTGAGCACCCTCGCCGCCGACGCAAGCGGCGGGCGGGCCGCCTCCGCCGCGGCACGCGCCTCGGCCACCTCGCGCTGCTCGGCCTCGAGCTGCGCGACCCGGTGGAGGATCGACGTCAGGGTCTCCGCATCGACGCCGCCGTGGCGCAGCACCCATTCCTCCACGGCGCGTCGCGCCTGCTCCTGCTGGCCGGAGACGTCGCCCAACGCCGCATGACGCTGCTCGACGAGGCCCGCCTGCTCCTCGGCCGCTCGCAGGCCCTCGGTCGCGGCATCGAGGCGGTAGAGGGCCGCCTGCTGCTCGGCGCGCTCGCGGGCGAGCCGCTCCCCCGTGTCCCCGCGGAGATCGGCCCACACCCGCGCGAACGAGACGCGCTCGAGCCGCTCCACATCCGCGGCTTCCTTGCCCAGTTCACTGCGCGCCGCGGCCACGGCGTGGCGGGCGGCGTCGACCTGCGCACGATGTCCGTGCAGCAGCGCGGCGAGCCGCTCGGCTTCGGCGACGGCCCGCTCGGCGTCCGCGAGCGCGCCGCGGGGATCCTCGGTGTTCAGCACACCGCCATCCTGTCGCATCCGGCACGAACCACCGCGCCGCAGGCATTGCGAAGTCAGCTGACGGGCGCGCTCGTGTCCTCGTGCTCGCCCGTGAGGATGATGCCGCCTCCATTGTTGGCGGAGTCGACCAGGCGCTGGATCCACGCGCGGTTGAGGTCCGTCGGCTCCGCGTCGTCGAAGTCGAACTTCACGGGAATCGCGGGATGGATCCAGATCGTCGTGCGACCGAACTCGTCGGGGCGCGTCCAGGAGAGCGTGAAGCTCTCGTGACGGCGGAGCTTGGTCGTGATCACCACCTGCAGGTGAGCGAGCGTGCGGTCGTCGATCTCGACGGCAGGTCCGATGTGGTCGTAGATCAGTCGTCCCATGTCGGGCCTCCTCGTTAGAAGGCCGACACTACATCGTGGGCTAAGTTTTCGGTGCCTCCTCCATGGGCTGAACCGGCAACACGCCGTGGCTCGCTCGAGGCGACCCCGTCAGAAGGCGTCGAACCCGGTGTCGTAGGGCTCGCCGTCGCGCGGATCCAGTTCCACTGTCTCCGTCCGGACCACGATCTGCACGCCGCTCGAGATGAGCACGCTCACCTTCCTGTCACCCCCGAGCGCCAGTTCCACGAATGTCCCCGGCGCCGCTTCCTGGATGCGCCGCTTCACGTCCTCGGGGTCCTGCCCCGGCGCGAGGACATAGCTGCGCCCATTGACATCGACCTCGATCCTGACCACCGTCTCCGCGTCCCCCATACGCGCCACGGTAGGCCCCGAGGCCCGCTCGGCTCAGGGGGTTGCGCATTCGGCAGAATGCGGAGTGGGCGGCCTCACGGTGCGATGTACCAGGGAGTCAGCGTCATCTCGGCGCCGTCGACGATGTCGAGCGTCTCGGTCGCCGGCGTCCGCTGCGCACCCGCCCAGGGAGCCATCAGCACCGTGAGCTCACTCGGGCGTCCCGTCGGTGCGCGCCACACGAGATCGGCGCGTGCGGCGCCACCCGGATCGAGAGTCACTGCGCCTGCGCCGATCGGCCCGCCGGTCGAGGTGCTGTCGCGAGGCGCGATCATCGGTCGGATGGCGTTGCCCTCCGGGGACGCGAACGCGAGGTCGGGCAGGCCGCTCAGATCGCATGCCTCTGCCGAGACGTTGCGTGCCTCGAACGCGAGATAGCGCGTGCCGGATGCGGCGTCGGAGCCGGCGATCGTCACGACGACGTCCTCGGCCGAGCAGCGTCCGGGGAAGTCCGGGGCGGGGGTCGCTGCGACGTCCGACGGCGGGTCGGTGGCAACCGGCGCCGGTTGCTCGGACGGCTCAGGCTGCGCCACCTCGGTGGTCGCGGAGAGAGCCGCCCCGCGCGTGGCTGCGGCGAGACATGCGCCGGCGACCGCGGCGGCGACCATCAGCGCCAGGATCAGGATGCCTCGGCGTCGTCTTCCGGGACGCTGTGGGCCATTCAGGACGGCGACGAGCGCGGGGATCCAGCCCCAGATCAGTCCCCAGCGAGCAGCTTCCATCAGTGCGGGGAGGGTGAAGGTGCGCAGGAACGATCCGCCGAGACCACCGGCCCGCTCGGTCCAGAGCAGCCACTCGCCGAACTGCGCGATCCCCACGACGCCGACGGCGACGACCACCACGCCGACCCACAGGAGGATCACGCGGACCCACCGGCGTCCCATGCCCCTCGAGCCGCGGAGAACCGAAATCGACACCGCCGCCAGCGCGAATCCGAGCGTGACCAGCAGTGTCAGGCAGATCAGTGCCGGCCACGGAGCGACGGTGTAGCCCGCGTGAGCGGGGACGATTGTCGGCAGCCAGACCTCGATCACCCGCCACACCTCGATCGGGCTGCGGGACGCCAGCGTCCGATGAAGAAGATCGGCCGCGATCGCCGCGAGCACACCGGTCGCGGCGAACATCGTCCACCCGATCCAGCCGGCACCCGATGTCTTCTCCGCGCCGTGCGATTCGAGGCCCCCCTGAGTCATCACCGCCCCAGTGTGGCACGCGCGATGCGCTGACTCCCCTCGACGACGGCACTCGCACCGGGAACGAGAAAACCCCCGCCTGAGCGGGGGTTTTCTTGAAGCTGGGGTACCTGGACTCGAACCAAGAACAACTGAACCAGAATCAGCCGTGTTGCCAATTACACCATACCCCAAGGGCGTCCGGCCGAAGCCGTACCGAGGGTCTAGCTTACCCGACGGCGCGGGTGCCTCCAAACCGGACGCCTCGCCATGGCGTGTCGGCCTACGAGAGCTCCTCCACGAGGGCAACGAGTCGACGGATCGATTCGGCCTTGCCGAGCAGCTCCATCGACTCGAACAGCGGCGGCGAGACGCGGCGGCCGGTGATCGCGACGCGGGGCGGGCCGTAGGCGACCCGCGGCTTGAGGCCGAGGCCGTCGATCAGGGCGGCCGACAGCGCGGCCTGGATCGCCGCAGCGTCGAACCCGTCCTCGGCGAGAGGCTCGAGGGCCTCGGCACAGGCCGTGAGTACCTCGACCGCGTTCTCGGGCAGCCCGGCGCGAGCGTCCTCCTCGTACGTGATGTACTCGGCGAACAGGAAGCCGAGCAGGCCGGGGGCATCCCCGAGCAGCGGCAGACGCTCCTGGATGAGCGGCGCGGCCGCGGCGATCAGCGCGCGCTGCTCGTCGGTCGGGTTCTCCCCCACCACGCCGGCCTTCACGAGGTACGGCGTGATGCGCTCGGCGAAGTCCGCCGGCTCGAGCATGCGGATGTGATCGCCGTTGATCGACTCGGCCTTCTTCTGGTCGAAGCGCGCCGGGTTCGGGTTGACGTCGGCGATGTCGAACGCCGCGGTGAACTCGTCGAGCGAGAAGACGTCGCGGTCGGGTCCGATCGACCAGCCGAGCAGCGCGAGGTAGTTGAGCAGCCCCTCGGGGATGAAGCCGCGCTCGCGATGAAGGAACAGGTCGGCGCGCGGGTCGCGCTTCGAGAGCTTCTTCGTGCCGTCGCCGAGCACGAGCGGCATGTGACCGAAGCGCGGGATGAAGCTGGTCACGCCCGCGTCGATGAGGGCCGAGTACAGCACGAGCTGACGCGCCGTCGACGGCATCAGGTCCTCGCCGCGCAGCACGTGGGTGATGCCCATGAGCGCGTCGTCGACCGGATTCACGAACGTGTAGAGCGGCGCGCCGTTCGGGCGCACGATCACGAAGTCGGGGAACGACCCCGCGGGGAAGGTCACCTCGCCGCGGATGAGGTCGACGTACGTGATGTCCTCGTCCGGCACGCGCAGGCGCAGCGCCGGCTGGCGCCCCTCCGCGCGGAACGCGGCCTTCTGCTCGTCCGTGAGGTCGCGGTCGTAGTTGTCGTAGCCGAGCTGCTTGGCGCGGCCGTTCGCCTCGTTGCGCGCGTCGATCTCCTCGGCGGTCGAGTAGCTCTCGTAGACCGCTCCCGCGGCCTTGAGCTTCTCGAGCACCTCGAGGTAGAGGTCGGTGCGCTGCGACTGACGGTACGGCGCGTGCGGGCCGCCGACCTCGACGCCCTCGTCCCAGTCGATCTTCAGCCAGCGGAGCGCGTCGAGCAGTTGCTGGTAGCTCTCCTCGCTGTCGCGCGCGGCATCCGTGTCCTCGATGCGGAACACGAGCTTGCCGCCGTGGTGGCGTGCGTAGGCCCAGTTGAACAGGACGGTGCGGATCAGGCCGACGTGCGGCAGACCGGTGGGCGACGGGCAGAAGCGCACGCGGACGTCCGCGCCGGTGGCGGTCGTGGTGCGGGGATCGGGTGCAGAAGACATCGGATCCAGCTTAGTTGCGCGGATCCTCCGCCCGAGGGCCGCGCGCGGAACCCGCCGGTGACGACTCCGGGCCCAGGATGCCGGGAAGGACGCGCTCGACCACCTCGCGCACCGCCCGCACCGACGGCACCCGCTCGGCCCCGCGCGCCGAGACCAGGTGAAGCGTGCGCCGCTCGCGTCCCGGCAGCGACCGGATCGTCACGCCGGCGTGCCGTGGCGTCGCCTCCAGGGCCATCCGCGGCAGGGTCGCGACGCCGATCCCCTGCGCGACAAGGCTCTCCACGGCGACGAAGTTGTCGGTCTCGAAGGTGATGCGTGGGGCGAACCCGGCGCGCGCGCAGAGTTCGAGCAGGTGGCGGCGGCACCGGGGACATCCGCCGATCCAGTTCTCCTCCGCCAGCCGCGCGACGTCCACGCCCTCCTCGCCCGCCGCGGGGTGCGCCGCCGGCAGCACGAGCAGCAGGTCATCGTGACCGACGACCTGCACCGACAGGCCGCGCGCACTCTCGCCGTGCGGGTCCTCCCGGTCTCCGGGGAAGCTGAAGGTCAGGGCGAGATCGGCGCGCCCGTCGCGCACGGCGTCGACGGCCTCCGGCGGCTCCGCCTCCACGTACTGCAGCTGGATGCCCGGATGCTTCTGCGCCAGGGCGGCGAGCAGCCGCGGAAGCACGGTGGCGGAGGCGGACGGGAACCCGGCGAGCCGGACTCTCCCGGCCCCGCCGCCGCGCAGCAGGTCGAGGTCGCCCTGCGCCGCCTCCAGCGCGGTGGCGACGGCGGGCGCGTGGCGCGCGAGGACGCGGCCCGCTTCGGTCAGGCGAGCGCGTCGCCCCACCCGCTCGACGAGCGGCAGCCCCGTGCGGGCCTCGAGCCGCTTGAGGTGCTGGCTCACCGCCGGCTGGCTGTAGCCGAGCACCGCGGCGGCGGCCGTGATCGAGCCGCCGTCGGCGACCGCGCGTATAAGACGCAGATCCTGGATGTCGAGGCCGGATGCCCTCGTCCCGTCGGTGTCGTCCACGCGACAACCATAACCCCGCATGATGGACGTCATCCATAACCTGCTGTAGACGAATGGGTGGCGTCCGGCGAGGCTTGAGTCATGCCCGCCACTCCCGCCGTCGCCACGGCGTCTCCCCTGCGTGACCGCTTCGCCGGCGGCGCCGGCTACCTCGCCGCGTGCACGGTGGGCCCGCTGCCGGTCGCCGCACGCGACGCCCTCATCGCCGACGCCCAGGCGTCGGCCGAGGCCCGCGTCGACGCGGCGGCGTACTCCGCGACCGTCGAGCGCGCCCGCGGCCACTTCGCGACGATCGTCGGCACGTCCCCGGATCGGATCGCGATCGGGTCCCAGACGTCGCCGTTCGTCGCGCTGATCGCCGCCGCGCTGCCGGAGGACGCGGAGGTGCTCATCCCGGATGGCGACTTCTCGTCGCTGCTGCTTCCGTTCGTCCATTCCACGCGACGGCTGCGTGTGCGGTCGGTGCCGCTCACGGAGCTCGCCACCGCGGTGAGCCCCCAGACGGCGCTCGTCGCCTTCTCGCTCGTGCAGTCGGCCACCGGCGAGGTCGCCGACCTGCCCGCGATCACCGAGGCGGCGCGACGTCACGGTGCGCGCACGCTCTGCGACGGCACGCAGGCGGTGGGCTGGCTGCCCGTGGCGGCCTCCTCCGTCGACGCGCTCGTGTGCCACGCCTACAAGTGGCTCTGCGCGCCGCGGGGCGTCGCCTTCCTCGCCGTGACCGAGGAGTTCGCGCGGGAGATCCCGCCGTTGTTCGCCGGCTGGTACGCCGGGCAGGACCCATGGACGTCCTGCTACGGCCACGAGGTCGCCCTCGCGGAGGACGCGAGCCGGCTGGATGTCTCGCCGGCCTGGCAGGCGTTTGTGGGGGCCGAGCCCTCCCTCGCCATGTTCGCGGACGCCGACCCCGAGGCGATCCACCGCCACACCACCGGCCTCGCCCGCCGCTGCCGCGAACTTCTCGGCCTGCCCGAGCCGGCGATCCCCAGCGCGATCGTGTCCCGGCCCGATGAGGGCGGCGACGACCTGGCCCGCCTCACCCACGCGGGCATCACCGCGTCGGGTCGCGCCGGTCGCGTGCGCCTCGCATTCCACGTGTTCAACGACGAGGCGGATGTCGACCGCGCCGTCGGCGCCCTGCGCGGCTGAGGCCGCCCTCGGTCAGCGCCGGCCGAGCGGCGACAGCAGCGCGGTGACGGCCACGATCGCGAGCGCGATCAGGGCGAGCGCGCCGTAACCGGGGCCCCCGAGAACGATGCCGGCGAGCACCGACCCGACCGCCGCCGAGGCGGTCATCGTCGTGTCGCTGAGGCCCTGCCTGCGCGGACGGCGGGCGATCGGCGTGCTCTCCGTCAGCAGCGCCGATCCGGCGACCGTCCCGGCGCTCCAGCCGAGGCCGAGCAGGAACAGGCCCACCACCACCGCGGGCTGCTCATCGGGCCAGAGCGTCAGGGTGCCGAGCGCAAGCGTCAGGATGCCGAGCCCCGCCAGGATCGTGGTGACGCGTCCGATCCGGTCGGCGAGCCAGCCGAACAGCGGCGAGGCGCCGTACATCCCGAGCACGTGCAGCGCGATCGTTGTGCCGACGAGCAGCGTGATCTCGGTGGTCTCCACTGCGTGTCCGCCGTGCGCCGCGTGCGCGATGTGCGACAGGTGGATGGGCGTCATCGCCATCACCGAGGCCATCACCACGTGCGACGCGGCGACGGCGAGCATCGCGTAGCGGGCCGCCACGGGGCGATCCGACTCGACGACGGGCCCCGACGGGCCGGCGGACAGCGCGATGCGCTGCGCGAGCGCGAGCGGATCCGGTCGCAGCGCGACCAGGTACAGCACGAGAGCGGCGACCTGCGCGACGATCGAGAACAGGTACGCGCCCGTGAGCGGCGGCATGCCGACGACCGCGCCCAGCGCCTCGCCCGGAGTGATCATGAGGGGTCCGAGCACGCCGCCCACCGTCGTCGCCCACACGACCGTGCCGAGATCGCGTCCGCGCCGCCGCGGAGTCGCGAGGTCGGTGGCCGCGAAGCGCGACTGGAGGTTTCCGGCATTGCCCGCGCCGATCAGGATCACTCCGGCCAGCAGCAGCGGGAACAGCCGCAGGGCGGCGGAGAGGATGACGATCGCGATGCCCGCCAGCGCGAACGCGTTGCCGAGGGTGAGGGCGAACCGGCGGCCCCGCACCCCCGCGAGCCGGGCGAGCGGGATGGCGCACAGCGCCGCACCCAGCGTGACCGCCGCCGTCGCGAAACCCGACAGCGACTCCTCGCCCGACAGATCCGCCGCGAGCAGCGCGCCGAGCGACACCGTGGCGCCGAACGACACCCCGCCCAGCACCTGGCCGGCGGCGAGCACCCGGACGGTGCGCCCCTGGACGCGCGCGATCTCCTCGATGCCGGGGACGACCGCCGTGCTCACGTCAGGAGGCCAGCGCGTCGCGCGCGGTGTTGCGCAGGATGCCGAGGCCGGGGATCTCGACCTCGATCGTGTCGCCCGCCTGGAACGGCCCGACGCCCGCGGGCGTGCCTGTCAGCAGCACGTCGCCGGGCAGCAGCGTGAACGCCGCGGACGCGTACTCGATCAGGAACGGGATGTCGAAGATCATGTTGGTGAACGGCGCCTGCTGCTTCACCTCGCCGTTCAGCCGGGTGATGACCTCGCCCTCGCGGTAGTCGAAGTCGGTCTCGATCGCCGGTCCGAGCGGGCAGAACGTGTCGAACCCCTTCGCCCGCGCCCACTGCCCGTCCGGCTTCTGCAGGTCACGCGCGGTGACGTCGTTCGCCACGGTGTATCCGAAGACGTAGTCGAGCGCGTTCTCGGCCTTGACGTTCTTGGCGATCCGGCCGATCACGACCGCGAGCTCGCCCTCCCACTGCGTGTCGCTGCTCTGCGCCGGGCGCACGATGGCGTCGCCCGGGCCGATGACGGCCGTGTTCGGCTTGAAGAACAGCATCGGCTGGGTCGGCACGTCGTTGCCCAGCTCGGCGGCGTGGTCGCGGTAGTTGCGCCCGACGCACACGACCTTCGAACGCGGGATCACCGGCGCCAGCAGGGCCGCATCGGCGAGCGAGACGCGCTCGCCCGTGGTGTCGAACCCGGCGAACATCGGATCGCCCGCCAGCACGACGAGCTCTGTCCCGTCGAGGACTCCGTAGCGGATTGTGTCGTTGTGGCTGAACCGAGCGATCTTCACCCGCTCAGCCTAACCAGCAGTGCAGCCGGCGGCACTCGACTCCCATCTCGTCTACGGCCCGTCATCTCGACTCGCTTACGCTCGCTCGACAACCATGCTCGGTTGCTGAGCGAGCGTGCGAGCCGAAGCGACCGGCGGCAGCTCAGGCGTCCAGCCGGTGCAGCCAGCCGTGCGTGTCCTCGATGCGGCCGTACTGGATGTCGGTCAGCTCCTCGCGCAGCGACAGCGCGAGCTCGCCGGTCGGCTGCGTGTCCTCGAAGCCGGCGCCCTTGAGCGCGCCGATCGGCGTGATGACGGCGGCCGTGCCGCACGCGAACACCTCGGTGATGTCGCCCGAGGCGACCCCCTCACGCCACTCGGTGAGCGAGACGGGACGCTGCTCGACCGTGAGACCGCGGTCGCGCGCGAGCTCGAGGATCGAGTTGCGCGTGATGCCGTCGAGGATGGTCTCGGAGGCGGGCGTGACGAGCGTGCCGTCCTTCTTCACGAACAGGATGTTCATGCCGCCGAGCTCTTCGATATTGCCGTCGGCGTCGAGGAAGACGACCTGGTCGCAGCCGTTCTCGTAGGCCTCGGCCTGCGGCAGGAGGCTCGCCGCGTAGTTGCCGCCGGTCTTCGCCGCGCCGGTGCCGCCCTTCGCGGCACGCTGGTATCGCTCGGACAGCCAGATCGTGACGGGCTTCACGCCGCCCGTGAAGTACGAACCGGCCGGGCTGGCGATGACGTAGTAGGCGACCTTGTTCGCCGGGCGCACGCCGAGGAACGCCTCCTTGGCGAACATGAACGGACGCAGGTACAGGCTCTGGTTCTCGCCGGACGGCACCCAGGCGCCATCCACCGCGATCAGCTCGCGGATCGACTGCAGGAAGTACTCAACGGGCAGCTCGGGCAGGGCGAGGCGGCGCGCACTGCGCTGCAGGCGGAGCGCGTTCTGCTCGGGACGGAACGTGTGGATGCTTCCGTCGGCGTGGCGGTACGCCTTGATTCCCTCGAAGATCTCCTGCCCGTAGTGGAGCACAGCCGCGGCCGGATCGAGGCTGATCGGGCCGTACGGCTGCACGCGCGGGCGGTGCCAGCCGCCCTTGACCGACCAGCAGATGTCGACCATGTGGTCGGTGAAGTGCGTGCCGAAGCCGGGATCGGCGAGGATCTGCTCACGCGCGGCGGGCGACTTCGCCGCGAGGTTCTTGGTGACGGCGAACTCGAGCGGGGCGAGTGCTGCGTCGGTCTGAGCGAGGGTGTCAGTCATGTCGGGTCCTGTCTCGGGCACGTGTGCGCCCAGATTACGCCTGCAGACGGGCGGCGATGGCGTCGCCGATCTCGATCGTGGTGCGGGGCTCTGCGCCCCGTTCGCTGATGTCCTCCTCGATCGCGCGCGTCACGCGATCCGCCTCTTCGCGCAGCCCGAGGTGATCGAGCAGCAGGGCGACGGAGCCGATGGCGGCCGTGGGATCGGCCTTTCCCGTGCCGGCGATGTCCGGCGCCGAGCCGTGAACGGGCTCGAACATCGAGGGGAAGGCGCCGCCGGGGTTGATGTTCCCCGAGGCGGCGAGGCCGATGCCACCGGTGACGGCGCCGGCAAGGTCCGTGAGGATGTCGCCGAAGAGGTTGTCGGTGACGATCACGTCGAAGCGGCTGGGGTTCGTGACCAGGAAGATCGTCGCCGCGTCGACGTGCAGATAGTCTACGGCGACGTCCGGATGGCCAATCGCCACCTCCTGGACCGTGCGCTGCCACAGTGCCCCGGCGTTGACCAGCACGTTGGTCTTGTGCACGAGCGTGAGCCTCTTCGACCGGCGCTCGGCGAGCTCGAAGGCGTAGCGCACGACGCGCTCGACGCCGTAGGCGGTGTTCACGCTCGTCTCATTGGCGACCTCGTGCGGGGTGCCCTTGCGGATCGATCCGCCGTTGCCGACGTAGGGTCCCTCGGTGCCCTCGCGCACGACGACGAAGTCGATGTCGCCCGGGTCGGCGAGCGGCCCCAGCTGGCCGGGATAGAGCTTCGACGGCCGCAGGTTCACGTAGTGGTCGAGCTCGAAGCGCAGCTTCAGCAACAGCCCGCGCTCGATGTTGGCGTCCTTCAGGCGCGGATCGCCCGGCACTCCCCCGACCGCGCCGAGCAGGATCGCGTCGTGCTCTTTGATCGCCTCGAGGTCGTCGTCGGTGAGGGTGTCACCCGTCTCGAGGAAGCGACCGGCCCCCAGCGAGAACCGGGTCTTCTCGAACGCGACATCCGATGCGGAGGTCACGGCATCGAGCACCTTCTCGGCCTCGGCGACGACCTCCGGGCCGATCCCGTCGCCGGGGATGACGGCAAGCTTCACGACACGCGACATTGCTCTCCTTCTGCCTCCGCCGCGGTCCGGGCGATCAGCGCTCCGCGGCCCCTCGGCGTCCTCCCAGCGTAATGGCGGCGATGAGGCCGCTGAGCACCACGAGCGCCGCGCCGATGTACGCGGTCACGGCGACTCCCCCGCCGAACGCGGCAGCGGCGGCGTCGCGCAGCGCGGCCCCGACCTCGCCGCCGAGCGAGTCCGCCGCGTTCATCGCGCCGGCGAGCGTCTCGCGGGCATGCGAGGCGAGCGCACCCGGCACGCCGTCCGGGATGACGAGGCTCGAGCGGTAGCCCGCGGTGAGGATGCCGCCCAGGATCGAGGTGCCCAGCACGGCGCCCAGCTCGTAGGCGGTCTCGGAGACCGCACTGGCTGCTCCGGCCTTTGCCGCCGGCGCGTTTGCCAGGATGAGCTCGCCCGAGACCGTCTCGGCCGCGCCGATGCCCATCCCGAGCAGGGCGAACGCCACGACGAGCAGCCACAGGTCGTGCGCGCCGGCGATCCCCACGAGCAGGTACCCGGCAAGCGCGAACGCGAGGCACGCCGGGACGACGGTTCCCGCCGGGTGACGGCGGGCGATCGGCGTGACCGCCAGGCCGCCGAGGATCGACAGCACCATGCCGGGCACCAGCGCGAAGCCGGCGGCCATCGGGGTCAGGCCCACGACCAGCTGCAGGTGCTGCGACGCGAAGTAGAGGAAGCCGACGAGCGCGATGACGCTGCACAGGTTCACGAGGAGCGATCCCGTGAATGCGGGGCGCCGGAACAGCGACATGTCGAGCATCGGCGCGGTCATCCGCAGCTGCCTCCGCACGAACAGCCACGCGAACGCCGCGCCGATCAGGATCGGCATGGCACCCGCGAACCCGTGGATCGCGACCTCCTTGATCCCGTACGCGATGGGCGCGAGGGCCAGCATCGACAGCGCGATGCTCGCGGCGTCGACGGGGCCGGGTCGCGGATCGCGGCTCTCGCGCACGAAGAACGGCGCGAGGATGAGCAGCAGGGCGAGCACGGGCACCGCGAGCAGGAACACGCTCTGCCACGGCAGGTGCTCGATCAGGAACCCGCCGACGATCGGACCGAGGGCCGCCCCGGCCGAGAACATTCCCGCCCAGATCGCGATGGCGATCCGGCGCTGGTCGCGGTCGGGGAAGATCCCGCGCAGCAGCGACATCGTCGACGGCATCAGGCATGCGCCGAACAGGCCCATCGCGGCGCGGGCGGCGATCAGCCAGCCGGCGGTGGGCGCGAACACGGCGAGCACGGACACGATCGTGAAGCCCACGGCTCCGATCAGCAGGATGCGGCGCCGCCCGAAGCGGTCTCCGAGCGATCCCATCGTCACCAGCAGTCCGGCGAGCACAAGCGAGTACGCGTCGATGATCCACAGCTGCTCGGCGCTCGACGGCTCGAGGTCCCTCGCGATCGCGGGGAGCGCGAAGTTGAGGATCGTGTTGTCCACCGAGACCAGCAGCACGGGGAGCATCAGCACGGCAAGCGCCGCCCAGGCCCGCCAGCCGGCCCGCCCGGCGGTCTCCGCCTCGATCGCGCCCGTGGTGGTGATCGTCATCGTGCCCTCGTTTCTATACCGTCCAGATGGTACAGTAACGACCTTCGCTGAGCACGTCCTGCGCATGAGAAGGTTGACCGCATGAGCCGCCCACCGCACGCCCGCGAGAAGGTGCTCGACGCCTTCGAGCAGCTGCTGATCGCCGAGGGAGAGCGTGCCGCGACGCTTGAGAGCGTCGCCCGCGAGGCGGGGGTGTCGAAGGGCGGCCTGCTGTACCACTTCGGCTCCCGCGAGGCGCTCGAGGAGGGCATGTACGCGCGACTGCGCGCCCTCGCCGCTCGCGACGTCGAGGCGGTGCGCTCCGCGCCGGAGGGTCCGATCGCGTACTTCCTCTCGACATCGGGCGATGTCGGCCTCCCCCTCGACCGCGCGATCACGGCGGTCGGCCGGCTCGCGCACGGCGGCAACAGCACGGCCTCCGCGGAGCTGGCGGCCGTGCGCGACAGCTGGGCAGACGCCCTCCGGCCCCATGTGCGCGACGATGCGGCACTCGACCTCGTGATGCTCGTGAGCGACGGGATCTACGTGAACTCGGCACTCATGAACGACCTGCCGGGTCCGGTGCCGCGCGGCGAGGCGCTCACCGCGCTGATCCGCCTGGTCGAGACGGCCGCGCGCGACTGACGCGACTCAGCGTTCCGCGCGGCCCCGCTCGACCATCAGCCGGCGGCAGCGCCGCAGCATGGCGTGCACGATCCACGGATGCAGCAGCCCGACCGGCGTGAAGTAGAGCCTGCCGCGCCAGTTGCGGAACCGGACGACCGTGGTCATCCGCACGACGGCGGCCGCGGCATCCACGCCCACCGCGCACCGGAAGTCGAGATGGTCGTCGTCGAACGCCATAAGCGCCTCGTCGCCGACCACCTCCCGCACGTCGAACACGCCGCGTGGCGCGGGGCGGAGCCCGAGGAGCGGCGCGAGCGCCATCCTGACGCCGAACAGCACCCTCACCGCGGGCGGGATCGAGGCGATCGAGAACACCGCCTCGGCCCACTCGCGCGGATCGTCGCTCGTGCGCGGCGGCTTGGCGACGAGGATGACGTCGCCGTAGTCGAAGCGCTCCCGGTCGCGCAGCGCGAGGCTGCGCAGACCGGGAGCGCCGGACATGTCAGGCTTCCGTGATCTCGATCTGGGTGATCAGCGTCGCGTCGATGTCGCGGCCGATCTCCTCGAGCACCTCGTCGGGCACGCGCTGGTCGACGGTGACGATGCTGAGGGCGAGGCCGGCCTTCTCGCGGGCGACCTGCATTCCCTCGATGTTGATGCCGGCGGCCCCGAACTTCGCGCCGTAGATCGCGACGATGCCGGGAGCGTCCTTGTAGATCAGCACGACGTGGTGCTTCTCGATCGGCACCTCGATCTCGTAGCCGTTGATGCCGACGATCTTCTGCACCATCCGGGTGCCGGCGAGGGTGCCGGACACGCTCAGGACGCTGCCATCGGACAGCGCCCCGCGCAGCGTCGTGATGTTGCGGTACTCGGGGCTCTCGGCCTCGACGGTCATCCGCGTCTCGATGCCGCGCTGCTCGGCGAACAGCGGCGCGTTGACGTACGAGACGTTCTCGCTGACCACGTTGGTCAGGATGCCCTTGAGCGCCGCCAGGCGGTAGACGCTGACGTCGTAGGCGGCGAGCTCGCCGCGCACCTCGAGGTCGAGGCTCGTGACGGCCGCCTTCGCGAGGCCGCTGAAGACCTGGCCGAGCTTCTCCACGAGGGCGATGCCGGGGCGCACGAACGGGTCGATGACGCCGCCGGCGACGTTGACCGCGTCGGGAACGAGGTCGCCCTCGAGCGCGAGCTTGACCGAGCGGGCAACGGCGACGCCCGCCTTCTCCTGCGCCTCGTCCGTCGACGCGCCGAGGTGCGGGGTCGCGATGACGTTCGGCAGGCCCGTCAGGCGCGTGTCGGCCGGCGGCTCGCTCGAGAACACGTCGAGGCCCGCGCCCGCGATCTCGCCGTCCTTGAGCGCCTGCTCGAGCGCCGCCTCGTCGATGAGCCCGCCGCGCGCGACGTTGACCACGTACGCCGTGGGCTTCATCTTCTTGAGCTCGTCGGTCGAGATCATCCCCGTGGTCTCGGGGGTCTTGGGCATGTGGATGGTCAGGAAGTCGGCCTGCTCGAGGACCTCGTCGAGCGTGCCGAGCTCGACCCCCAGCTGCTGGGCGCGCTGCGGGGTGACGTAGGGGTCGTACGCGACCACGCGCATCCCGAACGCCTGCATGCGGGCCGCGACGAGCGCGCCGATCCGGCCGAGGCCGACGACCGCGAGGGTCTTCTCGAACAGCTCGGTTCCCGTGTACTTGCTGCGCTTCCACTCGCCGCCCGCGAGCGCGGTCGCGGCCGGCGGGATGTGACGCGCGAGGCTCAGGATGTGGCCGCAGGTGAGCTCGGCCGCGGAGATGATGTTCGAGGTCGGCGCGTTGACGACCATCACACCGGCAGTGGTGGCCGCCTTGATGTCGACGTTGTCGAGACCGACGCCGGCGCGCGCGATCACCTTGAGCTGCGGCGCCTTTCCGATCGCCTCCTCGTCCATCTTCGTGGCCGACCGGATCAGCACGGCGTTCGCGTCCGCGAGGGCGGAGAAGAGGGCGGGACGGTCGGTGCCGTCGACGGTGCGGATCTCGAAATCGGGACCGAGAGCCTCGATCGTTGCGGGAGAGAGTTCTTCGGCGATGAGGACGACGGGCTTCGGCACGTGGTGGATCCTTCGAGGCGTGCGCGTGGGGACTGCGCTGCTTTACATGGGCGGGGGTGGATTCTGTCCTTCGCGCCACGCCATCGGAGCGCGATCCTGCCCTGCCACTCTAGCCGAGGCGCTCGGGCCGTCCCGACGTCATTACGCCGCGTCAGCCGATGATCGGCACTGTCGTCGTGTAGGCGACGACGTCGAGCCAGAACACCGCCACGAGCGCGAGCGCCGTGAGCAGGAACAGCGTCAGCGACAGCAGCCCGCGCCGCCGGCCGAGCACCACCGCCACGGCGAACAACAGGATCGGCAGGATGATCGCGAGCACCCAGACCACCCACCCCATCGTGAGCATCGAGAGCCCGGCGACGCCGGCTGCTTGCACGGTGGCGACGAGGTAGTTGACGGCCGTCCAGACCGCGTACGCGAACAGCAGGCCGAAGAATCCGGAGATGGTCGCGACCGCCCACAGCGGCGGGCGCCGGCTCGTCGTCGTGCTCATCGGCCGATCGCCCCCATCATCACGAAGGGCCACGGCACGAGCAGCACGATGCCGATCGCGAGGCCCGCGAAGCGCCGCCACAGCGGCCCGCGCCGCGTGACGTGCATGGTCACGAGGAACCAGATCAGGGGCGAGAGCATCCCGAGCCACATCGCGCCCTGGAACATCATGTCGGCGACGGCTCCCGTGTCGCTCTGGATCCGGTCGCGGAGGCGGAACCCGCCGAGCGCCCAGCCGACCGCGTAGAGCGTGTAGATGCCGGCGAGGACGCCGACGCTCACGAGCGCCGCGTTCCCCATGGGCGTGGGCTCGGCCTCGTCCTCGGTCTCCTCGGGCTCAGCGAGGTCGTCGCTGCCCTTGCCGACGGCGCGCCAGCCGCGCGGCAGCGCGTCCTTCCGCGCAGTCGGGGCCGGATCCTTCAGGTCGTCGTCGCCGTCCCAGGAGAGGGCGTCGTCGTCACCGGAGCTCATGCCGTCTCTGCTCAGTCGTCCGTCTTGCGCTTGCGCCAGCGGATGCCCGCGTTGATGAACCCGTCGATGTCGCCATCGAAGACCGTCGCGGGGTTTCCCGACTCGTGGCCGGTGCGCAGGTCCTTCACGAGCTGCTGACCGTAGAGGAAGTAGGAGCGCATCTGGTCGCCCCAGCTCGCCGTGATCGTGCCGGCGAGCTCCTTCTTCTTCGCCGCCTCCTCCTCCTTCTGCAACAGTAGAAGGCGGGTCTGCAGCACGCGCATGGCGGCGGCGCGGTTCTGGATCTGCGACTTCTCGTTCTGCATCGACACGACGATGCCGGTCGGAAGGTGGGTCAGTCGCACGGCCGAGTCGGTCGTGTTGACCGACTGACCACCGGGGCCGGACGAGCGGAACACGTCCACGCGCAGGTCGCCCTCGGGGATCTCGACCTCGACGGCCTCCTCCATGACGGGGATGACCTCGACGGCGGCGAAGCTCGTCTGGCGCTTGTCGGCGGAGCCGAACGGGCTGATGCGGGCGAGGCGATGCGTTCCCGCCTCGACCGAGAGCACGCCGTAGGCGTAGGGGGCGTCGACCTCGAACGTCGTCGACTTGATGCCCGCACCCTCGGCGTACGACGTGTCGAGCACCTTCACGGGGTACTTGTTGCGCTCGGCCCAGCGCAGGTACATGCGCATCAGCATCTCGGCGAAGTCGGTGGCGTCGTCGCCGCCCGCTCCGGAGCGGATCGTCACGACGGCCGAGCGGTCGTCGTACTCGCCGTCGAGCAGGGTCTTCACCTCGAGGTCGCCGATGACCTTCTCGAGGTCGGTGATCTCCTTGCGCGCCTCGGAGACCGAGTCCTCGTCGCCCATCTCGTTGGCGAGCTCGACGAGCACCTCGAGGTCGTCGAGCCGGCGCTCCACGCTCTCGACGCGCGCGAGCGCCGACTGCGCGTGGCTGAGCGCGCTCGTCACGCGCTGGGCGTTGGCGGTGTCGTCCCACAGCCCCGGCTCGGACGCCTCCGCCTCGAGCCGCGCGATCTCGGCGCGCAGCGAGTCGACGTCGACCACCTCTCGGATGTTCGCGAACGTTGTGCGCAGCGCCTGGATCTCGGCGGAAGGATCGTATTCAAGCATGACGCCCCAGCCTATCGCGGCCGGGCCTCCGGCCGCGCCGGGACGGACGGGCCCGCCCGCGGCTAGCGTGGAGGTGATGAGCGCCGACAAGGGATCCGGATCCGGCGACGACGCCCGCGGGCCGGGCGGCGCCGCGGACGCGATCCGCCGCTACGCGCCGATGGTCTACGGCCCGACGGCGATCTACTCGCTCGGCCAGGGCGCCATCCTGCCGCTGCTGCCGATCATCTCCCGCGAGTTCGGCGCCGACCTCGCCACCGCCGCCCTCGTGACCGCGATGATCGTCGTCGGCCAGCTGTGCGGCAATCTGCCCGCCGGCTGGCTCGTGCCGCGGCTCGGCGAGCGGTACACGATGGCGCTCGCCTCCGCGGTGTCGCTGCTCGGTATCGCCGGCATGCTGCTCTCGCGTCACCTCGGCGTGCTGATGCTCTCGGTGTTCGTGATCGGCCTCAGCGCCGCCGCGTTCGCCCTGGCGCGGCACACGTTCATGACGACCCGCGTGCCGGTCGCGTACCGCGCGAGATCGCTGTCACTGCTCGGCGGCTCCTTCCGCCTCGGCGCGTTCACGGGACCGTTCGTCTCCGCCGCGCTGCTCGCGATCTTCGGGCGCGAGCAGGCGAGCATCTGGTTCTTCGGCGCGTGTCTCGTGGTCGTGGGCCTGCTCGTGACGTTCGGCCCCGATCCGGAGGAGAAGGCGGCGGCCGCCGCGCGTGCCGAGCGCACCGCGCGGCGCGACGAGCGCACAGCCGCGCGCGACGAGGCGGTCGAGCCCGAAGACACCGGCGAGGCGGTGACCGGATCCATCCCGACCAGCGAGCGGCTCGGCATCTTCGGGACCATCCGCCGCAACCGGGGCGTCCTGTCCCGGCTGGGCGTGGCGGCGGCGTCGCTGTCGTTCGTCCGCGCCTCGCGTCCCGCGATCCTGCCGCTGTGGGGCCTGTCGATCGGGCTCGACTCGTCGACCATCGCGCTGATCGTCGGCATCGCCGGCGCGCTGGAGTTCGCGCTGTTCTACGCGAGCGGCCAGGTCATGGACCGCTTCGGACGTCTCTGGGCAGCGGTCCCGTCGCTCATCCTGATGGGCGGCGCGATGATCGCCCTCGCCTTCACGCACGACGTGTCCGCGGCCGAGATGTGGTTCGGTGTCTTCGCGGTCGTCATCGGCGTCGGCAACGGCCTGTCGAGCGGCATCCTGCTCACGCTCGGCGCCGACGTCGCGCCGAAGCAGAGCCCGGCGGCGTTCCTCGGTGCCTGGAGGACGATCACCGACGCGGGCGGGGCGCTCAGCCCGCTTGTGGTGTCGGGACTCACCGCTGTGGCGTCGCTCTCGGTCGCGGCAGGAGGCATCGGCGTCATCGGCCTGCTCGGCGCGCTCGCGTTCATCCGCTGGGTTCCCCGGTACGTGCCCCGGCGCTAGTCAGTCGAGGGCGTTGCGGCTGGTGGCGGTCGCCTGCAGCGGCACTCCGTCCGGCACGAAGGGCGCCAGGATCGGCGGATGCCAGGACGTCGCGACCGTCACGCGCACCGAGCGTCCGTCGCCGCTGGAGGCGTCGACGAGGACCGGATCCCCCGGCGCGACGTCGACGATCGACTGGGCCTGCACGCGGATCCGCTCGTCGTCGAGCTCGGCCCGCGGGACTCCGGCCTCGAGGGTCAGGGTGAAGCCGTCGGATGCGGCGAGCGCGGCCGCGTCCGCGAGGGCGTCGAGGCGCTTCTGGGCGAGGTAGAGGGAGGTGGCATTGGCGCAGACGAGGATGAGCGTCATCGCGAGGAGGGCGTAGCCGAGCACAAGCGGCAGGATGCTTCCCTCCTCGTCGTGTGCCCTTTCGTCGTGCGGCCTCATCGCGCGTCCTCGTAGCGCGACACCTTCTGCACCGCGGTCGCCTGCACCGGCACGCTGCTCAGGCGCTCGAGTCCGAGGACGGGCGGGATGAATGGCAACGGGACCTCGGCGGTCACGGTGACGTGGACGGTGCCGCCCGGCTCCGGGCAGGCCGTGGACACGGGAGTGCAGCTCACCGAGGCGTCGAATGCTTCGATCCCGTACTGGCCGGTCACGGACGTCAGCACGGCATCCGCATCTCCCTGTCCCCCGGCGAGCGCGCGGGCCGCGAAGCGGGCCGCCGCCTCGACGCCCAGGGACTGCGCCTGAATCTGCCCGAGGGCGAGGACAAGGTACACAAGCGGCACGAGCATCACCACGCCGACGGTCAGGAACTCCAGGGCCGCCGAGCCTTCCTCGCCGCGTGCGGGCTGCAGCAGGCGGCGGGCCGCCTCACGGCAGCGTCTCCACGGGAGCACTCGCACTCACCTCCAGCGCCGCCGGCACCCCGAGGAGCCCCACAAGCGGCAGCACGGTGCGCACCGTCACGGTGACGGACGCCGCCCCTCCGGTTGTGGTGAACGCCGCGGTGACGTCGTCGGCGTACTGCGGTCCCACGGCGCGTTCGATGACGGACCGCGTGCGCTCGATGCCCCGCGCCTGATCCGAGTCGGCGAGGGCGGCGTGGTGCGCCCCCTCGACGGCGGCGTCATGCACGACGTTGCGCACGTACATCGCCAGGCCCAGCTGCAGCACGGCGAGGGTCAGCAGGGTCAGCAGCCCGCCGACGAGCACGAACTCCGCGGAGGCCGAGCCGCGCTCGGCCTCCCCCGTCGTGCGCGTCGCGGGCGACATCCTCAGCCCAGTCCGCCGGTGACCCGGGTGATCGCCTGCTCGAACAGACCGGACAGCGCCGGCCCCGCGAGCGCCCAGATGAGCACGACCAAGCCCGCCGTCATCAGCGTGATGAGCACCCATCCGGGGACGTCACCGCGCTCCTCGTCCACCACGTCGCCCCAGGCGGTGCGTGCCCGGGCCCCCATCGTCTCGATAAGCCGTTCCATGTGTGTTCCCTCTCTCTGCTGTCTGGTCTGTGATGTCTGGTCTGTGCGGTGTGGTCAGTGCGGGCGGCCCGTCAGCCGATCCCGAGCCGGAGCATGAACACCCCGGGGAAGACGGCGAACAGGACACTCAGCGGGAGGAGCCCGAACACCAGGGGAAGGAGCATCAGGATCTCCTTGCGCCCCGCGGCCTCGATGAGGCTCCGCTTTGCGTCCTCGCGGGCATCGGCGGCCTGCGCCTGGAGTGCCTGCGCGAGCGGTGCCCCGCGGTCGAGTGCGGCGACCAGGTGCTCGACCGCACGGGACAGCGACGGCACATGAAGGCGCCGGGACATGGCCGTGAGCGCGTCGGGCAGGCTCGACCCGGTCCCCACGTCGAGCACCACGGCACGCAGCTCGGCGGTGAGCTCGCCCGATCCGACCGCGGCGACGCGGCGCAGGCTGTCCAGGATGCCCTCCCCCGCGGCGAGGCACAGGGCGAGGAACTCCAGCACCGTGGGCATCTCGTCCGCGATGCGCGCCGTGCGGGCCTTCGCCTGCGCGGCGAGCAGCACGTCGCAGGCGATCACCGCGGCGGCTCCGGCGACGATCGGCAGCAGCAGGGTCGGACCCGCGAACGACCCGGCGAGCGCCAGCACCACCACGGCGAGCGCGCCGACCCCGAGACCCGCCACTCCCCAACCCAGCTGGCGCGCGCGGAACGCCGCCGGATCCGGCTCCCTGCCCGCCTGCGCCAGTCGCGTCGCGAGGGCATCGGATGTCCCCACCAGGCGCACGGCCCAGGACGCCGCCCGCTCGACGGCCGTCGACCAGCCGAGCGATCCGGCCGCTCCCGCTCGGCCGATGAACTCCCACGCCGTCGTTCCCGCGGGGTCCGTGACCTCCCGGATGTACGGCGCGATCCGGCGCGACACGGAGGGGGCGCCGATGCGAGGGACAAGCACAAGCAGCAGGCAGATGCCCCCGCCGAGCCCGCCGCCGAGCAGCACGGCGAGCGCGGCATCCGTGGCCCAGGTCATGCGAACCACCTGCGCGGCTCGGGAAGGCGGCCGATCCGGATCATCACGCGGTACGCGACGAGCGACACCACGGCTCCGACGATGATCAGGATCACTCCCTCCGGGCTGGAGTACGCATCGGCGCCCTCGGGGCGCAGCGCGAGCATGGCGAGGATCACCCACGGCGCGACCACGCCGAGCACCGCCGCGCCCTTGGTCCACGACTGCCGCGACTCCACCTCGGCGCGCAGCGCCGCGTCGGCGCGCACGGAGGCGGACAGCGCCCGCAGCACCGGCACCAGCTCGGTGCCACCCACCTGGCGGGCCATCCGCATGGTCTCGACGATCCGATCCGCCATCGGGTCGGCGAGGGCGCTCTTCAGCCGGTCGGCGCTGGAGTCGAAGTGACCGGATGCGCTCATGTCGCGCTCGAACCGCGCGAACGCCGGTCGCAGGGCGGGCGGCGCCGACAGCGCGAGGCTCGCGATCGCGTCGGGGAGGGACATCCCCGCCCGCACCGACGCGATCAGCAGGTCGCAGACATCGGGCCAGAGCGCGCGCCGAGCACGGATGAGCCGGGATCGCCGCGATCGCAGCCACATGATGGGAACGGCAGACCCCGCCAACAGGGCGAGCAGCGCGAGCGTCCCCACGCCCGTGGCGAGCCAGGCGATCGCGCCGCACAGCAGCGCGCAGACGATGCACGCCACGATCACGATGCGCTCCGACACGTGTGACAGCCCGGCGCCGGCGAGCAGCCGGGTGAGCGCGCCGTCCCGCGCTGCCTTCGACCGCCTGGTCGCCGACGCCGGCCACAGCCAGGGCGACACCAGCAGCAGGAGCCCGCCGCCGAGCAGGGCGCCCCACAGCACGGTCATCCTGCCGCCTCCGTCACGCGGTAGACCGTGCGCACCTCGGGCAGCTCCCCAGAGATGCGCCCGGTGGGCTCGACGATCTCGGAGACGCGGCGGAACCCGTCCGCCGTGCGCTCGCAGTGGACCACGAGGTCGACGCTGGTCGCCACCGCGTGAAGCACGAAGCCGCGATCGATGTTGCGGCCGGCGAGCAGCGGCAGCGCCGCGAGGCGGCCGAGTGCATCGGCCGCCGAGTTCGCGTGGATCGTGGCCGCGCCGGGCACCCCGGTGTTGAGGGCGAGCAGCAGGTCGAGCGCCTCGGCGTCGCGCACCTCGCCGACCACCAGGCGATCGGGGCGCATGCGCAGCGCCTCCTTGACCAGACGGCGCAGGGTGATCTCGCCCGTGCCCTCCAGACTCGGCTGCCGGCCCTGCATGGCGACGAGGTCGGGTGCGTCGATCGCGAGTTCGAACGTCTCCTCGACCGTGACGATCCGGTGCGACGCCGGGCTGGCGGACACGAGCGCGCCGAGCAGGGTGGTCTTGCCGGCGTGGGTCGCGCCCGACACGAGCAGGCTCCGCCCGTCCCTCATCGCGCCGCGGAGCAGATCGGCGGCCGTCGGCGGCAGCGACCCGAGGGTGACGAGGTGATCGAGCGAGCGGTGGCTCGCGACGAACTTGCGGATGTTGACGGCCCAGTGCTTGCGGGCGATCCCGCCGATCACAACGTGGAGGCGAGATCCGTCGGGCAGCGAGGCGTCGACGAACGGCTGACTCAGGTCGACCCGTCGGCCCGTGGCGTGGAGCATCCTCTCGACGAGGTCGCGCACCGTCGTGTCGGTCAGCTGCACCGGCACGCGCTCGGAGACGCCGCCACGCGCGACGAAGATCCGGTCGGGCGCATTGATCCACAGCTCCTCGATCTGCGGGTCATCGAGATACGGCTGCAGCGGCCCGTAGCCCGTCACCGCCGCCAGGACCTCGCGGATCCGGGCGGGCTCGTCATCCAGGGGCGCCGCGCCCCGCGCGAGGGCGATGTCGTTGTGCCTGCGCACCTCCGCCTGCGCGATGCGGGCGACCGCATCCGGCGCCTCGGTCGGATCGGTCCGGTCGGCGCGCAGCCGCTCGCGGACGCGGTCGACGAGCGAGGCCGCCGCCAGGCCACGATCCGGATGAAGCTGAGTCACCCGGTCATGATGACAATCCCGCGCCCACCGGCAGGGAAGTTATCCACAGGCCGGGATGGCGCCCGCGAAGTCGGGGGCCATCCTCCCGCGGCCTGTCTGCGGCGATAAGTAGACTGATCGCAATTCGCGGGAGTGGTGGAATTGGCAGACACGCAGGATTTAGGTTCCTGTGCCTCACGGCGTGTGGGTTCAAGTCCCACCTTCCGCACCGCCGATCGTCGGCGGTGCGGAAGGTGGGACTTGAAC